>PWMQ01000073.1 GCA_003558125.1 Natronospira sp. | reverse complement strand
TCCAAGAAGAAGGCCTCCAAGAAGAAGGCCTCCAAGAAGAAGGCCTCCAAGAAGAAGGCCTCCAAGAAGAAGGCTTCCAAGAAGAAGGCCTCCAAGAAGAAGGCCTCCAAGAAGAAGGCTTCCAAGAAAAAGCGCGGCCTTCGCCGCTGATGCGGAAACGAGGAAGGGCCGGCATTGCCGGCCCTCAGGCCTGCCGCCTTGCCAGGCGGACTATTTCTCGAAGACCAGTCGCCCTGCTGATACGGCCAGCTTCAGATCCCCACGAAGCAGAGACTCCAGGTCGCGGCCCGCCATGGCAGCTCGCCAGCCCTTGAGCAACGGCAGGTCCCGCTCCCCACGGACCAGCGCCTCCAGTTGTTTGCGGGTTGCCACCTGCGCAGGACTCATGTCGTGATCGGCGCAGCGGGCGCGAAGCACGGCCATCATCGCATCGACCAGCGCCTCCTGAGCCGGGCTGAGACGCTCGGGTGTATCGGCCAACGCCGGTGGTGGCTCTTGCAAGCCAGCCTCTGCCGCCGCAACGATCTTGTCGCCATGGCGGCGGCGTACCGCATCGGGGACATCGCGCATGTCCTCCATGTCGCTGGCCTGTTTGGGCGGCCGTCGGGCGAGGTCAATCATGGCTTGGTCCTTCAGTATCCAGCGGCGTGGCCGATTGCGGGCGAGTGCTTCCTCCTCACGCCATCGTGCCAGGCTGACCAGTACGGCCACTTGCCGGGGTTTGAGCTTTCGGTAACCCTTGACCCGCTTCCAGGCATTATCCGGATCGGGCAGGTAGAGAGCCGGATCGGTCAGGGATTGGAACTCTTCCTCCAGCCACTCCATTCGCCCACTGTTGACCAGTCCCTGCCGTAGGTGTTCGAAGACTGGGCCCAGGTAGCGCACATCATCCGCGGCGTATTCGATCGCCTCCGGTGACAGGGGGCGGGCGCGCCAATCCGTGCGGGTATGGCCCTTGGCCAGTTCCTTGCCGCACACAACCTGTACCAGACGGGCGTAGCCAACCTGGTCCCCATGGCCCAGCATCGCCGCGGCAATCTGGGTATCGAACACCGGTGCCGGCACGGCTTGCCAGCAGTGGAAGAAAACCTCCAGATCCTGCCGGGCGGCATGGAAGACCTTCAATTTGGCAGGGTCCAGCATCAGGTCACGGAGAGGCGCCATGCCGGCCTCGTCCAGTTGCAGGGGGTCGATGCAGGCCAGGCGGTCGCCGGCCGCCACCTGAACAAGGCAGAGCTCGGGCCAGTAGCTGTCTTCCCGGATGAATTCGGTGTCCACCGCCAGCCAATCCCATTCGCGGATGCCGGCAACGAAAGCGGCAAGCTGCTCAGGGCTGTCGATGTATTCGGTTTCTGTCATTTCGGTGGCCTTTCGCTCTTGTCCGTAAGGCGAGAATGGTAGCATGCGGTGTTTTATCTCGGTGGCGGAGACTGTCGATGGCCTGGATCAAGCACTGGTTCCTGAAGGGGTGGCAAATCCTTGTCTTCCGCCAGGGTCCGCAGGATCTTCCTTCAGATACGGCCTGGACCTTGATGGCGGGCTGCGTCTACGTGATTTCCGGCGCCGTGCTGTTGCATCTGCGCGCCCTGGATCATCCGCTGCCCGCCTTGTTGTTGCTGGACCTCGCCTTGACTCTGGGCTTTATCTGGCTGGTGCTCGGATTTACCGGGCGACAGAGTCGCCTGCCGCAGTCACTGCAAGCGATCTGGTTGTGCGGCGCCTGGCTGAATCTGATGGGGATGCCACTTGCTACCGTGCTGGTATCCCCGGAGAACAATGGTGGTCTGTTGCTGGACCTGGCGGTGGTGGCCAGTCTGGCCCTGGTATTCTGGAGTATTGCTCTTCTGGCCCATATCCTTAGACATGCCCTGGATTGGTCAATGGCACGGGCACTGCTTCTGTCACTGGCTTATACGTTAATCAATATCACGGCGACCTTTTATGTCTTCCCACCAGAACTCTGATCAGAACCAAGGGCGTCACTTTCATCTGTTGGCAGCCTGCGGCACATTCATGGGCGGTTTGGCTGCCCTGGCCCGTGAGCTGGGCTGGCGCGTTAGCGGCGCCGATAAGAACGTGTATCCGCCCATGAGCGATCAGTTGGCGGCGCTCGGTATTGATTTGACCGAGGGTTGGGATCCAGCCCAGTTGGACCCCGCACCGGATCAGGTCGTGGTGGGCAATGCCCTGTCGCGAGGGAACCCGGTGGTGGAAGCGCTGCTGGAAAGTCGTATTCCCTACACCTCCGGCCCCGACTGGCTGGCACGGGAGGTCTTGCGGGAGCGTTGGGTGATTGCCATCTCGGGGACCCACGGCAAGACCACGACCGCCGGCATGGTGGCCTGGATTCTCGAGTACGCGGGGCTCAGCCCCGGGTTTCTCATTGGCGGCATGCCGGGCAACTTCCCGGTCTCTGCGCGGCTGGGTCAAAGCCCTTTCTTCGTGATTGAGGCCGATGAGTACGACAGTGCCTTTTTCGACAAGCGCTCCAAGTTCGTTCACTACCGGCCCCGCACCCTGGTCATGAACAATCTGGAATACGATCATGCCGATATCTTTCCCGATCTTGCCGCCATCCAGCGTCAATTTCACCATCTGGTGAGAACCGTGCCCGGCAGTGGCCTGCTCATTCGCCCTCGGGATTGCCCGGCCCTGGATGAAGTTCTGGAGATGGGCTGTTGGACGCCGGTGCTGCATCTGGGCGATGAGCGGGAGGGCGTGACGGCCACCGAGCCCGATTCGGGCTGGACGGCATTTGATGTGCACGTGGCCGGTGAACGAGTTGGGCGATTGCGCTGGCAGATGCGCGGGGAACACAACGCCCAGAATGGCTTGGCCGCCATTGCCGCTGCCCGCCATGCCGGGGTGGCGCCGTCGGTGGCCATTGAGGCCCTGGGCGAATTCCGCGGCATGAAGCGTCGGCTGGAGGCGATTGGTGAGGTGTCCGGCATTGCGCTTTATGACGATTTCGCCCATCACCCCACTGCCATTGCCAAGACGCTGGCTGCCCTGCCGGCCGGCCGTCGGGTCGCGATTCTCGAGCCCCGCTCCAATAGCATGCGCATGGGCGCGCACCGGGATGCCTTGCCCGAAGCCTTGGCCGGGGCAGACCGTATCTACCTCTACGTGCCGTCTCAACTCGATTGGGCCGGAGAGGCGCTGGAAGCAAGTCTGGGCGAGAAGCTGACGGTGGCAAGGGACACCGACGCGCTACTGGATCGACTCGCCTCCGAGCTGCAGGCTGGCGATCAGGTTGCCATCATGAGTAATGGCGGCTTCGAGGGGATTCATGGCAGGCTGCTGACAGCATTGCGAGAAACACGGGGAGAAACCGCTGATGAGTGAGTCCAGGGACTACCGCGACGACATCAGTCTGGCTTTTACCGGCGCCTCCGGTGCCCAGTATGGTCTGCGTCTGCTGGATTGCCTGCTGCGATCCGGCCATCGCGTGCATCTGATGATTTCCCGGCCTGCCCAGGTGGTGATCGGCACCGAAACCGATCTTTCCCTGCCCGGGCGCCAGGCGGATATGGGTCGTTTTCTGGCCGAGCGAAGCGGGGTGACGTCAGATCGTCTGCTGGTCTACGGCCAGGATGAATGGACGTCAGCAGCGGCCAGTGGCTCGGGTGCGCCCCGGCGGATGGTGGTCTGTCCCTGTACCACCGCCACCGTTTCCAATATTGCCATGGGTGCCAGCCGCAGCCTGATCGAACGGGCCGCCGATGTGGTGCTCAAGGAGCGTCACAGACTGGTGCTGGTGATCCGGGAGACTCCCTTCTCGGAGATTCACCTGGAAAACATGCTGCGGCTGGCCCGCATGGGCGCGATTATCCTGCCGGCCAATCCGGGCTTCTACCACAAGCCCGAGCGGGTCGAGGATCTGGTCGATTTCGTCGTTGCCCGGACCCTGGATCACCTGGGTGTCGAACATGACTTGCTGGCCCGGTGGGGGCGATGATCAGACGCTGGTGGTGAGCCGGACCAGCCAGTCCGGACTGATATTCAGCAGCCAGGTTTCCAGCACCTTGTCATAGCCGGTAAGAACCAGCAGGCCGATGGCAAGCAGGCTGGCACCCATGACCTTGCGGCCGATCTCGCCGATCCTCGCCATCCTGTCCCGATTGCGCATGAACATTGCCTGTGAGGCCAGGCCGATGCCGATCAGGGGCAGGACTGCAAAAATGCTGAAGACCAGCATGACCACCGTGACTGCCCCCAGACTCTCGCCGGTGGCCGCCAGGCCGATGGCGGCGCCGATGGTCGGGCCGATGCAGGGAGTCCAGGCAATGCCCAATAGCAGCCCCACCGCTGACTGGGCCGCCGGGTGATCGCTTCGAATTCGGCTGGCGCGTTCGTGGCTGGCGCTACTGAGTCGTTGGGTGATTGCGGCAAACCCGCTTTGCAGGTGGGCGCTCACCAGAACAATGCCAAACAGCACCATCAGCACCCCGGCGGTGGTGCGCCATTGCTGTTCGCTGAGTCCGGCCAGTTCACCGCCGCCGGCAAGCAGAACGCCGACGGCAGTGAAGGCCACCACCATGCCGCCACCCAGGCCGATCAGGCCCAGGCGGTTACGGCTGGTAGCCGCACCTGCCAGCATCGGCAGCAACGGCAGCACACAGGGGTTGAGCAGGGTCAGGGCCCCGGCGGCCGCCGCCAGAACCAGAGTCAGCAGGCCGATCTCCATCAGAGTGCGGCCTCCAGAAAGTTGCGTAGGGCCGACTCACGGGTTTCGGCCACCACGCGTGCCATTTCATTTTCTCCCCGATAGAGAATCAGCGTGCTTTGACGCCATGCATCCAGGGATTCGGCATGTTCCTTCTGTTCGTCCCAGTCCAGCCGGAGTTTCTTGACTTCCGCGAAATCTTCCTCGGAGAGAAGATCACTCAGAACCTCTCCCTGGGCGCGGCAGGTTGGGCACCAGGAGGCCCAGACATCCACCAGGATGACGGCACCCTCTTGCTGCAATGCTTCAAAGCGGTCCTGGGTGAAGGCGGGCGGGGGCTCGTCCGCCATGCTGCTTACGGGCAGCAGCATGGCCAGGCTGATCAGGCACATCTTGATGATCGACAGTCGTGATTGAGACATGGATAGCTCCTGTGGTTTTCGAAACGCCAGTGCTCGGCCGGTCGAGACGAGGCGGCCGGAAGTAGGACGAGGGAGTCTCGTGACTGTTACAGCCTGGGGAGAGAATGATTGGGGCAAGGGGGAGGAGAGGCCGCCTGGTCGGCGGCCTCTCCAAAGCAAGAACGGGGTCGTTCAATCGCGGGCGTAGCGGTCCTCGATTTCCCGCAGGGTCGCGCCGATTTGCTCGGCATCAATCCATTGTCCCCGAATCATCACGCCGCGGGGATCGCGGAGGTTGCTCAGGTCCTTGAGGGGGTTGGCGCGCAGCAGCACCAGATCGGCATTCATGCCTTCCGCCACCTGTCCGAAGTGATCGCCCATGTCGAAATAGCGGGCCGGGTTAACGGTTCCGGTTTGCAGGACTTCAAAGGGGCTGAGGCCGGCGGCTTCCATGATGGCCATCTCGTGATGGATGGAAAAGCCCGGTACGTTGAATACCTGGGGGGCATCGGAGCCCAGCAGCAGCTCCGCACCGGTCGCATGCAAGGCCTTGATCAGGTCCTTGCGCAGCGCCACGAAGGCCTCCGCCGCGTCCCGGTCATAGTCTTCATCGGACTGGGTGCGCCGTGCCCAGTCCTGCCAGGATTCCACCATTTCAGCCGGCAGATAGCGCATTTCCGGGCGTTGTCGGGGAGCCTCCTCCGGATCCATCAGCAGCAGATTGTGCATCAGGGTTTCCGTAGGCACATTCCAGACCCCGGCATCGCGGGTTTGTTCGGCGATCTCCGCCAGCCGTTCGGCCTTGGCGTGGGGCGCCAGGCGATAATCGAAAAAGCCGGGGTCGATCCGCTCCAGAACTTCATCATCCACCAGTGCCCGCGGGTAGCGGTCCAGATGGTCGATACTGGCATAGCCCGCTTCCAGGGCCCGGTAAATACCCACATCCTCGGGTACATGCCCGGCGAAGGCCATGCCGAGTTCATTCGCTTCCTCGGCGATGGCGTCGAATTCCGCCCGGCCCAAACCGGGGTGAATCTTGAGAAAATCGTAACCGGCTTCCACCTGATCGCGGACCATCTCGCGGCCCGCTTCGGGGCTATCCACGCTATTGCCATTCAGGGATGGGCCCGAGGTGATCAGCCGGGGCCCCAGAAACTGGCCTTCCTCCAGGCCTTCACGGAGCTCCAGGTGCCAGGGTTCACCCAGCATGCCGCGAGCCAGGGTGACCCCATTGCTCAGATAAAGAAAAAGGATGTCTTCACGCAGTTGCATGGGGGCTTGCTCGCCCGGTACATGGGCGTGCATTTCGGCCAGGCCGGGCATCAGATAGCCGTTCCGGCCATCAATAAGCTGGATCCCGTCGTCGGCTTGCCAGTGTCCCGCGGATCGAATCTCGATGATCTGACCGTCCGAGATGCGCACCGCGCGGTCTCGTAGCACCCGCTCTTCATCCATGGGAATGATGTGCACCTGGTCTATGACGATATCCCGGTGTTCAGCGGCAGAACCGGGCCCGCCAAGCGCCATCAATATCAGGGCGATTATGGCCAAGAAAAAAGTTCGCATTGCTGACCTCCTCAGATCAGGGACTAGTCGGAGCATAGTCCTGGAATCCGTGAAAGTGAACGGCATTCCAGGCGCCGCGTATGGACGATCGGTTTCCTACAGCTGACGGCGATGGCCCGGGAAGGTTCCGCTGAGGTGGGGGCATGGCACTGTCCGTCCCCGGTGCTAGGGAACGGACAGTGCCCTGGAGATCAGGCGAGGCGGGTGAAGACCTGGCGGGCCGCATCCACGGTGCTGTCGATGTCCTCGTCACTGTGGGCGGAGGACAGAAAACCCGCCTCAAAGGCGGACGGTGCCAGGTAGATGCCCTGTTCCAGCATGCCATGGAAGAAGCGCTTGAAGCGGTCAATATCGCAGGCCTGGACCTGACTGAAGCGCTCCACCGGTTCTTCTTTAGTGAAGAACAGACCAAACATGCCGGGGACCTGGTTGATGCTGAGCGGAATGCCGGCATCGTCGGCGGCTAATTTGAGGCCACTGCAAAGCCGGCGGGTGCTGTCTTCCAGGCCCTGGTGAAAACCGGGTTCGCTGATGATGTCCATCATTGCCAGGCCGGCGGCCATGCCAAGGGGGTTTCCGGACAGGGTGCCGGCCTGATAGACAGGTCCCAGCGGCGAGAGATGCTCCATGATTTCCCGACGGCCGCCCACGGCGCCTACCGGCATGCCACCGCCCACGACCTTGCCAAGGGTAGTGACATCCGGCGTCACGCCGGCCCATTGCTGGGCCCCGCCGGGCGCCAGTCGGAAGCCGGTCATGACTTCGTCGAAGATGAGTATGGCGCCGTGTTCGGCGCAGATTTCCTTGAGTCCCTCCAGGAAACCGGCGATTGGGGGCACGCAGTTCATGTTGCCGGCAACCGGTTCGACAATAATGCAGGCGATTTCATCGCCCTTCTCGCGGAAGGCGGCGCGGACCGAATCCAGGTCGTTGAAGGGCAGGGTCATGGTCAGCTCGGCCAGGCCAGCGGGAACCCCGGGGCTGTTCGGCACGCCCTGGGTCAGGGCGCCCGAGCCGGCCTTGACCAGCAGGGAGTCTGAATGGCCGTGATAGTGCCCTTCGAATTTCACCACCCGGTCACGGCCGGTGTAGCCACGGGCCAGACGGATGGCAGTCATGGTCGCCTCGGTGCCGGAGTTGACCATGCGGACCCGCTCGATGGAGGGGACGATTTCGCAGATGCGCTTGGCCATCTCCGTCTCCACCTCGGTGGGAGCGCCGAAAGACAAGCCGCGGGTGGCTGCGCGTTGCACGGCCTCGATCACCTCGGGCCGGGAATGACCGCCAATCATCGGGCCCCAGGAACCCACATAGTCAATGTAGGCTCGGCCATCACTGGCATGGATGCGACTGCCCTGGGCACTTTCCACGAACAGGGGCTCGCCGCCAACGCCGGTGAAGGCTCGTACCGGTGAGTTGACGCCGCCGACGATGTATTGACTGGCTTTTTCCAATAGAGACTGGGTCATGGCAGATTCTTGTCTTTGTCAGATGGGTGGCTCTTGCGGGATTCTCAGGCCGCTTATCCTAACAGTTGCCCCGGCTTCCTACAGCTCCAGGTCGGGGTCATGACGGTTGCCGCTGCCGCCCCTGTTCAAAGGCCTGCTTCAATCGGGCGACATTCTCCCTCGGGTCCCCCGACCAGACGCTGCCAATGACAGCCACCAGGTCGGCGCCCGCGGCCGCGACACGATCCACATTGGCCGGTCCGATACCGCCGATGGCGCAGACGGGAGCAGGAAACTGGGCACTGGCAAGCTGCAACAGCGCCAGGGGAGCATGAACAGCGTTCGGCTTGGTGTCGGAGGGAAATATACTGCCGAAGGCCAGGTAATCGGCACCGGCCTGGGCAGCGGCCCTGGCCCGGTTCAGCTCGTTGTAGCAGGAGACCCCAATCAGCTTGTCTGGCCCCAGCTGCTGGCGCGCTGACTCCAATTGGCCGTCATCCCGGCCCAGGTGAACACCGTCGGCATCCACGGCTGCACAGAGCTCGACATCGTCATTGATGATCAGGGGGGTGCCATAGTCCCTGCATTGTGCCCGCAGTGCGAGTGCTCGCCGGTGCCGGGCGCTGTGATCATGGCTCTTGTCCCGGTACTGGATCATGGCCACCCCGCCTTGCAGGGCAGCTTCCACATCACTGAGCAGGCGCCCATCGTCCAGGCCGTCGTGATCGGTCAGCACATAGATGCCCGAGACAGGTATCGACATGGGCTGTTCAGCGCCCGGGCAGGCGATTGGGGATGTGTTGGCCCTTCCCGAGCCGCCAGCCCGAATGCAGGGCGCGCCAGGTCCAGTCCTGGGCCTGGCGTACGGCTTCAACTGCATCCTGGCCCGACGCCAATCTCGCGGCGATGGCCGAGGCCAGGGTACAGCCGGAGCCATGGTACTGGCCGGGAAGGCGATCCCAGCGGAAATCCTCGCGCCGACCTTCAGCGCCGAACAGGATATTGTCCACTGCCGGGGTGTCTTCGTCGGCACCCTTGTGCAGTACCCAGGGTGCGCCCAGTTCTAGCAGTGTGTCGGCCCGAGCCTGTGGGGTATCCGCCTCGGGTGCCAGTGCGCGGGCTTCGCTCGCGTTGGGTGTGACGACGGTGCTGATGGGAATCAATTGTTCTTTCAGAACCTGAATAAGATTCTCTTCGGCCAGCCGAGCGCCACCGGCGGCGACCAGCACCGGATCAAGGACCACGGGCAGTTCCGGATGGCTCTCCAGAACTTCGGCCACCGCTCGGCCGATCTCGGCATTGCCGAGCAGGCCCAGCTTGACCGCCGCTATCGGCAGATCATCCAGTACGGTGGCGGCCTGCTCCATCACCAGCTGGGGGTCGCTGACTTCCACCCGGTAGGCGTTGAGCGTGTCCTGTACGGTCAGGGCGGTGATAACCGGTGCCGGATGGCAGCCCAGAGCGCTAATGGCCTGGGTATCGGCGCACACCCCGGCGCCACCGGAGGGGTCATTGCCGGCAATGATCAATACAACAGGGGGTGTCGTGGTCGTTGTCATGCCGCCATTATAAGTCAGTCGGTACCGAACGGCGAAGTCCCGGGGCTTGGATGGGGCGCCGCTCCATGTGAGAATTGCCGCCTGTTCACGAGCCCAGTCAGGAGTGCAGATTCCCCATGAAAGCCTATATGTGCGTCATTTGCGGATATGTCTATGAAGAAGAAAAAGGGGACCCGGAGTCCGGTATTGAGCCGGGCACCAAGTGGGAAGATGTACCCATGAACTGGGTCTGCCCCGATTGCGGCGCGGGCAAGGAAGACTTTGAAATGATCGAGATCTGATCTGTCCTGAAGGGTTGCATCGGAGTATCTGATGCAACCCGGCATGACGGTTATTCAGGTCTTCAGATCGAGCTCTCTGCCGCCCCTCTGCCTGCCGACAGGCTTTATCGATAGACGGTTCGGCCTTTCCCGCTCCACGAAGTATTCCCTGCTTTTAGCAATTTGTAACGGACAGCGACGCGGTGCGTCAGATCCATTGCAGGCCGCCAGTATTGGCCCGGTGGCCTGCGTTGAGGAAGCGCGTAGTTACTTCCTGACCTCTCCCTGAGGAGGCGCTGTGAGCGTCGAATTGCCGGGAACCGAAGCGGTTCCCGGCTCTTTTTATGAATCCCTGATCAGGGGGGCCGTGACCAGCAGACGCTTTACTCGGCAGTCACCGACTTGGACTCGATTTGATAGCCGGCCTGGCGAAGCAGGTTAACCAGGCCCTCTTCACCCACCATGTGCAGGGCGCCGACCACCACGAAATAGTCCTGCTCGCCCTCGTCCAGGAAGCGGGTGATATCGTCCATCCAGTTGTGATTGCGATCGGTGACGATGCGCTCGTAGACCTCGGGATAGTCCTGGAAGTCTTCCAGCAGTGCATCTTCCAGCTCTCCCAGGCTGCCGGACTCCCAGGCACTGATCAGTGCCTCGATCTGCTCCTCCATGCCATCAATCTCTTCCAGCGTCTGCATGAGGAAATCAATCTGGGTTTCCTCGTCCAGCTCGTCGAAGAGGCTGATTTGAAATTGCAGGGTTTCCAGCTCGACGATGGATTTGTGCTTGTCGGCCGCCCGATTCAGGAAATAGGTTTCGACGCCGTGATCGGCGGTGTAGCCCATGCGTTCGAATTCGGTCACTGTCAGCACCAGGGCCAACAGCCAGGGTCGGAGCATGTTCATCTGCGACAGATCATAACCATTGGCACCGGCCAGCTCGGTCGCACGCTTATAGCGCTCCTCGCCCAGCACATCCTCCAGGGTGGTGCCTTCCGGGAGAAGGCCGGCATTGACCATCAGCTGCTGCTGAACCTGTGGGTCGATATTGACGATGTCGGTTTCCACCACCAGGTAAGGTGACTGTTCAAATGCCTCTTCCACCGCATCGGCCAGGGGATAGTGCTCCTCCGTCAGTACATGTACAGAGCCGAACAGCCAGACGGTGTTTTGTTCACCTTCCACCTTCCAGAAACTGGGGGCGGCCTCGGACAGATCGCTGTCTTCGGCAAGCAGACTCAGGGGAGCCAACATCAGGAGCAGGGCAAAAATCCAGGTCGCCCCGGTCAGGGCGCGGCTTAGGGGGTCTCGAAATTTCATGAACTCAACCTCCGGGTGAAGGGGAATAGGGCGGCGTTCCTCGCTGTTATTGTCCCGCCTTCTGGGAATACTTTCCAGCAAGACCAGTCAGTCGAGAATTCGTTCCAGGGGAATTCGTCCGGATTGCACAGCGATATAGGCGGTACGGGCGGATTGCTCCAGGGAGCAGCTCCACTTGTAGGCGCGATCCAGCGTCTCGCCCCGCGCGTATATGCCATGGCCGCGGACGATGCAGGCCGGGTGTTCACTCAGACAGTCGGCCACCAGCGCCGGGGCCTCCTCGACATAGCGTTCATAGGGTACATCCAGGACGGGCACACGGCCGAAGTAGAAACTGCCCTCGAAGTCCGGGGGAATGAAGTCACCCCCGCCCAGGGTCAGGCCGACCGCATGGTGGCCGTGACTGTGCAGCACCGCAGAGATGTCCTCCCGAGCAGCCTGGACCGCAAGGTGCAGGGTTGCATCCAGCGAGGCCCCGGAGGGCGGTTTCTCTCCGATCCGGCAGGCGACAAGTTCATCCGCGGTCAGCGTATCGGCGCAGGCCCCGGTGGGGGTAACCCAGATCTGGTTTCCGTCACGAACCGAAGCGTTGCCGCTGTGGCTGTCGTTGTAGCCGTGTCGTCTCAGCAGCTCGTAATAGAGGACCAGGGCCTCCTTGGGGCCGAGTGCCGACAGGGGGCGGCGCTGGGTCGGGTCCTGGGCGCTCATGAAGGCAGGTCAGCGGCCTGCAGCTGCACCAGCTCGTCGTCGATGCGGCCGGCGTCGTCGAGATAAAGAACGCGATAGGCGGGTGGGGCGTCGGGATCGATGGCGAAGTCCTCGCTGCCGGCCAGGAACTGGGCACAGGTGGAGGGTGTCCCCAGCAAGCGCAGGTGACCGTGGTATCCCTCCGAGGGCTGGTGAACATGGCCCCAGATCACGGCACGGGCATGTTCGTGGGCGCTGACTATCTCCAGCAGTTGGTCGCCATCCTTCAGGCCCACCCCATCCAGCCAGGGCGTGCCCACCGGTCGCGGTTGGTGGTGCACCGCCACGAGGGTGGGGCGAGGGCGGTTTGCCTTGAGCAGGCGGTCCAGCTCCGCGAGGCCGGACTCACCCACTCTGCCTGCCGGCGAGCCGGGAATGTGACTGTCCAACTGAATGACGTCCCAGGCACCCAGACTGACTCGGGTGTCCAGACGGAAGGGGGGCATGGTGAGGGTGCGGCGCATGATGTCCGGGTCATCGTGATTGCCCGGAATGCACAGGACGGGCACCTGGAAATCACCGAAATACTGAATGAAATGCCGGTAGGCTGCTTCGGTTTCCTGCTGGACCAGGTCGCCGGTCACCAGGATGGCCTTGGCGTCGGCATGGTGGTCCTGGACATGGTTCAGGACCTTGCGAAGGGTTTCACCGGTTCGTGTGCCGCGCAGTTCGCCATCGCCGTCGGCGAACAAGTGGGTGTCGGTGATCTGGAGAATCTTGTCCATTCGTTGCCGCCCGTCGTGCCCGCCCTGCATGGTGGCGGGAATGCCTCATTTCCCTGAGAGGGATTCCTCCGACCCTGTTCGGGGCAAGGGCCAAGCCCACAGTATTAAAGCTATCACAGCTATGATAGTTAGACTGTGAACCAGGCCTCAGTTTGCCGTTTTCAGTGGCCATGGTCATGGCCATTCAGGGCAATTTGTGGCCTCTGTGACCCAATCTGGCCCTGTCGAGGGAGAGCTTATGTCCAATCGCACCACGCCGCTGGATCCACGCCTGCACGAGTATCTGCTCGGGGTTTCCTTGCGAGAGCCCGCGCCCATGCGGGCCCTGCGTGAGGAGACCGCGAGATTACCGGAGCACAATATGCAGATTGCCCCGGAACAGGGCCAATTCATGCAAATGCTCCTGCGGCTGATGGGCGCCAGGCGCTGTATCGAGATCGGCACCTTTACTGGCTACAGTACGCTGGCGATGGCCCTGGCCCTGCCAGAGGATGGGCGAGTGCTTGCCTGCGATCTCAGTCGGGAGTGGACCGATGTGGGTCGGGGCCATTGGCGGCAGGCCGGAGTGGAGGAGCGCATTGACCTGCGTCTCGGGCCGGCGCTGGAGACTCTCACGGGCCTGCTGGAAGACGAGGAAGAGGGGCGGGCCATCTGGGATTTTGCCTTCATCGATGCCGACAAGACCGCCTACGGTGACTATTTCGAATGCTGTCTACGTCTGCTCCGGCCCGGTGGGCTCATCGCCGTGGATAATACCCTATGGGATGGCAAGGTCGCCGACCCGGCCGTGGACGATGCCGACACCCGTGCCATTCGTCAGTTCAACGAGTCTCTATTGGCCGATGACAGGGTCGACATCAGCCTGGTCCCCATTGGTGACGGGCTTACTCTGGCAAGGAAACGGCAGTAAGCATGGCAGTTTCAGAGTGGCTTTACCGATTGGCAGTTGGCAAAGAAAACGCCCGCCACATCTCCGGTGGCGGGCGTCTTTCCAGCATCCTTCGCAAGGCAATCTACCAGATTAGATCGCCGCTTTCCGGATCAAATACGGCGAATCGTTCCCGTGGAGTTCGGGCGTCCTCGTCCGCGCCGCCACCAGCTGAATCGAATGCCCCGCCCACGAAAATCATATCTTCCGTGACATGAATTGCATGAACGGCGCCTTCGCTAGTGCCCGGATTCCAATCGAGCAGATCGCCGTCACCATCCGGGTTGAAGGCAGCAATACCCTGACGGTCCTCACCGCCAGCGCTACTGAAGCCGCCCCCAGCAAAAAGGACACCGTCTTGCTCCGCGAGGCTCCATACGCGGCTGCTGACTTCCACCTCCCAATCCCGTAGCTCTCCGCTCACGGCATCGAAAGCGGCCAGGTTTTCCCGTTCGGGATCCGCCTCATCCCCGTGATAAAAGACACCGCCCACGAACAAATCGCCATCACGATAGAGCAGTGCATGCAGATCGGGCACATTGATTCCCGAGCGGCCAAGTTGGGGAGAGAAGTCCTGATCCAGGCTTCCGTCGCTGAGGTCGAATGCCGCGATCGCGTCACGCTCTTCGTAATCGGATTCGCCGGCTTCGCGTGCGCCGACAAAGGTACCCGCGACGATCAGACGGTCATCAACACGAACCATGTCCCTGATTATCGGATCAGTGAGCGTAGTGCCCTCGAATTCAATGTTCAGATCAGCGCCAACTGTTCCATCATTGGGGTCCAGCGCTGCCAGACTTTCCCGTGACTCGGCCGGTTCACCGATTTCCGTGAACATGCCAGCTGCATAAAGCACCCCATCATTGAACATCAATGCACTGACATTCTGATTGGGGTCGGGTGACCAGTCGATAACACTGCCATCTACCGCGTCTACAGCGGCCAGATTGCTCCGAGGTTCGCCATTGACTTGCTCGAACTGTCCAGCGACGAAGACGGTGCCGTCATGCGCCAGCAGATCACTGACTCCTGCGGGCGTTCCCTGAATATCGGGGGCCCAGTCGGTCAATGTCCCATGTTCGGCGTCAAGTGCAGCCGCATACTCTCTTATTTCGCCACCGAGACCTGTAAATTCCCCGCCAACGAAGAGTTTCCCACCGTTGCTTGCCAAGGCGGTCGCGACATCGTTTGCCGGTGTGCTCCAGTCCAACAGATTGCCCCCCGCCTCGAATGCTGCCAGGTGGCGCCGCTGCTGATGCTCGGGGTCCGGGCCTGATCCGCCGCCAACGCCGGTGAAGCTGCCGGCCACATAGAGAATGTCCTCATTCAGGGCCAAATCGCGGACCGCATAGCTTGTCAGCCCCTGGCCTCCAATCCCCGGATCCCAATCCTCCAGATTTCCGGTAGTAACGTCGATTGTGGCGAGGCGCATACGGCTCTGCGTCCCGGTTTCGTCTTCGAACTCCTGGAACTGTCCACCAACATACAAGGTATCGTCCTCAACCAGCAGTGTGGATACCCTGCCATCAGCTCCTGTGTCAGCCCAGGCGCTGTGAGTTTCACCGGTTTGGGGGTCGATAGCTGCGAAACGTGATTGTGTATCACCGTCAAGTTCGGTGAAAGTGCCGCCGACGTAGACAAGCTCTTCATCAGCGGTGATGGCGTGAACATGGTTGTTTGGTTCCGGAGCCTCGTTTTCGATCAAATCCCCGTCTTCCGCCTGCAGGACGCGAAGATGATCTGGCCCAGGGCCACTAGTAATGTTGCCGCCGATGTAAACACGCTCCTCATAGGTAGCAATTGCATGGACAGCAGGAGAAGCTGGATGACTCCAGTCCTTTACGGCTCCTGTGTGGACATCGAGTGCTGCCACGCCGTTCCGGGAATAATCCGTCTCGTTATGTTCAACTTCATCGAAACGGCCACCGATGTAGAGGGTGTCATCATCAAGCGCCAAGGCGTATACGTTGCTGTCTGTCGACACGTTCCAATTGGGATCCAGGGAGCCATCAGCACGTATTCTCGCCAGATTCTCACGAGGTTCGCCACCGACGGCAGCAAACTGGCCGCCAATGAACCAGCCACCCTGTCCGTCGGGCTCGGCGGCATTGATGGTTCCGTCGATATGAGGTGTTGGGCCACTGAGCTGGCCACTTTCTTCATCCAGGACGCCCCCACCGCCGGTTGCGGCCGAGGCTACTCTCGGGCGGCCGCCGACATAAAGCGTCTCATCGTAGACTTCCATTGCATCGATGTTGCCCCCGAAAGCGATTGGTGTCGGTCGAGCGCCAGCGGCAAGAGATCGTTCGCCGTTGGACTCTACAACGAAGTACCAACTCGTATCTGAGTCAAATTCGTCTGCTATGGCCCCGATTGTGACACTGCCGTCGCTTACATCGACCAACATGCCGCTATCAGCACACAGGGAATAGTTCTCCCAATCACAGTTGGGATCGGAAGAATACTTGATGTCTACCGGGTCGTTACCTTCCCACTCGAGATGCATCTGCATGATGTCGGAGTAGGCAAAGAAGGCCAGACCCATGTCGCAGTCAACCGCAAGCTCGACATCTGTTCCGTCGATTTCGCCTGAATCTGGATCTACCTGGCAAACCCGATCTGTGGGTGCATCGGAGATATCTACCGTCCAGCTCTGCCCATCTTCAAGTTCTTCATCAAAGCTGAACTGGCCGTCTTCTTCGATCGTCAGGCTTTCGGATTGTCCATTTGCGCTCAGGGTCAGTCCCAGAGCGTCGGCACCAAGTCCGTCGACAATGCCGCTGATGCCGAAGCTGTCCGCGTCATCATCATCGTCATCGTCATCGTCATCGTCATCGTCATCGTCATCGTCATCGTCATCGTCATCGCCGTTGTCCGGGTCCGTCACATCTCCATTGCCGGAATCGGAGTCTGAGCTACTGGAGCTGAAGCAGCCTGGCATCAGCAGAGCAATGAGTAAGGCAATCATCAGCGCATTTAAGCGACTTATCCGGGGTGTTTCATTCTGGTTTTCATCGGTGTTGGAATCCATTGTTACTTCTCCCTTGCGCGTGTCGGAAGACGTCGACGCACTGCGTGCTGCGTGCAAGAACGGGCTTGAGACTTGGTATGCGAAGGAGTGATTTGCGGAGCAATGGCAGGCTGTAAATGATTGCGTTTAGATTGTTAGCAGTTGCCGGGTGCCCGCTACCCCAAAACCCCTCCCCAATACCGCCCAGAACCGTTTCTGGGTCCCCTGCTTCGTCGCTTCTCCGTTGCGGAGACGACGGGGCCAGCGTAGATTTTTGGATCGATGGTTGAACACCCCCCACATGGAGTGCCTCATGGTAAAAGGGAGCTCAAGGGGGCTATGAGCAGTGATTACGACCATGGCGACTGGGGCGATGGTCGGTCCAGCACCTTTGCCGGGGGCTTGCGAAGGCGCTTTCGCGCAAACTAATGTCAGGAAACGTCGTATGTGCTTGCCCAAAAAATGAAGGGAAAAGCCCCCACGTTTGGGGCTGGATTCAGGGCGCAGCACCCCGCCATTTGATGGAGCAGCCCATGCTCGGCTGCTGAGCCTCCGGCTCCGGTCCCTGGCCGGTCTGGGCAATGCGCTTCATGGCCTCGAACAGTTCGCGACGGCTGCTGTCGTCGGCGCGATGGCGGCCGCTGGCATCCAGCCGGCCCCGATACTGGAGCTTCAGTTCGGCATCGAAGCCGAAGAAATCCGGTGTGCAGACCGCCCCATACAGCCTGGCGGTCTCCTGGCTTTCGTCGTAGAGGTAGGGGAAGGTGAAACCGGCTTCCTCGGCCAGAGCCTTCATCTTGTCAAAGCCGTCTTCCGGGTAGGCCTCGGTGTCATTGGACATGATGGCGACGCTGCCGACCTCGTATTGCTCCAATTCCCGGGCATCGCGGACAATGCGGTCGAGGATTGCCTGCACATAAGGGCAGTGATTGCAGATGAACATCACCACCGTGCCCTTGTAACCGCGGCAATCCTCCAGCGTCCAGTCCTGGCCATCCACCCCGGGGAGGCGGAAATCGGGGGCCGGCCGTCCGAAGTCGCAGGCGGGTGTCTCCAGTCTGGCCATGATCCAATCTCCAGTTCAGGCACTGCCCCGGGGCTGGGGCGAGGGTGGTCGGGGCCGTCTGACCCCCCACCGGTCGAGAAAATATGACGCGAATTGTACAATGAGGCATTCTACGCGTTCCATGCGTTTTTGATCCTTTAGCGACGACCGGCCCGGTGTGGCCGGTTTCAACCCGGGAGACAGCCTGGCATGTCGAAAAACTACCTGTTCACCTCTGAGTCGGTGTCTGAGGGGCACCCGGACAAGATTGCCGATCAGGTGTCCGATGCGATTCTCGATGCGCTCCTTGAGCAAGACAAAAGGGCGCGGGTGGCCTGCGAAACCCTGGTGAAAACCGGATTCGTGATCATTGCCGGCGAAATCACCACCAGCGCCTGGGTGGACCTGGAAGATCTGGTCCGTCAGACCATCGTGGATATCGGCTATGACAGCTCCGAGCTGGGCTTTGACGGCCATACCTGTGCGGTCATGAATGCCATCGGCAAGCAGAGTGAGCATATTGCCCAGGGTGTGGACCGGGAGTCCGAGGAAGAGCAGGGGGCGGGTGACCAGGGCCTGATGTTCGGTTATGCCAGCAACGAGACCGATGTGCTGATGCCGGCGCCCATCACCTTCGCTCACCGTCTGGTCCGTCAGCAGTCGGCGGTGCGCCGCAGCGGCAAGCTGGCGTGGTTGCGCCCGGATGCCAAGAGCCAGGTCACTTTCCGCTACGAGAACAACAAGCCGGTGGGCGTGGATACCGTGGTCTTGTCCACCCAGCACGGCCCGGACGTGAGTAACGAGCAGATCCGCGAGGCGGTGATCGAGGAGATCATCAAGCCGGTACTCCCGGCGGAGTGGATCGACAGCAAGACCCGTTACCTGATCAATCCCACCGGCCGATTCGAGATCGGCGGTCCGGTGGGTGACTGCGGCCTCACCGGCCGCAAGATCATTGTCGATACCTATGGTGGCATGGCCCGACACGGTGGCGGTGCCTTCTCCGGCAAGGACCCGTCCAAGGTCGACCGCTCTGCCGCCTACGCCGCCCGGTATGTGGCCAAGAACGTGGTCGCCGCGGGCCTGGCCGAGCGTTGCGAGATCCAGCTCTCCTATGCCATCGGCGTGGCCGAGCCCACCTCGATCAGCGTGGATACCTTCGGCACCGGTCAGGTGGATGATGAGCGGCTGACTGCGCTGATCCGTGAGCATTTCGATCTGCGGCCCTACGGCATCCTCAAGATGCTGGATCTGGTGCGCCCGATCTATCAACCAACCGCCGCATACGGTCATTTCGGTCGTGAAGACGGTGATTTCCCCTGGGAAAAGACCGACCGGGCTGAAACCTTGCGCGAGGCCGCCGGTCTCAAGGCTGCACGGCAGGCCTGATACCAGAAAATCTGTAAGACCGGTCCGAGGAGCGTTGCAACGGGGTAACCCGCCAGGCTCGGAGCGGAGTTTTCTTTTCAGAACGGCGCTCGCTTCACAATCTACGGAGTTGAACTATGAACGCTGTGGTTGAAAAGCGAAATGGTGAAGACTTTCACGTGGCCGATCTGTCCCTGGCGGAATTCGGTCGCAAGGAAATCGCCATTGCGGAAACCGAAATGCCGGGTCTGATGGCCCTGCGGGAGAAGTACGGCCAGGAAAAGCCCCTCAAGGGTGCGCGCGTGGCCGGTTCCCTGCACATGACCATCCAGACCGCCGTGCTGATCCAGACCCTGGAAGCCCTGGGCGCCGAAGTGCGTTGGGCCTCCTGCAATATCTACTCCACCCAGGACCACGCCGCCGCGGCCATTGCCGACAACGGCACGCCGGTGTTCGCCTTCAAGGGTGAAACTCTGGATGAGTACTGGGAATTCACTCACCGGATCTTTGAGTGGGAGGGCGAAGGCGCCAACATGATCCTGGACGATGGCGGTGATGCCACGCTGTTGATCAATCTGGGTGCCGAGGCCGAGAAGGACCCCTCCGTGCTGGACAATCCCGGCGCTGATGAGGAAAAGGCCCTGTTTGCCGCCATCAAGAAGCGCCTGGATGAAAAGCCGGGCTGGTACTCCAAGGTCAAGGCCCAGATCAAGGGCGTGACCGAGGAAACCACCACCGGTGTGAACCGCCTTTATCGCATGCAGAAGGAAGGCACCCTGGATTTCCCGGCCATCAACGTGAACGACTCGGTGACCAAATCCAAGTTCGACAACCTCTACGGCTGTCGCGAATCGCTGGTGGACAGCATCAAGCGGGCCACCGATGTCATGGTCGCCGGCAAGGTTGCCGTGGTCTGCGGCTATGGTGATGTGGGCAAGGGCTCGGCCCAGTCCCTGCGTGGCCTGGGTGCCACGGTGTGGATTACCGAGATTGATCCCATCTGCGCCCTGCAGGCCGCCATGGAAGGTTATCGCGTGGTGGAGCTCGACGATGTGGTGGATCAGGCTGACATCTTCGTCACCGCCACCGGTAACTTCAATGTGATCAGCGCCGACCACATGGCCAAGATGAAAGATCAGGCCATCGTCTGCAACATCGGTCACTTCGACAATGAAATCGATGTGGCCGGTCTCAAGCAGTACGACTGGGAAAATATCAAGCCCCAGGTGGATCACGTGATTTTCCCCGACGGCAAGCGCATCATTCTGCTGGCCGAAGGGCGTCTGGTGAATCTGGGCTGTGCCACCGGCCATCCCAGTTTCGTCATGTCCGCCAGCTTCACCAACCAGGTGATGGCGCAGATGGAGCTGTTCAACAAGCCGGGTGAGTACGAGAACAAGGTCTATGTCCTGCCCAAGCATCTGGACGAGGAAGTGGCTCGACTGCATCTGGACAAGATCGGCGCCAAGCTGACTCGCCTGTCTGCGGAGCAGGCCAATTACATCGGCGTACCTCAGGATGTCCCCTTCAAGCCGGATTATTATCGCTATTGATCCGGGCATGCGGCCATGCACGACCCAAGGGGCCCGATTCTGCGGGCCCCTTTTTTTGCTCCATGCTTCCCGGGGCAAAGAGATCGTCAGTATCAACCAAGGGTGATGAGTCATGTACGAGAAGGATTACGAGATTCGCTGGGTGGATCTGGACCCCAACGGCCATATGCGTCATAGCGCCTATCTGGACTACGGTGCCCAGATTCGCCTGTCGGCGCTGGCTGATGGCGGCTTGACCATGGCCGCAATGGCCAAGCACGGCGTGGGACCGGTCCTGTTCAAGGAATCCATTGAATACCACCGGGAGATCCGTGGCGGCGAGACGATTCGGGTGGGGACTGAACTGACCGGCATGTCCAGCAACGGCAAGCATTGGCGAATGCGTCATGTGATCAAGAAGGCCGATGGGGAGGTGGCCGCTGTCATTGAGGTTCAGGGCGCCTGGTTGGACTTGCGGGCCCGTCGCATCGCGCCGGCCCCGGCAGAGGTGCAGACCGTCGTCGCTGAGCTGCCGAAAGCGGAGGACTACCAGGTCTTTGATTCTTCCAGGCGTTAATCGTCCTGCGCTCAGCCCCTATCCACTGACACCGACGTTCCCACGGTAAGCTCAAGCAGCGCCGCGGCACTGTCCTGGTTCGCGGCGATCTCCACCAGGTCCATGGAATTGCGATACCAGAACGACTGTCCAGGGGGGACATCGCAGAAGCTGCGGGCACGGGTGATGGCTTTTCCGTTGACCATCAGCTGACTGCTTCTGGGGACGTCGTCGGCGAGCAGGCCGGTCACGCAGTTGCCAAATCCATCCACATAGATGATTTGATCGCTGACGCTGTCGGTGGAGACCGGATCGTGGAGGGGCTGGGCGCCTATGGCAGTCGGGCTCATCCCGGTCTGAAGCTGGGCAGCGAAGGGCGCAAACAGGTCGCGGCCGTGGAAACTGGCGGAGAGCTGCTCTGGCCGCCAGGTGATTTCCCACCACTCGTGGCGGCTGGCATGGTCGGCAAGCTGCGCCAGCAGACCGTTGTCGGGTCCCACATAGTAGATACCGTCGGCCAGGAGACAGACCGGGCAGCGTGCCCCGCCCACGCCGGGGTCGACCACGGCCACGCAGATGTCACCTGGCTGGAATTGCCTGCTTAGTGCCCGCAGTAACAGGCCGGCTGCGCCGGGCTCGAAAGAGGGGGCATCATGCATCAAATGGATTGGCGTTTGTTGACTGTGGCGCCGCGCCGCGGCCTCCATTTCGCCAGCGTAAGGGCCTTGCAGGCCGAAATCCGAGAACAGGAATAGCATGAACGATCCCTCCGTTGCCGTCTGTCATTGCCGTCTCGCGGCCGGACCTTGTCCTAGTGTAGCCTTAGCGGGCATAGGGGGCAGCCCTCGGCGCCGGCCGGAGGGCATTTTCTCCGGGCTTTACCGGGCGGGACATCCCGGCTCAGACCGGGTATCCTTGTCAGCTTTGTCGGGGCAGCGTGGAAAGGGATTTTTCGGCCATCCTGGTCGGTCACGTGGAGGGCATTTTGAAGGTCTTATACGTCTTTGAGGAGATCGATGCCGGAGAGCGACACCAGCTTCTGGGCATGGTAGATCACGGCTTGGATGTGCGGGTTATTTGTGATCCGGCAGCCAAATACCAGGATGATCTGCGCCGGGCCGGCATCACCGTCGAGCACATTCAGTGGGGCGGGCGCATCGACCGCGAGGCCATTGCCCGGGTGCGGGCCATTGTCCTGCATGAAAAACCGGCGCTGGTGCACGTGTTCGTCAAGATCGCCTTGTCCAATGTGATTCGCGCCATCCGCGACCTGCCGCCCAAGCTGGTCGCCTATCGCGGCATCGTGGGTAATCTGCACTGGTTGAATCCCTCCTCGCGGCGGAGTTTTCTCAATCGCCGGGTGGACGCCATCATCTGTGTCTGCGAGGCCATTCGCCAGGATCTGCTGGCCAACCGTTTTCTCGGCTGGCGTGTGCCCATGGAGAAGGTGGTGACCATCCACAAGGGCCATTACGCGGACTTCTGGCGCAAACCGCCGCTGCGTCTGTCCGATTACGGTGTGCCCGGGGACGGTCCGGTGATTGGCTGCGTGGCCCAGATGCGCAAGCGCAAGGGCATCCCGGCACTGATTCATGCCCTGGAGCAGCTGGAGAATCCTCGCGCCCGGCTGGTCCTGGTGGGGGATGTGGCGGACCGGGAAGTGGCCCGCTGTATTCGCCAGAGTCCGGCCAGGGATCGCATTCATCAGCTGGGATGGCAGGATGATGCTTCGCGGATTTCCGGCGCCTTTGATATTTTCGTGCTGCCGGCCTTGCGCCGCGAGGGCTTGCCCCGGGCCGTCATTGAAGCCATGTGTCAGAACGTGCCGCCGGTGGTCACCCGTGCCGGTGGTAGCCCGGAGCTGGTCGAGGATGGCGTTAGCGGCCTGGTGGTCCCGCCGGGCGATGCCGATGCGCTGGCTGGCGCCCTGGGCAGCCTGCTGAGTAATCCCGAGGCCCGCCGGCGCATGGGCCAGGCGGCGGAACAGCGAATCCGCGAATGCTTTACGCCGGAGCGCACAGTGCGCGAGACACTGGCTTTGTACGAAAAGCTCACCGGCTGGCGACCTGCGCAAGCCGCGCCAGCCCTGGCCCAGCAGGGCTGAGCCAGTCGCGGCCTTGCCGTTTGGGCGCCAATCCGCGAAAATAGGCGCTTTAATTTTTCCGTTGCGTCTCCATCCTCCCCGCCATCGGCGCCGCACAGGCCGTGGCCGGTCTGGCCGGCTGTAGCCGTTCCAGTGCCGGGGTGGGCTGCCATCGTACTCAGGGAGCTTGCATGCCCTCACGCCGAGAACTTGCCAACGCCATTCGTGCCCTGAGCATGGATGCGGTTCAGAAAGCCAACTCCGGTCATCCCGGCGCCCCCATGGGCATGGCCGATATTGCCGAAGTGCTGTGGAACGACTTCTTTCGGCACAACCCGCTCAACCCCAAGTGGGAGGACCGTGACCGCTTTGTGATGTCCAACGGTCATGGCTCCATGCTGGTCTATTCCCTCCTGCACCTGAGCGGATATGAGCTGCCCATGGAAGAGATTCGCAACTTCCGTCAGCTTCATTCCATGACACCGGGGCACCCCGAGTACGGCTATGCGCCGGGCGTGGAGACCACCACCGGTCCTCTGGGACAGGGTCTGGCCAATGCCGTGGGCATGGCCCTGGCGGAGAAGGTCCTGGCCGCCCGTTTCAATCAGCCTGGCTTCGATATCGTCGATCACTTCACCTATGTCTTCATGGGGGACGGTTGCCTGATGGAGGGCATCTCCCATGAGGCATGCTCCCTGGCAGGGACCATGGGGCTCGGCAAGCTGATTGCCTTCTATGATGACAACGGCATCTCCATCGACGGCGAGGTCGACGGCTGGTTCACCGACGACACGCCCAGGCGTTTCGAGGCCTATGGCTGGCATGTGGTCCGCGATGTGGATGGCCACGACGCCGAGGCGGTGCGTGCGGCCATCGAGCAGGCCCGTGCCGAATCCGACAAGCCCAGCATCATCTGCTGCAAGACCGTGATTGGTTTTGGTTCCCCCAACAAGAAGGGAACCGCTGGCGTCCACGGTGCCGCCTTGGGCGAGGACGAAGTTGCGGCGGCCCGCCAGGAACTGGGCTGGGAGCACCCGCCGTTTGAAGTGCCCGATGCCATTCGTGGCGGCTGGGATGCCCGCGCCAGGGGACAGGAAGTCGAGGATAGCTGGCGGGCACTGTTTGAGAATTATCGTCAGGAACATCCCGCCCTTGCGGCTGAATTCCAGCGGCGCATGAATGCTGAACTGCCCGGTGACTGGGAGGCGGTGGCCGGTGAGTTGCTGACCGCCATGGATCGGGATGGTGAGAAGATGGCCACCCGCAAGGCTTCCGGCAAGAGTCTCGATAGCCTGGCCCAGGCGCTGCCTGAGCTCATCGGTGGCTCCGCGGATCTCAGCGGCTCCAACAACACCCAGTTCAAGGACGCCCGCACGGTGACCGCGGCGGATCCGGATGGCAACTACATCTACTACGGGGTTCGGGAATTTGCCATGTCGGCAATGGTTTCCGGGCTGGCTCTGCACGGGGGCTTCATTCCCTATGCCGGCACTTTCCTGACCTTTTCCGATTATGCCCGCAATGCCGTGCGCATGGCCGCGCTGATGAAGGTGGGCTCCATCTTCGTCTATACCCATGATTCCATCGGCCTGGGCGAGGATGGGCCGACTCACCAGTCAGTGGAGCACCTGGCCTCCCTGCGCATCATCCCGGACATGACCGTGTGGCGTCCCTGTGACACCGTGGAAACCGCGGTGGCCTGGCAGGATGCCATCGAGCGACGCAACGGGCCCACCTGTCTGGCGTTGTCCCGCCAGGGTCTGCCCTTCCAGGCGCGTGACGGGGAGACCATCGGCAACATCCGGCGTGGCGCCTATGTCCTCTCTGACAGTGATGGCAAGCCCGATGTGATTCTGATCGGCACCGGCTCGGAAGTGGCGCTTTGTACGGAAGCCGCCAAGGGCCTGCGCGAGGAAGGCTTGAAGGTTCGCGTGGTGTCCATGCCTTCCAGTTGTGTCTTCAAGCGCCAGGATGCGGCCTATCGCAAGAGCGTGCTGCCGCCGGATGTCGCCGCCCGCGTGGCGGTGGAAGCCGGCGTCAGCGACGGCTGGCAGCGCTGGACGGGGGATGCCGGGGCCGTGGTCGGCCTGGACCAGTTCGGTGAATCGGCCCCCGCCGAGGACGTTTTCAAGCATTTCGGTTTTACGGTGACGCGGGTCATGGACACCGCGCGCGATGTACTCAAGAATCTCGACAGCTGATTCTCAGGAACCTCCAAGGGAGAGATGACATGGCGATCAAGGTAGCAATCAACGGTTACGGCCGCATCGGCCGCAATGTTCTGCGTGCACTTTATGAGGCTGGCCGCACCGATGAAATCCAAATCGTGGCGATCAACGATCTGGGTGATGCCGCAACCAATGCCCACCTGACGCGTTTCGATACCGCCCACGGCCGTTTCCCGGGCGAAGTGAAAGTGGATGGCGACTACCTGGTCGTCAATGGCGACAAGATCAAGGTCTGCGCCGAGCGCGATCCGAGCAAGCTGCCCTGGGGCGATCTGGGCGTGGATCTGGTGATGGAGTGCACCGGTCTGTTTGCCAGCAAGGACAAGGCCTCCGCCCATATCCAGGCCGGCGCCAAGAAGGTGTTGATTTCCGCTCCCGCGGGCAAGGACCTGCCCACCATCGTCTACGGCGTCAACCACGACAGCCTGACGGCCGATGACAGCGTGGTCTCCAACGCCTCCTGCACCACCAATTGCCTGGCCCCCCTGGTCAAGCCCCTGAACGACAAGGTGGGCATCGAGTCCGGGCTGATGAACACCATTCATGCCTACACCAACGATCAGGTGCTGTCCGACGTTTATCACAAGGACCTGCGCCGCGCCCGTTCCGCCACCATGTCCATGATCCCCACCAAGACCGGCGCCGCCGCCGCCGTGGGACTGGTGATGCCGGAACTCAACGGCAAGCTGGACGGTTTCGCTGTGCGTGTGCCCACCATCAACGTCTCCATGGTGGATCTGAGCTTCACCGCTTCCCGCGAAACCAGCGTCGAGGAAATCAACGGCATCCTGAAGGAAGCCGCTCAAGGTCCGCTCAAGGGTGTTCTGGCCTATACAGAAGACCCGCTGGTTTCCGTGGACTTCAACCACGATCCGGCTTCTTCCACCGTGGATGCCGGCCTGACCAAGGTCATCAACGGCAACCTGGTCAAGGTCTGCGCCTGGTACGACAACGAATGGGGTTTCTCCAACCGTATGCTGGACACCGCACTAGCCGTGATGAAGGCCTGAAGCGACCCCAGGCCGGCATGAGTCCGGGCGCCGGTTGCTGCCGGCGCCCGCATTTGTTTTTGGCAAACCAGGGAGGCTGGCGATGACCATCCTCAAAATGACGGAACTGGACCTTAGTAACAAGCGCGTTCTCATCCGCGAGGATCTGAATGTGCCGGTCAAAGACGGCAAGGTGACAAGTGACGCCCGCATCCGGGCCTCGCTGCCCACGATCAAGGCAGCATTGGACGGTGGTGCCCGGGTAATGCTGATGTCCCACCTTGGCCGACCCACAGAAGGGGAATATGACGAAAGCCAATCCCTGGCACCGGTGGCGGAACGCCTGACGGAATTGCTCGGCCGCAAGGTGCGCCTGGTCAAGGACTGGATCGATGGCGTGGCAGTCGAGGAAGGCGAGGTCGTTCTCTGCGAGAACGTTCGTTTCCTCAAGGGCGAGAAAGCCGATGACGAGGGCCTGGCACGGAAGATGGCCGCCCTGTGTGATGTCTTTGTCATGGATGCCTTTGGTACCGCCCACCGCGCACAGGCCTCGACCCATGGCGTCGCCCGCTTCGCCCCAGTCGCCTGTGCCGGACCGCTGCTGTCTCGGGAGCTGGAGGCACTGGGCCATGCCCTGGAGAACCCCAAGCGTCCCCTGGTGGCCATCGTTGCCGGCTCCAAGGTTTCCACCAAGCTGACCGTGCTGGAAAGCCTCAGCAAGGTGGTGGATCGACTGATTGTCGGTGGTGGCATCGCCAATACCTTCATTGCTGCCGCGGGTCATGACGTGGGCAAATCCCTGCACGAGCCCGATCTCATCCCCGAGGCCAAGCGCCTGATGGAGCAAGCCAAAGCCAAGGGCGGTGAAATTCCGGTTCCCAGCGACGTGGTCGTGGCAACCGAGTTCGATGCCAGCGCCGAGGCGGACGTGAAGAAGGTCGATGAGATTGCCGCCGATGAAATGGTGCTGGATATTGGCCCTGATACCGCCGAGGCCTTCGCCGAAAGCCTCAAGGAAGCCGGTACCATAGTCTGGAACGGTCCGGTGGGTGTGTTCGAGTTTGATCAGTTCGGACAGGGCACCCGCATACTGGCCGAGGCCATCGCCGATTCCTCCGCCTTTTCCATCGCTGGCGGCGGTGACACGCTGGCCGCGGTGGACAAGTATGGCATCGCCGATCGGGTATCCTATATTTCCACCGGTGGCGGGGCCTTCCTCGAATTCCTGGAAGGCAAGACGCTACCGGCGGTGGCCATTCTTGAAAGCCGTGGCAGCGAGCAGGCCGCCGCAGCTGGACATGGCTAGGGACGGTGGACAGTTCCAAGTGAACAGCTCCCATACGAAAACACCGCCTTCGGGCGGTGTTTTCGTATGGGAGCGTGAGGAAGGTTCTGCCTAGCTGTGCCTTTACCCGAGATTCCTTTATTCTCCTTGAACGTCTAGCCTGTTAGTCTGAAGAAATATCAATCCAGGTGATGCCGCTTCGCCGGCACCGCCTGTCGTCATTAACCTGCTGACTGTTCTTTCACATGCCAAGAAGAACCAAGATAGTTGCAACCCTGGGCCCGGCCGTCGCAACGGTTGATAAGTTGCGACAGTTGGTGGCAGCCGGGGTGGATGTCATGCGCATCAATTTTTCCCATGGCCAGGCCGAGGATCACGGTCGCCTGGCGGCGATGGCCCGGGAGGCGGCCGCGGCAGAAGAACGGGATGTGGCCCTGCTGGCGGATCTTCAGGGGCCCAAGATCCGCATAGACGGTTTCCGCAACGGCCCGGTGGAATTACGTGATGGTCAGCGCTTTGTATTGGATTCCAGTCTGGGCCCCAAAGGTGGCGACGAGACCCAGGTTGGCCTGACCTACAAGGGCCTGCCCGGCGATGTCCAGGCTGACGATGTCTTGTTGCTGGACGATGGTCTCATTGCTCTGCGCGTGGAGAGTGTGGAGGGGCAGCGGATTCATACCCGGGTGGAGATCGGCGGGCGCCTGTCGGACAACAAGGGCATCAACCGTCAGGGCGGGGGGCTGTCGGCGCCTGCCCTGACCGGGAAGGATCGGGAAGATATCCGTACCGCCGCGGATCTGGATGTGGATTACCTGGCAATCTCCTTTCCCCGCTCCGCCGAGGACGTGGATCAGGCCCGTTCCTTGCTGAGAGAAGCTGGCGGCCAGGCCGGCATTATCGCCAAGATCGAGCGATCCGAGGCGGTAGAAGCTATCGATGAAATCATTATGGCCAGTGACGGGGTGATGGTGGCTCGTGGCGATCTAGCGGTGGAGATCGGCGACGCGGAGCTGCCGGCGGTCCAGAAAATGATCATCCACCAGGCTCGGGACCTGAACCGGGTCGTCATTGTGGCCACTCAGATGATGGAATCCATGATTACCCAGCCGCGACCTACCCGGGCGGAAGTGCTGGATGTGGCCAATGCGGTCATGGATGGCACTGATGCCGTCATGCTGTCTGCGGAAACGGCGACGGGGCAGTATCCCGTGCGCGTGGTGGAGGCCATGGAGCGGGTTTGTGTCGGCGCGGAGAAGCAACCCCGGACACAGCGCTCCCGGCATCGTCTGGATAGCCGCTTTGAACGGATTGACGAAGCCATTGCCATGGCCAGCATGTATACAGCCAATCACCTGGATGTGCGTGCCATTGTTGCCTTGACCGAATCAGGCTCCACCCCGCTTTGGATGTCCAGAATCCGTTCCGGCATTCCCATTTATGCCTTGACGCGCCATGAGCGAACCCGGCGGCGGGTCACCCTGTATCGAGGGGTTTATCCCGTTCCCTACGACATCCTCCACCATGATCCCAAGAAAATTCTTGAGGATGCAGCGGATGTGTTGGTGAACATGGGGGCGGTGGAAAAGAAAGAGCTTCTGATTTTCACCAAGGGTGACTTTGAAGGCGTGGCCGGAGGGACCAATGCGATGAAGATTCTCAGGGTCTAAGGGGTTAGGGGTTAGGGGTTAGGAAAAGATTCTTTTCGACTCCTGAACCCCTCACCCTTGCCCCTCACTGTTTTCTCTCAAGTGAGCAGCGTAGCCATTCGTCCAGGCCCGAGAAACCCTGCCATGCGGCCTGACGCATCAACTGCTCGTCTTCCTCTGACCAGTGGTTACCATCCAGCCAGTCCAGAAAGCGCTGCCATTGCATGTGCCGGCTGCGACCATAGGCGGTAACGAAGCGGATCGCATCACGACAGTGCTGCGGCAGGGCCAGGCAGAGGTGTTTCTCCACCACTTCCCCGTTCCAGGCGATGTACTCGCTCATGAAGCAGGCGCCAACCGCCTCCGGCAGACACTGAATGCGTGGCAAAAGGGCCAGTGGCGCGGCGGGGCCGGGCATGGCACCGAGTGCTTGCAGGTCCTGTTCCAGCCACGCAGCCTTATTGAGCCGAAGCTTTGCCAGCCCGGCCATGAGCCACTGCTGGCGGCGTCGAATCAGGGTTTCCAGGATGAGGTAGTAGCCGTGAAAGGCAGCAAGAAGATTGCGGTAGGCATGGGGCTCCACAAGATCCGCGAAGGCGCGGACGAACAGGGGGTTGCGCTCAAAACGCTCCCTGATCTCAGCGGTCTCCGATAGCAGGTAATGACTCAGGTCTGTCCCTGACTCAGAGGCAACGCCAGCCATAGCAACATTCCCGCCATTATGATCAGTGACAACCAGGTGAGAACCATACCCCAGAAGCGACCAAAACTGATACCGCCAGAGCGACTCAGGCCCCAGGCATGCAGGAAGCGCCCCAGCAGCAGGCCACCACCCAGTAAATGCAAAAAGCCAACGTGAATGCCCTGAATTTCCAGCAGGGCGAGCAGAAGCAGCCCCAATGGCAGGTTCTCTACCGCATTGGCGTGGGCGCGCATGGCCAGGGCGATATCCTCTCGGCCACCACTGTTGATGCCAACCCGGTGGCGTCGCCTCAGGGGCGGGATACGGCCGGCCAGGGCAAGCAACAACAATGCTCCCAGGCCCGCATAAAGACTGCTTACCGGTAGCCAGATCATGTTTGTCCCCTCAAGGCTGGATCAGAGTGTCGCGGTCTCGTTCAGTTGGGTTTTCAGGTTCGGATTATTGTCCAGCATACAGGCAACCAGATGGTTCTGATAATCCGGCGGCAGAGCGTGTTCCCGTGCACCCTCAAGGATATGACGGACATAGTGCCATTGGGTGAGCAGGTCCTGACGAGGCTGGCGGGGGTGATAGGTTTGGATGTTCTCGGGGAAATCCTTGCCATCTGCGCTGAGCAGTTCCACGGGGCCCCGCCAATAATCCCGCCCCTCATCTTCTATGGCATCCAGTGTGGGATGGTCGGCGGTTTCGCTTCGAACAACGAAGTGATGTGGAATGTCATAGACCACCCCCCAGACGGGCCGTTCACCGCCGGGCAGGATGCCGGCGGCAGCGCAATCGTTGATGCCACCCCAGACTGGAAAGCAGAATTGATAGGGGTGTCGGGTACGGGCTATGCCAACGACACGGGCGGCGCCGCCCAGCCGCTGGCGGCTGTTCAGGCGTCGGGAAGAAAGATTGGAGCCATACTGGAAGACAAGCATTCGAGCCCCCCTGATTCAGCGTCTACTGAGCCGGCCGAGTGGTTTTGACCCGCCAAGAATAAGCACGGAGCCGGTTTCTCGGCAAGGATTGATCCCGTTCGTCGGTCAGTTTGGTCATTGATGCGACTAATTGGATTCGCCAGAGAATCGCCCCCGCCCGCAGCTTGTGCCAGAATCCCGGTGAGGCACCGAAGGAGGAGGCGATGGTTAAGCGCATCATGATATGGGGTGTGGGCGGATTGGGCCTGACGGTGGCCCTGCTGATCGCAGTGGCCTATTTGCTATTGCGCGCCAGCCTGCCGCTCACAGATGGTGCTTACTCGGTCCCCGGACTCACGGCCCCGGTCACGGTATATAAGGATGCGCAGGGTGTGCCCACCATCAAGGCGGCAGACCTGGATGATCTCGTCCGTGCCAGCGGTTTCATCCATTCCCAGTCTCGCTTTTTTCAGATGGACACCCTGCGACGTTCGGGCGCGGGTGAAATGGCGGCCCTGTTCGGTGAGGTGGCAGTGGATTTTGATCGGGAGCGTCGCCGCTGGCGGGGCCGTGCCCTGGCCGAACAGGCACTCGAAAACCTGAGCGCAAAAGAGCGGGCCATGTTGGGTGCCTATACCGAGGGGGTCAATGCCGGCCTGGAGGCCCTGGCAGCCCGGCCGCCTGAATACTGGCTGCTGCGCACCCGTCCCGAGCCCTGGCAGGAAGCCGATAGCCTGCTGGTAAACCTGGCCATGTACTTCTATCTCACCGATCAGCGGGCCATGCGTAGTCTGCGAATGGCACAGATGGCGGATGCCCTGCCCAGCGAGGTGCTGGCCTTTCTGCTTGACCCTGCCGACCCCATGGATGCCCCCATCGTCGAGGAGCCCTATCCGGCGCTACCGCCAGTGCCCTCGGTCGAGGCCCTGGATACTCGTCAGTTCGAGGATGTGGTGACCGATCCGTGGCGGCTCTTCCGTGGCGAAGAACCTCTGGTGGGCAGCAATAACTGGGCGGTAAGTGCCGAGCTGGGGCCGGATGGTCGCGCCTTGCTCGCCGGGGATATGCATCTTGGCCTGTCACTGCCCAATACCTGGTACCGACTTCGCCTTGAGTTGGACGGTGAGCGGCAGCTGAATCTCAGTGGCGTCAGTCTGCCGGGAACGCCTGGGATTATCGCAGGTAGCAATGGCTGGGTGGCCTGGGCCTTTACTAACAGTTACGGCGAGTGGTCGACCCGGGTGCGCCTCGAGCGCCATGAGCCGGACGATGATTCGCCGGGCCATTACCGCCGACCCGGAGGTAGTGCTCCCATTGAAGAACATGAGGAACGGATTCGAGTTCGGGGCGGTGAGGATCGCCTTGTGCATTACCCCTGGACCGAGTGGGGACCAGTGGTGTCGACCGCCGGCGACGATGAACATGTGCTGGTCTGGAACGGTGCCCTGTCGGGCGCCCTCAATATGGATTTTCTGGGTCTTTACCAGGCGCGGGATCTTGAAGAGGCGAGCAAGGCGGCTGCCGCACTGGGTATGCCGCCCCAGAACATCCTCATGGTGGATTCCGCTGGTGACATTGGCTGGACGATTGCGGGGCGGATTCCCAGGCGGGGAAACTGGCAGCAGCCCGGGGAGCCCCTACCCCTTTCCAGCGAGTTCCAGCTCAAGGGTGGCTGGTTGCCAGCCGCCGACTATCCCCGCCTTTTGCGTCCCGATCATCAGCGTCTCTGGACGGCCAATGCGCGGGTCGCCGGGGGAGAGGATCTGAAAAAAGCGGGTGACGGGGGGTACCCCATTGCTGCCCGCCAGCGGCAGATCCGTGACCGCCTGTTCGAGCAGGAAAGCTTTGATGAAGCCGATATGTTGGCCATCCAGCTCGATGACGAAGCCCGGTTGCTTTATGAATGGGTCCCACTGGCCCTGGAAGCGGTGCGGGCCGGGGAGTCCACTGTCGGCAGGGATCGTTTCCACCAGGCAGTGGCCCGCTGGCATGGTCATGCCTGGCCCGAATCGACCGGCTATCCCTTGCTGCGGGATTTCCGTCAGGCGGTTCATGGCCGGGCTTTGGGGCCGCTCCTGCACCCGGTGCTCAAGGCCCATCCGGATTTCGACATGCGCCCCATCCTGAAGCGGGAGCGAGCAGTGCGCAGCCTCCTGGAGGTTCAACCCCCTCATCTTTTGCCGCCTGAGGATGACGATTGGGAGGCGCTGCTGGTATCGGCGATGGATGCCGTGATCGACAATCATGGCCTGGAGAATTCGGATACGGAATTGGTTTCCTGGGGCGAGCGAAACCGGGTTGAAATCCAGCACCCCTTCGGAAGCATGAATCCACTGCTCCGGCGCTGGCTGAATCTGACCCCGGCGGCCCTGCCGGGCGACAGCAATCTACCCAGAGTGCAGTTGGGGAATTTTGGTGCCTCTCAGAGAATGGTGGTCAGCCCCGGAGATGAACAATCAGGGATCTTTCATATGCCCGGAGGCCAAAGCGGTCACTTTCTTTCACCCTGGTACCGTATGGGGCATGATGACTGGAAGTCCGGGAGGTCCAGCCCTTTCCTCCCCGGTGACCCCCAATATGAGCTGCAACTGAGGCCAAAATGAGACATGAAACCCGGGACAGTCGACCCACTGGCTCAAGGTCTGAGGCCGTACCGTCATCCCTTAGCCACAGGATTTATGGCGGGCTATTGCTCCTGTTGATCGCCGCGTTGCTGTCCTTATCAGGTTGCGGTGAAGCGGAGCCCCCGCTGGCGCTGGATGAGATCGACCTTCCCGTGACGGATTCGGAGAGTTTTGCACCCAGATTATCGGTCGATGATTCGGGGCAGGTTTACCTCTCGTGGCTGGCAGGCAAGGAGAACGGTGGTCATGCTTTGCGGTTTGCGCGGCATGATGGAGTGGAGTGGTCCGAGCCGATGACAGTCAGTAGTGGTGAGGACTGGTTCGCCAACTGGGCGGACACCCCGGGTGTACGGCCTGTGGGTGACTGGCTGTTTGCCCATTGGCTGGTGAGAAGCGGGCCCGGTACCTATCACTACAACATCCACGCCGCCTGGTCCAAGGATGGTGGAAAGAGCTGGGGAGAGCCTTTCATCCTCCATGGGAAGGGACGACAGGCCGAGCACGGTTTCCTGTCATCGACGGTATTGCCAACGGGGGAACTCGCCGTTAGCTGGCTTGATGGCCGACATACGGTGGATGGGCATTCGGGGCATTCTCATGGCAATGGCAGCATGACTTTGCGCTGGGCACGCTTTCAGCCAGGTCAGAATGAGCCGGTTCATGATGAGGAACTGGATGACCGAGTCTGCGACTGCTGCATGACGGCGACGGTGTTGGAGAGTGATGGGCCGCGGGTGTTCTATCGCAATCGAAGTGAAGAAGAAATCCGTGATATTTATTCCGTCAGACCGGAACACGCAGCAGAGCGACGCCCGGTCCGTGACGATGGCTGGAATATTGCCGCGTGCCCCGTCAATGGCCCGGCGGCGCAAGCGGTCGGCAACAGAAGCGCCGTCCTGTGGTACACCGCTGCCGCTGGTGACGGGCAAGTCCGCTTTGCTTTCGATGACTCAGGTAGCAGTCAAGTCGTAGAGTCAAGACGAGTGGACGAGGGAAGGCCATTGGGTCGGGTAGCCATGGCCGGGGATGATGAAGGTTTAGTGCTGTTCTGGATGGAAGAAGGTGATGAGGGCGCGATTATCATGGGGCGAGAAGCCGGGGAGAACGGTCTTGGCCCAGCACGCCCATTAACAGAGCTGAGCGCTGCCCGCAGCAGCGGGGTACCGGCGGCGGTGGCTACCGAAGAAGGTATTCTGCTTGCCTGGACCGCCCTCATTGATGGAGAACGTCGGCTGCGTGCTGGCTGGCTGAATGGATGGGCACCGGCAACGCCGTGATGGCGGGGAGAATGATGCCATGCGTTTGGGCAGCCTCTCGATTTCCAGTCAGCTCTTCATTGTGGTGATCTTGGCTGTCGTGCCTGTCCTGCTATCTTTCATCGTCTACTTCAGCATGGTTTATTCGGCCGAAAGACAGCGAGGATTGCAACAGGCCGAGCGTATTACTGATGCACTTGCGCGCGCTCATGGTAACCAATTCGAGTATGCACGAAGCTTACTGAGAGTGCTCGCCGAGCATGCCACTGCGGTATCCCCATGCGAGCCGGACTATCGTCGTCTTGTTGATGAGTCCGACTATCTTTTCAACGCCGGGGTAATTGATGCAGATGGTACGGTCGACTGTGCTGCACTTATTGCGGATTCCGACTCTGATTTGAGTGAGGCATCCTTCTTCCGTAGGGCCGTGACAGCGGGTACTACGGTCATTGGTGATGCAATGCTTCCGTTTGCTGATTCTGGCAGAGAGTCGCCGGTGATTCATGTGGCACGAGCAATTCCGGGTAAGCAAGGGGCGGTAGTATTTTTAGCGTTAGACCCTGTGGAAAGCATCCTCCCACCGGCACTGGCAGCGCTGCCGGAAAGCTATATCCTCACATTGGTGGATGAAGATGGACGAGTATTGTTCCGAAATGTCGAGTCAGAGCGCTGGGTTGGACACCGAGTGGACGGTGCCCAAGTGCTCCGTGAACAGGTGCAGGACGGGTTCATCAGTCTGGTAATGGAAGGCCTGGACGGGGTGGAGCGCCGCCACGTGGCATATGAAGTTTCACTTGATGAGCGGGGGAGCGTATATGCCGTTGCCGCCGTGCCAATCACCGACGATCAAGTGCAGGCCGCTCGTTACCTTAAGCTATCTCTTATCCTGTTATTTGCAGCATTGCTGACCACGGCGGTATTGACCTATTGGGTTAGTCGACGGTTTGTGCGAGGCAATGTTTCGCCCTTATTGAAACAGATCGAGCGAATTCGCTATGGGATGAGCTTGAAAGATGGGGAGAGCCGGCCCGAAATGAGTCGGGAATTTCGGGATTTGCAGGCCCATCTTCGTCAGGCAGATGAAGAGCGCCGAACAACGCTTGAACGCCTTAGGCTCCATGTCGAAGAATCGCCTGTGGCAGTGGTGGAGTGGGACCCGGACTTCAGGGTGAGAGGATGGAGTGCTCGAGCCGAGGACATGTTTGGTTGGGCGGCTGAAGAGGTTCTTGGATATCACCCGTCTGATTGGCGGTTTGTCTATGAACCGGATTGGCCGGGCTTGTCCGGTTATCTGGAAACAATTACATCTAACCCCCGGACGCGACCACAATACGAGGTTCGAGTTTGGACCCGCGATGGGCAATTGCTCAGCTGCGCCTGGTATACCTCGGTTATTCGGGATAGCCAGGGGCAGCCCGAATCCTTTCTTAGCTTCATTGTTGACGTCAGTGCACGTGCTGACGCGGAGGAAGCTTTACTCAGGCTGAACGAGTCCCTGGAATGGCGAGTCGCCGAGCGGACTCGCGAGCTGGAGCTGGCAAACCGTGAGCTGGAGTCTTTCTCTTACTCGGTTTCCCATGACCTACGGGCGCCGCTGAGGGCAATCGACGGCTTTGCTCAGGCCCTTGAGGAGGATTTCGAAGCCCAGCTGGATGGGGCAGCAGGAAACTACCTTCAGCGGATCCGGGCGGCTGCACGTCGAATGGGAGCACTGATAGACGATCTTCTGCGTCTTGCCCGGGTCTCTCAGGCAGACCTGCGTGTAGAAATTATCTCCCTCAGTGATCTGGCGTCGGAAATTTGCCTGGAGCTACAGGAAAATAATCCGGAACATGAGGTAGCATGGTTTGTGGAGCCTGGATTGGCTGTATCGGCCGACCGAGCCTTGGCCAGGATGGCATTGGAAAACCTGATAGAAAATGCCTGGAAGTTTACTCGTGGGAAAGAGCAGCCCCGGGTGGAACTGAAGCTGGTAAAAAGGGATGATGGGGGGAGCTGTTTCGAGTTGTGGGACAATGGCGCAGGGTTTGATCAGCGTTATGTAGATCGGATATTCGAGCCTTTCCAGCGACTTCACAGCGGGCAGGAGTTTGAGGGTACAGGCATTGGTCTGGCCACGGTGAGACGGGTAATGGAGCGCCATCAGGGCTGGATCCAGGCGGAGAGTGATGAGGGGGGCGGTGCTCGCTTTCTTTTCTGCTTTGGTTTCGGAGTAAATCAGTGTTCGCAGCCAGGAGTTGAAGATGAACGGTGAGATGGCGGGCCGAGCAGAAGTCGCTGATGGGCCGATTATGCTGGTTGAAGATAACCAGGATGACGTAGATCTTACCGTTCGGGCCTTGCGAAAATGTGGTATTAGTAACGAGATCTGGGTTGCCAGGGACGGGGTGGAAGCACTTGAAATGTTGCACCTTGAAGGTGAGTCTGCTTCATCGCCCCCATCCCTTCCCGTGGTGGTTCTTTTAGACCTGCAAATGCCCCGGGTAGACGGTTTCGAGGTGCTTCGAAAGCTGCGAGCAAGCGAACGCTACCGTTTCCTGCCCGTTGTGGTGCTAACGTCGTCTGCGGAAGACCGGGACAAGGCAGAAGCATATTCCCTGGGCGCCAACAGCTATGTGCAAAAAGCCATAGATTCCGAGGCCTTTCTGGAGGCCGTGGGGCAGCTGGGTTTGTATTGGTTGGGGGTAAACCAGGCTAAAAGCCCTTAAATCCCGGTATTACTATTGAAACGGCTCGAGGAGAGAGTTCTACAGTTTTGTCTTTAGGTTTCGCGTATGAATCAGTTGGTGAACGGGCCGTGATTCTATCCAGTCGGTAAGCGCCTGCCATTGTTCCCGGTCTTTCTGCGTTTCCGACGTTGCTAGTTCGAAGATGCCGATGCCTTGTTCGACTGCTCGAACATAGTTCTGAGTATCCCGCAACGTGGTTACAAAGGGGATTTCCAGACTATTGAGAAAGCGCTCGAGTTTTGCATAGACACGCGTGTGGCGCCTTACCCGGTTTGCCACCACTGCCAGGCGGTCGCCTCTGCGACTGATGCGGGCCTTGATCAGCAGGTCGGCGACGCAGCGGGAGGCGGCATGAATATCGATGTTCGAAGGCAAAACCGGAATGATGATCGCCTGGGCTCCCCGGGTGGCCTCCACCAGTCGGTGGTAGTCCAGGGCGGCAGGTGTATCCACGATGAGGCGTTCTGTGCCTTCCGGCGGCCGGGTCTGCCAGACACGGGTAGCCCCCGGTACGGCCTCCGCAGCGCGCACTCCATCGATATGGGGGCGGTCCGGACCCCGCAACTGCAACCATTGCCAGCTTGAACCCTGGACATCGTAGTCCATGATCGAGGTCCGATGGCCAGCGACGGCATAATAGCTGGCGAGGTTGGTGGCAATGGTGGTCTTGCCACATCCACCCTTGGGATTGATCACAACAATTCTGCGCATCATTTTCCGGCTCCCTCTGGGCTCGACAGGCCTCAAGGCCCGCTCATTTTGCCGCCCAGCCAACTGATACTAGCAGTAGTCGTGAGGAATTGCAGGGCGGCTGGCTGCTAATGCGTTGCATTGAGCCGTCGTAACAGGTCAGGGGCACGGGCAGGGTCACTGTTCTGGAGGAAGCTTCGGGTGCGGCCGCGCAGTTCATCGAGGCGGGTACGAGTGATCACCCGTTTGACCTCCAACAGGGTCGAGGGATGCATGGAAAACTCCCGTAGCCCGAGACCCAGCAATAGCCGGGTGTACTGCGGGTCGCCTGCCATTTCGCCGCACATGGAGACAGGAATGCCCGCACGCCGTCCGGCTTGCAGGGTATTGGAGATCAGCTTGAGGACCGACGGATGGACCGGGTCGTAGAGATAGTTGACATGATCATCCACCCGGTCGATGGCCAGGGTGTACTGGATCAGGTCGTTGGTGCCGATGGAAAGAAAGTCCACATGGCGGGCGATCTGATGGGCCGTGAGGGCCGCAGAGGGGACCTCGATCATGGCGCCCACCGGGATGGCGGGGTCATAATCCTGGCCGCGCGCATCCAGGCTTTGCTTGGCCACTTCGATCATCTGCTGGGCCTGCAGGACTTCCTGGGTTGTGGCGACCAGCGGCAACATGATCCGCAGCGGTGCATCGGCCGATGCCCGTAGCAGGGCCCGCAATTGCTTGAGGAAGATGCCCGGCTCGCTCAGGCTGTAGCGAATGCCACGAAGCCCGAGCGCCGGGTTATGGCCATCGTCGGGCCCGGTCTCACGGCCAATCAGTCTTTTGTCGGCACCCAGGTCCAGGGTTCGGATGGTGACCGGCATGCCGTCGGCCTGAGCCAGTATTTCCAGGTAGCTGCGGTACTGCTCCTCCTCATCGGGAAAGTCCGGGCGATTCATGTAGAGGAACTCGGTGCGATACAGGCCGATGCCGTCGCCGCCGGTCTTTCGGAACAGGCGCAGGTCTTCGGGAAGCTCAATGTTGGCCAGAAGCTGAATGCGAGTGCCGTCCAGGGTGCAGGCAGGTTCGCCTCGCAAGCCTTTCAGCTCCCGGACGTGCTTGAACAATTCGCGACGCTTGTGCCGATAGTAGGCCACCTCGCGTTCGCCCGGGTTGGCAAATACGGCGCCCTTTAGACCGTCAATGATCAGGGATTCGCCGTCCCGCAAAAGCTGCCGTGCGCGGTGGAGGCCCATAACGGCAGGGATGCCGAGGCTTCGGGCTAGAATGCTGGTGTGGGAGAGGGGGCCGCCGGACTCGGTGATCAGTGCCCGAATGCCTCGACTCTGCATCAGGACCACGTCGGCGGGGGAGACGTCCTCGGCAACCAGGATGGGGTAAGCACCGGCCCGTGATTTTTCCTCGTCCCAGATATCGTCTCCCCGCATCAGCAGACGCTGGACCCGGCTGACCACGTGATCCACGTCATCCCTGCGGGTACGGAGGTAGGGGTCCTCCATCTGGTCAAAAACGGCCACCAGCTCGTCCCGCTGAGCCTGCAGGGCCCATTCCGCATTGCACTGCTCCTGCCGAATGATTCTTGCCACTGCCTCGGACAAGGCTTCGTCGTCGAGCATCAGCAGGTGGGTATCGATGAAGGCACCGATCTCGGCGGGTGCGTCGGTGGGAATCTGCTTGCGAACGTTCTGTAGTTGAGCCTTGGCTGATTCCCGTGCCTGATGAAAGCGCTCCACCTCGCTGCCGATTTCGGCGCGAGGCAGGTTGTACTCCAGAATCTCCATGGGTTCGCCATCGGCCACGTGGGCCTGGCCGATGACGATGCCCCTGGAAACGCCGATTCCGGTCAGCAATAGGCTCAAATCCCGTCCCCTCTATTCGCCTTCGTCGAAGCGGTTCTCAACAAGCTGCCGCAAGTGCTCGATGGCCGCTTCCGCATCCGTGCCACTGGCCTCGATATGAATGTCAGTGCCCTTGCTGGCGGCGAGCATCATCAGGCCCATGATGCTCTTGCCACTGACTTCCCGTTGATCCTTGCGTACCCGAATATCCGATTGAAAGCGCGACGCCTCGGTGACAAAGCGGGTGGCCGCCCGGGCATGCATGCCCAGCTTGTTGCAAATGGTTACATCGGCCTCGGCCTGATGGTTTGCCTGTTCGTTCATTTTCTGTTCAGTCCAGACTGATGTGGCGGGTCAGTACCTGGCCCCACTTCTCGCGAAAATGCGCCGCCAATTTATCCACCACGTAGACAGAGCGGTGCTGGCCACCGGTACAACCCACGGCGACGGTCACATAACTGCGCCTGCCCACCTCAAAGGGTGGCAGCCACTGGTCCAGAAAATCAATCAGATCTCCCACCATGCGAGTGGCCAGTTCCGACTTTTCCAGGTACTCGATCACTTCCTGGTCTCGTCCGGTGCGGGGGCGCAAGGCGGGTTCCCAGTGGGGATTGGGAAGGCAGCGCACATCGAAGACGAAATCCGCATCGCGGGGGACGCCGTGCTTGAATCCGAAGCTTTCGAACATCAGAGAGAGGTTGGTCTTGCCTTCCCGGCCCAGACGATCATGAACCAGTTCCCGCAGGCGATTGGCGGTCAGGCGAGAGGTGTCGATGACCAGATCGGCGCGCTCGGCAATCGCCGACAGGATACGGCGTTCCTCCCGGATGGCGTCGGGAAGGGTCCGCTGCTCTCCGGCCAGGGGGTGGCGCCGACGGGTTTCGCTGTAGCGGCGCAACAGCACATCCTCATCAGCATCAAGGAAGACCAGCTCACAATGGATGCCTTCCTGGGCGAAGGTCTCCAGCAGATCGGGCAGAGTCTCCACTTCCTCGGGACGGTTGCGAGCGTCAACGCCTACCGCCATCAGGCTGTAGGCCGGGTCGCCGGTGGCGACGGTCTCGCGGACAAAGTTGCGGAGCACCGCCACGGGCAGGTTATCGATGCAGTAATAGCCCATGTCTTCGAGCATGTGCAGAGCCACACTCTTGCCGGAACCCGACAGTCCGCTGACGATGGTGAGTTTCATTCCTCTCGCTCCGATGGCGGGCGGCCACCCAATATAACAGACCGAAAGGGGGCTCGGGGGAGGGGAAAGGGAGTCCTAGGCGGGGGATTGCTGGGCTTCGGTCTCGAATCCACGCAACAGCTTGCAGATATCCTCTGGGCCCTCGGCCTTGCGGAGCATGTCGCAGAAATCGGCGTGAGAAAACATATGGGCAAGAGCGGCGAGGGCATTGAGATGCTCCTCGGCGCATTGGGAGGGCACGATGAGTGCGAACAGCATATCCACTGGGGCACCATCCGCCGCATCGAAGTCCACCGCGTCCTGGAGACGAATGAAGGCGCCGATGCTCTCTTCAAGGCCTTCAATGCGGCCATGGGGGATGGCGATGCCGGAGCCGATGGCGGTACTCCCCAGTCGTTCCCGACCGAGCATGCTGGTAAACACCTGATTTCGGCTCAGGTCCTGGCTGGTGTCCGCCAGCAGCTCGCTGAGGATTTCCAGCGCACGCTTCTTGCCACCGGCCTCGGCGGCAATCCGGATGCGTTCCGGTGCTAATAGTTCGCTGATCTTCATGGTCTGACTGCCAGATTCGGTATTGCCGGGGGCTCGGTGAGCCGCGACCGACAGTGGATGATGAAACCAGCGCGGCTGGAAAAGCCGCACAGTCTAGACCTCCTCTGTCTGCGTCTCAAGCCTGTCACAGTGCTGCGCTCAAGTTTGGGCTTATCGGCCCGAAACCGAGGCCGGCGGCATTGCCGGCCTCGGTGCTGGTGGCTGTGAAACCGGGCCTAGCTCGGGCCCAATTCATCCGGATGGGGGGGCATGCGGTCTGCCTTGTCGACCTGCGCGGCGTGGTGGTCCTTGAGCTTTTCCTTGTGCTTTTTGACCTGCCTGTCCAGCTTGTCGACCAGCCGGTCAATGGCCGCGTACATATCCTCCTCCTTGGCGTCAGCGAACAGGGGCTTGCCCACCACGTCCACCTTGGCTTCCGCCTTATGCTTCAGGCGTTCCACAGTCAGGATGACGTGCATGCCGGTGATGTGGTCGAAATGGCGCTCAAGGCGCTCCATCTTGGTGCCCACGTATTCGCGCAGGGAGGGGGTGATGTCCACGTGATGGCCGGTCAGGTTCATTTGCATGGTCTGGACTCCTCTCGTGATGCGGCCGCGGGGAAGCGGGGAATGCTTGGCAGGCCCGCGTTCATTGCCAATCAGATTTCCCCGTCCCGTCGACCGTATCGTCACGGGCCGTTTGCTCGCGCGTCCTGCCCCGGTGGCCGGGAACAGGGATGTCACTGCCGCGCTACAGCGTCAGGTTCCAGTGGAACCCTGGCCGGAGGCGACAATCCGCATCCGGCCTAAGCGTTGACCCGCTTGCGTTCGTGAGAGGGCGGAATGCCCAGGGCTTCGCGGTATTTGGCCACGGTCCGGCGAGCAACCCGGAAGCCGTCATCCTTGAGCAACTGGGCCAGCCGGGAGTCGCTCAGGGGCTTGGCCGGATCTTCGGCGCCGACCATGCGGCGAATCCGGGCCCGGACCGCAGTGGCGGAAGTCTCACCGCCATCCTCACGGGAAAGCTGGGTCGAAAAGAAGTACTTGAACTCGAATACACCCCGGGGGGTGAGCATGTATTTGCGGGTCGTCACCCGTGAAATGGTGGATTCATGAAGATCCACCGCCTCGGCAATATCGGCCAGGACCAGGGGCTTCATGTATTCCTCGCCCTGTTCCATGAAGGCTTGCTGGTGTTCAATGATGGCCGTGGCGACCCGCAGAAGAGTGTCATTGCGCATCTCCAGGCTGCGCACCAGCCAGCGGGCCTCCTGGAGTTGTCCGCGCATGGCCTGGGAGTCGGCGCCACCCTGGCGTTTCGCCACCAGGTCGGCGTAGAGACGATTCACCCGGATGCCGGGGGTCACCTCCTGGTTCAGTTCCACCGTCCAGCGGCCCTCCCGCTTTCGAACCACCACATCGGGGGCGATGTATTCGGTGCTTTCCGGCTGAATGCGGTGACCCGGGTGAGGGTTGAGCGTGCGAATGAGCTGAACCGCCTCCTGCACACTGTCGGGATCCGAATTCAGGCGGCTGGCCAGGCGATCGAGAGGCTGCCGGCCCACGCCGTCGAGTTGCTCCCGCACCAGCTGTTCCGCCAGTTTGGTCTCGGCCCCTTCCCGGGCCAGTGCCTGCAGTTGCAGCAGCAGGCACTCGCGAAGGTCACGGGCGGCGACGCCGGCCGGGTCGAAACACTGAACCCGGCGGGTCACCATCTCGATCTCGTCGTCCTCCAGGTCCTCCAGGCTGTTCCGTAGGGCCTGGCGGAGGTCCTCCGGTGTTTCTCGCAGATAGCCGGTGGCGTCGATCCCGTCGATCACCGCCCGGGCAATGCTCTGGTCCCGATCACTGAAAGAGGCCATGTCGAGCTGCCACAGCAGGTGGTCGTGGAGGGAGGTGCCATCGGCGTTCTCCGCCCGACGGTCTTCGTCGATCTCCTCCTGCCAACCGCCACCGGTGGCACCGGCGTAGTAGTACTCCGGGGCTTCGTATTGGGCTTCCACGGCGGGTTCGGTGCTAGTCTCGGTTTTGTCGCCGCCCCGGTCCTGGCTGGCGTCGGAATCTGACTGGCCGGTTTCGGCGCCATCACTGTCATCGCTGTCCTCGCTTTCCAGCATGACGTTGCTGTCCAGCGCCTGGCGAATCTCGGTTTCCAGTTCAATGGAGGAGAGCTGCAACAGACGGATGGCCTGCTGCAGTTGCGGGGTCATGGCCAGTTTCTGGCCGATCTTTAGCTGCAGTGCCGGTTTAAGCATCGGATTTTAAGAAGATTTCCGACAAAGTTGGCTCCCGTTGCAGGAATGGGGCCCGGAATGGCCCTCGATTTTGCTTCTTCATTCTATTTATAGCCCATCTGGCAGCGTCGTGGGGGTGTTTAGAGTCGAAAGTCCTCACCCAGATAGACCTCTCTGACCTGGCGGTGTTCAAGTACCTCCTCGGCGGTACCCTCGGCGATGACCGCGCCCTCGCTGATGATATAGGACCGCCCGCAGATGCCCAGTGTTTCACGGACATTGTGGTCGGTAATCAGTACGCCAATCCCCCGGTCCCGCAAGTGTCTGATAATCCTTTGGATCTCGCCAACGGAGATGGGGTCGACGCCGGCAAAGGGCTCATCCAGCAGCATGAAGGCCGGCTCGGCGGCCAGGGCCCGGGCGATCTCCACCCGTCGGCGCTCGCCACCGGACAGGCTCATGCCCAGGCTTTCCCGCACATGGGCGATATTCAGTTCCTCGAGCAGGGATTCGAGCTTGCTGTCGCGCTCGTCCCGGCTCAGTTCCGGCCGCACCTCCAGTACGGCCCGGATGTTCTGCTCCACACTCAGCTTGCGAAAGACCGAGGCTTCCTGGGGCAGGTAGCCCAGGCCGGCCTGGGCACGGGCATGGACCGGCAAATGGGTAATGTCTCGTCCATTGAGTTCGATATGGCCGGCATCCGGCTGGACCAGGCCGACGATCATGTAGAAGGAGGTGGTCTTGCCGGCCCCATTCGGACCCAGCAGTCCGACGATTTCGCCCGGCTCGACTCGCATGCTCACGTCCCGAACCGCGCGCACTTTCCCGTACTGCTTGGCCAGACCGCGAGCGTCGAGCTGCTTGCTCATGCCCCCCCTCCCTGTTGCTCACTGTCTTCGCCCCGTTCGAAACGGGTCCGAACCCGGCCTTCGTCATCCTCGCCACGCTGCGCCCGGATGCGTTCGCCGGGGATGGTGTATTCGATGCTTTCGGCGCTCAAGGTCTGGCGTGGTCGCTTGAGGCGGGCAGTCCCTTCCATCAGCAGCACCTCGTCCTCAAAGCGATAGCGCATGAACTCTGCCTCGCCTTCGGTCCGGGGGCCGTCCTCTGGGGTAATCACCAGGGTCACCGGGGACCCGGTCATCTCCGCCTTCTCGAAAACGCCCGGTTCCCGTTCGGTGAACACAGCCCGGTCCGCCTGAATGAGCAGTTCCTTGTGACGAATGACCACGTTGCCTTCGTAGATGGAAATGCCTTCACGACCGTCCACTTCCCAGTGATCGGCATCGATTTCCAGCTCTTCGCTGTCCGCGTTCACGGCAGCGGGGGTCAGCAGCAAGAGCAGTAGCCAGAAGAGCAGGGGGCCGTTTCCAGACCTAGTCACGGGGAACATGTCGGGTCCTTACCTCCGATAAGATTTTGATACGGTCCTTGTCGAGCTCGGCACGCATGCCCCGGCCCGTGGTCTGGCTTGGGCCCTGTTCCATCCGTACCGGCTCATCAGTCAGGAGCAGCTCCTGCTCCGGGAAATAATCCAGGCTGTCGCTGAACAGACTGGCGGTCAGCCGGGTCTGCCGATGCCGTTCGATGCGCACATCGCCGTAGAGATGTACATGGTCACTGTCGCCGGAAACCATGCCATGATCGGCACGGATATCCCAGCTCAGGCCCGCCACCGGCTCACGATGGATTTGAACCTGGCGCAATTCGCTGCGCTGATCATCCGGGTAATTGGCCAATTCTTCGGCATTGAGCCGGGCCAGGGGCTGGCCATCGGCATCATACCGCTGGATTTGCGCCCCGCTGATCCAGTAGTCCGGGTGCACCGCCGCCTCAGGCGGTGGTTCGGGTTGCGGCAGGGAGGGTGCCTCCCGGTCCCCCATCAGCCAAAGGCTGAGGATCAAGCCAATCGCCAGCAGAAGTCCAAGCGCCCAGCGAGCCATCAGTTCCCCGCGTAGGCGGTGTCGATGCCCCGGGCCGCCAGCAGCAGATCACAACATTCGCGTGCCGCGCCAAAGCCACCCGGGCGGTGACTCTGCCAATGGGCCATGCGGGCCACGTCAGGATGGGCATCGGCCGGAGCGGCGGCCAGGCCCACTTCACGCATCACCGGCAAATCCACCACATCATCGCCCATGAAAGCGCAATGTTCCCTGGGTACAGACAGTCTCTGTCGCAGTTTCTCGAAGCAGGGCAACTTGTCATCCACGCCCAGAAAGACATGCTCGATGCCCAGCTGGGCCATGCGTGACTCCACCGCCTGGGATGCCCGCCCCGAGATGATCGCGACCTCAATGTCCTGACGCCGCAGGGCCTTGAGACCGTGTCCGTCCCGGGTATGGAAAACTTTCATCTCGAAGCCATCGGGTCCCAGATAGAGACGGCCGTCGGTGAGCACGCCATCGACATCAAAGACCGCCAGGCGTATTTGTGCCGCGCGGGCCTCGGCTGATTGCCCCGTCATCAGACCACTCCTGCCCGCAGCATGTCATGCATGTTGAGTGCGCCGACAAGGCAGCCCTCTGCGTCGGTCACCAGGACCTGGTTGATCCGATGGGTCTCCATCATCTTCAGGGCCTCGCCGGCCAGCATTTCCGGCGGTGCCGTACGGGGCCTCGGCGTCATCACCTGGCCGATGGTGGTGCGGTGCACGTCCAATTGCCGGTCCAGACTCCGACGCAGGTCACCGTCAGTGAAGATGCCGACCACCTGGCGTTTCTCATTGACCACGGCGGTCATGCCCAGGCCCTTTTGGGTCATTTCCAGCAGGGCGTCACGGAAGGGGGTCTCAGCGGCCACTGCCGGGACTCGCTCTCCCTTGTGCATCAGGTCTTCCAGGCGCAGGAGCAACCGTCGTCCCAGGCTGCCACCGGGGTGGGAGCGGGCGAAATCCTCCTGCGTGAAACCGCGGCTCTCCAGCAGGGCAACCGCCAGGGCATCGCCCATGGCCAGGGAGGCGGTGGTGCTGGAGGTGGGCGCAAGGTTGAGAGGGCAGGCCTCTCTTTGCACCGTGACATCCAGGTTGACCGAGGCGGCCCGGGCCAGGGTGGACTCGGGGCGACCGGTCATGCTGATCAGCGGAACGCCCAGGCGCTTGATCAGGGGCAGGATGGTGAGAACCTCGCTGGTCTCGCCGGAGTTGGACAGGGCAAGCACGGCATCGTCGCCGGTAATCATGCCCAGATCCCCGTGACTGGCCTCGCCCGGATGGACGAAAAAGGCCGGGGTGCCGGTGCTGGCCAGGGTGGCGGCTATCTTGCCTGCCACGTGTCCGGACTTGCCCATGCCCGTGACAATCACCCGTCCCCGGCAGTCCAGACAGATCTGCCAGGCACGCGAGAAATCCTCGCCCAGACGTCCGGCCAGGTCACGGACGCAATCGGCTTCCAGGTGCAGGACCTCACGGGCCAGTGCCAGGGCACGGTCGGCATCGGCGATGGGTTTTCCGGAGGACTGGCTGGCCATTGACTGAATCCTGCTCTGCTTCAATGAATCAAGTGGCACGATTATCTCATAGTAGCCGCCCGTGGCCGAAGTCAGGGCCGCGCTCAGTTCCAGGCGATGAAGATCCCGAGCTGGTAGGCGATAAAGAGTGCGAACAGCAGCAGGCCCTGGCCCCGGCTGATGCTGCCATGGCGGGTAAAGCCCCGTGCGAGGATAATCAACAACAGAGTCAGCCCCAGCATCACGGGAAAATCACGGCCCAGAATCCCGCTTGGTAATGGACCGGGGGCGATCAGGGCCGGTAGCGGCAGTACCGCCAGCAGATTGAAGAGATTGGAGCCAATGACATTGCCCACGGCGATATCGTGCTGGCGTTTGAGCACGGCGGCGATGCAGGTGGCCAGTTCAGGCAGACTCGTGCCGATGGCGACGATACTCAGGCCGATTACCAGGTCGCTGACACCCAGGCTGCCGGCCAGACCGACGGCACCCCAGACCAGCAACTGGGCAGCGCCCAGCAACAGCAACAACCCCAGGAACAGATTGAACAGGGCGGGGGCCATTCGGGTTTCAGCAGGTAGCTCGCTATTGAGTTCGGCCAGCAAGGGATCATCCCGGCCGGGGGTGAGTGCGATTCGAATGATCCACAGCAGGGCCAGCACCAGCATCACCAACATTGCCAGGCCCTCGGCCCGGCCCAGCTCCCCGTTGGCGATAAGCAGAATGGTCACCAGCTTGACCAGGACCAGCAGGGGCAGCTCTCGGCGCAGGGAGGCGGAGGCCAGCTTGAGCGGCACGATCATGGCGGTGAGACCGATGATCAGGCCGATGTTGGCAATGTTCGATCCCAGGGCATTGCCAATGGCGAGGGCCGGGTAACCCTGTGCGGCGGCCAGGATGGAGGCGGCGATTTCAGGGCCTGAGGTGCCCAGGGCCATGACTGTCAGGCCCACCACCAGGGCGGGAACGCCCAGGGCCCGGGCGGTCTGCGCCGCGCCGTCCACAAAGCGGTCAGCGGCCCAGATCGTTATCCCGATGCCGAGCAGGATGGTTGCCGTTTGAAGCACTGCGCTCAAATCCGGATCTCCCTGTTACGACTTCCACCGGCCCATTCTGCCTTTCAAGCCAGCCAGAGGCATAGCGCTCTGGCGCTTCGCGTAGGAATTGCCGGCGGCTTCCTTTATCATTGTGCACCCCTGATCCATTCATTTGCGCCTGCCAAAGACGGCGATTGATTGATCGGGTTTGAGAGTGTCCTTGCGCGCCGCCGCTGTGGCGGTGGTTCGCATTTTTGCCCGCAATAGCTGTTGAGGAGCCTATGGATCCCCAGATGGTGAAGTCCCTGATCGAGGCCGGCATGCCCGAGGCCCAGGTGGAAGTTCGGGGTGAAGACCACACCCACTTTGAGGCGGTCATCATTTCTCCGGCTTTCGAAGGCAAGCGCACCATTCAGCGACACCAGATGGTTTATCGCACCCTGGGAGAAAAGATGGGGCGCGAGATCCATGCGCTGTCCATGCAGACACTGACGCCGGAAGAAGCCGGGCGCTGAAGCCCACCCGATTCACAGCATAAGCGGGCCGTTACCAGGCGGCCGGGCTCAATCAATTGCAGGGGTTTTCTCTTGGATAGACTGCTAATCAATGGCTGTGGCCCCCTGGAAGGGGAGATACGCATCTCGGGGGCCAAGAACGCGGCCCTGCCCATCCTCTCGGCCACCTTGCTGGCTGATGGGCCCATGACCGTGGGTAATGTCCCGCATCTCCACGATGTGACCACCACCATCGAACTGCTCGGCGGCATGGGGGTTGATGTCACCATTGATGACCGCATGCGGGTTGCGGTGGACCCCCGCCCCACCAGTCGCTTCTACGCGCCTTATGAGATGGTCAAGACCATGCGGGCCTCCATTCTGGTGCTGGGGCCGCTGTTGACCCGTTTTGGTGAGGCCACGGTTTCCCTGCCTGGTGGCTGCGCCATCGGCAGTCGGCCGGTCAACCTGCACATTGAAGGCTTGCGGGCCATGGGTGCCGACATCCGGGTGGAAAACGGCTATATCATTGCCAAGGCTGACCGTTTGCACGGCGCTCGAATCGTACTGGACACGGTGACCGTCACCGGGACCGAGAACCTGATGATGGCAGCCTGTCTGGCCCAGGGTGAAACCGTGATCGAGAATGCCGCCCGGGAACCCGAGGTGGTGGATCTGGCCAACTGCCTGATTCGAATGGGCGCAAAAATCGAGGGAGCCGGCACCGACACCCTGCGGATCACCGGTGTTGATCGCCTTGAGGGCTGTGAGTACAACGTCCTGCCCGACCGCATCGAGACCGGGACCTACCTGGTGGCCGGGGCAATGACGCGAGGGCATGTGCGTCTGCGGGATACCTGCCCGCAGGTGCTGGATGCGGTGCTGGCCAAGTTAGGCGAGGCCGGCGCCCGGATTGATTGTGGCGACGACTGGATCGAGCTGGACATGCAGGGCAAGCGACCCCGCTCGGTGAACATTCACACCGCGCCCTATCCGGCTTTTCCCACCGACATGCAGGCGCAGTTCACCGCCCTGAATTCGGTGGCCGAAGGAACCGGCACCATTACCGAAAACGTATTCGAGAATCGCTTCATGCATGTGCTGGAAATGCAGCGCATGGGCGCGCAAATCCAGCTGGAAGGGCATACCGCCATCATCACGGGCATTGAGCGTCTAACCGGGGCCCCGGTCATGGCAACGGACCTGCGGGCCTCCGCCAGTCTGGTGCTGTCCGGCCTGGTGGCAGATGGCGAGACCATCGTCGAGCGGATCTATCACATTGATCGCGGTTACGAGTGTATTGAGGAAAAGCTCCAGCAGCTGGGTGCCCGGATTCGCCGGGTACCGGATTGAAGGACAGCTACGAGCTACGAGCTACGAGCGGCGAGCTGGCCGCGCCTTGGCCTGGCACCTTGGCCTGGCACCTTGGCCATGATTCAGCCGCTGCAGAGCCGATGGCGGGCTCGTTGTTCGCCGCTCGAAGCTCCTAGCCCTCGCTTACAGCCCCCGAGGCTGATCCATTAACCATTAGCTCTGGCAAGAAGAACTGATCATGAGCAATCAACTCACCATTGCCGTGTCCAAGGGGCGGGTGCTGGAAGACACACTGCCTCTTCTGGAGGCAGCGGGCATTGAGCTGGCCGAGGATCCCAAGGCCAGCCGCCGCTTGATCCTGTCCACGTCCCGGGACGACATTCGCATCCTCCAGGTGCGCACCAGTGATGTGCCGACCTATGTGGAACACGGGGCTGCCCACCTGGGCATCGTCGGCAAGGATGTTCTGCTGGAGCACGATGGTGTGGGGCTCTATGAACCCCTGGATCTGGACCTGGCCCATTGCCGATTGATGGTCGCTCGCCCCGCGGGCAGTGAGCGCCCACGGCGGCGACTGCGCGTGGCAACCAAGTTCATTGCTTCGGCCCGCCGTCATTACGCCCGTCTTGGTCTGCAGGTGGAGTTGATCAAACTTTACGGTTCGGTGGAGCTTGCCCCCCTGGTGGGCTTGGCCGATGAGATCGTGGATCTGGTCGACACCGGCAACACCCTGCGGGCCAATGGCCTGGAAGCCGTGGAAACCGTGGCTGATATCAGTGCCCGGCTGGTGGTCAACAAGGCCGCCATGAAGACCCGCCACTCCCAGATCAGGGGCATCGTGGATGCCATTGCCGCCCGAGTTGCCGAAGGCCGCAAGGGGAGGGTTGGGGCATGAGCCTGATCAATCGACTGGCCAGCGATCAGGCCGATTTCGAGCAGAGACTGTCGGCCTTGCTTGACCGGGGCGATGAACAATCCCGCGACATCGATGCGCGGGTAGCCGAGATTATCGCCCAGGTCCGCGCAAGGGGTGATGCAGCGCTATTGGATTACACCCGAGAGCTGGATCAGATTCGCTGCGGTGAGGTGGCCGAGCTTGAGGTTCCCGCCACCCGCTTGCACGGGGCCCTGGAGGCCCTGGACGGGGAGGCGCGCCAGGCTCTGGAGTTCTCGGCTCAGCGCATTCGTGAGTATGCCGAACGCCAAAGGGAAGGAGACTGGCACTACGAGGACGACTACGGCAATCGTCTGGGCCAGCGAGTCACGCCCCTGGATCGGGTGGGTGTCTACGTACCCGGTGGCCGTGCGGCCTATCCCTCCTCGGTGCTGATGAATGTGGTCCCGGCCAGGGTGGCCGGCGTGGGCGAAATCATCATGGTGGTGCCGGCCCCTGGCGGGGTGGTGAGCGATATGGTGCTGGCGGCCGCGGCCCTGGCCGGCGCCGACCGGGTGTTCACCCTTGGCGGCGCTCAGGCGGTTGCGGCCCTGGCCTATGGCACCGACACCGTGCCGCCAGTGGACAAGATCGTGGGGCCGGGTAATGCCTATGTAGCTTCCGCCAAGCGTCAGGTCTTCGGTCAAGTGGGGATCGACAGCATTGCCGGCCCTTCGGAGGTGGCGGTGCTCACTGACGGCAGCCTGGATCCGGAGTGGGCGGCCATGGACCTCTTTGCACAGGCTGAGCACGATGAGATGGCCCAGTCGCTGCTGGTCTGTTCAGACCCGGATTACCTGGATCGGGTTGAGAAGGCCATTGAGGCCCATCTTGATGGCCAGCCGAGAGCCGATATCATCCGCGCTTCGCTGGCGGAGCGGGGTGGCCTGATTCAGTCCCGGGACCTGGCTGATGGTGCCGCCATCATCAATCGTATTGCCCCGGAGCACCTGGAGTTGGCCTTTGCCGATCCCGAGGCGGTGTTGCCCTTGATCCGCCATGCGGGTGCCATCTTCATGGGGCATCACAGCCCCGAGGCCTTTGGCGATTACTGCGCCGGCCCCAACCATGTTCTGCCCACCGCGGGTACCGCACGTTTTTCCTCGCCCCTCGGGGTGCAGGACTTTCAAAAGCGCAGCAGCGTGATTCATTGCTCCGCTCACGGCGGTCGGGCGTTGGTATCGGCCTCCGAAAAGATGGCAGAGATTGAAGGTCTGGCTGCTCATGCCCGTTCTGCCGCCCTGCGTGGCGGAGGGGAGCAGGGGTGAGCGGGCAAGGGGTTCGGGTGCAGGACCTGGTTCGGCCCGAAATCCTCGCGGGCAGTCCCTATCAGGTTGCCGATGCCCGTGGATTGCTCAAGCTCGATGCCATGGAGGCGCCGGCGGGCCTGCCGGCAGCGCTCGAGGCAGACTGGCAGGCGCGGGTCGCCGGGCTGGACTGGCATCGCTATCCCGACAGCCAGGCCAGTGCCCTCAAAGCCGCCCTGCGTGAACAATTCGCCATCGATGACAGGCTTGGCCTGTTGCTGGGCAATGGCTCCGACGAAATCATTCAGATGCTGACCCTGGCGCTGGCCCGGCGCGGGGCCGGCCTGATGACACCGGAACCCGGCTTCGCCATCTACAAGGTCGCTGCCCGTAACGCGGGCATGGACTATCATGCGCTGCCGCTGGACGAACAAGATTTCAGTCTGGACCTGGATCGGGCCCTTGCGGAAATGGAGCGGCTTCGCCCTGCCTTGATCTTCATTGCCAACCCCAACAACCCCACCGGCAATGCATTTTCCCCGGATCAGCTCCAGGCGATTGCCGACGCCGCCCCCGGTCTGGTGGTGGTGGATGAGGCCTATTTCCCCCACACCGATATCCACTGTCTCGACCGCGCCGGTCGTCCCGCCAATCTGGCGGTGATGCGGACCCTTTCCAAGGCCGGCATGGCCGGTTTGCGTCTGGGTTGGCTGGTCGCCGATCCGGCCTGGATCGATGCCCTGGAACGGCTGAGGATGCCCTACAATATCAACGTCCTGACCCAGGCAGCCGCCCGGTTTGCCCTGGAGAATGGGGATTGGTGGCGCTCTCAAGCCGAGTTGGTGCGAGAGGAAAGGGCCAGGCTGTATCAGCGCCTGCAAGGCCTGGACGGCGTGCATGTCTGGCCCAGTGAGGCCAACTTCCTGTTGCTGCGGGTAGCCGATGCCCCGACGGTTCATGCTCGCATGAAGGCCGCTGGCGTGCTGGTGAAATGTCTCGACGGCGCTCACCCGGCATTGAGCGGCTGTCTACGCTTGACCGTGGGTTCGCCTGCCGACAATGAGATCCTATTCGAGGCCCTGGCAGCAGCCATTCGCTAGCATCCGGCCTCAGAGGTTCCTTAGTTCTGCCCCGGTACCTGCCGCTCGGCAATGACGGCGGAAAAATATCGGACTTCCTCGTCGCGGATCACCCGAATCTCGGCGCTGTCACCCGGTTGCAGGCTGGCAACTTTGTTGAGGGCGTCGTAATAGTCCGTCACCTCATTGCCGTTGATGTGGGTGACCACATCCCCGGGGATGATGCCGGCCTCGTGGGCCGGGCTGCCCCGCTGGACATTGGTGACAACCACGCCCACCAGCTCGTCCAGTCCGAAGGATTCGGCCAGCTCCAGGGTCAGGCTCTGGGGGGCGATGCCAAGGTAGCCGCGGATCACGCGACCGTGCTCGATCAGCTGGTTCATCACTCCCTGGGCCAGGCTGACCGGAATGGCGAAACCCACCCCCGAGCCCCCGTTTTCGGAGGAGAGCATGGCGGTGTTGATGCCCACCAGACGGCCCCGGGTGTCCACAAGCGCGCCCCCGGAATTGCCGAAGTTGATGGCCGCGTCGGTCTGGATGAAGTTTTCGAAGGTGGTGATACCCAGCTGACTGCGACCGGTGGCGCTGATGATGCCCTGGGTCACGGCCTGTCCCAGCCCCACCGGATTGCCGATGGCGAGAGCGATGTCACCCACCCGCAGCCGGTCGGAGCGACCAAAGCGGATGACGGGAAGATCCGCTGCCTCGATCCGCAGCAGGGCCAAGTCGGTTTCCGGGTCGGTGCCCACCACCTCGGCGGCCTCAATCCGGCCGTCATGCAGGGCAACGCGGATCTCCTCGGCATCCTCAATAATGTGATTGCTGGTCAGAATATGGCCGTCCGGGGAAACGATCACACCCGAGCCAAGACTGCTCTCCACCCGGTCCCGATGCTCGCCGGGGCGGTCGTCGAAGTAGCGGCGCCAATAATCCGGTATGAACTCGGGGTCGATGTCGTCCAATCGGCGGGCGGTGTGGACGTTCACCACGGAGGGGGCGGATTGCTCCACCGCATCGGCGAAACTGTCCACCTGGCCGTTGCGCTCCAACAGTTCGGGGCGAAAGAACACGACCACGAAGGCGGCGGCCAGGCCCAGTACTACCGAGCGGACCAGGAAGTCCAACCAGCCTGTGATTCTGCCTGCTGTCTCGCCCATGAGAAGTCGCTTGCTCGGCCTGTGGGGCAAGTAAGGTAGCGTCCCGCCGGGCTGGTGACAAGCGTGGCGTGCCGGGCTGGTGGCGAGGCGTGAGTTGAACTGTGTATAATCCCCGCTTTATGTCGATTCAGCGTGCCCCGCCCGCGTCCGCTCGGTCGCATGGGGTGGCTGGACCGGCCCGACAGCTTGCCGTCAGGGCGTTTCCCCGCGCTCCCGTGAGACGGCGACCGAGACGGGACCGATCCGGCAGTCCGAAATGAGCTCCAGGAGAACCGGAGAATGAGTAACGGCGTTGACAATAACAGGCGTCATTTCCTCACCGTGGCCACCTCGGTGGTCGGGGGGATCGGGGTGGCGGCCATGGCGGCTCCCTTCCTTGCCTCCCTGCGGCCCAGTGCCCGAGCCCGTCTGGCCGGTGCCCCGGTGGAAGTGGACGTGAGCAAGATGGATGAGGGTGAGCGAATCACCCTGAGCTGGCGTGGACGCCCCATCCATGTGGTGCGGCGTGGCGAGGATGCCATTGAGAGGCTGGGGGAGATCCGTGATCGCCTGCGGGATCCGGATTCCGACTCCTCCGATCAGCCCGAGTACGCCAAGAACGAGTATCGCTCCCTGAAGCCGGAGTATCTGGTAATGGTGGCGGTTTGTACCCATCTGGGCTGTTCACCGTCCTTCCACCCGGATCCGGCCGACCCGGCCATGGGCAGTGACTGGCCTGGTGGTTATTTTTGTGCCTGCCACGGTTCCCGATTCGACCTCGCCGGTCGTGTTTATCGGGGCGTGCCGGCACCGACCAATATGGACATCCCGCCCCATCGCTTTGTCGATGACAACACCCTTATCGTTGGTGAAGACGCAGAGGTCGCCTGATGCAGAACAAGAGCAACCAGGGCGGCGGTACCGTCGGTGACTGGATCAACGATCGCCTGCCTTATCGGCAGTTCGTCGAAGATCAGCTTACCGGCTACTACGCGCCGAAGAACTTTAACTTTTGGTATTTCTTCGGGTCACTGGCCCTGCTGGTGCTGGTCATTCAGATCGTCACCGGTATTTTTCTGACCATGAGCTACAAGCCCTCCGCGGACGGTGCCTTCGCCTCCGTGGAATACATCATGCGGGATGTGGAATGGGGTTGGCTCATTCGATATATGCACTCCACCGGGGCATCCATGTTCTTCCTGGTGGTCTATCTGCATATGTTCCGGGGGCTGATGTACGGCTCCTACAAGAAACCCCGTGAACTGCTGTGGATCTTCGGCATGCTGATCTACGTGGTGCTGATGGCCGAGGCCTTCTTCGGTTATCTGCTGCCCTGGGGTCAGATGTCCTACTGGGGCGCTCAGGTGATTATTTCCCTGTTCAGCGTTCTGCCGGGTATTGGTGAGCCATTGGCTATATGGATTCGCGGTGACTACCTGATTTCCGATGTCACCCTGAACCGCTTCTTTGCGCTGCATGTGGTGGCGCTGCCCCTGGTGCTGATCGGCCTGATCTTCTTCCATCTGGTCGCCCTGCGCCAGACCGGGTCCAACAACCCGGACGGTATTGAGATCAAGGAAAACAAGGGTCCTGACGGCAAGCCCGTGGACGGCATTCCCTTCCACCCGTATTACACGGTGAAGGATATCGTCGGCGTGGGTGTGTTCCTGGCGCTTTTCTTCGCCATTGTCTTCTTTGCGCCCACATTCCTGGACCTGTTCCTCAAGCCGGCCAACTTCATTCCGGCCGACCCTCTGCAGACGCCTGAATACGTGCCGCCGGTCTGGTACTTCACCCCGTTCTACGCCATTCTGGCGGCGATCCCGGATCAGGTGGGTGGTGTGATTGCCATGGGTCTGGCCATCCTGGTGCTGTTTGCCATGCCCTGGATCGATCGGCATCCGGTCAAGTCCATTCGTTATCGCAGCTTCCTTTACAAGGCGCTGCTCATGAGCTTTGCCTTTGGCTTCATTGTCCTTGGGTATCTGGGGCTGAAGCCGGCGACTACGCTCTACAATGAGCTGGCGCTGCGCTTTACCGAGTTCTACTTCATGTTTTTCATCATTTCGTGGGTGTACTCGGAGCCACGGAGCCGTAACTACTATTACGGCGCCTTTGCCATCGTGGTGGCGCTGATTGCGGTAATTGACCTGGTCAGGGATATGGCAGGCATCAGCTGGATTGCACTGTTGGTGATGATTGCGGTCACTGCCTTCTTCCTGTTGCTGCCCGCTCATACCCGACTGAATGAATCCAAGCCGGTGCCGGAGAGGTTGACCTCATGATGAGAACAATCAGGAAACTGTCACTGAGTGCGCTGGTGCTGGTCATCGCGGCCGGATCCGGTGCCGTGATCGCGGACGAGGATGCCGTGCGGGAATGGCGCCCCTCCGCGGCGAATAATGACGTGACCAACCTGGCTTCCCTGCAGAGGGGAGCCAGGTACTACATGAATTATTGCCTCGGCTGCCATTCCCTGGAGTACAAGCGCTACCAGCGGATTGCCGATGACCTGGAGCTGCCTGAAGATCTTGCTCTCGAGAATCTGGCCTTTACCGGCGATGAGTTGGCGGACATGGTCAAGATCGCCATGCCACCAGAGGACGCCGAAGACTGGTTTGGCATGGCGGCTCCGGATCTGACCCTGGTGTCCCGGAGTCGTGGCCCGGACTGGATCTACAACTTCCTGCACAGTTTTTATATTGATGACAGGACGGTTGCCGGAACCAATAACCGGATGCTGGACAATGCAGCCATGCCGCATGTCCTGTGGTCCCTTCAGGGACTGCAGAAGGCTCATTATGACGAGGAGGGCAGTTTCGTCGGATTCGAGACGGTGCGGGAAGGCCGCATGAGCCATGAGGAATACGATCGAACCGTGCGGGACATCGTCAATTTCCTGGACTATGTTGGTGAGCCTATCCAGACTGATCGCAAGCGCATCGGTTTCTGGGTGTTGGCCTTTATTGGCGTCTTCACCTTCCTGTCCTATCTGCTCTACAAGGATTACTGGCGCGACGTGAAGTAATGCCGGTATCCGTCAGCCTAGCGAGGGAGAACGTCAAATGGCGGTGGTCGCGAATCGTCGGTCAGTAATGACCCTGTTTTCCCATCCCGATTCCATCGAGAGTCATCGGGTACGTTTTGTGCTGGCGGAAAAAGGGATTAGCCATGACACGGTGGACGTTGAGGAAGGTCGAGTTCCGGAGGACCTGATCGACCTCAACCCATACCAGTCAGTGCCCACTCTGGTGGATCGTGAGCTGGTGCTGCATGGTCCCGCCGTGATCATGGAATACCTGGATGAGCGCTTTCCGCACCCGCCCTTGATGCCGGTTGATCCGGTGGGGCGGGCGCGGGTTCGTCTCTTCGTCTACCAGACGGAACAGGACTGGTACCGCCTGGCGGAAGAGATCGAAACGGGCACGCCAAAGAAGGTGGAAAAGGCCCGCAAGGCCCTGGAAGAGAACGTGATTGCGGCCGACCCCATTTTTTCCCGTCCGGCGCTGGTCGAAGATGAGTTCAGTCTGGCCGATTGCACCGTCGCCCCCGTGCTCTGGCGCCTGGAGCGTTACGGCATCAAGCTGCCGCCTCGGGCCCGGAATCTGCGCAATTATACCGACAGGCTGTTTTCCCGAGGTTCCTTCCGCGATAGTCTGACCCCGCGGGAACGTGACGGCGTTTGACAGCCCTCCGAGTTCCGCTTCATTGTAAGTTCATGATTTCGACACTGGGGGTTTGATGGTCCCGAGGCGACCCTATCTGATTCGTGCCATGCACCAGTGGATGGTGGATAGTGGCGAGACACCCCATCTGCTCGTTGATGCCGAGCATGATGGTGTCATGGTCCCGGTGGACTATGTTCAGAACGGCAAGATTATCCTGAATATCAGCCCCAGCGCGGTGCAGAACCTGCTCCTGGATAATCAGGAGATCAGCTTCAATGCCCGCTTTGGTGGTCAGCCCATGGCCATCGCCTTGCCTCCCTCGGCGGTCCTTGCCATTTACTCCCGGGAATCGGGTCAGGGCATGCTCTTCAATGAGGAAGACGACGGGCCCACCCCCCCTGATGGGGATGACGGGAACGACAAGCCCGGCAAGAAACCCAGCAAAGAGGCGGACAAGGCCCGTCGACCCAATCTCCGGGTCATCAAGTAGTCACCCTCGAATGCGGCCCCGCCGGGGGAGTAGGCGGGGAAAGAGCAGTCCGCTCCGGGCCTTCCACTCGGCGAACTCGGGGTAGCGCGCCAGAGAACGATCCTTGCGCCGCATATTGGGCAGCCAGACGACGCTGAAGAAAAGCAGCAATATCAGCGGCGGGGCCCAGTGCAGTGGCAGGGTGACGAAACTCCCGTAAATCAGCAGTTCCCCCAGGTAGTTTGGGTTGCGGCTGCGCGCCCATAGCCCATCATTGAGTAGCTTCCCCGGCCGATATTTCATGTGCAAATGCTTTTGCATGTCGGCGCTGAAGTGCAGGAAGACCCCCAGGGCGTAGAGGCCGACGCAAAGCGCCAGTAGCCACGCAGCCGGCTCGATCGCCCGACTCATGAGCAGCCAGGGAGCGATCCAGTAGAGACTCAGGCCCGCCCAAATCACCAGGCCGTAGCCCAGTCCACAGGGCGCCTCCCAGCTGCGATCGCCAAACAGGCGGCTCTTCAATATCCAGAACAGGCCGTAGCTGCCGTGCAGGGCGAGATAGAGCCAGGCCGCTGCCTGATCCCAGGCGCCATGCCAGGCCATCATTGCCAGCACCGCCAGTCCGGTTATGCCCTTGTGGCTGTCAATGAAATGCTTCTGTTTCACGAGGCGCCCTCGGCCTATTCGGGGAATAGCTTGCCGGGATTGAGGATGCCGGCAGGGTCAAACTGTTTCTTGATTTGTTTCATCAGCTCAAGTGCGGCCGGTTCGATTTCCAGCACGACAAACTGTTTCTTGTCGTAGCCGATGCCATGCTCGCCGGACAGGGTTCCGCGCAGGGACAGGACCAGCCGGAATACCTGATCCAGGCATTCATCCACCACCGCCATCTGCTTGGGGTCATCGGGATCCACCAATAGATTGACATGGATGTTGCCGTTGCCGGCATGGCCAAAGTTGACGATGAGAATACCGAAGCGTTCCGACAATGCTTCCAGCCCGCCGATCAGATCCGCCATGCGGGAGACCGGCACAACCACATCTTCATTGATCTTCTTCGGGGCAATCTTGCGCTGGGCCGGCGACAGGGCCTTGCGCGCGGCCCACAGGGCCTTGCGCTCTGCTTCATCCCTGGCGCTGCGCAACTCCCGTAGCCCCGGGCCGGCCGCCGCTCTTGAGACCGCCTGTTCGGCGAGATCCAGCTGCTCGGCCGAGCCATCCACTTCGATCATCAGCATGGCCCCAGCACCTTCCGGCAAGTCGGTCTCGGCATAATCCCGGATCATCTTAATGGCCCGGCCATCGATGAACTCCAGGATACAGGGGGTGAGGGGTTGGGCCATGATCCGGGAAACCGCCGCCGCCGCATCGGCCATGCCATCGTAAACCGCGCGCAGGCTGCGGCGCGCCTCCGGCAGGGGGGTGATCCGCAATGTGGCCTGGGTTATCACCCCCAGGGTGCCTTCGGACCCGACCAGCAGTCGGGTGAGGTCATAACCCACGACGCCCTTGGTGGTATGGACCCCCGTGCGCAGAATCTGACCGGCACCGCTGACTGCGGTCAGCCCGAGGATGTTGTCTCTCGGCGTGCCGTATTTCACCGCCCTGGGGCCGGCGGCATTGCAGGCCAGGTTGCCACCCACACTGCAGTAATCCGCCGAGGTGGGATCAGGGGGCCAGAAGAAACCGTGCCGGGCCAGGGCCCGTTGGAGGTCGCCATTGGTGACCCCGGCTTCAACCACCTCCAGACGATCATCCGGGTTGATCTCGATGATTCGGTCCATGCGTTCCATGGACAGCACCAGGCCCCCCTCGACGGGAACCGCGGCCCCGGCGGTCCCGCTGCCACGACCGCGGCCGACCACAGGCAACTTGAGGTCATGGCAGACTCGGACAAGAGCCGCCACTTCCTCGCTGGATTCGGGAAAGGCCACCGCCTGGGGGCAGACCTGACGGCGGCTGTTGTCATAGCCATAGGCCCAGCAATCCGCCGCTTCGGTCAGCAGTCGATCGGCAGGCAATACGGCTTTGAGTCGTGACTCCGCCTCGGCTGACAGTCGGGTAATGGGGGAGGGCTTTTGGGCCATGTCAGAACAGCCGCTTCAGTCTTCCACGCCCAGCAACTTGCGATCCACCAGGTCACACAGGCAGTGGATGCAGAGCAGGTGGACCTCCTGAATGCGGGCAGTGGAAGCCCCGGGCACGCGGATCTCAATGTCCTCACCACTGAGGGCATCGGCCATGCGTCCCCCGTCCCGCCCGGTGAGGGCAATGACCGTGACCTCGCGTTCGTGGGCGGCATCAATGGCCCGGATGAGGTTGTCCGAATTACCGCTGGTGGAAATCGCCAGCAGCAGGTCGCCCGCCTGACCCAATGCTCGCACCTGCTTGGCGAAGATGTCTTCGTAGCAGTAATCATTGGCAATGGAGGTCAGTGTGGAACTGTCGGTGGTCAGTGCAATGGCGGGCAGGCCGGGGCGTTCCATCTCGAAACGATTGAGCATTTCCGAGGAAAAGTGCTGGGCGTCACCCGCCGAGCCACCATTGCCGCAACTCATGATCTTGTGGTTGCTCATGAGAGCATCCAGCATGCGTTGGGCGCCGCGGGCAATGGGGTCGGCAAGGGCCTCCACCGCTTCCTGCTTGCTGCGGATGCTCTGCTCGAAGTTCAGGCGAATGCGGGCCTGCATGTCCATAGCGTGGGTCTCCGGCTAGATATCGTCCAAGTCGAAAGCGTCCGGCAGCCAGTCAATCCGGGGTGATTCCAGACTGCCATCAATGGCGATGAGATCAAAACGGCCATCACGGTCCGGGCCGCGCGTGGCCATGAAGCATTCCGCGGCCCGGGCCATCAATCGGCGCTTGCGGCGGGAGACGGTTTCGATGCCATCGCCGTAATCATCCTGTTGTCGATGCCTGACTTCCACGAAGACCACCGTGTCACCATCCAGCATCACCAGGTCCAGTTCGGCTCCGGCCAGATGCAGGTTGCGCTCCAGGGGTTGCAGCCCTTTCTGGGCCAGCCACTGTTCCGCGAAAGTCTCCGCCGCCTTGCCCCGTTCCCGACTCATGACGGCATACCTCAGGGGGCTTCCAGGTCAAGGGGCGCCGGCTCCGGGATCTGTGGTTGTTCCTCAATGGGCTCCAGAGGGATGGGCTGTCCGCGTGAAAACATGGCCCAGCCCAATTCACGTTGAACCCGATTGTGCTCGTCCAGGCTCAATACACCGGTCATGGCGGCCAGGGGCGGGCGCAGGGGATCTTCGAAGTTGCTCAGTACCGGGACCAGGCGATAGGCATCGAAACCGAGCGCAAACAGGCGCCCGTGCTGATCAAACAATTCCGGCCAGAGTCCGGATATCCGTTCCCGTTCATCACGGGCCTCCCCTTCCTGGGCGATGGACCAGGGCATATCCGCGAAGCGAATACCGTCCAGGTCCGTGTCCGCCGATTGTCCGGGGCGATAGACATGGGAGCTGGCAAATACGGGGATGCCGATGGCGCGATGGAAGCGAAGCTGGGGCTTGATGAGCGAGGCCTGGCCATCCTGGGAGGCGAGGAAAATCCCGTCAATGTCCTGTCGGCGGCGCGGTTCAAATTCCAGCGATTCCTGAAGCACGCCGGCCAGCTCCCGGCGGCGGTCATGGCTGCGATTCAGACCCATCAAGCGCGTGATGCGGTCGGAGAAATCCCGCTGCTGGGGCAGGTAGCTTTCAAAGTCCAGCAGCTCGGCATCCATGTCCGCCAGTGCCTCGCGATAGGCATCCAGCATGCGGTAGCCCCACTCGGTCTCAGGGATCAGGGCAATATTGTGCCGATGGCCTTCGCGTACCATGCGCTGGGCGACCTGGCGTGCTTCGGACTCGGGCCGCAGGCCAAACTGCACCAGGCCGTCAACGCCGCCTTCCTCTTCATCCAGGTAGTTCAGGCCCAGCACCGTCACGGGCCGATCCTCGGCACGTCTAAGCTCGGACAGTGCCGGGCGGGTAAGGGGGCCGATGACAATACCGGCGCCGTCCGCTACCGCTTGCTGATAAACCTCCAGAACACCCTCTGTTTCATCGCCGGTATCGTAAACCCGGACCGCGGGCCGGCGGGTGCCGGGCTGATTGAAATGGGCCGCCAGGAATCCATCGCGCACCGCCTCGGCCGGGGCGGCGAATCGTCCACTCAGGGGCAGTAGCAGGGCAACCCGGTCCGGATAGCGGAAGCGTTCCCGATGGTCGGCCAGCAGTTGGTCCATGAGTTCGCTTGCCGGATGGTCGCGGTGCAGGGCCTCCCACTCGGCCACCGCGCGGTCAAACTGATCGGGGCGTTGCCAGCTTTGCTGGCCGGCACGGGCCAGGTTGAGCCAGCCGCTGATCAAGGGCCGGCCAGCCGCCTGTTCACGGTCGGGCAGTGATGGCAGAGCCATGAGGCGGTCCCAGATGGTCTGCAGGGCTGCAAGTCGGTCGTCCCCGCCCAGGAGGTCCGCTCGGCGCTGCAGGTCAGCGATGCCGGCGACGGCATCCTCAAGGCGGAAGCGGGCCTCGCCCCTGACCGCCAGGAGCTCGGGGGCGACGGCCCGTGGAATGCCTTCCTCGCGCACGTCGATGCGGGCCAGGGCCTCCTGTGGCCGATTATCCATCAGATCAGCACGGGCCAGGGTGACCGCCAGGCGAAACCGTTCCTCACGGGGCAGCTCGGCCGGGACCAGGCTGCCGCCAATGCCCCGGGCCCGATCGGTTTCGCCGGCTTCAATCCAGGCCTCCATGGCCTGGAATAGCCACTTCGGCCGCTCCGCGTCCGGGACGCTGGCCGCGATTTCCTGATAAATGGACGCCGCCGCTTCCGGGTCGCCGGTATCCCGCATCAACTCGGCACTGTCGGCCATGAGTTCGATTTCGGTCTCCGGCAGCGGTTCGCGCTCCACCGGCGTGGGCGCGCAGGACCAGAGCAGCAGCGCTGCCAGCAACAGGCCGGCGGGGCGCAGAATGGCTGCAGTTTGCGGGGGGCTTGGCTTATGCTGTGCGCTTGTCATCATGCTTGCGTGCTCGGCGGCGTCCTGATTGCAAGGGGTGGGAGCTAAGTGCCTTATCTTATCAGGCCGGACCACCGGATACCGCCTGTTTGCGACAGGCTGTCGACTTGCCATTCCCCGGGGAGGTTGTTTCTTGTCTGATAGCGGAAAGCTTTACGTGGTCGCCACGCCCATCGGCAATCTGTCTGATGCCTCGCCCCGCATGCGGGAGGTGCTTGCCAGCGTGGACCGGATTGCCTGTGAGGACACCCGCCATGCCCGGCGCCTGCTCTCCCGCTTTGGTATTCGCGGGCAGCTGATTTCCCTGCATGAGCACAACGAGAATGCGCGGGTGGAAGGCCTGATCGAGGCACTGCGCGGGGGCGAGAGCCTGGCTCTGATCTCCGATGCCGGCACGCCGCTGCTCAGTGATCCGGGTTTTCCGCTGGTTCGCGCGGCGGTGGCTGCCGGCATTGATCTTTGCCCCATCCCCGGCCCAAACGCCGCCATCGCGGCCCTTTCCGTGTCCGGATTGCCGCCGGAGCCGTTCCGCTTTCTGGGTTTTCCGCCTCGCCAGACAACGGCGAGGGCACGCTATTTCCAGTCCCTGTCGGCGGCGACGGAGACATTGATCTTTTATGAATCCGTTCACCGACTGGCGGGATCACTGGAGGCCATGTCGAAGGCCTTCGGGCCGGATCGCCCGGCCTTCCTTGGCCGGGAAATCAGCAAGCTGCATGAGCAGCTCAGGCATGGCACCCTGTCCGAGCTGTTGGCATGGGCCAGGCAATCTTCGCAGGCCCGCAAGGGTGAGCTTGTACTGATCGTGGGCGGGGCAGCCGCGGACTCGGCAGACGCCGAGCAGAGCGAAGTGGATGCCTGGTTGCGGGCACTGTCTGGCCGCTTGCCGCCACGGGAGGCGGCCCGGGTGGCCGCCGAGGTCAGTGGCCTGCCACGCAACCGGCTTTACAAGCGGCTTTTGGCCATCCAGTCAGACAGTGATGGTTCCAGCGGCGAGAAGGGAAACTGAGGTGTCGACATCAATGCAGCTCGATCAGGCGTTGGCAAGGGAGAAGCAGGGTGATCCCCAGGCTGCCTATGAGGCGATTCGTCGACTGACATCGGCCGGCAACAACGATCCACTGGTGCTGCTGCACGGTGGCCGCCTGGCAATGGCCCTTTGTCGCCACACTGAAAGCCTCGATCTGTTGGGGCGAGCAGCCGCCTGTGATCTTGACCCAAGGCAGCGCCTGGATCTCTCCACGCTTTACTTCATGCAGGATTGTTTTGGGCCGGCAATCGCGCAGGCAAGAATTGCGACCGAGCAATCCCCGGGAGACCGACAGGCCTGGGGGCATCTGGCCCGTCTGGCCGTGGAAGGTCGGGATCCCGAAACGGCACGCCAGGCTTGTTTGCATCTGTTGTCGCACAATGCCGGTGATGCCACGGCGGCCGTCCAGTTGGCCTCCCTCGACGCGCAGGCGGGAGACTTTGAGCAGGCCGAGCGCCGTTATCGCGCCGTACTGGAAGCCGAGCCCCATCGAAGTGGGGCCATCGCCGGCCTGGTCAAGTGCCGGCGCTTCGAGCCTGGGGAAGATATCCTCGACTGGATCGAGCGGGCCGATGTCCCGGGGCAGAAGAATCCCGATCGTGCCCGGCTGCATTTTGCCCGTGCCAAGGTTTTCAATGACTGGCGCGATTACGATGCCGCCTGGCAAGCGGCTCGCGAAGCCAACGGCCTCAAGCGTCGCCTGGCCGGCCATGATCGGCGGGCGGTGGAGGCGCAGAAGGACCTGGTCCTGGCATCCGCGCGCCAGGCCCTGGCCGACGGTCGTCGCAGCGATCGATCCGAAGCCCCCCTGCTGATCGTTGGCATGCCGCGCAGTGGCACCACGCTGGTGGAGCAGATGCTGGCGGACAATCCCCGCTTTTATCCCGGCGGTGAGGTCCCCGCCTTTGAACGGACCATGGCCAGGATTCCCCAGGGGCAAACGGTGTTTCAGGCCTTGCAGCGGGGCCAGGATTTTGACCTGGATGCCTTCGCCGAGGCCTATCTGGAATACTTTCGTGGATTCATCAATTTCTCCGGGGAGCGTATCATCAACAAGGTGCCGACCAATTTCTTTTACATCGGCCTGTTTCTGCTCCTCTTTCCCCGGGGGCATGTGGTGAACCTGCGCCGCCACCCTCTGGATGTGGCGGTATCCATCTATTTCGAGAACTTCGCCGAGCGATTCGCCTATACCACGGATCTGGACGATATCTTCCATTTTCGTGCTCTGTATGAAGACCTGATGGCCCAATGGCGGACCCTGTTTCCGGATCGCATCCTGGACCTGGATTACGAGGCCCTGGTGACAGATCCCGAGGGGCAAGGTCGTGAGTTGCGTGATTTCCTGGGGATGAGCGGGGATTCGGGGCCAGGCCATGAATCCAGTCGCAACCGTGTCGAGACCCCCAGTGTCTGGCAGGTCCGCCAGCCGTTCTACCGCCATGCGGTGGCGCGCTGGCGCCGCTATGAGAAATGGTTGGCCGATTATCAGGATTGGGCTTGAACCGCCGGGGTGATTCGGTGTCCAATGCGCCTGGAGTCGGCCGGGCGGTCGCGGCGAATCGGATCTGATCCGATCCGCGGAGGAAAGTCCGGGCTCCGCAGGGCAGGGTGCCAGGTAACGCCTGGGGGGCGTGAGCCCACGGAAAGTGCCACAGAAAACAGACCGCCGATGGCCCCTCGGGGCACAGGCAAGGGTGAAAAGGTGCGGTAAGAGCGCACCGCGCGGCTGGCAACAGCTCGCGGCACGGTAAACCCCACCCGGAGCAAGGCCAAATAGGGGAGCGAGCGCTTCGGTGCGCAACGTGCGGCCCGCACGGGTTCCCGGGTAGGCTGCTTGAGGCGGACGGTGACGTCCGACCCAGAGGAATGACCGTCCTCGACAGAACCCGGCTTACAGGCCGACTCTTGCTATCCGCCGAGAAAGGCCGCTTCCCAGGGGAGGCGGCCTTTTTTGTGCTCACCCGTCACTGACCATTCCTGTCGACACTCTTCCAATCCCGCCTGAACTAGTCCCCGTAAGTGACTGATTTTTCGCTCCATGATGGACGTGGGTTAAGGGTGGGAAATTGCCGTAACTATTTGACTGGCGGTGGGATTTTTCCTTGACAGTAGGTAGAAACGCTACCTATAGTGTCATGAAGTGGTGAAAAGTGGGGAAAAATGGGGCAAGGGCCCCGACCCGAATTCACCTCTCGCCGGCGCGATCCTGACTCGAATCCAACAGGACCCGATTCAGATAGTCCCGGTCAGACACTCACTCGTAACGCAGGGAGCAAGGCGGCACGGTGTTCAGAGGCGTCAACAATATTGCGCTGGATACCAAGGGACGGATGGCCATTCCGTCCCGGTATCGAGAGCATCTGCGGGCAGAGCACGAGGGGCAACTCGTGGTCACCGTGTATCGTGATGCCTGTTTGCTGATTTATCCCTTGTCGGAGTGGGAGGAGATCGAGCGCAAGCTCAATCGTCTGCCCAGTTTCAATCGCCAGGCTCGCCGCCTTCAACGTCTGCTGGTCGGGCATGCCACCGAGGTGGAAATGGATGGCCATGGTCGCGTGCTTCTGCCCGGGCCGCTGCGGGAATTCGCGGGACTGGAAAAGAAAGTGGTCATGATCGGCCAGGGCAACAAGTTCGAGCTTTGGGATGAGGCGCGCTGGAAGGAGCAGCGCGAGGCCTGGATGCAGGAGGAGCTGGACGACGAGAACCTGGAGCTGCCAGCCGAACTCGAATCCCTGTCCCTGTGACGGTGGGTGCTGGATCGGATGGGCGAAACCGCTCCGCGGGAGCGGTGGAGGCGAGGCATATGCCGCCAAGGCAAGCAGTCAGCCAAGATCACCTGCCGGTGTTGGCGCAAGCCGCTGTCGACGCCCTGGCCCTCCGTCCCGGGGGTATTTACGTGGATGGTACCTACGGCCGGGGTGGGCATGCGGCCTTGTTGCAGGCCAGCCTGGGTGAGGGTGGTCGCTTGGTCCTGATTGACCAGGACCCGGAAGCGATCGCCCATGCACGCGAAAATTTTGCGGATGACGACCGGGTCTCCATTCACCATCGATCCTTTGCCGAGATGGGCGAGCTTGTCGCTGAGCTTGGTCTCGATGGGCGGGTGGATGGCGTTTTGCTGGATATCGGCGTGTCATCGCCGCAGTTGGACGATCCGGCGCGGGGCTTCGCCTTTTCCGCCGGCGGTCCCCTGGACATGCGCATGAATCCGGACAGCGGGGAGAGTGCAGCCGATTGGCTGGCGCGGGCCGAGGAAAAGGAAATTGCCAGGGTCCTGCGGGTCTATGGCGAGGAACGTTTCGCGAAACGAATTGCCCGCGCCATTGTTGCCCAGCGGGCCGAGGCACCGATTGAGGATACGGCCAGGCTGGCGGAAATCATTCGCGCCGCCGTGCCCTCGGCCCCGCCCGGACGCCATCCGGCAACCCGCAGTTTCCAGGCCATCCGGATCCAAATCAATCGGGAGCTGGAAGCCCTGGACCAGGTGTTGGCCCAGTTGCCGGATATTGTCGCGCCGGGTGGTCGAATTGCAGTGATCAGTTTTCATTCTCTTGAGGACCGCCGGGTCAAACAGTTCATTCGCGGCGGCAGTGACGGGCCCAAGGTGGTGGCGGGTGTGCCCCTGCCCGAGGCCGCACCGCCGCCCTTCCGTGCCATCGGACGGGCGCAGCGGGCCGAGGCCGACGAGCTGGATCGCAACCCCCGTGCTCGTAGCGCGGTGTTGCGGGTCGCGGAGCGTCGCCCGTGAGCCTGCGAGGTGCCATTGCGGTGGTGGTGATGCTGCTGTTGCTCAGTGCCATCAGTCTGGTCTGGACGAGGCACGAGGGGCGGGTGCTGTTTGTGGAGCTGCAGGCCCTGGAAGCGGAAAGGGATGAACTCAATGTGGACTGGGGGCGCTTGCAGCTGGAACAGAGCGCCTGGGCCACCAAGGGACGAATCGAGCGGCTTGCCCGGGATGAGCTGGAGATGCGGCGGCCAGTGGATGTGGAAGTGGTGTTGGTGGAACCATGAAAAAACGCGAGCAACAAGAAGGGCGATGGCGCCGGGGAGCGGTTCTTACCGCATTCCTCCTGGCAGGCTTCGCCTTGCTCGCTCGAGCGGTGGAGCTGCAGGTGGTGGACCGGGATTTCCTCCAGGATCAGGGCCAGGCCCGTCACATGCGGGTGGTGGAGGTCCCCGCTCACCGCGGCATGATCACCGACCGACACGGTGAGCCCATGGCGGTGAGTACCCCGGTGGACTCCCTCTGGGCTCACCCCGGTGAATTGCTGGCGGCGGGAGAGCGCCTGGACGAACTGGCCCAGGCCCTGGATCTGTCGCCCAATCGTCTGCGCATGCGGCTTGAAGCCCGACTGAATCGTGAATTCTTTTACCTGCGTCGCCACCTCGCCCCGGAAGAGGCCGAGGCAGTGATCAGTCTTGGCATTCCCGGCGTCTATAGCCAGCGCGAGTACCGTCGTTTCTATCCTGCCGGCGAGGTGGCCGCCCATGTGCTGGGCTTCACCAATATTGACGACCAGGGTCAGGAAGGTCTCGAGCTGGCTTTTGATGGCTGGTTGCAAGGCAAGCCGGGCGCCAAGCGCGTGATGCGCGATCGCCTTGGTCGGGTGATTGCGGACGTGGAGAATATTCGCTCGCCACGGCCGGGTGCGGATCTGGTTACCAGTATCGATCTTCGATTGCAGTACGTGGCCTACCGGGAATTGAAGGCCGCGGTGCGGGAGCACGGCGCCGACTCCGGTGCCATTGTCTTGATGGATCCGCGCAGCGGGGAAGTGCTGGCCATGGCCAGCCAGCCCGGTTACAACCCCAATAGCCGCAGCAATGTTTCTCCTGCCCAGATGCGGAACCGAGCGGCTCTGGATCTGATCGAACCCGGGTCGGCGATCAAACCCTTCGTCATGGCCGCCGCCCTGGAATCCGGGGATATTCGCTCCGACGCTCGATTCGACACCAGCCCCGGCCAGATGCGGGTGGCTGGCCACACGGTCCGTGATATTCGCAATTACGGTGAGCTGGATCTCACCGGGATCATGCAGAAGTCCAGCAACATCGGGGCGACCAAGATTGCCCTGAAAACCGAGCCGGAAGCCCTGTGGCGCACTCTGACCCGTTTCGGCATCGGTGAACTGACCACCAGCGCCTTCCCTGGCGAGGCCCCCGGTCGCATCCGGCATTGGCAGGAATGGCGGGATATCGGCCGGGTGACCCTGTCCTATGGCTATGGCCTCTCCACGACCGCACTGCAATTGGCCCAGGCCTATGCCGCCCTTGCCAATGAGGGGCAAATGCCTGAGGCGAGCCTGCTGCATCGGGAGAATGCGCCGTCACCCCGGCGGGTGATTTCGGCCGGACTGGCGGCAGAGCTGATGGCCATGATGGAGGCCGTGACCGAGCCCGGTGGCACCGGCCTGCGCGCCCGTGTCGATGGTTATCGGGTCGCCGGCAAGACCGGAACGGTGAAGCGCAGCGGACCCGGCGGCTACGCCGATGATGAGTATCAATCCGTCTTTGTCGGCGCCATTCCCGCGTCCCGGCCCCGCCTGGTGGGCGTGGTCATGATCGACAACCCACGCGGTGAGGAATTCTATGGCGGTGCCGTCGCCGGGCCGGTGTTCAGCCAGGTGATGAGCGACGCCATGCGCTTGCTGGATGTGCCCCGGGATCGAGTGGAAGCCGGCATGGAAAGCGTCATCCTGCGGGTGGGGGGTGAGTCATGATGGCCGCCGAACAGCTACAAGCGGTGACCCTGGCCGAGCTGTTGAGTGGCCTGGCCGACCCCGGCCAGCATGCCGACTGGGTGCCCATGGGCTTGAGTCTGGACAGTCGCCAGCTTGAGCCTGGGGGCCTGTTTCTGGCCTGTGCCGGTGTCTCCGGGCGGCATGGCATTGATCATGTCGAGGAGGCGGTGGCGCGGGGTGCCGGCCTGGTCCTGTTCGAGCCCGCCGGGAATCGTCAGCCACCCAGTTTGTCGGTGCCGCTGATCCCGGTTCCGGGCCTGTCCCGTCACGCCAGTCTGATCGCGGCTCGCTACTTTGGTGATCCCTCCCGCTCACTGGCAGTCATCGGGGTGACCGGAACCAATGGCAAAAGCTCCATGGTTCAGCTGATGGCGGCGACCCTGGAAGCCCTTCAGATGCCTGCGGCCAGTCTTGGCACCCTGGGTGTCGGCCGGCCCGGCGCGCTCGCGGTCGCCAGCCACACCACGGCCGATGCGGTGAGTCTGCAGGCGCACCTGGCCAATCTCCGGGATCAAGGGGTACGCCATGTGGCCATGGAGGTCTCTTCCCATGGCCTGGCCCAGCACCGGGTTGCGGCAGTCAATTTTCGCGGCGCCATTTTCAGCAACCTCAGCCACGATCACCTGGACTACCACGGCAGTGAAAGCGCCTACGCGGAGGCCAAGCAGGGGCTGTTCCGCCATCCCGGTCTGTCCTGGGCGGTGATCAATGGCGATGACTACTGGGCTGACTACATGGCCTCGGCCCTGGCGCCGGGGGTGAGGCGCCTGTTCTTCAGCCAGCAGGTGCTCGCGGCCGAGGCCGGGGATGCCTTGCAGTATGAGCCGCACCCCCACTCGCAGGGCCTGAAGATTGCGATTCGCGGCAGCCTGGGCGAGGCCGAGATTGACTCTTCCTGGCTGGGTCGTTTCAACGCCGCCAACATTGCCGCGGTATTTGCCGCCCTGCGCCTGGAAGGGGTGGCCACCGCACCGCTGGTCGAGGCGCTGTCCCGCGTCGCGCCGGTGCCGGGTCGAATGGAACGATTTGGCGGTGGTCGCCAGCCGCTGCTGGTGGTGGATTATGCCCACACCCCCGATGCCCTGGCCAAGGCCCTGGAGGCCCTGCGGGAGCATCTGCGCGGCCGCCTGTGGTGCGTGTTCGGCTGCGGCGGTGACCGCGACCGGGCCAAGCGCCCACAGATGGGCCGGATTGCGGCTCAGCTTGCCGACGAGGTGATCGTAACCGACGACAATCCCCGCGGCGAAGCGGGTGAGCAGATCGTGGCCGATATCCTGCGTGGCACTGGCCGCGCCGGGCGAGTCTGTCGGGATCGAGCGGAGGCCATCAAGGAGGCCTGGTCGCGAGCCCGTCCCGGCGACATCGTGCTGGTGGCCGGCAAGGGCCATGAAAGCGTTCAGATCGTGGGTGATCAGGCCCATCCCTTCAGCGACCGTGAGCTGGCCCGAGATCTGGCCGGGGAGGAAAGATCATGAGCCGATGGACCCTGGCAATGCTGGCCGAGCAGACGGGTGGGCGCCTGCATGGCGATGACCTGGCCTTCGATCGGGTCTGCACCGACAGCCGCAGCCTCCAGGCCGGCGACCTCTTTGTCGCCATTGCCGGGCCAAACTTCGACGGACACGATTTCGCTTCCCGGGCCCTGCAAGAGGGCGCCTGCGCGGTGCTGGTTTCCCGCCATCTATCGGCGCTGGGTGGGCCGCAAGTGGTGGTGGAGGACACTGTGGCTGCCCTGGGGCGCTTTGCCGCCTGGTGGCGACAAACCTTGCAGGGGCCCCTGGTGGGCGTGACCGGCTCCAACGGCAAGACCACGGTGCGCAGCCTGATCGCGGCCGTGCTCGAGGCCCATTGGCCGGAGCAGGTGCTGGCCACCCGGGGTAATTTCAACAACGAGATCGGTGTGCCCCTGACCCTGCTGCGCCTGCGGCCGGAGGATCGTGCCGCGGTGGTCGAGATGGGGGCGAACCATCACGGCGAGATTGCCCGCCTGGCAGCTATTGCGCAGCCGGACCTGGGCCTGATCACCAACGCCGGGCCCGCCCATCTGGAAGGCTTCGGCGATCTGGACGGTGTGGCTCGAGCCAAGGGAGAGCTGATTGCCGGCCTGCCGGCTCACGGTACTGCCCTGCTCAATGCCGACGACCCCCGGGTCCCGGTCTGGCGTGAGCTGGCCGGCGACCGTCCCCGACTGGAGTTCGGCGTCCATCGGGGTGATGTCCATATCGTAGGCGAGGCGGCATTGGACGAGCAGGGCATTCGTGCCCAGGTCGCCACGCCGGCCGGCACCCTCGATCTGAACCTGGCCCTGCCGGGGCGGCATAATCTGCAGAATGCCCTGGCCGCCATCTGCGCGGCCGTCGCCATGGACGTGCCACCGGCCGTTATTGCCCGCGGTCTGGCCGCTGTCCGCCCCGAGCCCGGCCGGCTTCAGCCGCTGTCGGGTGTCAACGGCAGCCTGCTGGTCAATGACTGTTACAACGCCAACCCGGGCTCCCTGGCGGTAGCCCTGGAGTGGCTGCAGCAACGGCCCGTACCCCGCTGGGTGGTGCTCGGCGACATGGGCGAGCTGGGGCTGGGGGCGGCCGAGGCCCATCGCCAGGCCGGTCACCTGATTCGCGAGGCCGGCGTGGAAAGGCTGTTCTGTATCGGCCACCTCGCCGCCGAGGCCGCGGCCGCCTTCGGCGCCGGCGCCGAGCTGTATGCCCGGGTTGATCGTTTGGTGGAAATTCTCCGCCAGGAACTGCGCGAGGACGTGACCCTGTTGGTCAAGGGGTCACGTGCCATGGGATTGGAGCGGCTGATTGACAGCCTCCGGGACCGTCCGGCGCTCATGACCGGGAGGGGAGGCTGAGATGCTGCTTTGGCTGACTGAATATCTGACCCAGTTCCACACTGGATTCTCTGTATTCCAGTACTTGACCATGCGAGCCATTCTCGGGGTGCTGACGGCGCTGGCCTTCTGTTTTGTGGTGGGGCCGGCCATGATTCGACACCTGAGCCGCTACCAGATTGGTCAGCAGGTTCGCGACGACGGGCCCCAGAGCCACCTGGTCAAGGCCGGTACGCCCACCATGGGTGGAGCGCTGATTCTTCTGGCCGTGACGGTCAGCACCCTGTTGTGGGCGGACCTTGAGAACCGCTATACCTGGGTCCTGATCGGGGTCACGCTGGCATTTGGTGCCATCGGCTGGGTGGATGACTGGCGCAAGCTGGCACTTGGAAATTCCAAGGGCCTGTCCGCTCGAAGCAAGATTTTCTGGCAGTCCCTGGCTGCCCTGGCCACGGCTGGTTTTCTTTATTTCACCGCTCCGGCGGGGAATGGCCCCGAGACATCGCTGCTCATTCCCTTCCTCAAGGATGTCCTCATCCCCCTGGGCGGCCTGTATGTCCTGCTGGCCTATTTCGTGATCGTCGGTACCAGCAATGCGGTCAATCTCACCGACGGCCTGGATGGCCTGGCCATCCTGCCGGCCGTGATGGTGGCCGGGGGGTTGGGGATCTTCGGTTATGCCTCCGGTCACCTGGTGTTCGCCGACTACCTGGGGATTCCCTTCATCCCCGGGGCCGGTGAGGTGGTGGTCTTCTGTGCCGCCATGGTGGGCGCCGGTCTGGGCTTTCTGTGGTTCAACACCCATCCGGCCCAGGTATTCATGGGGGATGTCGGGGCGCTGTCCCTGGGCGCTGCCCTGGGCACGCTGGCAGTGATTACCCGTCAGGAAATCATTCTCGTGATCATGGGCGGGGTATTCGTGGTGGAAACCCTGTCGGTGATTGTGCAGGTCACATCTTACAAGTTGACCGGGCGGCGCGTATTCCGGATGGCGCCGCTGCATCACCATTTCGAACTGAAGGGCTGGCCCGAGCCCCGGGTGATCGTGCGGTTCTGGATCATCACCGTGATTCTGGTGTTGATCGGTCTTTCCAGTCTCAAGCTGCGGTAGGAGTGTAGCGCTAGATGGCGGCAATCGCGGACAAACAGCCACGGCAAAACCTGGTGATCGGCCTCGGCCGCACCGGGCTGTCGCTGGTTCGTCATCTGCTCGCCCGGGGCGAGTCGGTGGCGGTGGTGGACAGCCGAGTCCGGCCGCCCATGCTGGAGCGTCTGAACCGCGAGTATCCCGCCGCTGACTGGCAGGGCCCGATTCCCGATCAGCCGCCGACGGGCTGTGAGCGCATCCTGCTTTCCCCTGGCGTAGCCGCCGATCTTCCCCTGTTGCAACAGGCTCGGGCTCAGGGTCTTGAAGTCATTGGCGATGTGGAACTGTTCGCTCGTCATCACAAGGCCCCGTTGGTCGCGGTCACGGGCTCCAATGGCAAGAGCACCGTGGTCAGCCTGATCGCTCATCTGGCCGGTGGTGAGGCGGCCGGCGTATTGGCCGGTGGCAACCTGGGCCAGCCTGCACTGGATCTGCTGGCCAGCGAGCCGAAGCTCTGTGTGCTGGAACTGTCCAGTTTTCAGCTTGAGAGCACCAGCAGTCTGGATGCCCGGGTCGGCGTGGTGCTGAACGTCAGCGAAGACCATCTGGACCGCCATGGCGACATGGACCAATACACCGCCGCCAAGGCCCGCCTGGTGGGCCAATCCCGTACCCTGGTGCTGAACCGGGATGACCCGCGGGTCGCGGCCATGGCCGGCGATGCGTCCTCGGTGGTCTGGTTCGGCGCCGGCCAACCCAGGGGCGAGACCGAGTATGGCCTGCTTGAGGCGGATGATGGCCTCTGGCTGGTTCGCGGTGAACGCCGCCTGGTGGCCGCAGACCGTCTGCCCCTGGCGGGCCGTCACAATCAGCTCAATCTGCTGGCAGCACTGGCCACCCTGGAACTGCTTGGCTATGCGATGGACGAGGTTCTGGCCAGGCTGGAGACCTTCTCCGGCCTGCCGCACCGAATGCAGACCGTCCCCAGCCGTGACGGCCGGCGCTGGATCAACGATTCCAAGGCCACCAACCTCGGTGCCACCCTGGCCGCCCTGGCCGGCCTGGATGCCCCTGTCGTGCTGATCGCGGGTGGGCAGCCCAAGGGGCAGGATTTTGCGCCCCTGGGCCCGGCCCTGGCCCGTTCGGCACGGGGCTTGGTAGTGATCGGCGAGGCCGCCGACCAGCTCAGCGCCGTGGCTCCCACGGATCTGCCGCTGCGTCGGGCCGCCGACATGCCGGCGGCGGTGAGCGCTGCCGCCGAGATGGCGCATGAGGGTGATGTGATCCTGTTGTCCCCCGCCTGTGCCAGCTTCGATCAGTTCCGTGATTTCGCCGCGCGGGGACAAGCCTTCGAGCAAGCCGTTCAGGCTCGGGAGGTGCGGGCATGAGCGTGGCAGTGACCGATCAGCGCTGGTTGTATCGAATTGGTCACGGCCTGGATGGCCGGCTGCTGGCCGTTGCCGCTGCCCTGGTCATGATCGGCCTGATTGCCGTGGCGTCCGCCAGCATTTCCATTGCCGATCGCAACCTGGGTGATCCCTTCTACTATCTTCGCCGTCAAGGTGCCTTTCTGGGGCTGGCCTTGATCGGCGGTTTCATCATCTATCAGATTCCCCTGCGGCTCTGGGCGCGTTCGGGCCTGGCGCTGATGCTGCTGGCCTTTTTCCTGCTCTTGCTGGTGCTGGTGCCCGGCCTGGGCAAAGAGGTCAACGGCGCCATGCGCTGGATTGCGGTGGGCCCCTTCCACCTGCAGGTCTCCGAGCCGGCCCGCATTCTTCTGCTGCTTTATGTGGCCGGCTACATGGTGCGGCGCCAGCAGGAACTCAGTGAGCGATTCGCCGGTTTCTTCAAGCCGGTACTGGTTGTCGGCCTGGCCTGCTTCCTGCTCCTGCTGCAGCCGGACTTCGGTGCCGCCATTGTCCTGCTGGTCACTGTCCTGACCCTGCTGTTTCTTGGCGGCGTGCGCATTCGGGATTTCAGTTTTCTGGGTGGTGCAGGGGCCATGGTCATGGCCGGGCTGGCCTTTTCCTCACCCTATCGGGTGGAGCGCATGACCACCTTCCTCAATCCCTGGGCCGACCCCTTCAACAGCGGTTTTCAGCTGACCCAGTCCCTGATTGCCATCGGCCGGGGGGAATGGTGGGGCGTGGGCCTTGGCGGCAGCGTGCAGAAGCTGTTCTACCTGCCCGAAGCCCACACCGATTTCATCTTCGCGGTCCTGTTCGAGGAAGTGGGCCTGATCGGCATCCTGGTGCTCATGGGGCTGTTCGCCTATCTGGTCTGGCGCTGCTTTCGCATTGGCTCACTGGCCTGGCAACAGGGGCAGCTCTTCGGTGCCTATGTTGCCTGGGGTATCGCCATCTGGCTGGCGGTACAGACCGGTATCAACATGGGCGTGAACATGGGCCTGCTGCCCACCAAGGGGCTGACCTTGCCTCTGATCAGCTACGGCGGCTCCAGCCTGCTGGTCACCGTGGGTGCCCTGGCTCTGGTGCTGCGCGTTTCGCGGGAGCTGACACCGGTGAGCAACCGGCGTCGGCAAAGCCGCGGGGAGGTGCGGGCATGAGTCGAGGGCATATCGTGATCATGGCCGGCGGCACCGGCGGCCATGTCTTTCCCGGGCTGGCAGTGGCCGATTGTCTCCGTGAGCGTGGCTGGGAGGTCAGTTGGCTGGGCACCCGTGCCGGTCTGGAGGCCAGTGTGGTGCCGGATCGGGAGATTGAACTGGATTGCATCCAGGTCAGTGGCATCCGGGGGCGTGGGCTCCTGGGCTGGCTGTTGCTGCCCTTGCGTCTGAGCCGGGCCGTTTGGCAGGCCCTGCGGGTGCTGCGTCGCCGACGCCCCGACATGGTTTTGGGCATGGGCGGTTTTGCCAGCGGACCGGGTGGACTGGCTGCCCGCCTGCTGCGGGTGCCGCTGGTGATTCACGAGCAGAATGCCATCGCCGGCTTGACCAATCGTGTCCTGGCCCATTTCGCCCAGCGTGTGCTGTGTGGTTTTCCGGGCAGCTTCCCGGACAAGGTGGGCGCTGAAACGGTGGGCAATCCGGTTCGTCGGGCGGTGACTCAAACGACCCCGCCGGAGCGCCGCTTGCCCGGGCGAAGCGGCCCCATCCGCGTCCTGATCGTGGGCGGTTCCCGGGGGGCACGGGCACTCAATCAGCATGTGCCGGCTGCCCTGGCCGCGCACGGTGGCGATGTCGCCCTTGCGGTTCGTCACCAATGTGGTCGGGGCTGGGAAGGGGAGACCCGTGAGCACTGGCAAGCGCTGGGGGGCGAGGCGGAAGTCCTGCCCTTCATTGATGACATGGCGGAAGCCTGGGCCTGGGCAGATCTGGCCATCTGCCGGAGCGGGGCGCTGACTGTTTCCGAGTTGGCCGCTGCGGGCGTGGCTTCGATCCTGATTCCCTTCCCGGCGGCGGTGGATGACCATCAGACCGCCAATGCCGAGTTTCTGGAAGCGTCTCGGGCCGCCCGCCTGCTGCCCCAGGATCGTCTGGAGGCCGGTGAATTGAAGGAATTGCTGGAACCCTTGCTGGGGAATCGTTCACAACTGCTGGAGATGGCCAAGCGGGCGCGTCTGATGGCGCGGCCCGATGCCGACCAGGTGGTGGCCGATGCCTGCGAAGCCGTGGCCGCAGAGCGCCGGGGAGGTGGGGCATGAGTGACCGCATGCATCGTATCCATCACATTCACATGGTGGGCATTGGCGGCACCGGCATGAGCGGGATTGCCGAGGTGCTGAATACCATTGGATATGCGGTCAGCGGCTCCGATCTGCGTGATTCGGCCGTCACCCGGCGACTGGCCGAACTGGGCATTCGGGTCTTCCGTGGTCATGACGCCGCCCATGTCAAAGATGTCGATGTGGTGGTCATTTCTTCGGCGGTGGCCGACGACAACCCGGAAGTTCAGGCCGCCCGTGATGCACGCATCCCGGTGGTGCCGCGGGCGGAGATGCTGGCCGAGTTGATGCGCTTCCGGCGTGCGGTGGCGGTTGCCGGCACCCACGGCAAGACCACCACGACGAGCCTGATTGCCAGTCTGCTGGGCGAGGGTGGCCTGGATCCCACTTTCGTGATTGGCGGCCGGCTCAACAGTGCCGGCGCCAATGCCCGTCTGGGCGGCGGCCGCTGGCTGGTGGCCGAGGCGGACGAGAGTGATGCCAGTTTCCTGCACCTGCAGCCGATCATGGCCGTGGTCACCAATATCGATGCCGATCACCTGGAGACCTATGAGGGTGACTACCGGCGCTTGCGCGAGGCCTTCGTGCAGTTCCTGCACAATCTGCCCTTTTATGGTCTGGCCGTGGTCTGCGTGGATGATCCGGGTGTCCGGGAGATCTTGCCCGAGGTCAACCGTTCCCTGATCAGCTATGGCACCGCCGAGGATGCCGACGTGCGTGGCTTCGATTACCGGCCGGAGGGTGCGGGCAGCCACTTCAAGGTCGCCTTTGCCGATGGCGGCACCCTGTCGGTACGTCTCAACCTGCCGGGCCGACATAACTATCTCAATGCCCTGGCCGCAATCGCGGTTGCCCGCGAGCTGGAGATCTCGGAGGAGGCCATCCGCGATGCCCTTGATCACTTTCAGGGCATCGGGCGTCGCTTCCAGGTTCAGGGCGAGATCGGGGCTGCTGGCGGCACGGCGCTGTTGGTGGACGATTACGGCCATCACCCCAGTGAATTGCGGGCAACCCTGTCAGCGGCTCGTGAGGGCTGGCCGGAGCGCCGCCTGGTGCTGGTCTTTCAGCCCCATCGTTACAGCCGAACCCGGGACCTGTTCGAGGATTTCAGCGAAGTGCTCTCGGAGGCCGACGTCCTGGTCCTGACCGAGGTCTATGCCGCCGGCGAGGTGCCGGTGCCGGGCGCGGATGGTCGCAGCCTGGCTCGCAGCGTGCGGGCGCGAGGCAAGGTCGATCCGGTGTTTGTCTCCGCCAGCGAGGACTTGGCGGCGGAGCTGGCCGATACCCTGGCCGGTGTCCTCCAGGACGGTGATCTGGTCCTCACCATGGGGGCCGGGGACATTGGCGCCATTTCGGCGGCGCTGCCGGGACGACTGCCGGCAGAACAGCAGGGAGGCGCTGATGGAAAATCATGAGCTGATCAAGCGCCTGGGCCGCGTCGCCGTTCTGCTGGGTGGCGATTCAGCGGAGCGGCCGGTGTCGCTCAAGAGCGGCAAGGCCGTGCTGCAGGCCCTGCGCCAGGCGGGTGTGAATGCCGAACCGCTGGATCCGGCGGAGGAGGGCCTGGTGCGCCTGGCCGCCGGCCGTTTCGATCGCGCCTTTATCGTTCTCCATGGGCGTGGCGGCGAGGACGGCACCATGCAAGGGGCGCTGCAGACCCTGGGTATCCCCTATACCGGCAGCGGCGTCCTGGGGTCGGCCCTGGCCATGGACAAGTTGCGCAGCAAGCGCCTGTGGCAGGCCGAGGGCCTGCCCACCGCGCCCTATGCCCTGGCTCGTCATCGTGAGGATCTCGCTGCTGCCGCCGAGCAGGTGGGTTTTCCCATGATCGTCAAACCCTCGCGGGAAGGGTCCAGTATCGGCATGAGCCGGGTCGAGAACCTGAGTGAGCTGGAGCGAGCCTGGAGTGAGGCCAGCCGCCTGGACGAGCAGGTCCTGCTGGAGCGCTGGATCGACGGCCCGGAGTACACCGCTGCCGTCCTTGATGGCCGGGTGCTGCCCCTGATTCGTCTGGAAACACCCAATGTCTTCTACGACTACGAGGCCAAATACGAATCCAACACCACCCGCTATCACTGCCCCTGTGGCCTGGATGAGGCCCGAGAGGCCGAGCTGGCGAGTCTCTGTCGGCAAGCCTTCGAGGCCGTGGACGGTTCCGGATGGGGGCGGGTGGATCTGATGCTTGATGGTGACGGCCAGCCCTGGCTGCTGGAAGTCAACACCGTCCCCGGCATGACTGATCACAGCCTGGTGCCCATGGCGGCGGAGGCTGAAGGTCTGGATTTCCAGGCCCTGGTGCTGCGGATTCTGGCCGCGACCCTGGAGGTGCAGCGATGAGTCAGGCGCGCAGACGCAAAACAACACAGGCGCCTGCTCGGGAACTGCCCAGTTGGCTGCTGCCGGGCAGTGTGGTGGCGCTGATGGCCGGCGTGTTGATTGCCGCAGGTTGGCACTGGTTGCCCCGAGTGGAGGGCCCGGCCTTCGAGACCCTGGTGATCAAGGGTGAACGCCACCAGCTCTCGGCTGAGGTCTTGCGCGACCGGGTTCGGCCGATCCTGGACGACGGCTATTTCGGGGCCGATCTGGCTGAGCTGCGGCGGGAGCTGGAGGCCGAGCCCTGGGTGGCGGCGGTCAGCGTCCGTCGCCAATGGCCCTCGACCCTGGCCTTGACGGTGCATGAGCAGGTGCCGGCGGCGGTGTGGAACCGGGAGGGTTTTCTCAACGAGGACGGTGAGTTCTTCGTGCCCCGGGAAATTCATCAGGAGCCGGGTTTTCTGCCGGAACTGAGCGGGCCCGAGGGCAGCGAGGCGGAGGTCCTGGAGGCCTGGCAGGCAATGCAGGCGGAACTGGCGCCCCATGGCGAATCGGCGGTTGCACTGCGCCTCAGCGAACGCCGGGCCTGGACGCTGGAGCTGGCCTCGGGGCCCGAGTTACGCCTGGGGCGGGCCGACCGGGAGCGCCGCTTCGAGCGCTTTGCCCAGGTCGCCTTGCCGGCCCTGGCTCGGACCGAGCGGGTTGCCATGGCCAGCCTGGATTATATCGATATGCGTTACACCAACGGTTTTTCGGTGGCCCCTTCGGGAGGCGACACGACAGAGGACCAAGGTAATGGCTAGGAAGTCGGAAAAGAACCTGATCGTCGGGCTCGACATTGGCACCTCCAAGGTCGTCGCCATCGTCGGCGAGATCAAGGGTGAGGACCAGGTGGAGGTGATTGGTATCGGTCATCATCCATCCCGCGGCCTCAAGAAAGGGGTGGTGGTCAATATCGAGTCCACGGTCCAGTCCATTCAGCGGGCGGTGGAAGAGGCGGAGTTGATGGCCGGCTGCGAGATCCATTCCGTTTTCGCGGGGGTTGCGGGCAGCCACGTCAAGAGTCTCAACTCCCACGGGATTGTCGCCATCCGCGACAAGGAAGTCACACCGGGTGATGTGGAGCGGGTCATCGATGCCGCTCGCGCAGTAGCCATTCCGGCGGATCAGAAGATACTCCATATCCTGCCGCAGGAATTCATCATTGATGATCAGGACGGGATAAGGGAACCGGTCGGGATGTCCGGTGTTCGTCTGGAAGCCAAGGTTCATATGGTTACCGGCGCGGCCAGTGCCGCCCAGAACATCGTCAAGTGTGTTCGTCGCTGTGGCCTGGAAGTGGACGACATCATCCTGGAGCAGCTGGCTTCCAGTTACTCGGTGCTGACCGAGGATGAGAAGGACCTCGGTGTCTGCATCGTGGATATCGGCGGCGGCACGACTGATATGGCGGTGTTTACCGATGGCTCCATTCGCCATACCGCGGTGATCCCCATAGCCGGCGACCAGATCACCAACGATATCGCCGTGGCCTTGCGGACCCCCACTCACCATGCCGAGGAAATCAAGGTCAAGTACGCCTGCGCCCTGCCGCAGCTGGCCAGCCCTGACGAGACCATTGAGGTCCCCAGCGTGGGTGACCGGCCGGCCCGGCGTCTGGCGCGCCAGACCCTGGCTGAAGTGGTTGAGCCCCGTTATGAGGAGCTGTTCAGCCTGGTCCAGGCGGAACTCCGGCGCTCGGGATTCGAGGACATGATCGCCGCCGGCCTGGTGATTACCGGCGGCAGCGCGAAGATGGAAGGGGCCGTGGAACTGGCCGAGGAGGTATTCCACATGCCGGTGCGTTTGGGCACCCCCCAGCATGTTCAGGGGCTGTCCGACGTGGTCCGCAATCCGGTTTACGCCACCGGCGTGGGCCTGCTGCTGTTCGGCAGTCGTGGCCTCAGCGCCGGTCGGCCGCAGGACAGCATGAGCGGTGGCTTCAAGGAGGTGTGGGACAGGATGAAGAGTTGGTTCCAGGGCAATTTCTAATACAGCACACAAGTCGGCCCGTCCCCTGCAAGGTGGCGGATCTTCAAGCAGCAATGAGTGAATTTTTATTGTTCGGCAGTAACGACGGACGAAACCGGGGAGAAGGTTATGTTTGAGCTGATGGATGGATACAGTCAGAACGCCGTGATCAAGGTGATCGGCGTGGGCGGGGGCGGTGGCAATGCCGTGTCCCATATGGTCAACAACGGAATCGAGGGTGTGGAGTTCATCTGTGCCAACACCGATGCCCAGGCCCTGCAGAACACCAACGTCAAGACCCAGTTGCAGATTGGCTGCAATATCACCAAGGGCCTGGGCGCGGGTGCCAACCCGGAGATCGGTCGCCAGGCGGCCATGGAAGACCGGGACCGGCTGATCGAGGTGATCGAGGGTACCGATATGCTCTTCATTACCGCCGGCATGGGGGGCGGTACCGGCACCGGGGCCGCGCCGGTGGTCGCTCAGGTGGCCCGCGAATTGGGCGTCCTGACCGTGGCCGTGGTGACCAAGCCCTTTGTTTTCGAGGGCGGCAAGCGGATGGAATCCGCCAGCAACGGCATCGAGGAGCTGGCCCGTAATGTGGATTCCCTGATCACCATTCCCAACGACAAGCTGCTGTCGGTGCTGGGCAAGCAGACCAGCCTGCTGGATGCCTTCAAGTCGGCCAACAACATCCTGCTGGGGGCCTGCCAGGGCATTGCCGAGCTGATCACCCGGCCGGGCCTGATCAACGTGGACTTTGCCGATGTGCGTACGGTGATGTCGGAAATGGGCATGGCCATGATGGGCTCGGGTGTGGCCACCGGCGAGAATCGTGGTCGGGAAGCGGCCGAGGCGGCCGTCGCCAGCCCGCTGCTGGAGGACATCGATCTCTCCGGTGCCCGCGGCATCCTGGTGAATGTGACCGCCGGCATGGACATGGCCATTGGCGAGTTCGACGAGGTCGGCCAGACAGTCAAGGAGTTCGCCTCCGATGATGCCACCGTGGTGGTGGGGGCGGTGATCGACCCGGAAATGAGCAGCGAGATCCGGGTGACCGTTGTCGCCACTGGCCTGGGTGCGCCGCAGGCCAACCGAGAGAAGCCGGATATGAAGGTGGTCAAGCGGGGCAACGATGGTCAGGTGGATTACGCCGAGCTGGAGCGGCCGGCAGTGATGCGTCGCAAGGCAGCAGGTGGTGAAAACTTCGCCGCCGACAGCGAGAAGGAATCGGAGTATCTCGATATTCCGGCCTTTCTGCGCCGCCAGGCCGACTGAGCCGCTGCTCGGCGGAGCACAACCCGTCCGGGCCGATCCCCGGAGGTCGGGACGGGTTCTGTTTCCCCGACATTGGCGGAACAAATGGCGAATCAGGAACTTGCATTGGTATATGCGCCTGTGATAATGTCCGCCGATCCGCTCGGTGCGGCGGCACTTGCCCCTGCCCGATGCAAAAGACAAGGCCGGGATTATGTCTCATCCGGCCGTGTATGACCGGCAGCGACCGTCCCCCCGGAGTGGCTGCCGAGCCTGAGAGTGAATAGAAGAATGCTGAAGCAGCGTACCCTGAAGAACATGATCCGCGCCACTGGCGTGGGCCTGCACACCGGCGAGAAGGTCTACATGACCCTGCGTCCGGCCCAGCCCAACACCGGCGTGGTTTTTCGCAGGGTGGATCTGGAGGAACCGGTGGAAATCCGGGCCCGCGCCGAGAATGTCGGTGATACGCTGCTTTCCACCACCCTGGTCCAGGGCGATGTCCGCGTGGCCACCATTGAGCATCTGATGTCGGCCTTTGCCGGGCTGGGTATCGACAATGCCTATGTGGACCTGAGCGCACCGGAAGTGCCGATCATGGACGGTAGCGCTGGTCCCTTTGTGTTCCTGCTGCAGTCGGCCGGCATTGAGGAACAGAATGCGCCCAAGCAGTTCATCCGGATCAAGAAGCCCGTACGGGTCGAGGAAGAGGGCAAGTGGGCCGCTTTCGAACCCTTCGACGGCTTCAAGGTGAATTTTGAAATTGATTTCCAGCATCCGGTGTTCAAGAAACACAGCCAGAACGCCTTGATCGACTTCTCCACCACGTCCTTCGTCAAGGAGGTCAGTCGTGCCCGCACCTTCGGTTTCATGCGTGACATCGAAACCCTGCGGGAGCGCAACCTGGCTCTGGGTGGAAGCCTCGACAATGCCATCGTGGTGGATGACTACCGGATCCTGAACGAGGATGGGCTCCGTTACGAGGATGAGTTCGTCAAGCACAAGGTGCTTGACGCCATCGGTGACCTCTATCTGCTGGGCCACAGCCTGATTGGCTCCTTCACTGGTTGCCGCTCGGGCCACAGCACCAACAACAAGTTGCTGCGTGCCCTGGTTGCCGATGAGTCAGCCTGGGAGGCGGTCACCTTCGATGACGTTGAGGACGCCCCGATTTCCTACATGACGCCGGTACAGGCCGTTCAGCTCTGATCCCATGGGCTGAGGTCTGATTCGGCAGGCAGGATGCCCCGCCACGGCGGGGCATTTTTGTGGGCGGTCATCGACGTCTGAGGGGGTATTCGGCATCGTTCATTCGCCTTCCCGCGCTAGACGTTCCAGGGCCTCGCGCAGCTCGGGGTCGTCAAGGTAGCGGGCCACCTCGCGAATATGCTCGCGACTGTTGCCGCTCAGGGATCTTTTGCCCCGCCGCTGCCCTCTGGTGGCGGCCCGGTCGGGGATCGCCGCTTCGCGGCCGACATGGCCGGCGCGCACGCTAATGCGCTGGGGCGGCGGATTGAGCTCACGGGCCAGACGCCGTTTCAGTTCGCCACTCATGTAGCGGGCTCGAGCAGTCCAGGCGGCGCTGTCCATGACCAGTTGCAGCTCGCCCGAGCGGCGTTCGGCGCCGATCAGGTGGCGGTCCAGGGGGCTGGGAAAACAGGCACGGACCTGTTCCAGCAGGCTGAGCTGATGGCCGGCCTGAGACACCAGTCGTCCCAGGGAACCACCCGCTCGCGACAGCCGGACTTGCAGTGATGTGGGAAATCTGTCCACCATGTACCTGATTCGGGCCAATTTTAGGGAATCGACACCCGGGTTTTGACCTGGGCGGCAAGGATGTCGATACTAGCGGGTCGCGAACTTTGACGACCCACATCCATTCTACATCTGGAGACTGGCAGCCGCATGAACATTATCGTCTGGACAAGACGGGGCGGGTCCCGCCAGTTCAATCTGGGATCGCCACTCCATCTCAGCACCTTCCTCTCCGGTCTGGTCCTGTTCCTGGGCCTGATGTTCGGTCTTGCCTTCATGCTGGTCCATGCCTACTACGTGGAAACCCCCGAGGAGCAGGCCCAGCGCTGGAAGTCCGAACTCGCCGCCGAGCGGGCCAAGCTGGAGCATGTCACCCGCGAGTCGGAAATGAAGCTGGCCGCCCTCAATGCACAGCTGGGCGAAATGCAGGCCCAGGTGACCCGTCTCAATGCCCTGGGCGAGCGCCTGACCCGGATGGCGGGGCTGGAAGAAGGTGAGTTCAATTTCGGGGCCATTCCCGCTCAGGGTGGTCCGGAAGAACTGCTCGACGATATTTCCCTTGGCGATGTCGGCGGCATGGGTGTTGAGGACAGCGTCGAGGATCTTTCCAACCAGATTCGTGATCGGGAACGTCAGCTTTCCGTCCTTGAAAGATTGCTCATGAATCGCAATGTTCAGGACAGGGTGCGGCCCCAGGGACGCCCCATCGAAGGTGGCTGGGTCTCTTCCGGGTACGGCTCCCGCACGGACCCCTTCAGTGGCCGGCGAGCCTGGCACGGTGGCATTGATTTTGCCGGCAACAAGGGCACCAATGTCATGGCCGTGGCGGCCGGGGTCGTTACCTGGTCCGGACGCCGTTACGGATATGGCAAAATGGTGGAGATCAATCACGGCAACGGTTATGTCACCCGTTACGCCCACAACCAGAAGAATCTGGTTGCCGTGGGCGACATGGTTCAGAAGGGAGACGTGATTGCCCACCTGGGGCAGACCGGTCGGGCGACCGGGCCCCATGTCCACTTCGAAGTCCATTACAATGGGCGCACGGTCAACCCGGTGGAGTACATCCGGGCCGGCAACTGAGCACGCCTGGGGGCGGAATTGTCCCGCATCGGCCGTGCGGCCGCCCGACACTGATTCCAAGGGGCCGACCTCGACCGGGGTCGGCCTCGATCATTTTCAATGAGGCAGAACGGACAGCATGCTAGGAAAACTCGTCAAGCGGATCGTCGGCAGCCGCAATGAGCGGCTGATCAAGAAGTTGCGCACCAATGTGGAGCGCATCAACGCCCTGGAGCCTGATTACGAGGCGCTGGATGATGATGCCCTGCGGGCCAAGACCGCGGAGTTCCGTGAGCGGCACGAGAAGGGGGAAAGCCTTGACCAGCTGCTTCCGGAAGCGTTCGCTGCCGTGCGAGAGGCCTCAAAGCGCACCCTGGGCTTGCGCCATTACGATGTTCAGATGATCGGGGGCATGGTCCTTCACCAGGGCAAGATTTCCGAAATGAAGACCGGTGAAGGCAAGACCCTGGTGGCCACCCTGCCGGTTTACCTCAATGCCATTTCGGGAAAGGGCGTTCATGTCGTCACGGTCAATGATTACCTGGCCGAGCGTGATGCCAAGTGGATGGAGCCGGTCTATAACGCACTGGACATGAACGTGGGGGTCATCTACAGCGGTGGCCAGCCCAGCGAGGAGAAACGCGCCGCCTATCAGTGCGAGATCGTTTATGGCACCAACAATGAGTTCGGCTTCGACTATCTGCGCGACAACATGGCCTTCCGGGCCGATGACCGGGCGCAGCGGGATCTGGGCTTCGGCATCATCGACGAAGTGGATTCCATCCTCATTGACGAAGCCCGGACGCCTCTGATCATCTCCGGGCCGGTGGATGACTCCACCGATCTCTATACCAAGATGGACAAGCTGGTCCCCAAGCTGAAGCGGGAAGTGGATGAGACCGATCCCGGTGACTACACCGTGGATGAGAAGGCCCGCCAGGTTCACCTCACCGAGCAAGGCCATGAAACGGTGGAGCAGGAGTTGGTGAAGATGGGGCTGCTGGGCGACGACCAGAACCTCTACGATGCCGCCAACATGAATCTGGTGCACCACCTCAACGCCGCATTGCGCGCCCACGCCCTGTTCGAGAAGGACGTGCATTACGTGGTCAACGACGGCAGCATCGTGATTGTAGACGAGTTCACCGGCCGCACCATGCCGGGGCGGCGCTGGTCCGACGGTCTGCATCAGGCGGTGGAAGCCAAGGAAGGGGTGCGCATCCAGGCCGAGAACCAGACCCTGGCGTCCATCACCTTCCAGAACTATTTCCGCATGTACGAGAAACTGGCCGGCATGACGGGCACGGCCGATACCGAAGCGGTGGAGTTTCATCAGATCTATGGTCTGGAAGTGGTCCAGGTGCCTACCCACAAGCCCATGATTCGGGAAGACATGCCCGACCTGGTCTATCTCTCCAAGGAGGACAAGTACCAGGCCATCATTGAGGACATCAAGGACTGTCACGAACGGGGGCAGCCGGTGCTGGTGGGGACTACCTCCATCGAGGTGTCGGAGTATCTTTCCGGCATCCTCAGGAAGCACAAGATCAAGCACAACGTGCTCAACGCCAAGATGCATGCCAAGGAAGCCGACGTCATCGCTGACGCCGGCATGCCCGGGGCCGTGACCATTGCCACCAACATGGCCGGTCGTGGTACCGATATTGTTCTGGGTGGCAATCCCGACAAGCAGCTTGAAGAAGCCAAGAGCGAGGAAGAGCGCAAGAAGATCCGTGCCCAATGGGAGCAGCGCCACCAGGAGGTGCTGGAAGCCGGTGGCCTGCACATCATCGGTACCGAACGGCACGAATCACGGCGGATCGACAACCAGTTGCGTGGTCGTTCCGGTCGTCAGGGTGACCCTGGTTCCAGCCGCTTCTATCTGTCTCTTGAAGACAGCCTCATGCGGATCTTCGCCAAGGACAAGGTCAAGTCCATTCTCCAGCGCCTGGGCATGAAGGAAGGGGAAGCCATTGAGCATCCCTGGGTGACCCGGACCATAGAGAATGCCCAGCGCAAGGTGGAACAGCATAACTTCGATATTCGAAAGAACCTGCTGGAATATGACAATGTCGCCAACGACCAGCGCAAGGTCATTTACGAGCAGCGCAATGAGTTGATGTCCACGGATGACGTCTCTGAGGCCGTGGAAGGTATTCGGGACGATGTGGTCAACCAGACCATCGATACCTATGTGCCCCCGGAGAGCCTGGAGGAAATGTGGGATATCGCCGGGCTGACCGAGGCACTGGAGCGGGACTTCCATCTCAAGCTGCCCCTTCAGCAGTGGCTGGACGAAGACGACGAGCTGGACGAAGAAGGGCTGCGCAAGCGGATCATCGCTGCCGCCGACGAGGCCTACCAGGAGAAAGAGAAGCTGGTCGGCAGCTCCGTGCTGAGGCACTTCGAGAAGGCGGTCATGCTGCGGGTACTGGATAACCACTGGAAGGAGCATCTGGCCGCCATGGACTTCCTGCGCCAGGGCATCAACCTGCGTGGTTTCGCCCAGAAGAACCCCAAGCATGAATACAAGAAGGAAGCCTTCGCCATGTTCGCCGACATGCTCGAGCGCTACAAGGCAGAGGTGATCAGCATCCTGGCCAAGGTTCAGGTACGGGACCAGCAGGACGTTCAGGCCGTGGAGGAGCAGCGCCGTCAGGATGAAAGCCGGCTGCAGTTTCAGCATGCCGCGGCCGGCAGCGCCACCGCTGCCGCGGCGGCGGGCGGCGGTGCGGCCGCCGCCGGCCAGGCGGGTGGTCGGGCCCAGCCCGGTCAGGAGCGTCCGGAGACGGTCGTCCGTGACCAGCCCAAGGTTGGCCGCAACGAGGCCTGTCCCTGCGGCTCGGGCAAGAAGTACAAGCATTGCTGCGGCAAGCTGAGCTAGGCCGAGCGGTCAGCCCCGGGTGCCTGCCCGGGGCTGCGCCCGAAATCGTTCCAACCCGCTGTTAGGACTCCCCATGGCTCGCGGTGAACGCTTGCGCATTGTTGCCGCCGTCCTGCGAGATCAGGACGGACGCATACTGGTATCCACTCGCCCGGCCGGACGGAGCATGAGCGGGCGCTGGGAATTTCCCGGCGGCAAGCGGGAGCCAGGGGAAGGACGCTGGGCCGCCCTGGTCCGGGAGTTGAGCGAGGAGCTGGATCTCCACCTTGTTGAGGGCCGCCCGCTGATTCGCATCCAGCATGACTATCCCGACGGCCCTGCGGTGGACCTGGATGTCTGGCTGGTCACCGCCTGGGAAGGGGCACCACGAGCCCTCGAGGGCCAGCAATTCGACTGGTTTGCGCCGGAAGCCCTGTCGCGGCTGGATTTTCTCGCCGCCAACACCCCCATTGTCACCGCCGCTCGCCTGCCTGACCGGTATCTGGTGACGCCACCGGATTTCGCCCGCCTCGAGGATTTGGTCGCCGGTGTGGAGGCGGCCGCCCGCCGGGGTATTTCCCTGATCCAGTTGCGAGGAGACTGGTTGCGGCAGTCGGGGGGGCAGGTGGCGGCCAAGGAAGCGGTGGCACGGGCCCGAGCGGCGGGCGCCAGTGTTCTGATCAATGGCGATCCGGGCCTGGCGGAAAAGTGCCAGGCCGATGGTGTCCACCTGCCGGCACGGCTCGCAGCAGGTCTTGAGAGCCGCCCTGTGGTCCGACCCGGCTTGGTGGGCGTGTCCTGCCACGATGAGGCGGAATTGCGCCATGCAGAGGCTCTGGGGGCCGATTTCGTCACACTCGGCCATGTCCGGCCCACCCCCAGCCATCCCGGGGCCGAGCCCTTGGGGATGGATCGCTTCCTGGCCCTGGCCGGCAGTGCAAGCCTGCCGGTCTACGCCATCGGCGGGATGGGGGTGGCGGATCTGCCCGCGCTCCATCAGCAGAGCATCCAGGGCATCGCCGCCATACGCGGTCTGGGCAGGCAGCTGTTCGCTTAGGGAAGCTCTCCGGCGAGCCAGCCTAATCGTGCCCGGATTCGGGCCAGTCCGGGGCATCCTCGGGAATGCGTTTTTCTTCCTCGAACCACTCCCCCAGATCCACCATGCGGCAGCGTTCGCTGCAGAAGGGACGCCAGCGGTTGTCCGGGCTGAAAGTCGATTTGCGGCCGCAATGGGGGCAATTGACCTGTATTGGCGTCTTGCTCATGGGGCTCCATTCAAAGTTGGCAAAGGGCGAGTCCGAAGCTGACATCCTCCGCCACCGGTTCGGCCTGGCCTGCAAGCTCGCCCAATTTAAGAAAGCGGACAGTGAAACGATGCCGGTTGCCGCTGATCTCCGGGTAGAGTCCGGCCTCCCGGACCACCACCCGAACCATCCGACAGTCCTGGCTACCGCTGGGAGACTGCATGTAGAACCCCCGCTTCGCCAACTCCGGCTGTTCCACCGCACTGCCACGGATCAATTGCAGCAGCTCCCGCACCGCGTCCTCCAGCGGGCTGAGCTGGTCCAGCCAACCGGCCAGCTCGGGCTTGCGTTGATCGGCGGCCAGTTCGAGCCAGGCATGCAGGCGGGGCAGGTCAAAGCCGCAGGTGCCGCCCGGGATGCTCAGCCGCTGCTGGATCATGGCCAGGAAATCATTTTCACGCAGTGGCCGATCCGGGGATATCTGGTCCCGGCCCAGGTTCTCCCGAACGGTACGAAGTTCCTCGAGTACCCCCGCCAGACGTGTCTCGTCCACGCCGTCCCGATGACTGTAATCCTGCAGGGCCTGGCTGATGCGATCGGTTTCCTTTAGGAGGGCGCGGCGAACATCGCCGCGGCCCAGAAGGGCCAGGATCTCCAGCACGGTCTCGGCGCCGCTCAGGCTATCCCAGGGTGATTGGCGTGACAGGCCATGACGGGCCCGGCGAAACAGGTGTTCCAGACGCAGAAAGGTCCGGATCTGTTCGCTGAAGGGCTGTTCGAAAACAATGCGTGAATGACTGCTGCCGGCGCTCATGCGCGGGTATTCTCCCGGAGCGGGGGAAGTTTTTAAAGTCTTGATGACAACAGTTCTTGATGGAGTGCCTCGACCCGCTCTTTCAGGGCAGCCAGATCCTGATCATTCTCGATGACCTGGTCGGCGATGGCCCGTCGTGCCGACTCATCCGCCTGGGCGGCAATCAGACGGCGGGCCGCCGACTCATCCACCTGATCGCGCTGCATCAGCCGCTGTATCCGCTCGGCCATGGGGGCTTCCACGGTAATCACGCGATCGAAATGTTCCTGCTGCCCGGATTCCACCAGCAGCGGAATTTCGGCCACGGCATAGGGTCCCTCGGCCTGTGCCAGCTGTCTTGTCAGGCGCTCCATGATCAAGGGGTGAAGAATGCTTTCCAGCCGATGGCGTGTATTGTCATCGGCAAGGATCTGCTCCCGCAGTCGTCGGCGGTCCAGTTCACCATCCGCGGTCAAGAGTTGATCACCAAAGGCGGCCACCACCGCGGCCAGGCCTGCTTCACCCGGCGCCACCACTTCCCGGGCCAGTTGATCGGTGTCGACGACGGTCACACCCAGGGAGCGCAAATGATCCGCCACCGCCGACTTCCCGCTGCCGGCGCCGCCGGTCAGGGCAATCCACAAGGGGGGCTGCTTCTGTCCGTTTGTGGCCATGTCCCGGATTTGAGCCTAGATGCCCGAGAAACGCAGATAGCCGCTGATGATGGCATCGCCCCAGAGCAGGGCGACCAGTCCGGCGCCAGCCAGATAGGGCCCGAAAGGCATGGGCCGGTCACGTACGGTCCGTCCCGCCAGGGCCATGCCAATGGCCGCCAGCACCCCCAGCCCGGATCCCAGCAATACCACCAGGGGAATCACCGTCCAGCCCATCCAGGCGCCGAGCAGGCCCATGAGCTTGAAATCGCCATAGCCCATGCCTTCCTTGCCGGTGAGCAGGCGATAGAGGTGGTAGACCGACCAAAGGGAGAGATAACCCACTGCGGCGCCGATCACTGCCTGGCCGGGATCCAGTGGCGCACTGGGATGGAGGCTGATCCCCAGCCCCAGCCACAGCAGGGGCAGGGTGAGCTGATCAGGCAGTAACTGGTGCTCCAGATCGATGAAGCTCATGGCCACCAGGGCCCAGACCAGGGGCAGCAAGGCCAGGCTGTGGAGACTGAGACCGAAGGCCAGAATAACGCCGGTGGTAAGCACCGCCACCAGAATCTCGACCAGGGGGTAACGCAGGGAAATGCGCATGCCGCAGCCCGGGCAGCGGGCCCGCAGCAGGAGGAAACTGATCACCGGGATGTTCTCCCAGGCCTTTATCATGCGGCCACAGCCCGGGCAGGCCGAGCGCGGTTTGACCAGGTCATAGCGGTCGGACTCGGTGGGGGCCTTGTCAGGGCACTGCAGGAGTTCGGCACATTCCCTCTGCCAGCCCTGCATCATCATGATGGGCAGGCGATGGATCACCACATTGATGAAACTGCCGACAATCAAGCCAAAGGCAACCACCCCGAACCAGAATACCCATGTGAATTCGGCTCGAAAGGCAGACAGAAATTCGATCATAAAAGAGTTCCCAGTGAACAGTTCCCAGTGAACAGCCGGCCGTGCCAGCCGAAAAGCCTACAGCTTTCTGCCAGGCAGTTGCCACCTGTGGGCAGCGTCTTGTGCGGCTTCAGCCGGAGTTTCACAGCATTCTAGCGGCCGCGACCCCACTGTTCACTGGGAACTGTTCACTGGGAACTTCCCTTAAACGACGGAGCCCATCTGGAAGATCGGCAGGTACATGGCAATCACCAGACCACCCACGAGGACACCGAGAACCGCCATGATGAGCGGCTCCAAAAGACTGGAGAGGGCGTCAACGGCATTGTCCACCCGCTCCTCGTAGATATCCGCGACCTTGGAGGCCATGGTGTCGATGGAACCGGCCTCCTCACCAATGGAGATCATCTGGGTCACCATGTTGGGGAAGAGGTCGACCTCATTCATGGCCACATTGAGCTGCTGGCCGGTGGCGACCTGATCCCGCATCTTGAGAATGGCTTCCTCATAGACCACATTACCGGTGGCCCCCGCCACTGATTCCAATGCTTCCACCAGCGGCACACCGGCACTGAACATGGTCGCCAGGGTGCGGGAGAAGCGCGCCACGGCCGCATCCTGCATGATGGGGCCGAGCTGGGGGATCTTGAGGACCATGCGGTCAATCAGGCGCTGAAAGGCCGGGCTGCGCTTTTTCAAAGTAATGAGGGCACTGATTACCGCAACAACCCCAATCAGTATCATCCACCCCCGGGTCTGAACGAACTCCGAGAGATCCAGCACCATCCGGGTGAAAGCGGGCAGATCGGCGCCGAAGCCACCAAACAGATCCTCGAACTGGGGCACCACGTAGATCAGCAGAATAATCGTGACGATGATGGCCACGACCATGACCGCGGCCGGGTAGAACAGGGCCTTCTTGATCTTGGCCTTGAGGGCTTCGGTCTTTTCCTTGTAGGTGGCAATCTTGTCCAGCAGCGCCTCGAGGGCACCGGACTGCTCACCGGAACGGACCAGATTGATGTAGAGCTTGTCGAAGTGCTGGGGGTGCTTGGCGAGGGCGTCGGCCAGGTTGGTGCCGGCTTCGATGTCCTCGCGAATGGCTTGCATCAAGTCCCGGAATTTCGGGTTGTCACTGCCTCGTCCGACGATTTCGAAGGACTGCACCAGGGGCACCCCGGAACTCATCATGGTGGCCATCTGGCGAGAGAAGATGGCAATGTCGGCAGCGCTCACCTTCTTGCCCTTGCCAATCCCGGCCAGGGCGCTCTCCCGACGTACCTTGGCGGGGATGATGCCCTTTTGGCGCACCTCCTGCTTGACAGCCGCCTCGGAGCCCGCCGTGGTGGTGCCGGACACCTTGTTGCCCTTCTGGTCCGTGCCCTCCCACTTGAACTTGTACTCCTTCTTGGGCTTGGTCTTGCTCGCTGCCTTGGCCATCACATCTTCCCCGTACAGGCTGAGCCGCCCCGGCTGGGGGACGGTCGTGGGTCTTGCTCACACAGCATAACAGTTTTCCGGGAATGGCTTCCCATGTTCTGACGGTCTGTCTTAATCGGTGGTCACGCGGATGATTTCGTCCAGACTGGTGGTGCCGTCTGCCACCCGGTTCAGCCCGGAACGGCGCAGATCCTGGACACCATCCTCCTCGGCCACCTTGGCAATGTCCATGGAGTTGCCGCCTTCCATGATGATCCGACCGATGTTCTCGGTGACCGGCATCACCTGGTAGATCCCCACCCGGCCCTTGTAGCCTTCATTGCATTGCTCACAGCCCACCGGGCCCAGGGGCTTGAGACCATCATCCACCTCTTTCTCGCTGAACCCTGCCCGCAGCAAGGCCTCCTTGGGGATGTCCACCGGTTTCTTGCAATTGCTGCACAGACGGCGCCCCAGGCGCTGAGCGATGATCAGGGTCACGGAGCTGGCAATGGCATAGGGCTGCACCCCCATGTCCACCAGTCGAGACAGGGTCTTGGGCGCATCATTGGTGTGCAGGGTGGACAGCACCAGGTGGCCTGTCTGGGAGGCCTTGATGGCAATCTCGGCCGTTTCCAGGTCACGAATCTCACCCACCAGAATGATATCCGGATCCTGGCGCAGAAAGGCGCGCAGGGCGGCGGCGAAGGTCAGGCCCACCTTGGGCTGGACGTTGACCTGGTTGACCCCGGGCAACTGAATTTCCGCCGGGTCTTCGGCGGTGGAGATATTGCGGTCCGGGGTATTGAGAATATTCACCCCGGTATAGAGGGACACCGTCTTACCGCTACCGGTGGGGCCGGTGACCAGAATCATGCCGTAGGGTTTTTCCAGTGCTTCCAGATAAAGATTCTTCTGATGTTCTTCATAACCCAGGGCATCGATCCCCAGCATGGCGCTGCTGGGATCGAGGATACGCATCACGATCTTCTCGCCGAACAGGGTCGGGCAGGTGCTGACACGGAAGTCGATGGCCCGGTTCTTGGACAGCTTCATCTTGATGCGCCCGTCCTGGGGGATGCGCCGTTCGGAAATGTCCAGTCGGGACATCACCTTGAGGCGGGCGGCGAGCTTGGTGGAGAGATTGACCGGTGGCTTGGCCACTTCCCGCAGCATCCCGTCCTGGCGGAAGCGGACCCGGTAGAATTTCTCGTAGGGCTCGAAGTGGATATCCGAGGCCCCCTGCTTGATGGCATCCAGCAAGACCTTGTTGACGAAACGCACCACCGGCGCATCGTCGGCATCGCTGGCGGCACTGACCGCGCCACTATCATCCTTCTCTTCGTCGGCGCCAACCTCCAGGTCGAGTTCATCGTCATCGAAGTCGCCCAGGGCGTCGTCCATGCTTTCAAAGGCCCGGTCCAGGGCCTGCATGAGCTTGTCATCCTCCACCACCACCGGCTCCACCATGCAGCCGGTATGAAACTTGATTTCGTCCTGGGCCTGGAGATTGGTGGGGTCGGAGAGGCCCAGGAAGAGGCGCTTGCCCCGCTTGAACAGGGGCAGGGCGTGGTGGCGGCGAAGGAGTTTTTCCTCCACATCCTTGACCGGGGCCTGAGACAGGTCCATCACCGAGAGGTCGAGCAGGGGCGCGCCGAATTCCTCGGAAGCCAGGTGGGCCAGGGTGCGGGCATCCATCTTCTTTTCCGCCACCAGATGGCTGATCAGCGACTGCCCGGCCTTGACCGCGGCCTGATTGGCGGCGCCCGCGGCCTCCTCGCTGAGAAGCCCGTCATTCACCAGCCGTCGGGCCAGGCCGCTCAGGCGTAGTTTGTTCTGGGTTGCCGACATGGTAATTGCCCCGAAATCAGGTAGCTATGCAAACAAGATTACAACAAGCCTGCGCCCCTGCCTACCGGCAGCGGGGAAAGTAAATTCCGGGGTGGCCCGGCTTCCGGGGCCTGACCAAAAAAATGCCCCCGCCGAGGCGGGGGCATTCTGCCTGGGTATCAACCCTGTTCAGGTCTCAACCCGGTGATTAATCAGCCTGGATTAATCGGGCTCACAGAGACCGCGGACATAACGCTCACGCCAGCCGGCGTCGGTCGCGTTGCCGCCGGAAACGCCGTCACCACCGTCACAGTGCCACTCGTAGAGGGGGGCGTCGCCGGCATCGGCAATGTTTGCGTAGGTCCAGGTTACCGTGACGTTGTCCAGTTCCGGGTGATTGGAGGTGGCTTCATTGCGAATGCCGTCGTCACCAATGGCGTAGGTGATGTCTACTTGGTCGCCACTCCACTCGACGTCCGTGATGGCGCCGTGCTGGCCATCGGTCTGCACACCCAGCACTTCAGCAAACTCTTCCCGACTTTGGTAACCGTTTCGGGTGCTGCAGGCATCAAAGCCACGGCGGGCCACACAGTCTTCGATGTCGGGGGCCAGACCGTTCAGGAGCTGGTTGGACTCCTGCAGCTGGGTGCGGGCAACGTAGATGTTGTACTGCGGAATGGCGATGGCCGCCAGGATGCCGATAATCGCGACCACGATCATCAGTTCGATCAGGGTGAAACCCTTTTGCTGTTGCATTTTCATCAGGACCTCCTCAGGACAGGTTCCGTTATCTGGGGTATTCAAGGTGCTTGCCACCTCTGCCTGTATATTAAGCAAAGCCTGTGCCAGAAAGAAACCCCCGGAGGAGCGACAATTTTGCCCCCCTTGTTGTATTTTACTGACCAAATTCGGCAGGGACTGACAAAAATTGTCCACCACGGGGCTGCTAGTGGAATTATGTAAGGAACCTGCCCAGGCAAGCAGTCGCGACTCGTGGCGGTCGGAATCGGTTCATTCCGATTCCAGGCCCAGCTTGCTGATCCGGTAGCGCAGTTGGCGGAAGGTCATGCCCAGGCGCTGGGCGGCCTCGGTCTTGTTGTAGCGACACTGGGACAGGGCGCGGCGGATACATTCCCGTTCCAGGTCTTCCAGGAATTCCGGCAGGCTCTGGCCATTGTCCGGGGGCAGAACCCATTCCGCGAGGCCGGGTCCGGTGCTGCGGGCCGGGGTCTTGATGAAGATATCCTCGGCGCCGATGCGCCCGCCCTCGGACAGGGTAATGGCCCGTTCCAGCACGTTTTCCAGCTCCCGGACATTGCCCGGGAAGTGGTGGGCGGAAAGTTTCTGCCAGGCCTCAGGCGAGACGTCGGGCTTGTTCATTTCCAGGCGCAAGGCCAGGCGGGCGAGGATGGATTCCACCAGCATGGCCAGGTCGGCCATGCGTTCGCGCAGGGGCGGCACCTGCAGTTCGATGACATTCAGGCGATAAAAGATATCCTCGCGGAACTCGCCGGCCTGAACGGCCTTGGCCAGGTTGCGATGGGTGGCGCTGAGAATACGCACATCCACCGGGATTTCCTCGCGACCGCCCACCGGGCGAACGGCGCGTTCCTGGATCACCCGCAGCAGCTTGACCTGCATCGCCAAGGGCAGTTCGCCCACTTCGTCCAGGAACAGGGTGCCGCCCTGGGCGGCCTGAAACAGGCCATCCCGATCCGCCGTGGCCCCGGTGAAGCTGCCCTTGCGGTGGCCGAAGAACTCGCTCTCCATCAATTCGGCGGGGATGGCGCCACAGTTCACCGGCACGAAGGGGGCATCGGCCCGCGGACTTTGTTCGTGCACCAGGCGCGCCACCAGTTCCTTGCCGGTGCCCGATTCCCCGGTGATGAGTACCGGTGCCTGACTGCGGGCGACCCGACGGATAAGCTGGCGCAGGTGCTGCATGCCGCTGCTGTCGCCGATCAGACGGCTGCCGGCATCGACGCCGTCATCATCGGCATCCTGATCCGGCCCGCCGCGCAGCTTGAGCGCCGTCCGCACCAGGGCCCGCAGGTCCTGCAGGTCCACCGGCTTGGAGACGAAGTCAAAGGCTCCCGCCTTGAGTGCCTTCACTGCCGCTTCCACATTGCCGTGAGCGGTAATGACCGCCACCGGGACATCCGGGTGGGCATCTTGCATCAGGCTCAGCAGTTCCATGCCGTCGCCATCCGGCAGGCGCATGTCGGTGAGACAGAGGTCGAAATGATGCCGCTCCAGGGCGGCACGAGCCGAGGCCAGGTCACTGGCAGGCACGGTGTCCACATCCATCTGCTCCAGGGTCAGACCCAGCAGCTCCAGGATGTCGGGCTCGTCATCAACGATGAGGGCGACGGGTTTGGTCATGGGGGGATGGTAATGCAGCGGCAGCCGACAAGCTATACTGCTTCATCAACGCCCCCGTAGGAGCGGATTCATCCGCGATTCCAACGTTCAGTTGCCGAGGCAGCCGATAGGCTGGATCGCGAATAAATTCGCTCCTACGCGGGTTTCGATCAAGCGATTATTTCGCCTGCATGCGAATGCCGCCGTCCAGGCGGATGGTGGTGCCATTGAGGTTGATGTTCTCGCACACCGCCTCGACCATCTGGCCGAACTCTTCGGGCTTGCCCATGCGGGAGGGGAAGGGGATCTGCTTGTTGAGCGATTCCTGCACCTCTTCCGGCAGGCCTTCCATCATCGGGGTGTAGAAGATCCCGGGGGCGATGGACACGGCACGCACACCGATCTTCGAGAATTCGCGGGCCATGGGCAGCATCATGGAGGACACGCCGCCCTTGGAGGCGGAGTAGGCGGCCTGGCCGATCTGGCCCTCGAAGGCAGCCACGGAGGCGGTGCTTACCAGCAGACCGCGCTCGCCATCCTCGCGGGCCTCGTTCTCGGCCATCTTCTCGGCAGCGGCCTTGAACAGGTTGAAGGTGCCCACGAGATTGACGGAAATGACCTTGGCGAAGAAATCACTGGGCATGGGACCCTTGCGGGAGAGCACCTTGCCGGCGCCGATGATGCCGGCACAGGCAACGGCCACATCAATGCGGCCAAACTTCTCTACCGCCTGGGCCACCGCGCCGTTCACGGCCTCTTCCGAGGTGACATCGGTCTGCACGAAGATGGCCTTGTCGCCCAGTTCCTTCACCGCGGCCTGACCCTGTTCCTCGTTCACGTCCAGCAGCGCCACCGAACCGCCGGCTTCCACAAAGCGCTTGGCCGTGGCAAAACCCAGCCCGGAGGCACCGCCGCTGATGACGGCATTCAGGTTTTCGAATTTCATTGTGTTCTCCTTCGATGGATTGCATTCAAAACAGGTGTATCTACCGTAGGAGCGAATTCATTCGCGATAAAAGAAGCCGTGGGAGCGGATTTATCCGCGATTCCACGTTGAGCTTGCCGTGGTACCCGATGGCCTTGATCGCGAATGAATTCGCTCCTACAGGTGCTTTTCGGTTTATTTCCAGCCGAGAGGCGCGATGGCCTTCTCCACCGGGATTCGCCCCAGCTTGCTGGCCGGCTCCCGGCCCAGTTCCTGGCTGATCCAGACGGCGGTGGCGTGGAGCTTTTCCAGGTCCACGCCGGTGTTGATGCCCATGCCTTCCAGCATGAAGACCACGTCTTCAGTGGCCACGTTGCCGGAGGCACCGTCGGCATAGGGACAGCCACCCAGACCGGCCACCGAGGCATCCACCGTGGCCACCCCCAGTTCCAGGCAGGCCTGGATGTTGGCAAGCGCCTGGCCGCGGGTATCGTGGAAATGAATGGCCAGCCTGTCCATGGCAACGCGTTGGGCCACGGCGGCCAGCATGGTCTGTGCCTTGAGCGGTGTGCCGGAGCCGATGGTGTCGCCCAGGGACACCTCATAGCAGCCCATTTCCATCAGCTTTTCGCTGACCTCCGCCACGGCCTGTGGCTTGATATGCCCTTCATAGGGGCAGCCCAGCACACAGGAGACATAGCCCCGCACCCGAATACCCTTTTCCTGCGCCAGCGCCATGACCGGCTCGAAGCGTTCCAGGGATTCGGCAATGGAGGCATTGATGTTCTTCTTGTTGAAGCTTTCCGAGGCTGCGGTGAATACGGCAACTTCCTCCACCCCGGCTTCCACCGCCCGCTCCATGCCCTTCATGTTGGGTACCAGCACGGGGTAGTGAACACCCGCCTTGCGCTCAATGGACGGGAACAGCTCGGCGGCATCGCCCAGCTGCGGAATCCACTTTGGGCTGACAAAACTGGTCGCTTCCACCACCGGCAGGCCGGCACCGGCCAGGCGATGGATCAGCTCACGCTTGGTCGCCGTGGGTATCGGCTCGGCCTCGTTCTGCAGGCCATCGCGGGGGCCCACCTCGACGAGTTTCACGGATTGGGGGTAGTTTGCCATTTGGGTACTCGCGTTGTGTTCATCTGCCTTATGGGAAGCGTTCTGAGTGAACAGTTCCCAGTTCCCAGTGAACAGTGAGCATGTGGCCGTTCTTTTGCGGGAGCGGCATTCCTGCCGCGATCTGGGCTTCGATAAGCCTCCTGTCGCGGCAGGAATGCCGCTCCCACGGTTATCCGGCTAGTACCGCTGGCAGCATGGCGACTGTCTGCCAGGAAACAGTAGGCCTCTCGGCTGGCGCGGCCAGCTGTTCACTGGGAACTGTTCACTGTTCACTCCTTTGGTTGATATTCAGGCGTCAGCCTGAATATCAACCAAAGGCACTTCGGCTTCGACCATGTCGCCTTCGCCGTATTTCAGCTTTTCAACCGTGCCGGCCACGCCGGCCTTGACGGTGAATTCCATCTTCATGCCTTCCAGCACCAGGATGGGGTCGCCGGTTTCCACCCGGTCGCCTTCCTTCACATGCACGGCAACGATGCGGCCGGGCATGGGGCTGCCGGGGTGGGCTTCGTCGGCGGCGGCACCACCGGCGGTGGCATAGGGGTCGATTCGTTTCAGGACATGGCTCACGCCGGCCTCGGTGATTTGCAGGTCTTGCGCGTCGGCCAGCACATCAAAGCGCTGCACATGGCCGTCGATGGCCAGCACCAGGGCCTCCGGCTCCACTTCCACCAGCTCCACGGCCAGGGAGTCCTCGCCGATGCTCAGGGCCCACTGCTCGGGGCCCACACTCTGCAGCCAGACATCCTGTTCCTCGCCCGCCGCCGCCAGGCGCACCCGCAGGCCGCCGTCGCCCGAGACGCGCCAGCCATCCGGCTGGGTCCAGGGGGAGGTAGGGTCTTCCTCGTCCTCGTTGTCCAGCTGCAGTTCCATCTGCCGGTACACGGCGGCCGCGGCCAGCACGCCGGTGGAGGGCGCCGGGATCGTGGTCCAGTCGGCCAGGCGCTCATCCACCATGCCGGTGTCCATGTCGCCGGCGGCGAAGCGCTCATCGGCGGCGATGGCACGCAGCAGGGACAGATTGGTCTCCACACCGAACACGGCGGTGCGGGCCAGGGTCTCCCGCAGGCGGCGCAGGGAGAGCTCGCGATCCTCGTCAAAGACGATCAGCTTGGCCACCATGGGGTCGTAGTGGATGCTGATTTCATCACCGGGCTCGACGCCGGTGTCCAGACGCACGCCTTCCTCGTCATCGGGACAGTCGAAACCCCGGACCGTACCGGTGGAGGGCAGAAAGCCTTCCGCCACCTTCTCGGCGTAGAGACGCACCTCGAAGGCATGGCCGAACTGCTCGATCTCGTCCTGGTCCAGGGGCAGCGGCTCGCCGGCGGCCACCCGCAGCTGCCATTCCACCAGATCCAGGCCGGTGGTCATCTCGGTCACCGGATGTTCCACCTGCAGACGGGTGTTCATCTCCATGAAGTAGAAGCCGCCATCGGCCCCCATGATGAACTCCACCGTGCCGGCATTGACATAGCTCACCGCTTTCGCGGCATTGACCGCCGCTTCGCCCATCTTGGCCCGCAGGCTGTCATCAAGGGCGGGGGAGGGGGTCTCTTCCACGATCTTCTGGTAGCGGCGCTGCAGGGAGCATTCCCGCTCGAACAGGTGAATGGTGTTGCCCTGGCTGTCGGCAAAGACCTGGAACTCGATATGCCGTGGCTGCTGGATGAATTTCTCCAGCAGCACCCGGTCATCCCCGAAGCTGGATTTGCCCTCGCGGCGGGCGCCGTCCAGCGCGGCCTTGAATTCGCCAGCCTCATGCACCACCCGCATGCCCTTGCCGCCGCCACCGGAGACGGCCTTGATCATCAAGGGGTAGCCGATTTTCTCGGCTTCAGCGGTCAGGGTCTCGTCGCTCTGGTCCTCGCCGTGATACCCCGGCACCACCGGCACACCCGCTTTCTCCATGATGTGCTTGGAGGCAGACTTGGAACCCATCTGGTCGATGCTGTCCGGCCTGGGACCAATGAAGACGATGCCGGCCTTGTCGCAGGCTCGGGCAAAGTCGGTGTTCTCGGACAGGAAGCCATAACCGGGGTGCACGGCCTCGGCGCCCGTCTCCTTCGCCACCTCAAGAATGCGCTCGGCATTGAGATAGGATTCGGCCGCGGCCGCCGGGCCGATGTGCACGGCCTCATCCGCCAGACGCACATGACGGGCACCGGCATCGGCATCGGAATAAACCGCCACCGTTTTCACGCCGAGATCCCGGCAGGTATCCATGACGCGGCAGGCGATTTCACCGCGGTTGGCTATGAGGACTTTCCGGAACATGGTTTTCCTTCCTCAGGTCATTGGGCCGGTATTCGCTGCCCCGGCTTTGTAAAGATAAGGGAACAGTTCCCAGTTCCCAGTGAACAGTGGGCGGGGCGCTGTTCTACTGTGGGAGCGGCATTTCTGCCGCGATCAGGGCTTCTATATGCCTCCTGTCGCGGCAGGAATGCTGCTCCCACTGTTATTTGCTTAAGATTGCGAGCAGCATGGCAGCTGCCTATCAGGAAACAGTAGGCCTTTCGGCAGGCACGGCCGACTGTTCACTGGGAACTGTTCACTTCCCAACCCAGTTGGGAGCCCGCTTCTCCAGAAACGCCGACAGACCCTCCTGGCCCTCCTCCGACACCCTGAGCTGGGCAATCAGTCGGGAGGTTTTCATCTTTGCCGCTTCCCGGGCGGAGATACCCTGGCCGTGGATGCTGTCGATCAACTCCTTGCTGGCGCGCAGGGCGTTGGGGCCACCCTTGAGCAGGCGCTTGACGTGCACCGTCACCGCTTCATCCAGCTGATCGGCGGCCACCACTTCGTGGACCAGGTTCACTTTCTCCGCCAGCTCGGCGTCCATGGCTTCGCCGGTCATGAAGAAGCGGCGTGCCTGGCGGGTGCCGATGGCGCGGATCACGAAGG
>PWMQ01000099.1 GCA_003558125.1 Natronospira sp. | reverse complement strand
TTGATGCCGGCCGTTACACAATGGTCGGTGAGGATGGAAAGACCCTCGATGAGGGCAAGTATCTGATTGCCTGGAAATACGCAAACGGCAATTGGCGCATTCACCGGGATGCCTGGACATCCAAGCTGCCAGTGCATTGAAGGCTGTGCGATCGACCCTCAGACTCAGCGTAGAGGCTGAGCAGTGGGGCCTGAATGGAGGGGCCGCCCGACTCGTCTGAGTTGGGCGGTTCCCTTGCTTCCTTGACCCCATAAAGGGAGACGAACAAGGAAAGATTCGGTGGATTCAGCACCCTGGCATTTCGATCGCCTGATCCCTCCTGTGGCGGTCGGTCGCAACGATTTCCAAGACTTGCAGACTGCTGGCCCCAATGGCTCGGCATCTACCCTGATGGCGGAGCCTCGGCCGACCTTAAGACGCCGGCCCTGACCAATAGCTCTAAACCAGTTTCTGGCATCCCTGTCTTCCCAGCCTTGGTTTCCTGATCTTCGGCGCCGAAAATTGTGTGCGAAGCGGGTCCCTCGCATGGGGGGTGGTTCAGGTTTCAATCTTGTTCTAGCTTTAGAGCGCCTCCGCAAGTGTCTGTCTGCGGCGGAATTTTACGTTTTCGTCTGAATCGCCGCAGTGGCAGCAAGTTAACGATGAGATAAAGGGAAGGGGGAAAAACGATATGAGCATTGGCCTCAAAACAGCGATGGCGCTAGTGACTGCGCCCATTCTTGCCCTTGGTGCAAATCAGCTAACTGCACAGGATGTGCCCCATCAGTTTGAAGCGGGTGAGCCAGCTCAGGCGAGCCAGGTGAACGAGAACTTCGAGTTCCTCAGCGACCTCATGGAACAAATAGAGCAGTACTTGCTCGCCACATCTGACCAGGTGGACGACCAGCAAGATACGCTCGATGAAATGTCGCAACGGTTAGAGGATCTGGAGGTGGGAACGGTCCGTCGCCGGATCGATATCCCGGCGAATGCCATGCGAATCTTTGGCGATGCCGATCCGTTTACACGCGGGGTACGAATCCCTACCAGTGGTGGTGAGCTCAGATTCAGTGTACCGCGCCCGATTGATTAGGCCGGCGGCGATGTGAGGTTCATTCTAAGTTTCAAGTCCTTGTTCGGAAACCCGGCCCTCTTCGCTTCCTTCACCCGCGCCCATTCCCTCAACTCTGGAGAACCTTTTTCCGGTAGTTCAGGGATCCGTTTTGACGACGTAATGATTGAAGACGATCAGGTGGTCTACCTGACTACTGCGGGTGTTCCTGAATCCCGTATGACTGGCGAGATCTGGCTCGCTAATATTCAGCGCTCTGCAAGCGACGACGAGTACGATGGCAGTATCGTCGTCTACTCCCTCAGTATCGAATATGATGCCCTTCCGCAGGGAGGTGAGTAATGGAGCGTCGTGGAACTGTTAATGCGGAGCGTGTTTGGGGCCGCTGTGGACTCGCAGCCACCCTCGTCTTTCTTTTCCTGTTCGCTGCTGCTTGCAGTAGTAGTGACGGTGGGGACTCCGCGGACGCGGAACAGGAATGTACCTGGAATGAGTCCGAATGGGATGGTTGCGACTGGGCCTCATTGTATTCGTCCCCCAACTCCTACTGGTCCGGCGCCCGCCTGGATGCCGGCCAGTGCGGGGACCTGTATCTTCATCTCCCTGCCTGTTGCGTAATCGGCAGAAGAGACAAGTGAGACCAGGAAACCCACTACTCGATTCGCTAGCCTGCCGATTTCAGGGACACTAAATTTCTGTTCGCCTCCGTGACCCTGTGTGCATCGGACAGTCCCAGTAGCGGCTGGTGCCGTCGAATTCTTCCACTTGCGGGCGGATATCGTCGTCAGGTGCGCTGTGGTGGATTTTGCTCATAGCCTTTCTTTTCGCGCAGGCGGACCAAATTATTGTGGCTGGCGCCTGAGAGCTGCAGTTCCAACCTGTCCCGATCCGCCTGTTTTCGGCTTAAGGGGGGCGCCAGCCTCCCTCTCTTCTACAGGCCGCTCCTCGCCCCAAAGGCCCTAACCGTGGGCTCCTCGACCCCAGTCCGGCTCATTGCAGCTTGCGAAAGGCCACCCTTAGCGCGCCAGAGGCACAAAGATGGTCCCCCACGTGGGGGGTGGCAGCCACAGAGCCGGGGACTAAGGTAGAGGGTGGAATCCTCTAGAAATGGCAATCGGCTGGATTCACGAAGATAGCAGCAAGTTTCGACTGCCGGATCCTGGAAGCGTTAACGAGACAGGCGCTATGGGGGAGCTTCTTGGGTTATTGCTCTCTTTTTGCGGGGACCTGCTCGACATTCAGACCTCTTACTGTCGATATTCGCAGTCTCTGGCTGCCTTCGGTGGCCAGACAGGGAGGAAACGGAGAGATTTTCATGAGCAATCAGACATTTGATGATCAAATACTGCGCACACGCTTATTGCCCGCGCTTCTCGTGTCAACTCTGGCCCTATCGCTGGGTGGGCTGGCAGCCTGTTCCAGTAGCAGCGATGACGACGAGGTTGGTGAGGCAGAGACTTTTGCCATCGGCGGCGAGGTTAGCGGATTGGGGCCCGAGCCCCTGGTGTTGGAGCTCAATGGCGACGAATCGTTGACCATTGATGGTGACGGTGCCTTCAGCTTCGATACAGAGCTGGAAGAGGGCGAGACCTACCAGGTGCTGGTCGAAACGCAGCCGGATGGCCAGGAATGTACGGTCGAAAACGGTGGCGGCACAGTCGCGGACGCCGATGTGGATGACATCCAGGTCAACTGTGAAGATTTGACCTACTCCGTCGGCGGCGAAGTGAGCGGTTTGAACGGCTCCACCGCTGTGCTCGAGCTGAATAGTGATGAGACGCTTTCTCTCGATGATGACGGGCCGTTTGCCTTCAATACCGAGCTTGGTCATGGGGAAGACTATACCGTCGCAGTCGAGAGCCACCCAGATGAAATGGTTTGCGAGCTGGATAACGAAACCGGCACGATTGACATGGCCGACGTCGATGACGTCATGGTGACCTGCGAGGCGCTGAATGTCGGTGCCTCGAGCAAACGCAATTCCGTGGTGTTGGACTGGGATCGAGCCGGTGATGTCGATATCCTGTTTTCCACCGATCCCGAGTGCGACTGGAGCAACGTCACGTCCTGCGATAACGGTGGTATGATCCCGGCTGCTTCCGGTGGCGAGCACACGCTGACCGTGGAAGACGATGGTTTGCAGGCTGATACAGTCTATGCCTTCGTCAAGCAGGTCGGTGGTGGGCTTTCTGCCCCAGCCTACGCGACCCCGATGACCTACGAGCTGTCTGGAACTGTCAACGATACCGCGATTAGTGGCGGTGTGTTGTATGTGGGCGGTGATTTTGAAAGCTATGGTCCCCGTACTGGCGGCATGGCAATGTACCGTTTGGACAAAGCCACTGCAGAAATGACCGGTCCCAAGATGGATGTTTCATCGGACGACTCCAACGGTATAGTCTACGCCGTCGTGGAAGACCCGAATGGCGGTTGGTTTGTTGGTGGCGCATTTGACACGATTCAGGGCGAACCACGGGAAAACCTGGCTCGCTTGAATGCGGACGGCAGCCTGGATCAAGACTGGGATGTTCCCGCACCCGGTTCTTTTGTGTTCGCAATGGCAGTGAGTGACGACCGCCTTTATGTTGGTGGTAGTTTCGATAGTCTGGCCGGAGATAGTGACTACCAGCATGTCGGAGCTCTGGAGCTGGATGGCAGCCTCGACACGGCTTTCGACGCATCAGAGATTACCAATACGGTCCGGTCCATGGTTCTCGATGGTGATGACCTCTATCTTGGCGGGCATTTCACGGACAATGTGACAGCTTTGAATGCCGGAGATGGAAGCCCCATCGATCTCTTCGATGCCTCCACTGACGGGCCCGTCTGGCATGTGAGTCGCCATGATGATCGTCTCTTCGTCGGCGGGCTTTTTGGCCAGGCGAATGGTGAGGCTAGATCCGGTCTGGCTGCATTCGAGGTATTGGACGGTATACTCGATGATTTTGATGCAGATATATCGGGAATGGCTGTCACGAGTGTCATTGGCGACGGCGATGATCTGATTATCGGCGGCTGGTTCGAGGAGGTTGGCGGCGCCGAACGTGAGGCCGTGGCGCGGGTAGATCAGGATACTGGCGCGGTCAGGGATGACTGGTCCGTCGACATGCCGGAAGGCGCAATCATTTATGATCTTGCGCTGCACGATGGCATGCTTTACATCGCCGGTGAAAACTTTTCCTACATTGGCGATGAGAGATTGACTAACTTCGCCCGGGTGGAAGCCGGAAGCGGTGAACCGGATGGAGATTGGAATCCCGTTGCAGTGGGACTTAGAGGCCACGAGTTCCTGATCAGTGGCGAGACCATGTTGGCCTTCGGCAATGTGGATTACATGGGCGGTTACGATCGTCCGCGGCTTGCCTCCTTCTCGCTGGTGGACTTCGGACTGACGGACTGGAATCCCGTGATCAATGATGGGGAAGTGCGGACGATTGCACCGGAAGGAAGCACTGTCTATGTAGGAGGCAGCTTCAGCCAGGCCAATGGCGTTGATGTGGGTAACGCTGTTGCATTTACCCAGGTGGATGGTGACCTCGACGGCTGGAATCCTTCGACCGATGGCCCCGTCAATGCCCTTGTCCTCAAGGACGACGGTAACCTCTACATGGGCGGCGAATTTACGGAGGTGGCCGGTCAGTCCTGGGGTAGCTTGACTTACCTGGACGGGGACGTCGGTCAGCCCTTCCTGGTCAACGATCCGGAGCTGGATGGCCCCGTTTATACCATTGCGAAAGATTCGTCAGCCAATGCTATTGCCGTCGGTGGCTCATTTAGCGAGTCAGGCGGCTCCACGAGGGAGAATGCCGCTTTTTTCGACGACAGCGACCTTACTCTGCGGAATTGGACTCCTGATCCCGATGGGACTGTCCATGCTATCGCAACCAATACGGATCCATCACCGAGCCACACCACGTTCTTGGCAGGTGGCTTCCAGAATATTGCGGGCGAATCGCAGGAGTACTTCGCTCAGATAGACGGTAACTCGGAACTCGCTGATGCCACTGGTGCGGCAGTTCCAATGCGGGCGGTATCCTATCTGGGAGCAGAGAATCGATTGCTACTGGGCTGGGAAGATGGCTATGGCGTCCTGACGGTAGATGACACCGACGTCACCCTTAACAATAATAATGTCAACTTCACGGACGGCTGGGTAGAAACCTTGTCTCAGGATGAAGATCATATCGTGCTGGGTGGCGACTTCCGGCATTACGATGGCCAGCTTCACGGCCCGCTCGTCGTGCTTGATGCCGATACCCTGGAGCCGGTCTGGCCCGGCCCGGAGGCCGCCTCCATGGCGGTCGAGGCCAAGAGCCGGCCGAGCGCTTCTGCCAATCAGGTTGGTCACGGGGCGACGCCGAGCAAGGATGCCTCCGATGAGGCCCTGCAGGGGGCCTCGGACGACCACCCGGCCAGCAAACTGGACGACGTCAAGCGCCTGCACTGAGGAAAAGGCATCAGCCCCAACTGGGGCAATACCTGGAAAAGGGAGGCTTCGGCCTCCCTTTTCTTTTCTGGGGCAAACCGAGCGGAGTGCTGTCAGCATGGCTGGATCGCCCAGGCGTGGGAAAGGACTCAAATGGGTATGTGTCAGTATCCCGCCAACTCCAGATAGCCTTGTCCATCAATCGCCTGGCCCTCGCGCTCCCCCTCTACGGTCATCGCCCCTTCCCAGTAACGGAAGGTGCCGTCGATTTCCTGGGCCTCGAGACGTGGTTCGATATTCAGGGTTGGCGCCAGTTCCGGGATGCGGAGTTGCCAGGCGAGAGGGTAGCGGACGCCGGTTTTTGGGCTTTGCCAGTGGGATTGGATGTCGAGCTCGACATCGTTGACGGTGAGCAGACGGGTGTCGCCGTCGGGGGTGACGTGGAGGCCCTTGCTGAAGGGGCTGGTTTGGCCGTTCTCTTCCCGCAGGCGGTAGAACATGATGTCGCTACCGTCGGAGAGTTGCAGGGAGAACCAGTCCCAGCCGGTCTGCTCTTCGCTCAGGGCGCTGCTGCCCCATTCCCGGTCCATCCAGCCGAGACCCTCCCCCCGGTGTGCTTCCTCGTCCAGGTGGATGAGGCCTTGGGTGTCGAGGCGGGTGTAGGAGAAGTAGCGGGAGGCGTTGCCAGGGTCGGGGCCTTTCCGGCTGTAGCCCTGATCGCCCTGCAGGACGTGGGGGCGGGCCGGGTTCAGCGTCAGGTCCAGCTCGAATTCGCAGGCCCTGGCCGCCAATCACGTTCAGCCGCGTCGACTTGCCCGCCCCGCTGCGCCCGACAATGGCCAGCTGCCCACCGGGCGCCACCTACAGCGACACCTGCGCCAGCACCTGCCGCGACCGCCCGGCCTCGGCGAAGTCCTTGTCCACGCCATCCAGCCTGATCGCCGCCGACTGCTCGTTCATGAGATCATCCTCCGTGCCTTGCGCCATCCTAATCGCAACGACGAAGCGCGGGGAAGGGAGAAGGAGCCGTCAGGGCCGGATGGGGAACCGCCGATCCAGCGTTGCTGGAAAATAGTCCAAGATACAGCGCCTCGCTTGCTGAGGCGCTCGCCAGGTATAGTGCAAGGCCATTTGGGGTCGCAGTTGAAAAGGGGGGGGTATGAGTACCGCCGCTATCAAGGCGAAGCGTTCCCTGGATATTTTGAAGATTGTCGTCGGAGCGGTTTATCTGCTCCGGTATTACGGGCACTACTTCGCAGCCGCATTCCCGTTTGTATTCCTTCTGGCCGCCGATCTGCCCGCAGCGATTGAGATTGGACTGAGCATTCTATTGGTCGCCATTCTCGTGGTAGAGACCGGTTTTCTGTCACTCGCCTATCATGAGCTTGATCAGCAAGGCAGCACCGTGGAGCTTTCTTGATGAGAGTAGTGATTGGTATCTACTTGCTCGGGTGTTTAAGCGCTATGGAGGGGAGGTGATGAACTATCATCGTTTCAAGTATGGTCCAATGCCGCATGATTACGGGGTTTCTTGCAGGGGTGACTGGCTTGCCTGTGGTGTTTTCCCTTGATGGAGCACCTGGTGGATTGTTTCTGATCGTATTGGCGATATTCCTCGCCTTCGGTATGGTGCCGTTCATGGCCTGCCTGATTTCTGACTATGCGGCACGCACCGCGCTTTGGCTGCTCGCTGTTTTCTACACGATTGCATCGCTCGCTACGGTTTCCCTTCTGATTTATTTGTTTCCCAATCCGACTATTGCGCCCTTCTTGGTCGGCGCGCTGGTGATTTTTGCACTCGTTGCCGGTACTGCCATTTGGTTCCTCAGGACCAGTGATGACAGTATGGAGGCGGAATCGTAGCGTTGAGCCGGTTTGGATAAAAAGCAGGCCCCGTCAAGACCAGTAAATGCGCAAAGAAGCGTCCGTTTGGGCGAGGCAGTGTCTTCGCAGAAGGAGAGTTTCGGGGGCCGATGATCAGTCATCGGCCCCCGAACGCTTCCGGATCAGTGGTTGAAGGGATCAAGCAGACCCAAAGGCCCTTTCTCGGCAAACTCGCCAACCTGGCCTTGGGCGGAATTTGCCGAAATCTGCGATTGGCTTGCATGAAAACGGCCTGGCGGTGCTTCGATAAGTGGCTGAAAGTCGTCATCGACAATCACGAAGCCGGCATGGCCATCTCCGCTCATGTCGGCAAAAAATCCGCCGACGACAATTCTTTGATTCCCTTGCGCGACAGCCCGGACTTCCCCGTTGAATTCAGGGGTGGGGCCAAGCGGCGAAAATTCCAAGTTCTCCAGGTTCAGCTCGGCCAGCCCAATGGCGGGTTCACCCGCGAACTCGGTGAACCTGCCTGCGACCAGAAGCCGACCGCTATCCGTATCAAGGGACATGTCGAATACGGTTCCATTTGCCTCCGGGGTATCCGCAACCACACTTCCGCCAGATGACAGCAATGCGAAGCGACCCTGAGCCCCTCCACCGATTTCGGTGAAATCACCCCCTGCCAGGACATGGTCATCGCCGTCAGAGAGAACTGACCAGACAGATCGATTCGGGTCCGGATCCCAGGTGATGGGTGAGAGCCCGGTGTCGCTCACTGCAGCGATATTCCCATTATCGCTACCGCCAATATCACCGAAAGCACCCCCTACGAAGAGAATGTCCTGGTCAGGGAAATGGGAAAGCGAGAGTACGCTTCCCAATACCTCCGGGTCGCCGGTACCGGTGATGGCGTTCCCAAGGCTGCTATCGAGAATGGCGAGTGACGAGCGCGTTTCCCCTCCGGCTTTTGTGAACTGGCCGCCGATCGCAAGATGCCCGTCTGCCACGGGTTCAACTGTCACAACCTGAGTGCCAGATACATCCGGGTCCCAGTCCAAGGCGCTACCATCATGCAAGTTAAACGCCGCACCATGACCTCTTGACTCGCCGCCTGCCTGATTGAATGCCCCAACAGCAAACAATTCACCTTCATGAATCTGCAGGTCGGCTACCACCAAGCCCCTGACATTGGCATCCCAGCTTTCGTCCAGCTCACCCGTGAGGGCATCAAAGGCGGCCAGGTGGCCCACGTCCCTGCCGCCAGCTGTCCAGAGTAGCCCAAGTACCGCAACCTTGTCTTCCGTCTCGACTAGACCAAGCACGATCCCGTCAAAGGACAGGTGCCAGCCATCGTCAGGCTGGAAAGCATTGGCAGTGTCTAGACGTGCGACCCTGTGAGCGGAATTCCCGTTGACCTCACTGAAAGCGCCACCTACATAAAGATACCCGTCCCGATGATCGACCGTATAAACGACCCCATCGGTTTCGGTTTCAATGTTGATGTCCAGAACCCCGGTTTCGGCATGCAAGGCCGCTAGATGATTCCAAGGACTTCCATTGATGGTTTCAAACTGCCCTGCGATGAATAGACGATTGTCGACAAGCTCCATGTCCATTAGGAAGGGGTCTTCAATGTCCGGCGTGAATGTTGTATCAAGGGCCCCTGTATCCGCATCCAGTAAGGCGAGACCTGGGCGAGGAGTGTTGTTGACTTCTTCGAAACGACCAGAAATATACAGTTGGTCATCTTGAAGCAGCATAGCAGTGACCCGACCATCGGTCGCTGCATCAAAGGTCTGGATATGTTCCCCGGTTTCAGCATCAATGACGCCGATGTTCACATCGGAATCACCTGATACGACGAAGTTTCCGCCAACATAGAGATGGTCGCCGGATGCAAGAATGCTATCCACATTGGTGATTTGTGATGGGTTTTCTGGGATTTCAGGATTGAAGTCTTCGTCCAGTTCCCCATCCAGGGTCAATCGCGCCAGGGCAGCATGATCGCTGCTTCCCTGTATCTCGCCGAATCGACCGGCAATATAGAGGTGGTCGTCATGCACGAGAATGTCCGAAATGAACGTGACATTACCGTCAAATGTGACTTCCCAGTCCTGGTCAACCGTGCCATCCGGGTGCAGTCGCGCGATCAGCTGATTTGGAAAGTCCCCACCGCCATCGAACTGGCCCGCTACAAACCAGCCACCATTGGGGTCCTCCACCATGACTTGTGTCGTTCCATTGGGCAAGCGGTAATTGGGGCCGGTAACCGTCATCTCGCTACCGTCGTCGCGGAACCAGCTTATGCCTTGAGTCGCGCCACCAAAGTAGCGGCCGTAGCCACCTGCATATATGCGCTGATCGTCCATGACAATGCCGAGTACGGGCGCGGCGTACTGGTAGAATGGCGCAACACCGACAGTGGTGGCAGCATGGTGCTCGGGCATCTGGAGGCTAAAGTGGTAGTTCCGATCCAGCGCCAGGCCTTCGTCGGCAGCAATAATGTCGATTGACCCACCTGAGACATCTGGAATCATGCCACCGTTCTCACAGGCCTGGACATTGCTCCAGTCGCAGTTGCGATCCGTTGAGTAGAGCAGGTCACCATCGACGGCCGGCCACCAATCCAGATGAACGCTGGCATCGCCCTGCCGCGAAGACATGTGTAAACCACCGCACTCGATCTGGATATCGTCCACATCGTCTTCGTCGACGCTTCCCGTGGCATTTTCGCTGCCACACGCGACATCACCGGGTTGAGAAATGATTACGACGTTGTAGTCCTCGCCATGCGCGATACCCATTTCGAACTCGAATGGGCCATCGCTGTCGATGGTCAGCTCGTCTTCGTCATTCAACGTCAGGACTACCGGCTCATCACCAAGACCGGTGATCTGCCCACCGATGGTCGCCAGCGGGTCGTTACTCGAACTGCTGGAGGAGCAGCCATGAATGAACATAATGCCGAATGCCAGCATCAGTGTGTTTCGGCACCTGAACTTTTCTATCTTATTGAATTTATACATTTGTCCCTCCTAGCCTGATCGTGGCATTGCAGGAATGCCCGTACGAAAAGGGTTTGTTTTGATCCCCAGACGATACATGAGCATCGAGCATTCATCCGATAAGCGCCACCCCCCAGACGGGGTACCGCCAACATCTTTGGCGCAGAATCGGACCGGGCTGGCTTCCCGGATCCGAAGGGGGGTGTTGCCGTTGAATGCCGGGCTTTTCCCACCTACGCTTTATTGGAACTGTTGATACGCAATTGGGCTGGCCGGGGTCCTTCTGTCTCCCTCTTCCAAACGAGCTGTTAATTAGCTGGCGGAAGGGAATCGGCTGGCCTGGGGAGGGGGACTGATGGCGAGAAAGATTCGCTTTGCCTTGATCATGGGCGGTGGGGTGAGCCTTGGGGCCTTTTCGGCCGGGGCCTTGGCGCGGGTTGTGAAGCTGCTGCAGAATCCGGCCGAGCACTGGTGTGATCCGAAGATCGATGTCCTTTCCGGGGCCTCGGCGGGCAGCATGGCGCTGGTTATGCTGCTGCATCAGATGTATCGGGGGGCGAGTACCGAGACCATCCGCGAGGAGCTGCGCCGGAGCTGGACCGACCCGGACTATATGGGCATCCAGCGCCTGATGACCGAGCATGAAGATCCCTCCCTGTTTCCCGGTCAGATCATTGATCAGATCGCGGAGGCCTTTCTGCCTTTCGACGAGCCGCCGGGGGAAACGCCTCATGATCTGTTTGCGGACGGTACGCTGGTCAGCCTGGCGCTAAGCAACCTCAATGGTATCCCGGTCAGGGCCGAAGGACAGCTCATACGCCAGGCCCGGACGGGTGGTGGCTCGGCGGAGGGTGCGGACAGTGTCTTCGCGGACGCCATCCAGACCACCTATCACCACGACCCCATTCGCTTCGCCCTGCATCGTGCGCCCGATGAGCGTGCTCGCGCTGCGGCTAGACGGGCCCGGGCAAGATTAGTGGCGCCCTGGGACGGCGGTCAATCTGAATCGTGGCAGGGGATGATTGAGGCAGCGATCGCTTCGGGCGCTTTCCCGGGCGCCTTTGCTCCGCGCAATTTGCAGCGTGAAGGCTGGGAGTATGACACCGAGGAGTTTCCGGGCGGGATAGCGCCCGAGGAGACGAGTTACGCCTATGTGGACGGGGGCGTCTTTCGCAACGAACCCCTTCGCGAGGCGATACGGCTGGCCAAGATCCGGGACGCCGGTGATGAGGACGTCGAGCGGGTCTTTATCTTCATTGACCCCAATATCTCCGGTACCAGCGAGGCGACCCGCTTGCCCCATCTTGAGCCGGGTGAGTTGACCACTGATGGCACGGTGGAACCCCGTGATCGTTACAGCGGGATTGCCGCGGTGCTTCAGGGTCTTTCCGGTGCGAACACCAGCCAGGCCAATTATCGGGACTGGCTGCGAGCTGCCGCCGTGAACCGCCGCGTCCAGTGGTTGGGCGAGCATCGAGAGGACATTCGGGCGATTGGTGATGCCTTGCCGGACTCAGCCCGTGAAGGGCTGCGGGCAGTGTTGGAATCGCTGTATCGACTGGATGCCGAATCCAAAGGCAATCCTGATCCAGGCGTGGATTTCGGTGCAGAGCTCACAGCCGCCTTTGAGCGCAAGGCAGGCGATAGGCCAGTGTCTGCCGCTGATGAGCTTGATCTGTTGATCAGCAAACTGGCGCGCCTCGAAGACAAAAAGAAGATCAATCTGGTGGGTATCACCCCAGCCTCCATCGGCCCCGAGGACCGGGTGCTACTGAAAGGCGGATTCCTGAGCGGTTTCGGCGGTTTCTTCGATGAAAGATTCCGGGAGCATGACTTTCGTGCCGGCGAGGACGTGGCCGCCCGGGTCCTCACCGCGAAGATCGACGGCGCCAAGCCCTTGGTTGCCAATGCCGATCAACATGCCCCTCCGCCCCTGGATTATGACGACATCGGGCATAGGGATTATCTTTCCGTTCACGAGGACACCCGCAAGGATTTCGAACGATGGACCCGTGACCAGGCCCGAGGCGCCATTGCCGAGTTCAGTAACGGCATTGTTGCCTTCTTCTCAAGATTCTTCCTGAGACGGGGCACGGTGGCCGGTTTCCTGTCAGAGCAATATGGTCAGGCGACGCGTTGCTCCATTGCGCTCCTCATCGACGATGTGCCCAGGAATATCGTTATCGGTCAGGAAGCCGAGACGAGAAGGCGTTGGTCGCGGATTATCTATTTTGATGTTTACCAGAGCCGAGGTTTTCCGGCGCGTTACGGTTTCCACGGCAACGGAATCGAAGCCCATGATGGCAGCCATCGGATAGAGGTTTTCCATCGACGGCCTGGCCGTGGCGCCAATCGAGGGCTTGGCCAATCCAGCTTCATCATTATCGATGGCCCGGCAAAAGCCTGGCTGGAGAAAGCCAAGACGCTCCAGGCCCCAATGATCCGCAAGCCCTGGCCCGGCACTCAGGATCTCCATCTGAGCCTGGATGATCTGATCGATGCCAAGCCAAGTGACAGCGATTGATTGAAGCCAGAGTGAATCGCATCCTGAGTTGCTCACCGCCAATGAGGCGACTTGCCGGAATCAGCGGCTGGCTTACTCCTCTGAAGCCTTCCGGCTAAGCCGTGAAATGGCATGCACATTGTCGTCGATGGGCGAGACGATAACGTGGGGGTGCCCTTCGACGGCATAGAACAGGAAGCTGTTGTTGATCCCCAGCTTCATGATCTCGGCGCTGTTTCCGTCCGCAAATACCACTCGATGATCCGGGTCAAAGTCACTACTGCTGAGTGTCTGCTGGGTGGCCAGGCCGCCACCTACGCCGAAGCCCAGGAAGGCACAGAATAGCAAGAGGGCGGTCAGGAGCATCCATTGGTCCAGGGGGTGCCAGGTATTTGTGCCGGATTTCAGCACTTCCGGCTTGTGTTGGGCGTAGTACCGGCGAATGTATTTCAGGTAAAACCATAGCAGAAGGGGTAGCAGGACTGTGGTCAACAGGAAGGCTATGTGGTCCGTAATCAGTACGACGGGACTCAGCAGTACATCCAGCAAATCGGAATAGGCCATGATGTTAATGCCGAGAAAGGCATAGTGGATGGACTGACTGGCAATGCCGAGTAGCAACAAATAGAGATACCCCAACGGTAGCAGCTCTCGCAGGCGGAATTGCGGCTCGGCATGCTGGTTTATGGCCATGATAGGGGAATCCTCTGTATACCCTTTCCTCGCAAGCTAGACGTCGTGGACAGTATATTCAAGTTTGGCTCAGGGGTATGGGCTTGGGCCGGTTTCCCCCTTAAGATGCGAGAAGACTTTTCAGCAGCAAGCCCCGAGCAGCGTGGAGTAAACGCAATGCCAAGGAAATTCCCGTGGCTGACCTGGCCGCGCCTGATTGTGGCCGTCGTGGCTGTCCTGATTCTGGTCCCCATGGCGAGTGATCGGCTGCTGGGCCCCCGGATTTCGGTATTGACCGTGGACAGCGGCACCCTCCGGCAGAATGTGGTCACCACGGGGCGGGTATTGACTCGTCACCGGGTGCAGCTGGGGAGCGAGATTGTCGGCAAGGTACGTCGGGTGAACACCGATGAGGGCGAATGGGTTGAGGCCGACGAGCCGCTGGTGGAGCTGGATGGTGCCACCCAGCGTGCTTCCCTGGCCCGGGCCGAGACCGGCCTGGCGCGGGCCAAGGCCCGGCGGGCGGGTCTGTTGAGTTTCGAGCGCCCGGATGCGGAAGCCGCAGTGGGAGAAGCCCGCGCCAATCTCGCCCAGGCCGAGCGGGAAGCCGAACGGCGGCAACGGTTGCTGGAGCGCGAGTTGATCAGTGCCGAGGAGCTGGACCGTAGTCGGCTGGAGATTCAGCGGGCCGAGGCGGCGCTGACCCGGGCCCGGCTGCGTCGCCAGTCGCTGCAGGAGGATGGCAGCGAGTGGTTGCTGGCCGAACAGGAAGTGGCCGATGCCCAGTACGCGGTGGCGCTGGCGGCCGCGGAATTGGAGAAGACGCGCATTGCCAGTCAGGTCGAGGGGATGGTGCTGCGTCGTCAGGTGGAGCCGGGCGATACCGTGCAGCCCGGCACTACCCTGCTGCTGATCGCGCCGGATGGGCCGCTCATCATTGAGGCGCCGGTGGATGAGATCAGCCTTGAGGGGCTGAGCACTGGCCAGCGGGCCATGTTCGAGGCCGATGCCTACCCCGGTCGGCCCTTCGAAGGGGAACTGGTATTCGTCGGTCCTCAGGTGGACCCGGAGCGGGGCAATGTGAACCTGCGCTTTGAGGTGGCAGAGCCCCCGGCCTTTCTGCGCCAGGACATGACGGTGTCCGTGGATATTCAGGTGGGTGAGCGCGACGGCGTGCTGGCCCTGCCCAATCAGGCCTTGGATGATGTGGCCGGTGACCGCGCTCGGGTCTGGCGTGTGGTGGATAATCAGGTAGAGGCAGTCGAGGTGACCCTGGGTCTGCGCGGGCTGGACAAGAGTGAAGTCCTTGAAGGCCTCGAGGAAGGCGATAGGATCCTGCCGGCGAATGCCGATGTCGAGGCCGGCCAGCGGGTGCGGGCCCGGTGAAGCTGATGGATTTACGACTCTGGTATGAAAGCCGGCTGGCGGTGGAGTTTCTGCGCGAGGGCCGTGCTCAGAGTTTGCTGATCATTCTCGGGGTGGGCCTGGGGGTGGCGGTGATCGTCTTCGTGCTCGCCCTGATCTCCGGGCTGCAGGACAATCTGATTGAACGCACTCTCGGCACCCAGGCCCATGTTTCACTGCAGGCCCCGGAAGAGGCCGTCCGCGTATTGCGGGATCCGGCTGAGGTGGATATCGCCGCTCAGGCGGTCAATGAGCGTGCCCAGCGCCTGCGCTCAGTCCAGAACTGGCAGGCCCTGGTCGCGGCCCTGGAAGGCGAATCCCGAGTCACAGCCGTGTCGCCGGTGGTGAGCGGGCCTGCCTTTGCTCGCCGTGGGCAGGCATTCGAATCCGTGGCCTTGCTGGGCATCGATCCGGCACGCTACGCCCAGATCGTACCGGTGCAGGAAGACATGGTCGCCGGTGAGTTTCGGCCCACGGCCAACGAAGTGGTCATCGGCAATGTGCTGGCCGACAAGCTGGGCGTGGAGGTGGGGGATCGAATCCGGCTGGAAGGGACCGATGCCCGGGCCGGCAACTTTCAGATCGCGGGGGTTTTCAGTCTCGGTGTTCGGGATCTGGATGAGCGTTTTGTCTATCTGCCCATTCGCCCGGTCCAGACCCTGCTCAACCTGCCCGGCGGTGTGACCAGTGTTGATGTCACCATTGATGAGATCTTTCAGGCCGAGTCCTTCGCCGAGGATCTCCGCCTGCGCTTTCGGGTCAACGCGGAAAGCTGGATGGAGACCAATGAGCAGTTGCTCAATGCCTTGAGGTCCCAGAGCCAATCCACCAATCTGATCCAGGTATTTGTGGGTATTTCCGTGGCCTTTGGGATTGCCAGTGTGCTGGCCGTTTCCGTGGTTCAGCGTCGGCGAGAGATTGGCATTCTGCGAGCCACGGGCTCCACCGCCAATCAGGTCATGACGGTGTTCCTGATCCAGGGCGGGATTGTTGGCCTGCTGGGCTCCTTTCTGGGTTCCCTGGGTGGTCTGGGCATGGTCAGCTTGTTCACCGCCCTGGGCGCCCGGCCCGACCGTGAGGCCCTGTTCGATGTGACCGCAGGCGCCGGCCTGGTGATGGGCGCCATGTTGCTGGCCACGGTTACGGGTATTCTGGCGGCCTACTTCCCGGCCCGCCGTGCCGCGAAGATGGACCCGGTAGCGGCGATTCGAGATGAATAAGGAGCTAGGGATGACAGCGCCTGCTGCCGACAGCCCGGTCCTGCGGCTGAAGAATGTGAAAAAGCGCTACAACATCGGCCTGCCCAGCGAGCAGGAAGTGCTCCATGGCATTGATCTCAGCGTGGGCCCCGGAGAATTCCTGGCCATGGTGGGACCCTCCGGCTCCGGCAAGAGTACCTTGCTCAACATACTGGGTCTCCTCGATCAGCCCAGTGACGGCGAGGTATTCATTGCCGGGCGCTCCACTCGGGGGCTGTCGGACGGTGAACTATCCCGATTGCGCGGTGAGCGCCTGGGTTTCGTGTTTCAGTTTCATCATCTGCTCACCGCCTTTACGGCCCTGGACAATATCCAGATGCCTTGTTGGGCCGCCATGGGGCGACGCGACCCGGATATCGAGGCCCATGCCCAGGCGTTGCTGGCGTCGGTGGGCCTGGACGATTACGGCGAGCGCAAACCCAAGGCCCTCTCTGGCGGACAACAACAAAGAGTGGCCATCTGCCGGGCATTGATCAATCGCCCGCCCCTGGTGCTGGCCGACGAGCCGACCGGGAATCTGGACACCGAGAGCTCCGAGCAGGTATTTGACTTGCTACGCCGCTTCAATCGGGAATTCGGCTGCGCTTTCATCATCGTCACCCATGATCTTGAGCTTGCCGAGAAATGCGACCGGGTCATCGAACTGGTGGACGGTAGAATCCTTGATGACAGATCCGGGATAGGCGTCCCTTCCTAGCGCCCCCTTGCACCATGCACTTGGGCTTGGGCACCTCAGTTATCTCGGCCTCCAGGCGGTCTCATGGCACCTTGGTCACCTTTGATACCCTTACGACCCTGACAGAATTTTTGGAGCCTGTACGAATCTTTATCCCGAGTCTCTAGCTGGCCTATGGCTAGGGCAATGTTCCTGTGCTCACCCCGGTAGCGCACTTTTTCTCGGTGGTGCAAGCATGATGGCGATAGTTGTTTTCTGCTAACTTGTCTGTTGCCCCACCTTGTGAGTCGGAAGCCAATTGCCTCGTCCAAGGGGAACTCTTGCGGGTAGCCTCGGTCTCGGATTGGAGTATCTGGCCGTCAGATTATTCTTGCTTGATCTCTCTGGAGGGAAGCTAATGCAAGGAATTCAAAAGCTTATTGTTGGGATGTTGCTCGGCTCGCTGGCAGTCACCGCAATGGCCAGCGAACGCAGCATTCCGATCGATGATGCGGTGGTGACCGAGCACGCTACCCGAATTCAGGGTGAGCGGGTCCGATATTCCGCGACCACCGGCACCCAGCCGGTCTGGGACGACGATGGCAAATCCATCGCTACCTTGTTCTACACCTATTACCAGCGTACCGATGTTCGCGACCGGGACCAGCGCCCATTGGTGATTTCCTTCAATGGTGGGCCGGGCTCGGCCTCGGTCTGGATGCATGTTGCCTATACCGGGCCCCGAGTGCTGGAGATCGATGACGAAGGCTATCCAGTGCAGCCCTACGGGGTCAAAGACAACCCCTACTCGGTCCTGGACGTTGCCGACATCGTGTTCGTCAATCCGGTCAATACCGGGTATTCGCGGGTAGTGCCGGACGAGGATGGTGAAAAGATCAGCCAGGAGGAGCAGCAGGAGCGCTTTTTCGGTGTCGAGCAGGATATTGAATATCTTGCCGAGTGGATCAATACCTTCGTCACTCGCAATGAGCGATGGAATTCGCCCAAGTTCCTGATTGGCGAGAGTTATGGCACCACGCGGGTTGCCGGTCTGGCTCTGGAGCTGCAGAACAGCCAGTGGATGTATCTCAACGGTGTCATTCTGGTCTCGCCGACCGACATGGGCATTGACCGGGAAGGGCCGGTGAAGGCAGCTAATCGCCTGCCTTACTTCGCCGCCACGGCGTGGTACCACGATGCACTGGACGATGAGCTCCAGGACCTGGATCTCTACGAGCTCTTGCCCAAGGTGGAGGAATTCACCCTGGAAGAGTACCTGCCCGCATTGGCCCGAGGGGCATTTCTGAATGAGGAAGAACGCCAGCAGATCGGCGAACAAGTAGCTCGCTATTCCGGGCTGTCGCTGGACAGCGTGCTCGGCAGCAACCTGGATATTGACCTGGCCTTCTTCTGGAAGGACTTGCTGCGGGATCGCGGTCGCACCGTTGGCCGGCTCGACTCCCGCTATCTGGGCATCGACCGCAAGGATGTGGGTGAACGGCCCGATTACTGGGCCGAGCTGACCGCCTGGCTGCATGCCTTTACCCCGGCGATCAATCACTATATTCGCAGCGAGCTGGAGTACGAGACGGACATCAAATACAACATGTTCGGGCCGGTGCACCCCTGGGACCGCCAGAACAATCAGACCGGGGAAAACCTGCGCCAGGCCATGGCCCAGAATCCCTATCTCAATGTGCTCTTCCAGGCCGGCTATTATGACGGTGCCACCAACTACTTTGATGCCAAGTACAGCATGTGGCAGTTGGATCCCAGTGGGAAGATGCGGGACCGCTTGAGCTTCAAGGGCTATCGTAGTGGTCACATGATGTATCTGCGGTATGAGGATCTGCGCCTGTCCAATGAGGACTTGCGGGATTTCATCCTGGATGCCATCCCGGCGGAGGGGCAGCCTGCCCGCTACGACTGAGGAGCTCGCAGCATCCTGTCGAATCAGCTCAGGCGGCGGCATGATTCATGCCGCCGCCTCGACTTTATCCTTTGGGCACCCGGCAGTCCGGCCCGGATTGCTCAGACCACTCCAGGAAAGGCAGGACCCAGTCATCCAGCCAGTCCAGGCGCACATGGCTGGCGATATGACCACCGGTGTCGGGCAGAATCAGGAGCTGCCCGCAGTCCAGCACCTCAGCCAACTCACGGCTGTGTGACACCGAGACATGTTGATCATCCTCGCCGTGGATGAGCAGTGCGGGGGTATTCAGGCCCCTGATCGCTTCTGCCGTGTCCGCCAGTTCCAGACTCAGTCCGGCATCGATCATGGCCCTTTCGAAACCTCGAAGCAGATTCCTCTGGCCCACCAGGCGACTGCGCCAGGGGGCAATCTCTCTGGCCACTTCCACCACCGCACCGCCCGGGTCATTGAAGGGGGCAATGGCCACGACCGCGCTGACGCGGGGGTCGTCGGCGGCGCGCAGGGCGGTACTCGCACCCAGGGATGCGCCCATGAGATACAGCGGCTTGCTGATCGCTTCCCCGGTTTCCAGGTGGTCGATGAGCCGCTCCACGTCGCCCGCCTCCAGCACGCCGAAGCCGACCTGACTCCCACCCGACTGGCCATGGCCGCGCAGATCCGGAATCAACGTCTCGAAGCCCGCTGCACTGAGCTGAGATGCCCAGGGGACCATGACTTCATGGGATTGGCGCCAGGAATGGAGCAGAATCACGGTGCCCCGGTGTGTTTCCGCTTGCGGGTTCGTGTTGACCCGGAAATTGATCCGGAATCGGCCGTTGTCGCCGTCGGTGCTGAGATCGTAATCGGCGTCCAGCCCGCCGGCACGGAAGCGGACCGCCCAGTGTTCACTGCCGTCCCCGGCTGTCCATTCCACGCTCTCGCCACCCAGCTGGGAAGTGGCCTGGTAGCCGAGATTGAACATGCCTGAATCGGGCCCCGGGGCTTCGCCAATCTCCCGCGCTGCAATGCCGGCGCAGCCACTGAGCAGAGCCGCCAGAATGGACAGGCAGATCAAGGACAGGCCGGGGCCCCGCAGGGCATGCCAACCGGAAGCCTCCGGCGCGTGGATGGTCATCGGCGGTTTTCCTTTATTGTGCGTGGAACCGCTTTTGATCATAGCCGAGCCGATCTGGGGCAACAATTCCAACTGAAAGCGTGTAGTGTGATGTCGTGGTGACGGTGCTCGGGCCTTTGATAGAATTCTTGGCGTTTCTGGCTCAAAGGAAAGGGCTGCTTGTGCTGGTAAAGCTTTTACTGGATCTGCTGCTGTGGCTGGGTTTGATTGTTGTTGCCTTTTGGAGTGCGCCGGCGCTGTATCATAGCTTTGAGCGGTTGCCTATCTACACCGTGCCTTCGTTGATCATTATGGCCAGTGCGACAATGGGTGGCGCCATTGCCGTGATGGTCATCAATGAGGCCTGGATACCGGTCCTGACGCCCTTGCTGGGGTGGGAATACGAATCCGGCTACCGTGAGGCCCATTTCATGCTGGCCGCATCGCTATGCGCGACTATTGTTGATGCGGTGGCCAATCGGCTCAAGGCTCAGGGTGTGGAGAAGCAGGCGCCCGACTACGAAGCGCCCTGGCTGCAGGCCGAGCGTGAACGAATGGGCTGGAAAGACAAGCGTGAAGACTAGCCAGAGACGTATTTGACGGGAGACTGCACTTGCTGGGACGTGCTTCCAAGGCCCTGATTCGCCGGGTGTGGCGCTGTGATCGCTGTGGCCTGCAAACACCCAAGAAGAAATCCCAATGTCAGCACTGCCACGGCCTGGATGAGGCCGGGCTGGCGGCGCTCAAGCAGCGCTACGAAGAGAAGCACATCACCAATGCAAGAATCGGTCGGGTGTTTCTGATATTGAGTGTGCTCATGATTGCCCTGATGATCATTGCCTTCTGGTGATCATGCTCGTTTGCTTGAAAGGAGTAAGCAGTGATTCGTTTCTTTCGCCTGGTTAGCATGATCGAGGGGCTGTCTTTGCTGACGCTCCTGTTCGTGGCCATGCCTTTAAGGACCTACGCGGACATGCCGCTCGCCGTCACCTATGCCGGCTGGATTCATGGCATCTTGTATCTCTTCTATGGTGCCGTGGCATTGGTGGTGAGCCACCGCCAATCGTGGTCCATCCTCCAATGGCTGCTGCTCCTGTTCCTGGGCGCCGTGCCATTCGCCTTCACCTGGGTGGATTGGCGCCTGCGTCGCGCACTGCCACCCCTGGGTGCTGCTCCCAGGACTGAGCCTTCATAGGCGGCCCAGCCCAGGCTCAGGCGGCCAGCTCAGTGATCTGCATGGTCAGCGTGCCACTGTTCTGCTCCCGTTCCATGGGGCGGGCTCGCCAGCGCAGGCGCAGACGGCTGATGTCCTGGTTCCGGGATTTTTCCTTGCCAAAGCGGGTGACGATGTTCATCACCGCCGGCAGCTTGCTGGGTGTCTGTTGGCCAATGCTGTTGATGCGAGTGGTGATCCGGCCGGTGGCCCATTGCCAGATTCGGTTGGCCTCGTCGCTTTCGATGGAAACCACCTTCCACTGATTGTGGATCAGGGCGCGCAGCTGAAAGCGCGGGCCGTTCTTGCTCAATTCCAGGTAACGGCTGTTGTCGGCCAGGAATCGGCCGATCAGGCTATGCAGGTCTTCCGGGCAGTCAATCGTGGTCATGGTTTTTCTCCTCCCGCTAATCGGCTGTCTCTGTTTATCAGCCTAATGAATCGCGGCGGGGCAACCATTGCTGCAAAGCGCTATCCGCTGTAGGAAAGGACGGACAGACCGTGTCCGCCTGGATTACTCCTCGGCCGGCCAGGGCTGGCCGTCGGCGGCAAGGCGTGCGATCAATTGCTGGTCGAGGGCTGGCATCTCCGCCAGCAGGTGGTCCCGAAAGGCCTCCGCGGCAGGGGTCAGGCGGCGGCCTGGTTTCTGAACCAGGTGCCAGTAAACGGGGGCAGGGAAGTAGGGCACATCAAGCATCACCAGTTCCCCGGCCGCCAACTCCAGGCGCACGGCGTGCAGTGAGATGACCGCCAGGCCGTGACCACCCCGAACCGCCTGCTTGATGGCCTCGTTACTGCCCAGCTGTAGTTCCGGCTTGAGCTCGGCGCCGAAGCGGCGCAGCCACTCCTCGGTCCACAGACGGGTACCAGAGCCTGGCTCCCGCACCACGAAGCCGGTACCGGCGATGAGATCAAAGCTGATGGTGGGGGCCTGGGTCCAGGGGTGATCGGGAGCGGCGATCATCACCAGGGGGTTGATGCCCACCTGCTCGCAGGAGAGTTGGCGGTCGGCCGGCGGACGGGTCATCAGGTACCAGTCATCCAGGCCCTCGTTGAGGCGTTCGATCAGGGCCGAGCGGGGCAGGATGCGGAGGCTGGCCTCGATCCCCGGGTGCTGGCGTCGGAATTCCCCCAGTACCCGCGGCATGAAGTACTCCCCGGTGGAGACCGCGGCAATCTTCAGGCGCCCGCGCCGGATGCCCTTGCGGGCCGCCAGTTGCTGCTCCAGGCGGCGCAGCGGGGCGTGGACCTCCCGGGCGGCCTCCAGCATGTCGTGGCCGGCCTCGGTCAGGCGCAGGCGGCGGCCCACCACCTCGTGGAGGGGCAGGCCGGCGGCCTCGCTGAGTTGCCGGAGCTGGATCGACAGGGTCGGGGGCGTCAGGTGCAACTGCTTGGCGGCCCGCGTGATGGAGCCGGTCTCGGCCACGGTGCGGAAAATACGCAGTTGGTGCAGGGTGAGATTCATGGACAAAGCTTAGATAAAACTCTAATCATTGATCAAGAAAAATTAACTTTATTCTATTTGTTGCGAGAATTAAACTGCGCGCGCGCCCGAGAACCGACTGAGTATGGAGAGCATCATGTCCAGCGTAGCCCCCAAGACAGACGAATTCGGCGCCGCCCGCCCGGCGGCTCAAGCCACCACGGTTGCCCTTGCCGAGGGCGATGGTATTGGCCCGGAGATCACCCAGGCAGTGGTCAAGGTACTGGAGGCCGCCGGCGCGGCCGTGAAATTCGAACCGGTCACCGTGGGCGAGGCCTGCTACCTGGACGGGGTGAGTTCCGGCATTCCCGAATCCGCCTGGGAAACCATCCGTCAGCATCGCGTGTTGCTCAAGGGGCCCATTACCACCCCTCAGGGCGGTGGCTACAAGAGCCTGAACGTCACCCTCCGCAAGTCACTGGGCCTGTTCGCCAATGTTCGCCCCTGCCGCGCCTGGGATCCGGTCCTGCCCACTCGCCACCCGGATATGGATCTGATCATCGTGCGCGAGAACGAGGAAGACACCTATGCCGGCATTGAACACCGCCAGACCACCGAGGTGACCCAGTGCCTGAAGCTGATCTCGCGACCTGCCTGTGAACGGATTGCCCGCTACGCCTTCGAACTGGCCCGTGCCCAGGGTCGCAAGACGGTGACCTGCATGAGCAAGGACAACATCATGAAGATCACCGATGGGCTCTTCCATCGGGTCTTCAAAGAGGTGGCGGCCGAGTACCCGGACATCGAGGCCGAGCACTGCATCATCGACATTGGCACGGCGCTGCTGGCCGATCAGCCGGGCCGCTTCGATGTGATTCTCGCCCCCAACCTCTATGGCGATGTGCTCTCCGATGTGGCCGCACAGATCACCGGTTCCGTGGGCCTGGGCGGTTCTGCCAACATCGGCGAAGGCTGCGCCATGTTCGAGGCTGTCCACGGCTCCGCGCCGGACATCGCCGGCAAGGACATGGCCAACCCCTCGGGCATGCTGCTGGCTGCCTGCGAGATGCTGCGCTACCTGGGTGATGCCCAGACTGCCGCCCAGATTCAGGACGCCTGGATGGTGACCCTGGAAGAAGGCGTGCACACCGGTGACCTCTACAAGGAAGGCAAGAGTCGGGAGAAGGTCGGCACCCAGGCCTTCGCCGAGCGCATCTGTGAAAACCTCGGCCGCAAGCCCGAGGCCATCGCCGCACCGCCCGCTGCCGAACTGCCCGCCTTTGACGGCGCCTGGAAGGCGGTGACCGACAAGCCGGAAAAGGCCCTGGTGGGGGTGGATGTGTTCCTGGATTACGATGAAAACGACCGCGACCCCAAGGCCCTGGGCGACCGTCTGGCTTCATTGACCGAGGGCTGTCCCTTCGATCTGCGCCTGGTAACCAACCGTGGCGTGAAGGTCTGGCCCGAAGGTCTGCCGGAGACCTGCTGCACCGACCACTGGCGCTGCCGCTTCCGCGCCCCCGACGGTCAGCAGGCCGCCAATGCAGACGTCATCGAACTCCTTAACCGCATCAACCAGGCCGGCCTGGACTTCATCAAGACCGAGCAGCTCTACACCTTCGACGGCGAACTCGGCTTCAGCCTCGGCCAGGGCGAATAAGTCGCCCAATAGGTAAGTGTTAATCGCCGTGCATTGCCCCAGTCCGAGGCAATGCACGGCTTTTTTTTGACTGCAAGTTCAAGTCCCTTTCTGAGCATTTGACGATATTGGCCATGAGAAGCAACTGCCGATGACGATCATTGGAAAGGTTGTGGCTACCTAGTAAGCAGAAGCTTGACAAGCCAAATGGCAGGATTAAACTCCCGCGCTTCATGCTATTCAAAAGGGGGATAGCTGATGAAGAATCTTTGTCGTTCTGTTTTGTTCGCCAGCGTCATGCTGGTGGGGGCCGCTCTGGAGGCTGGATCCCTGGAAGTCAATGCTGTTCAACGGGGTGGATGGTTTGGTCTCGAGTATCGGGTGATGGGTCCCATGACACTGAGTGCCCAGGCAGGTATGGTTTACAGCCGTCGTGACTTCGATGGTGAGACAGATTCGGGATTCATCGCCGGTGATAGCAGCTTGCAAATCAATTTCTATTGGTGAGTAATCCGGGAAGCCATATTAAGCCCTTCGATTCTGATCGGTGCCGTCAAAAAAGAGCCGCCCGAAGCACTGGCTTCGGGCGGCTCTTTATTTATGGTGAGCTCTTACTGACTCGTGGCTGCTTTATACCTATCTCCGGACTCTACCTGCCAGGCCGGACAGGGTGTCTGCCAATCCCTCCAATCGACGAGCAGTCAGATCCTCCGCATCACGGCCGCTGCGGGAGAGGACACGTGCTTCTCGGCGAAGCTCGCGAGACAGGCTGCGGTCCCTCTCCCCATTGTCCAGGAGGGTCCCCGCTCGATTGATAGAGGCACGCAGGGTTTCAATCTGTTCGCTTTCCAGGCTCTGGTCCCGTTCGAGTTGATCCAGATAAGCCAGTGCGACCACCGGTTTGGCGGGCCATTCGATCTGGTGTTGGGTCTGGGGATTGAATACCCGGTCGCCGGCGAGCTTTGCCGCGGCAATCTCGTTTTCGCTCAGCACCTCGCCTGCGGTCAGGGCAAACACATCCATGCCGCGCGCCAGTTCGGTGGCATAGATACGACCCTGGTGCCAATAGGCTGACCAGAAGCCCCCCGCCACAAGTGCCTCCTCATCGATGGGTCCACGGGCAAAAAAGGCAATTTCCTCTGCATTGGATGGATCGGTGAAGTCCTTGATGGAGATCCCGCCCTGATACCAGGCCTGAACGAAGATGTCCCGGCCCGGTACCGGGATGATGGAGCCGTTGTGGGCGACGCAGTTTTCCTGCTCGGTCTGTGGCGCCGGCATCTTGTAGTAGCTCCGGAATTCCAGCTTGCCGTCAACGATTTCATAGATGGCGTTGGCGCCCCACTCCAAGGGATCGGAGGCTCGGCAGCGGGGGCGGGTCCCGCCGCCCCACTCGTCGGTAAAGATCACCTTGTCGCCCTCGTTGCTGAAGGTCGACGAGTGCCAGTAGGCAAAGCTCGGGTCGGTGACCTCGTCAATCCGTTCCGGATTGAGTGGGTCGGAGATATCAAACAGGATGCCGTTGCCGGAACAGGCGCCGGCGGCAAGATTCAATTCGGGGAAGACCGTGATGTCATGACAGTGGTCGGTGGCCCGGGTGCGCTGGGTCCCGTCTCCATGGTCACCACCGGCCCAGAGGCCATCAGGGTCACCGGTCTCCTCGTCGGCAAAGACGAAGGGACTGTTGACGATCCGTGCATCCTCCGGGCTGTCCACCGGGACTTCGATGATATCGATCCGATACAGGGCCGTCTTGCCATCCTCTTCCGGCGGCTGATCGGAGCAGCCGGCCAGCTCTTCGTCATCGCGCACGAAGCTGGTGGCGGAGTTGTAAATGATGATGCGGCCCTCGTCGGGGCCGGGGACAATGGTGTGGGTATGTGAGCCCCGGCAGGTCTGAACGGCAGCCACCTGTTGAGGTTGGCGGATATCACTGATGTCAAAAACCCGAATACCTCTGAATCGTTCATCGCTTACCGAGTCCGCGACGCCCTGAAGACCGCAGTCCAGCCGGGCGCGGGGTTGCTCCACCGACATGAACAAGAGGTCGCCGGCAACAGAGACGTCGCCCTGCCCGCCGGGGCAGACTACGGAAGTGATCAATTCCGGTTTGCCCTCGTTAGCGGTGTCATAGATATTGAAGCCGTGGAAACTGCCGGCAATCACTTTATCTCCGGCGAAGGCGATGTCGGAATTGACAAAGCTCAACAAAGGCTGGCGCCGTTCCAGACGTTCATCCAGTTCATCGACTTCTTCGCCGGCTTTCTCTCTCAGGCGACTCAGTGGGAGCCCGGCGGGGTTGCCCGGGACATGAAAGCCTGGCGGGCGAGGCACTGTGGCCAGCAACTCCATATTCCAGGCCGCCTGCTCGGCATCGTGGAAGCCCGCGGCCAATCCCACTCGCGGATCCGGATCCAACTCCGCGAGGAGCTGGGTCATACGCGTGATTTCCGCATCCTGATCATTGACGACGTCTATGGTGAACTGCAGCAGTTCGGGGTCCTGGGCGGTCCCGGACTGGGACAGCAGATCGTTGACCATCTCCAGAGCGCCCTCGTGGTGGGTGATCATCAGCTCCAGGAAAAGTCTGTCGAAGTCATTGCCCCGGGATCCTTCCAGTTTGGCCATTTCTTCCGGCGATGCCATGCCCGCCATGTCGTGATGGTGATCATGGTGCTCATCCATGTCATGGTGGTCCCTGCGTGACGGCCAGGATTCTTCCCGTTCGGCCAGCCAGGACTGCATGAACTCGATTTCATCGCTTTGTGAAGCCAGGATACGGCTTGCCAGGTCCTTGATCCCGTCGCGCTGGCTGCGTTCCGGAGCCAGTTCCGACATCTCCACCGCTTGCCAATGATGCGAAATCATGTCCTGCATGAAGCGGATATCGGCTTCCGAATACTGAATGCCAGCGAGCCTTGAGGCTTCCTCGGCACTGATGGTCCGGCTGGCCTCTCCCGGTGCGCCGGGCTGGATGATAGGGCCCTCAGCATGGGCACTGACCGCCAGCAGGCTTGAGACCAGCAAGGCAAGGGGCAGGAACGGAGTTGAGAGCGAAGGGCCTGAGCGTGACATACAGGTTCCTTGGGCTGAAGTCAGACACTAGCGCCCACGGCCGGGGCGCGGCAATGACGAAATGACGATAAATGAATGAGACCTTATCCGGCCCGGGGGGTTCCCGGGCCGGGAGGCGGGACGGGCTACTCCGAACTTGCCTGAGACTGGCAATAGTTTTCCAGGCCCATCTTTTCGATCAGATCCAGCTCGGTCCCCAGGAAATCGTAATGTTTTTCTTCATCGGCAATGAGATGGGTGAACAAGTCCCGGGTGGTGTAATCCTGGACCTTCTCACAATAGGCAGCGGCTTCCCGGTAGAGCTTGATCGCAGCTTCCTCGGCCTTCAAGTCATTACCAAGAATGCCTTTCACGTCCCGCCCGATCATGAGATCGTCGAGTTGTTGCATCTCAGGGTGCCCTTCCAGAAAGAGGATGCGCTTGATCAGGGTTTCAGCGTGATGCATCTCATCCTTGGCATGGGCAAAACCAATGCGATAAAGCCGTTCCAGGCCCCAGTCCTCGAGCAGATGGGCATGGAGAACATACTGGTTGATGGCCGTGAGCTCACTGCGAAGGGCACGGTTGAGAAATTCCAGCACGCCATCATCACCTTTCATATCAGCCTCCTCCGGGGCAGGGTGTTTGCATCTCCACTGATGCTACTCCCTTTGGCCTCTCACCGCCAAGATGCCTCGTCGGCCCGGTCCGTCAGCGGGAGGGAACCCCGAGCACTTGCCTCGGTCACAGACGGGGGGTAAGGTCCCCGCCCCCCGACTCCCATTTCATCGTTGCAGGAGGCCACGTGTCCTCTCAGGCTGCCGCTTTGCCCGCCCTTGCCAGGCCCGCTAGGGCATTTTTTCTCCCGATCCTGGGATTTCTGGCCACCCTCGTGAGCCAGCCGGTCTTCGCTGAGCGGCCGCAGGTCCCTCACACCGATGAAACCATCACCGTGGACGGGCATCTGGATGAGTCTGTCTGGGACCGGGCCCTGGTGATGGAACTGCCCTATGAAACCCGGCCCGGCGAGAACATATCGGCGCCCGTACGCACCGAGGCCCTGCTGATTTACAGTGACACCCACCTGTATGTGGGCTTCAGGGCCTATGATCCGGCACCGGAGCGCATTCGTGCCTACTATCGCGCTCGAGACGATATTTTCGGCAATGACCTGGTTTCACTGACACTGGACCCCTATGACGGGCAACGGCGGGGCTATCAATTTTTTGTCAATCCGCTCGGTGTTCAGTCCGACCTTTTTATCAACGAGCTGGCTGGCACCGAAGACAGTAGCTTTGAGTTTATCTGGGAATCCGCTGGACGTTTGACCGATTACGGCTATGAGGTGGAGATTGCCATCCCCTTCAGTAGCCTGCGTTTCCCCGCCAGTGAGGACATCATGACCTGGGGTCTGGACCTGGTCCGTTTCTATCCGCGCGACTACAGCCGTCGTTTTGCCCTAAGTCCATTGGAACGAGGGCAGGACTGTTACCTGTGTCAGGTGCAACGGGTTGACGGTTTTGCCGGCGTCAAAGCGGGCCGAAGTCTGGAGTTTACCCCCGAGGTCTCCCTTGGGCAGCGGGAGTTTCCACGTGCCGATGGCGAAGGCAGGGAGACGGAACGGGACAGCAATCTGGGTGCAACGGTGCAATGGGCCCTGACCCCCAGTCTTACCCTGACCGGCACCGTCAACCCGGATTTCTCGCAAGTGGCGGCAGACCCTCTGGAGCTGGACATCAATCAGCCCTTCGGGGTACAGCGCCAGGAGCGCCGACCATTCTTTCAGGAATCCGCGGACCTGTTTCAGACACCCATGGAGTCGGTCCAGACCCGCAACCTGGTGGAGCCGTCTGACGGCATCAAGCTGGCCGGGCAACTGGGCGCCCAGGCCGTGGGTTTCTTTCATGTTCGGGACCGCCAACTGAACCTGATACGGCCGGGGCCGGAGTCGGCGGAATTCCTGAGGAAAGACCTGCCCAGCGAATCCACCGCCCTGCGCTTGCGGCGGGATGTGATGGAAAACGCAGGTCTCGGCATGTTGCTGACTCATCGTTCCGCGGAGGATTACGAGAACTCTGTGCTGAGTGTAGATGGCCTGCTGCGGCCGAGTCGTTATGACACCGTGCGCTATCAGTGGTCCCGCAGCGAGACCCGGGATCGATTGGAGCCCCAGTCGGCCTCTCCTCGAGAAGAGGGCGATGCCCGCTTTGTTCGCTATCAGCATGAGCGCAGGAACTGGTACCTGGGTGGCAGCCATGATCACCGCGAGCCAGGATTCCGCGCTGACCTGGGCTTCATGCCTCAGAGTGGCTTCGAACAGAACACCGCCTGGGCGGGCAGCCGTTGGTATGGCAGCGGTGACGCCTTGCTGGACGAGGCGGATTTTCGTTTGGAGCATCGGCGCAGCGATACCAGCGCTGACGGGCAGCCGTTGCTGCGCCAGGACGAAGCCCAGCTTTCATTGCGAGGTCGCTGGCAATCCCGTCTCACCCTGTCAGCGTGGCAATACGAACAGTGGCATGCCGGTGAACGGTTCGATGGCAGCCGCCGATTCGGGCGCGTCCAGGTCGAGCCGGTCCGGGGACTGCAGCTGTCTGCCGAGGCGGAAAGCGGCGACCAGATCGATTTTGTTGGCTTGCGCAGTGGCGAGTCCACTCGCTTCGCGCCCTCTCTCACCGCAGACATCGGTCGCCATCTGGAGGTGGACCTTCGCTACCAGCGAGAGTCTCTGGATCTGTCAGCGGGCCGCCTGTTTACCGCGACCACCAAGGAGCTGCGTGCCGCCTGGTTTCTCGGCCTGCGCAGTCATGTTCGTCTGATTTCCCAGTTGGTTGATATCGAGCGTAATAGTGATCTGTACCCCGATGGACAGGGTCGCGATCAATACAGCTGGGCCAACCAGGCTACATTCACTTGGCGCCTGGACCCGAGAACCGAGTTCATCGCCGGCTACTCTGACCTGCGAGGGGGCGAAAGCCGCAATGAAATGGAGCTTGAGGGCAGGCGGCTGTTTATAAAGATGAGCTACGCCTGGCAGATCTAGGGAAGCTCTGATCAATTTCGATCAGAGCTTCCCTGAGGCCGGTTTAAGAACGTGCAGTAGATGCCACTGGAGTCGTTTTCCCCATCGCTCAGGCCTTGTCTGAATTTCGCATGGCCGTGACGGCTTCCTCGGAGACCGCTTCCGGGTTGCCCCCCTCGGAACTGGCCGCACCGATCTGCAGTTCAAGCTTTTGCTCCATCATATGTCCATCCTGGCTGGACAGGCTGACCGTCTTGCCGGCAATTTCTCGCCGAATCTTGTCCGCCAGGGCCTGGACATCCTCTGTCTTGCTTCCCGGGCAGACAACGGCCAGTTGATCTCCTCGCCAATGGCCGGCTTCATCACCGGGGCGGCAAGCCTCCTTGAGGCGTTTTGCCGCGGCACTGAGCATCTGCTCGGCGGCTTGAGGGCCATGCTGCTCACGTACCGCGTCCAATTCTGGAAGGCGGAGGCAAACAAAGCCAAAGTCCAGTACATCATATTGTTTGCGGTGCTCGATTTCCCGATGAAGGATCTTTTCCAGATAGCTGCGCTTGTAGAGGCCGGTACTGATCTCGGTGTCGGCCCTGGCTTCAAGTCGGCGTTGCAACAGTACGGCTTCCATGGAAGCCCCCAGGTGGTCGGCAAACAGGACGCCTGCTTCCCGTTCGTCTGACTGAAAGCCCGCACCTTTCCGAACCAGAATGAACATGCCTTCCAGCTGCCGCAGCCGATTGGTCATGGTGATCAGCAGGCCCTGATAGCCATTGCCCAGCTCAGGCATCTTCACTGGCAACTCACTGTCGATGCGCTTTCCACGCAGGAGTGTGAGGATACGTTTCTGAACGGCGGGGGGAATATCATGGAAATGCAGTTGAGTAATTGCGGTGGGCGCCTTGGGCACACGAGCGATAACCGCTAGGCCGGTGTCGGGGAGGGCCCGTGCCAGCAATGGCAAGGTCTGCCCAAGCAGGCTCTCGGGGTTGCGAATCCCGGGAGCCATCTGGTTAACCTCCACCAGGGTCTCGAACAACAAGGTCCGATGCTCCAGCCGTTGATTGCTCTTGGACAATTCGCCCAGTGCGTTATCCAGCTCCGCAGTCCTTTCCTTGACCCGCCTTTCCAGGTTGACCTTGGCTTCCCGTTCCACCCGGGCTTTTTCCCATTCCGTCACCCGCATGCGATGGGCCAGGGCAAAGGACAGCATCAACATTTGAATGACCGCACCAATCTGAACACCAAACTCGGTCACGAAGACATTGGGCAGTACGCCGATGGCACGCAGGCCGTACACGGCCGTCCCCACCAGGAAGATCGTCCAGGCCAGGAGGAAATAGCGTGCCTGGAGAAAGCCCGACCGCAAGGATATGGTGGCGATGGCAACCAGTGCGAAAGTATTGATTACCGAGAGCAATGCCGTGACCTGCAGGCCGCCCCGTGGACTGATCAGGCTCCCCCAGAGAACCGCGACACCAAAGGCCGCTATCAGGCCCAGTACCACATAGTTGGAGCGGGGCATGCGCTTGGGTAGCTGCAGGAATGAACGGGAGAACTGTGCCGCGGCAGCAAACGCCAGGGCCACCACCACCGACGTGGATATCTCCGCCCACTGGGTCGCGTTCGGCCAGAGGTGCTGGAACGCCAGACCGTTGAGTATCAGTTGGGAAAGCAGGTACAGGCCCACATAGGAGACGTAATAGAGATAGTTGAGGTCACGCAGGCCGAAGTAGAGCAACAGGTTATACAGCAAGAGTGCCAGAATGATTCCGTAAAACAGCCCGAGCCAAAGATTGGCTTGCTGAGCGGATTCATTGAAGGCGGCTTCCGGCCAGACGACCAGCGGCGTCTGCAAGGAACTGTTGCTGCTGATCCGGTAGAGCAGTTCGACTTCTTCGCCGGCCTCCAGATTCAGCGGGATGGTAACGTTGCGATGTGCCATGGGCCATTGATCGAAGGGCACACGTTGACCGGCCTCCCAACGTTCCACACTGCCGTCTTCCCGGTGGGCTTCCACCGTGACGTTGCCCAGTAGAGGGTGTTGTATCTCCAGCAGCCAGAGCCCGGTCCTTTGCTCGGGGGCCTGGACCGTCAGGTAGAGCCAGATGGCGGCGTCCGAGTAGCCAAAATGAGGAGAGGCCTCCTCGGAAAGCGTGAAATGCCCTTCTCTGGCCCGCTGCAGCTGCGCTTCAAAGGTCGCGGTGGCCTCCGCTTCGACTTCGAATTGCAGTCGGTTCTCGGTCGTGGTGCCTTGCTCTGTGGAGAGCTGCAAGGGCTGTCCGGCGGCGACCGGAGCGGACAGGGCAGAGGCTGCCATCAGGAAGCAAAGGGCCAACCCAGATCGAAACGGCGTCCACATAGACTCCTCCCAGTGTCGGGATCGTTCCCCCCGGCCGGGAGTCCCTGGTATCGGCGGTCTTCGGCGCCGACGCCTTCAGCCCGGTCTTGATACTGCGTTCCTCACGGGCATTTGCCTCGTGACTGCCTATAACAATATGTCAAGAATGGCGGCTTTTCCACATGGATTGTCGTTATCGGGCGGTCATCGACCAAGCTCAGGAGGGCTGTTCAACCGCCTTTGCGTAGAGGCGGTCCACATAGATCTCCGTGGCGCGTGCCACGTCCACACCGAAGTCCTTTGGATTGACAACTCGCAGGATCTGCCATTGCTCGGGGTTGCGGTCGCTGCCAATCTTGTCCAGATCGAGCAATGGCTGAGTGCGGAATACCTGACCGTCACGGTGTTTCAGAAGCATGATCTCCGGTCGCAGCCGGGTACGGCGAGTGTGGCCCACTACCAGGGCGACAACACCATTGTTGAGCTGCACCACGGTGCCGATGGGATAGATGCCAATGCAGCTCATGAAGGCCTGGACCAGTGAGGGCGGAAAATGAGAATCCGCCAGCTGTCGAATGATGTTCATCGAGCCGTGAGGAGATGCCGGCGTCTTGTAGGGCCGTTCGGTGGTCATGGCATCGTAGATGTCCGCCAGGGCAACGATCATGGCTTCCTCCGGCACTTGCTTACCGGACAGCCCATCGGGGTAACCGCTGCCGTCTACCCTCTCATGGTGATAACGGATGATGTTGAGTACCGTCGAGGAGACTTCGTCACGCCTGGCGATCAGACGGCTACCCGATTCCGGATGCTCTCGCATTTCCCGTTCTTCTTCCGCGCTGAGTTTCTCCGGCTTGTCCAGCAATTCAGTGGGCAAGCGCATCAGGCCAATATCGTGCAGCAGCGCGCCAATGCCGACATCAATCAGTTTTTGGCCTGTATAGCCCAGGTGATGGGCGAAGGCGAGGGCAACCACCGCCACATTGGTGCAGTGGGTTGCAGAGTGCTCATGCCGACGCTTGAGATTGTTCAGCCACATGGAGGCGTTGAGGTTCAGCTGCACCGAGCGCAGCAGGCCTTCCACCACATGCCCGGCTGCACCCGTGTTAACGGACTGATCGGCACGAACCTGTTTGAGCACATTGTCGAGAAAGCCAATCGCCTGACGACGGTACTGATAGACCTGCGGGATGGCCTGCCGGAGTTCGGGCTCCCGGGGCAGCAGTTCCTCGCCGGTTTTCGAGCCGGTGGCCACCCGGGGCTCCGTCTTGCCGCTGGGTTTGGGTTTGTTGCGCTCGAATCTGGGTCCGTCATAACCCAGTTCCGGGTCGATATAGACGTATCGACAGTGTTGTCGAAGCTGCCCGAGCTCGTCTTCATTCTCGATGCGGAACCCCTGGAACAGGAAGGGCGAATCGGTCCAGGGACGATCAAGTTTCGCCACGTACATGCCAAGCTTCAGATCTTGCACGTCCACGGGTTTGGTGGGCATGTCACGGCCTCCTGCCGGTCGGGAATCGCCTGGGAAAAATAAACCAATGATGTGGTTATGTGAGGCGTCACAGGCAGGAAGTTAACACCAGCTTATTCGCAAGTCGAACCTTCCGTGGCAGTTCCCTGTGCTTGGAACCGAATTCCCACGGGGGAGTCGAATTCAGCAGGTAGCATAACCGTTGCGTGGTTCCGGCTAGCGCCGGGAGGGGGGTGAGCTCATGGCTACCTGGCTTCTGGCAGCGGGGTTGGCCTTGCAATGGGGCTTGCCGGCTCATGAATTGGCACCCCAGGAGGCGGTGCTCTCCTTGCCGCCCGAGATCGCACGGGAGTATGAAGAGCGTGTCCTCGACCAGGCAGGCAGTGCCCATCATACCGTCCGTGAGACCACCGACTTTCTGTTTGATGAGGCGGGCATGGCCTTGTCCTATCGTAATCTGGAGACCCTGACCGTTGCCGAGGCCTTCCAGCGGGGTGAGGCCAATTGCCTGAGTGCCACCATGGCCTTTCTGGTACTGGCGGAGCAGGCCGGGCTCAATGCCCGGGCCCAGCGGGTGGAGCAGGCCCTGGTCTGGGACCGGCGCGAGGACACGGTGTTCTGGGTGGAGCATGTCAATGCCGGGGTATTGGCGGCCGGGCGCCGATACACGGTGGATTTCGAGATGGACCTGATTGGCGGGAAAAGCAATCCCCAGGTGATCTCTCGCACCCGGCTGATTGCCCACTACTACAACAATCGGGCTGCGGAATTGCTCGCCGAGGACAATCTATTGTCTGCCTACATTGCCGCCCGTCACGCCTTGTCCCTGGACGAGGGTTTCAGCGCTGCCTGGAATAATCTCGCCATTGTGGAGAGACGCCTGGGCCGAATGGAGGCGGCGGAGGCCTCGCTCATGTAGCACAGCGGCTACACTACGCTCGTCGCGCCTCGCGAGAGAAAAAATCCCGTTGGCTGCGGGCGCGAATGAATTGATCAGAGGTTCCTTAAGTGAAGCCCGCCGCCATTTCCGACGGGCCGTGCGCATGCATCCCGACGAGCATGAGTTCCAGTTCGCTCTCGCCCGAGTGGAATATGAGCTGGGTAACCTGCGTCGCGCCAGCCGCTACCTCGGAAGGGCCCGCAGCATTGGCCCGGCCCATTATGCCGAGCGATACCAGGCCAAGCTGGACTCCATCAACGAGGCCCGGGAGCGCTAGTCAGATCGGCCCCACTGCGTGGCAACGCCATTCGGTGACAGTGGGTGCAAGCTGAATGAAGGGCATATTCAGCGCCAGCGTGCCTCGTGATGGGCACGCCGGCACCGTGATTTGCTGTGCTTACAGGCGGTAGCGGAAGACTTGACCATCCTCGTCAACGAAGAAGGCCGCGCGGCCGTCGGTGCTGACAACCGGGCGATCATCAAAGCTGCCGAAGAGGAAGCTGCGGAGGTCTTCCCAGGCGACCAGCGGACCGGTTTCGCCATTGCGCAGGTCCACTGCACGCAAACCACCGCTATTGTCATCCTCGGAGAAGGCCATGAGAGCCGATGGCAGGACTTGCACCACGACTCGTTCGTCACCCCGGTGGAAGTCACCCACGTGCTCCGTCTCGGTGTCGAAGGCGACGGTGCCGTCGTCGGCATTGATGGCTGCGACACCACCGGTGTGAATGATGGCGATGCGGTCATCACTGGCCATCAGGCCCATGGTGTCCCCAAAGCCCATATCATTCAGGTCGAGCTCATAAGCGATTTCATTGCTGTTGAGATCAACAGCGTATAGGACCTCGGGGCCGGCGACGAAGGCCTTGTTGCGCTGACCATCAACGATGGGCTCAGAGATATAGGGGGCCGCTGAAGTCAGGCCGGGGGTTTCCATTTCCGCGGTCCGCCAGAGTTCCTCGCCATTCGCCAGTGACAGGCCGGCGGCACCCCCTACATTGGAGTCGCCGAAATAGCGGCCGGCACCCCAGGCGATCAGTTGATCACCATGGAATTTGAGATCACCAAAGTAGGTACTGGTCTCCTCGCTTTCCCAGAGAATGTCACCACTGCTCAGATCAAGGGCGCGAATCCGGTGAGGGGCGCCGACACTGACCAGGTCACCATCCTCGCCATGGGTCCAGGCGACGTGATAGATGACCCCGTCCCGAATGGCGGGCTCCGGTGCCGGCAGGTAGTGACGGTCGGTGAACTCGCCACTGCGGCGGTTGGTCGTGCCTTCCCAGGCCTTGCTTCCGTCGTTGAGCTGGAATACCTGCATGGGAGAGGCATCGATCACAGCATAGCCTTCGGCCACCTGCATGCCATGGGTGTCGCGGCCACTGTGCTCCTGCTTCCAGCGGACCTCTCCGTCCGGGGAAATCCGTGCCAGGTGATAGGATTCCGCTGCCTGCAGCCGGGACAGGTCACGGCCAGTGGACAGCACCAGATAATCCCCATTGTCCAATGTCTCCACCGACCGGATGCCCGGACCCTGGAAGTCTTCCAGACGCCAGAGTTCGAAGCCGGTGCTGGCATCCAGCTTGATCAGACCGTCAAAGGTCTTGAGGAGAAGCCCTTCGCCATCGTCCACTGGCCTGGCCAGGTGCTGGGCAAAATGACGCTGCCGTTTACGCTGGTCCAGTGTGGATTCCCCTTCACCGCCCAGGGCGGCGGCAACCCGGTCGACCGCCTCGCCGATGATTTGCTCGTACTGTTGAAGGCTGTAGTTGTATTCCTGGGAATGCCAGGCCTTATCGCCGGAACTCAGATGCACCGCGGTGATGCGCTCTCGTGCCCCGTGGTAGTCAAACATCAGGGCCAGGTCCGCCTCGGGCAGAACCAGGGCGTTGGAGCTTTCCGCCCGCAGGCGGTAGGCTTCGGTCCCGCCCACGCTGATCGTCATCTGCCAGTTGGCGGCTTCCCCGAAGCCACCGAGCACCTGACCATCATGGCCATCGATAATATTGAGATTGCGGGGGTTACCCACCACCAGGCGACTGCCATCATCGCTGACATGAGTCTCGGCCAGGCGGCTCACTTCCACCACCGATTGCCAGTCCGCTTCTGTTTCCGGCTCCAGGGTTGCGCAACCCTGGGTCAGCAGACCACCCAGACACAGTCCGGCCAGAACCCGTTTCTTGTTGATTTCCATACAATTCCTCCCTTACATGAAAAAATCTGAAGCCCATCCAGGGCTCCCGGCAACCCCAGCGTGAAACAGATTTCCACCCCTTACATCCCCCCAGGTGGGCCCCTCCATGCCCCCTCGCCAATGGACAAAGCAGCTTCTTGCCGGCTGATGCGAGAATTGACGCTTGAGCAGCGCAGCATTACCGCCTAGGCTGCAATGGAGTGACTCGGAGAATCCCTGATGGCAAGAACGGTACAGGATTGGCTGGAGGCCTATGGCGAGAGCCACCGACACCCCGTCAACAAACGGATCCACTGGATCTGCGTGCCCCTGATAGTGCTTAGCCTGATCGGGCTGCTCTGGTCCATACCCGTGCCCGAGCCCTTGCAGGCAATGGCTGCGCCATTCAACTGGGCCAGCCTCTTTCTTCTGGCCGCCGTCCTCTACTATCTCTTGTTGTCCCCGGCCCTGGCACTGGGCATGCTGTTGTTCTCCATCCTGCTCCTGGTTGTGACCTGGGGGCTGGACCAGCTCCCTGTCCCCCTATGGGCCCTTGCCCTGGCCATCTTTGTCCTGGCCTGGATTGGTCAGTTCATTGGCCATCGAATAGAAGGTCGCAGTCCCTCCTTTTTTCAGGATTTGCAGTTCCTGATGATCGGGCCCCTGTGGTTGCTCGCCCATCTCTATCGGGCCCTGGGCATTCGCTATGGCTGAAGCCCTGGTGGCATGCTTGCACCGAGCCGCATGGACGGTTCTGCTCGGACTACTGGCGACGACATCGATCCATGCCGCTGAGCCCGACATCACCTTGCAGCTTCGCTGGAAGCATCAGTTTCAGTTTGCCGGCTATTACGTGGCCAAGCAGGAGGGGCTGTACGAGCAAGCTGGCCTGTCCGTAAGATTGATCCAAGGTGGGCCCGATGCAGCCAAGCCCCTTGAGGCCCTTTTGGCCGGCGAAGTGGATTTTGCCATTGCCAACAGTGGGGTCGTCATCGAGAGAATGCGAGGGGAACCGGTGGTGGCGCTCGCGGCCATCATGCAGACCTCGCCGAATGCCTGGCTGGTTCGGGCCGATGCCGGTATTCACACGCCGCTGGATCTTGTGGGCAAGCGATTGATGCTCATGCCCGGCCATGAAAGTGCCGAACTGCTGGCCATGTTACGGCGGGAAGGTGTGGATCTGGATGAGCTTGAGTTGCTGCCCACCTCTCATGATCTGGATGACCTGGTAGAAGGGCGGGTGGATGCCTACGACGCCTACGAGACCAATGAACCCTGGCAGCTGAAGCGAAAGGGGATTGACTATCACTTGATCAAACCTCGGGCCTATGGGGTCAACTTCTACAACGATGTTCTGGTCGCCCATGAGTCATTGATTGATCAGGAACCCGCTGTGGTGGATGCCTTCCTGGAGGCCAGTCTGGAGGGCTGGCGACGAGCACTTGCCGAGCCCGAGAAGACTGCCGCCATGATTCAGGCGAACTACGCGCCGGAACGCTCATTGGCGCATCTGCAGTTCGAAGCCGAGGGCCTGGCTGAACTGATCATGCCGGAGCTGGTGGCGCTGGGGCATATGAATCCAGGTCGTTGGCAGAGTATTGCGGAAAGCTATGTGGCGCTGGGATTCGCGGACGACCCGGTTGATTTGGGTGGCTTCCTCTATGAGTCGCGGAGTGCGACGGACTACACCATGGCTTATCGAATGGCAGCCGGCGGTTTTTTCCTGCTGCTATTGGCCAGTCTCCTGGCAGCTCATTTTGCGCGACTCAATAATCGACTGCGCCGAGAGGCTGCAAGACGAATGGCCGTGGAGGAGCGCCTCCGTGAGCATCAGGCTGAGCTGTTCCGCTTGGCAAATACCGATGCCCTGACCGGACTCTGGAATAGGCATCGCTTTGAAGAGGTGGCGGGGCGTGAGATCCGACGCGCTCGACGTTACGGCCATCCCCTCTCCGTTATTTTCATGGATCTGGATCATTTCAAGCCAATCAATGATCAATATGGGCATGCGGCCGGTGATGACGTGCTTCGTACCGTGGCCGAACTGATTCGGGAGTGTCTGCGCGAGTCAGACAGCGTATGCCGCTGGGGCGGTGAGGAGTTCCTGGTTCTGGTGCCCCATGGCTGCCCGGAGGATGCCTATCGGTTGGCCGAAAGAATTCGCCAGCGTGTGAAGGATTGTCATGATGCTGAAGGTGGCGGCATCACTGCCAGTCTGGGGGTGGCGAGCCTAGGGGAGAGTGAAGACTTGCATGGACTGCTTCAGCGGGCTGACGGGGCTCTGTATCAAGCCAAGGAGGCAGGTCGTGATCGGGTTAAAGTGGCCCGGCCCGTCTCGGATTCCTGATGCCCCCGGAGCTATTGATTAAAGCGCCTTGGCTTATGGGCTTTCGGCCTGTGGCGCGGCAACTCTGGCATGCAGTCGGATGAAATGCCAGCGAGGATGGAAGTAAAGGGTATGGCGCTGGCCACTGGAATCCTCTGCAATGACCCGGTCAATCAGTTGGCCATCGCGGATCAACTCTCGCTCCACGCCGTGCAGGCCCAGTCTGAGCAGCAGGGCATGGCTTTCCTGTATGGAAATGGTTTCAAAGGCGGTGTCTGCGCTCCGCCCGTCCCCGGTTGCCAGCGCCCGGTCTGTGATTTCCAGAAACCAGTCCATATGCAGCCGGGAAGCGATCCCCAGGCCGGCCTCTTCATAGGCAAGGGCAGCATATAGATGCCCCTGGGCATCTACCGGGCAGGACTCCAGCCAGTCCCGCATCAGCTCCCCGGCGGCACCGGGGCGGCCGTCTTCCATCGCCTGGGCGAACTCGCCGTCCGGCCGATTCAGCTCACAACGCTGGTGGAAGTCCTTGCGGCGGGCGTAGTGTTTTCGCAGATCACCGGCATTGGGCTGCCCCCGCCAGTGGGCCTTGAGGGTCGAATCGGAGGGTTCGATCAATTCTCCTTCCGATTCCAGCAGCATGCGCTGATAGTCGCCTGCCAGGCTTTCGCCGGGAGTGGGAGAGGGTGTCATGCTCGCGCATCCACTGAGCAAGGAGATTGCCAACAGGCAAATGACTGGCCCAGGGATTTTAAGTCCAAAGATTGGCATGCTCACGGTGCCTCCTGCTTTCGCTGGAAACTAACAGGCCGTTTCAATCGCGGCAAGGGAGGCTGCCGGTCTGGCCGGGGCATGGAGCTCCGGCCAGTGGCTTATTGGACTGCGGGCTAGCGGTCTTCGAGGCGGTACTCGATGGTTTGAGTCGCCTGTCGCTCCACCGGTCGTCCATCGACAATGCGTGGTGCGAATCGCCAGTGCTGGATGGCTCTCAGGGTGGAACGGTCAAACACACGCCGGGGATACGCGTCGATCACCCGGGCATCAGCCACGGTGCCGTCTGCGCGGATGGTAAAGGCGACCTGCACCCAGCCTTCAATGCCCTGCATCAGGGCTTCCCGAGGCCACTGGGGCTCAATCCGCACCAGGGGGATCACATCACCGTCCCGGCCTTCATCCCGGACTCCGCCATGCAGCATGCCGCCCAGGGGAATGCCGCCTGCTATGCCCTCCAGCCGGGGCATATCCAATTGCCGCTGGTGTTGTGCCGGTGGCAGGTCCAGCTGCATGGCCAGGTCCAGCGTCGGGGGCGGGGGAGGCCGTTCCGGTGGTGGCTCGGGGGGATGCCGCTGGCGCTCCCGTACCCGTTCATCGCGCTCAACGCGGATGAACTGAATTCTTTCTCCTTCCATCCGATCAATGGAGACATCGCCATCCACACCGATCAGGGTCTGCATCAAAACGAACAGCAGGCCCGCTACCAGGCCGCCTCCCAGTAGTGAGATCAGGACTCTCATTACAGCTACCTCCCCGCCACATGGGACGGACCGGGTCAGGCGCTGTCTCTCCGGGCTTCGTCCATTTCTTCAATGGCCCGGCCGGTGGATGGGCGCTCACCGATTAAGACCGGCTTTCCGGTAAACGGTTCTTGCCGGGGCCATTCAGACATCGCCGTCTGTCGGAAAGTGGTCGGCCGAAAACAGTCCGCCCGGACCGGCCTTGGCGGCCGACCCGGGCGGATTGATTGCCTTGAAGCTGAGGCCCTGGCTTAACGATCCTCCAGTCGAAACTCAATTACCTGAGTGGCCGTCTGTTCCACCGGCCTGCCATCCACCATCCTGGGCCGGAATCGCCAGCGCTGGATGGCGCGCATGGCTTGCTGGTCAAACAGTCGCGGCGGGTGAGATTCGATCACCCTGGGCTGCTCAACGGAGCCATCGGGGCCTACCGTGAACTGGATCTTCACCCAGCCCTCAATGCCGTCGAGCACGGCGCGGCGGGGCCATTGCGGCTCGATCCTGACCACCGGGCTCAGGTTCTGTTCACCTTGCCCCTCCCTGGAAAGGGGCCCCCCGGGGATGGGGATGCCTTCGGAGATCAGCGTATCCGGGAGCTCGGGAAATTCCACCTTATCCACTGGCGACTCGGTGGCGTGGCTGACATCGATCGTCTCCGGTACCTGGGGTTGTTCCGGCGGTTCGGGCAGCGTTCGGTCGATGGTCTCCACCCGCTCTTCCCGGTCCACGCGAACAACGTCAATGGCGGGGCCTGACTCCGGTTTGTTCACGGTTTCCCCGTCAACATCCACCAGTGTCTGCATGAGCAGAAAGATCAGTCCGGTGACAAGGGCAGCCGACATGGCGGCGACAAGATAGCGCATCAATCCCCCTTTCCGCGTATAGCGGTCCAGCGTGATGAACCCGGCTTGGCAGGCAGTCCGTCACGGAAAGGTGGCCCGGCCCTGCGCCTAGCGGATGATGCCCTCTCGACGCAGTGCACCGATACTGGCTGAATCCAGTCCAAGCCTATCTTTGAGCGTAGTTTCCGTGTCCTCGCCTGGCAAGGGCGGCGGTTTGCTGGAGTCAGCCCAGTTCGTGCCCGACAGCAGTGGGTTGGCCACGCTCGGTACCCCGCCCAGTCGCTCATGCCAAAGGGTCCTGGCCAGGCCGCGATGACGGACCTGGGGATCATCGAATACAGCCGCCATATCGTTTACCGGCCCGGCCGGGACTTCCGCTGCTTCCAGCAGGTCCAGCCAATGCCGACGCGGTTGTTTTGCCAGGACCTGCTCGATCAAGGGGAGAAGTTGTTCCCGGTTTGCCACCCGGTCGGCATTGCGGCGAAAGCGTGGATCGTCGGCCAGGTCCGCCTGATCCAGGACCTGACAGAGGCGCTGGAATTGGCCGTCATTGCCCACTGCCAGGACCAGCCAGTCATCGGCCGCGCGAAAAGCCTGGTAGGGAACAATGTTGGGGTGGGCGCTGCCCATCCGTCCCGGAATCTGACCGCCGACCAGATAATTCATCGCCTGATTGGCGAGCGTGGCCACCTGGACATCCATGAGGGCCAGATCAATGTGCTGACCCTGCCCGGTGGCTTCCCGTTCCCGCAGGGCGGCGAGACAGCCAATGGTGGCGTAGAGACCGGTCAGGATATCGGTGAGGGCGACCCCCACCTTGACCGGCTCTCCGCCCTCGTCGTCACGGGGGCCGGTGATGATCATCAAGCCGCCCATGGCCTGCAGCAAGAGGTCATAGCCGGCCCGCTCCCGATAAGGGCCGGTCTGGCCGAAGCCGCTAATGCTGCAGTAAATCAGGCCCGGGTTGAGTGACGACAGGCTGGTGTAATCAAGGCCGTAACGAGCCAGCCGGCCCGGCCGGAAATTCTCCAGCAGGATGTCGCTGTCCGCGGCCAGTTGCCTGAGCAGCTCCTGGCCACGGGGGTGGGAAAAATCGATACCCACCGAGCGCTTGCCCCGGTTGCTGGCAAGAAAGTAGGCGGATGGGCCGTCTTCGCCATTCTCCCCGCCCAGCCAGGGCGGCCCCCAGCCACGGGTTTCATCACCCCCGTGAGGGTGTTCCACCTTGATCACCTCCGCGCCCAAATCCGCCAGTAGCTGGCTGGACCAGGGACCGGCCAGCACCCGACTGAGGTCGAGTACGCGCACGCCCGCCAAAGCCTTCATCGTCTCTTGACTCCCCTGTTTTCCGCGGGATGGTAGCATTAGCGTTTTTTCGGGGCCTCCGGCTTGAGCGGCGGGGCCGACCGGCGGACCCATTCGCGGCTCTGCCAGCTGCAATCATCAGCACCAAAGGAAGGGAAATGGAAGGGGAATCTCAGCAGTTGCCGGCCCCCGACGCCGCACTCAGCACTCGCGTGGGACTGGCCTGCGCCAACAGCCGCAAACGGATTCTGTTTATTGAGCACCAGGGCGAGAAGCTGTGCATCAAGCGGGCACAGCGCAACCCCGGTCGGCGCGTGACGGCATGGTTCACGCGACTCCTGCTCCAGCCCCTGTGCCACCATCCCGTCAAATTGAGTGCGGTGATCGCGCCCGATCGCCAGGAAGGCCTCCACCACGAAGCCACGCGGCTGATGCAATACAACCGCGCGGGTGTGGCGACACCGAAGCTGAAGGCGGTGAGCGATTACTGGTTTGCCATGAGCGTGCCCGGCATCTTGTTCGGCAATGCCCTGCGCGAGGGCGACCAGGCTGAACGGGAGGCCCTGCTGCGAGACGCAGTGATTGCCCTCGCCGACTTCCATGAAGCCGACCATTGGCACGGCGGGGCCCAGATCAAGAACCTCCTCTACGGCGACGGGCAAATCTACCGAATCGATTTCGAAGAACGCCTCGCCACGGCCTTCGATCTGCCGCTGATTCAGGTCTGGGACGTTTTCGGTTTCATGATGTCGGTGGGAAGGCTCCGCAAGTATTTCGATATTCCCACCCGCGAACGGCTGATCGAGACATTGGTCCGTGAGTATCTCGCCCGCGGGGAGCGTAAGCAGCTACAGGATCTTCTGGCCCGTTTTGCCCGCCGCGGTCTGACCTTGGTGGAGCGCTTTCGCTTCACCCGTTACCTGGGAGCCAAGCGCTCCCTGGAGCGGGTGGAAATGGTCAGCCAATACATCCTGCGCGGATGTGATTGATACATCGGCCACCATTCCTGGTTTGTTGCCGCTAGTCGGTTTCCACGACCTCGTAATCATGGCTGACCTTGACGGAATGACCCAGCATGATGGAGACCGAGCAGTATTTGTCCGCCGACAGGCGAACTGCCCGTTCCACGTGCTTGTCCGAGACGTCCTTGCCACTGACGATGAAGTGCATGTGGATGCGGGTAAATACCGCCGGTGGCCCCTCGGCCCGTTCGGCGCTTAGCTCCACACGGCAGTCATCCACCCGCTGGCGCGCTTTTTTCAGGATTCCCACCACATCCACGGAAGAACAGCTTCCCGCGGCCAATAGCACCATTTCCATGGGGCTGGGCGCGGTGGCACCCTGATTGCCGTCCATGACGACCCGGTGGCCGCTCTCGGATGTGACCAGAAATGTTTCCTCACCAACCCACTGCACACTGGCTTTCATTGCGACAAATCTCATTCTTGTGTGGACCAGGAGGGCGGCACTGGCCGCCCCGATGCAGCCGGAAGCCTTTCATAGCCGCCGGGACACGTCAATTCCCGGCCATGGTGTCCCGGCATAGAGGAGCCGCCCCGGTGGGGTGCCTCGTTGGGGGGGGGTGGTGCCGTATCCAGGCCTCCGTAGAATGGCTTACGACGGCAAGGCGGCCAATTCAGTGTCGCCCGGCAGTTCCGGCAAACCTAGAGTACGAGGTGAAACGAAATGAACGACTCAATCATCAACCCGATCTCCCGCCCGGGGCAGATTGCTCTCACGCTGGTCGGCGCCAGCTTCCTGGTTCTCGGCTGTAATTCCAGTAGCAGCAGTGATGGGCCGGTGGGCATGAATAACGCCGATGCCGCTGCCGCTGCCATGGTCGCCATCGGCATGGCCGAGGGAATCGACGATTTTATCGATGATCCCGAAGACGATGACATGGGTGTGCTGGCCCGGGCCATGCAACAAGCGGCTACCAATCAATGTACCGGCGATGGTCACTTGTACACCAGCGAAAGCACCGTCTCGGGTTCTGATGTCAACGTAGAGGATGCCTTTGGCTATACCGGTAGCCTGGAGATGGTGGAGATTGACGCTGACTGCGTCATGGATACCCAGGATTTCTATAGCGAAAGCCGTGGTTACATCCGCATGGCTCACTCCCCCACCGAATCGGTCGTGTTTGGAGAGGTCACTCCCGGTCCCGGCCAGTCAGCGGATGCCGGTGCCTATGTGAGTGTCATGGACGGTGCTGGCATGAACATGGAGAGCAGTCAGCAGATGTACATGCACGCCTGCTTCGGCTGCGTTGAACTGGGCGGTGGCGAGAACATGGAGATGCGCATGTTCTCTGATATCCAGATGCAGTCAAATATGGCTGGAGACAGCGGTTTTGACATGCATATTCGTTTTGGAACCAGCACCACTGACCGGGCAGTATTCAAGCTGCAGGAGCTGGGCGGTGGTCAGGTGGAATACAGCGTGGATGGCTTCATGGGCGTTGAGACGCACCTGGATGCCTGTAGCTGGGCGGCGACTCTTGAAACTGTCCAGCCCCTGACCGCCCAGGGTCTGACCACCAATCAGCCCAGCATCACGGGTGGCCAGCTCAATGTCACGCCTGAAGATAGCAACGATACCATGGAAGTTCAGTACCACAGTGACGGCAGCATCACCGTCAACGGCAATACCATCACCATGGAAGATATCGAGGAACGAATTCAGACCTGTGACCAGGTTTGAATCCGAATCTTGGGTACAGAAAACGCCCCGGCAGCACCGGGGCGTTTTTTCATTGGTTCCACGACAAGCGCAGGGCAGCGGTCATGATCAGCAGCCAGCCGCCGATCAGGCACAGCCCACCCAGGGGAGTGATGGGGCCCAGCCAGCGCCAGCCGGTAAGTACCATCAGATAGAGCGAGCCGGAAAAGAGCAGCATGCCGGCCACCAGCAGCCAGCCCCCCGTTCGCAGCAGTGCTGAATCCAGCCAGACCGCCACCGCCGCCAGGCCGAGCAAGGCCAGGCCATGGGCCAGGTGGTATTGCACAGCGGTCTCCCACACCGCCAGCCCCCGTTCCAGGGGCAGGCTGTCCTCGTTGGCCCGCAGACCATGAGCGCCAAAGGCCCCCAGGCCCACGGCAAGGGCCATATTGAATCCGGCCAGGCAGAGCATCCAGAGACTGAAGATATTCATGAGTCCACTCCCGATTCATTGGGCAAAGCGCCATTGTCCTCAGACCGAGCCTTTCTGGCCAGCGGCGAAGGGTAGTCCGCCAGCATGCTATGTTGTTGACTGTGAGCGCGAATGGATTGATCAGAGTGTCCAGGAGGAGAAATTTCATGCCAGCGCCCAAGGAACTGCTCATTGTTGGCCGTGGTGCCATGGGCAGCATGTTTGCCAAGCTACTGAAAGACAGAATGACGGTGAGCAGTTGGGACCGGGATCCGGAGAGCGGGGTTGAGAGTGATCCGCTGGAAACCCTGGCCGCCCGGGCTGAGCGTGTGCTGCTGGCGGTCCCGGCCTCGCCCCATGATGAGCTGGCCCGTCGGCTTGCCCAGTCACTGCCCGAGCACAGCCTCTGCTTTTCCATCGCCAAGGGGCTCGACAGCCAGGGGCGAACGCCCGCCGAATGCATGGCCCGTCATTTTGGCGATAATGGCCCCATCGACTGGGGCATGATCTGTGGCCCCATGATTGCCCGCGATCTCAGTGCAGGCCGGGATGGCTTCGCCGTCGCCGCCGGTAGCAGCCATGAAGCCGCGCGCACCATACAGAGCCTCTTTCGCGATACTCCATTGCGTCTTGATGCGGACAGCGATGTCCACGGCGCCTGCTGGGCCGCCATTCTCAAGAACGTTTACGTGCCGTTGATCGGCGCCGCCGATGCCTTGGGTCTCGGCGATAACCTCCGTGGCTTCCTGATCATGGAGGCCCTGGCCGAGCTGGCCGGCATTGTCGAGGCCTTTGGCGGTCGCCGCGAGACCGCCTACGGGCCGGCGGGGCTTGGTGATCTCATCACCACGGCCACCAGTGCCAACTCTCACCATCGCGGCCTGGGAGAGGCATTGGCGCGGGGTGACCGCAGTGGCATTGCGGTCAAAAACGGCTATGTTCGTAGTGAAGGCGTGCATACCGCCATGGTCATGGACGAACAGCAACGTCTCGATGTGTCCGGCTTTCCTCTCTATCGTGCCGCCACAGCCCTTCTCAAGGGCTCGGGGTCTCCCGCGGAGATCCTGCCGGCCTACCTGGGTGAGCGCTTCGGCTGAGCGCTCGCCCCGGCAAGAGTAACTGACAGCGGGGGGACTGGAAGGGGAATCCGCTATGCCCAGTTCAAGGAATGCATTGGCCGCCGTTCTGATTCTGTCGGCCTTGAGTCGTTCACCGGCGGTGGCCACGGAGCCCGCTGTCCGCGTACTCACCGGGCAAGACCTGAGCCGCAGCGGTCTGGCCAGCGTGGGGGACGTACTTCAGCGCCAGCCCTGGGCGACTTCGGCGCGCAATGCAGTGACTTTTTCCGACGGCGATGGGGCCCTGCTTGATCACAGTACGGCGCTCGCGGTCCGTGGCCTGGGCCCGGAACATCTCCTCATTCGCCTCGATGGTCAGCCCTTGCCGACACTGCTCGACGGTGCTGTTGACCTGAACATGATCCCCATCGGTCTGGTGGAGCGGATCGAATACCGGCCCAGCGCATCCACTGCCGCTGGAGAAGGCGGCCTGGCCGGGCTGGTGGATATCATTACCCGGCGTGATGTGCAGGGCAGCGAGATAGGTGCCTTCTACAGCCAATGGGATGAAGGCGACGGCGAGACCCGCCAGGCCGATCTCACCGCCGGGCTGAGTCAGGGCAACCGTTCGCTGCGGCTGCACCTGGCCCATTTCGAGCGCGATGCCATCCAGGCCCGTGACCGGCGGATCTCCGCCGAGCCGGTGTTCGGCACCGGTTTAGCCCGGGGCAGTGCGGCCACGCCCCAGGGGCGCTTCTGGTTCCTGGATGAAGACAATGCCTTTCGCGACTGGCATTTGATTGAAGGCAGCCCGGCCTTCTCCGAAGTGGCCAATGACTTTCGCGATTTTCGTGACAGCGACCGCTACAATTTTGCCGCTGAACAGCAACTGCTGTCACCGGAATCACGTTTCAGCATCCATGCCGGGCTGGATCAGGCCCTGAGTGAAGGCATCACCCTGACGATCAATGCCTTCCATGCCCGCAAGCGCGCGACGCGCGAACATACGCCCAATGACCTCTTCCTTGGCGCCTTTGGTCAGCCTGGTTTCGATACGATTACCATCTCCGAGGATAATCATTTCAACCCCTTCGGATTTGATTTCGATCCTTCTGAGAATCTGGTTTCCCTTGCTCGGCGATTGACAGAGGCGGGCAATCGTCGCCATCACAGCAGCGAGAACAGTCTGCGTCTGCAGGCGGTCTTGAGTGGTGATGTGAGCCTGAATGATCGGCCATGGCACTGGCAGTTGTCGGTGATGCATGCTGATCGTGAGGGAAATGATCGTTTCCGGGGCTATGTGGATAGCGACCGGCTCCGCCAGGGTCTTGGGCCTTCGTTTATTGATCAGGATGATCAGGCGCGCTGCGGTGATCCGTCCGAATTGCTTCTTGACTGCGTGCCGATCAACCTCTTTGGTGGCCAGGGTGAAGA
>PWMQ01000026.1 GCA_003558125.1 Natronospira sp. | reverse complement strand
TGTATTCAGGTTGGAACAGTTCATCGGATTCGTTCTTGAGCCACTGGATCTTGCGAATATGCTCGGTGGCGGCAAATTCCTCGTCATTCTGCTGGATGTCATCAAAAGCGTGGCCGGCCACCGCCAGGTGGCAGAAGTAGTCGATCAGCTTCCTCAGGTTCCGACCTTCATCGCCATACGTGGCGATCTTGCTCATGACAAAGTCCGCGCTGGAGAGCGGTACACCCTTGGCATTGATACGAACAAAGATTTCGGCAACCGTCTCGACATCAAGATCGTCGGCGAGCGAGATGACACCGACCTGGGCATGCTCGATCCCGGCAAGCTTCGTCACTGCCGCCTCGACCTTTGTTTCGTCGGCATCCGGATTCCTGTCGAAATAGCTACGTAGAAAGGTCAGCTGACTCGAACCGGAAAAGAATTTGCTGATATTGTGTATCCACTGGTTACTCTTGCGGATAGCGGGCGTCAGAGTGGCAAATTCCTCCGTTATTGGGTTGAAGGCAATCGCAATATGCCGCTTCTGATACTGCTTGCCGATGACCGACTGGCCGGCAATCGCCGCGCGCAGGGCGGTCACGCGCTGCTGTCCATCTATTAGGATCTGCTGATGCGCAGCTACCTGGCCGCCCTTCAGCTTCGCGCCAACGGACTGCCAGGTAATCAGATAGCCGACCGGGTAGCCGTTGTAGAGAGAATCCATCAAATCACGCACCTGTGAGGTCTTCCACACGAAGGGACGCTGAAGCTCCGGGATCGCGATCTTGTCACTTCGGACATCCGCCAGCACCTGGCTGACTGCAGTCTGTTTTACTTCGTACTTCGCCATTGAGAAACTCCCCTCTGTTACTGTTATTTTGCCATTGCTTCAGTAAGCGTATCGCAAAACTCGCCGACCGCAGCGACGGCATCTGCCTTCGCCTGGGACCTGTCGTGGTCGGAATGATCGATCAGAAATTGCTCGGCATACGCGATTGGCCCCTGTGACTGAGGATTCTCGAAGTTTGCCGAGAGCTCAGCCAGTGCTGTCTTCGACGCGCTAAGCGTCTCCTCGCCGAAGGTCTCGATTACGGCTCTCGCAGCCTTGATGGGGCCACCCAGATCGTTGTGTAGCAGCACGAAGGCAATGTCATACCAATCCTTCCGCTTGCCCCTGGAATGTGTCGCGGCACACTTGGCCAAAAGAAATCCGGCAACGCCCGTCACTTAAATCTCGACCTCCCGGACATCATCTTCCACTTTGTGGCTCCTAGGAACTTCTTTGCTCATGAGTGACCTCGTAGAGATGTTCCGCTGCCTCCTCCCCGCGCACGCCCTCATTTTGTAGATCAGCGTAGACACGCGGCCACGGTGCGACGCGGAGGTCATCGTTCTCGACGGTCGCAAACAGCCGGGTCGTACTGCTGGGGAAGGGCTGCAGGGTGAGCCCGCCACCTTCGACCGGGCGAAACTTGAGCGACTCCGCCAGGGCCTTCAGTTCCGCCACGGAGTTGCAATCGACGTAGACCGTCGCCTGCGAAACCGACGACATGAATGGCGCAATGGCTGCCGCTCCGGCACCGCCTGTAATTGCCCACTCCGCTCTGCGGTCATCCAGTCGATGACCCAGATCGGCCAAACCTGCCAGGGTGTCCTGCCAGGTAACTCCGATTTGTAGCCTGGCCCCAACCGGTTGCGAGTTAGCGGCAGCCGTGTAGGCAGTCAGCAAGCTACGCCGATCGCAAATCTGGCGCGCAGACGCAGGACCACGCTTGGCGGTCGATGTTACAAGCTCGAGGTCTTGCAGAAATTTCAAGGCATTCGCGCAACTTCCGGCAGAAAGTCCGGTTGCCTCCTGCATGGCGGCTTGCGTGCCCTTTGTTCCGCACAGCAATGCCTCCGCGATGGCCAACACCGCTGGCGTCCAGCGCTTGATACCCTGCGGTCTTTTCTGAGCCACCCCGCTCCGGGAAACGAGAATCGTTCCGATGGCGATCTCGGCGGCACCGGTCTCGTCCGCCCAACTGACACCGGCCTGCGACAACGCGTCACGCCCACCTGGCGACATTTGTCGCCCGACCAGGATGACATTTCGGCCGGGCTTACGTCTGAGTGCTGATCGGACGTCAGCCAGATTGCCTTCGCCAATCCACTTCACTTCAACGGGTTGACCATTCACGACAAGATCAGCCTCAGGACCGCCGCCTACCTCAACAATTTCGGCCGCGGACGGCAGAACCGCGCGCACAGCGCGCTCCCCGCGGTTGCGGTCTGAGAACGAGGGAGTATTCCGTTTCGTGGCCATGGCTCTATACCTCAGTAAATAATCATACCTCAGCCCAATGCTGAGGTATTTGTTTTTAGTGAGGTTTAGGTGGAGGAGATGGTTGCGTCACTCTGATGGCTGGGGGCCATCAAACCATGAAACCTGCCCCAAGCACTCCGTGTCCAACTTGAAACCAGGAAATCTGGCAAAACACAAGTTTTCCTGCCTTGGTGTACACTGTTACCCCACAGGAGAGCGAGAACCATGACCAGGCGAATCAGAAGCTTTTTGTACGGTATGGGCAGCGTTGTGGACCTCCGGCCCGCAGACGATGTACATGCTGAAATCGCCCGCCGGCGGCGCCATAGTTCTGATCGTGCCGCACTCGAAAGAGACTGGAAAATGATTGGTTCCGACGTCCGGGTGGCGATGCGGCGCTTGGAAGATGAAGACCAGGTAGCGCGCTGTGGCTGAAGAGCGTCGCGAAGTCGCCGCCGAAGAGGTCGAACGCCAAGAAGACTTGGAAGATGGTGCCGAAAACGGTGAGTCAAATCAGGTCGTCAAGATAAGCCAGGGCATATTCTCCGGCCCCTTACCCCCACCGCAAGTGCTCCAGGGTTATGAAGACATCCTGCCGGGCGCTGCTGAGCGCATTCTGCAAATGGCAGAGCAGGAGCAAAGCCATCGGCATGCGTTCGACAATGAACTAGGGCGCAGCGTGACTAGACAGCAGGAACGGGGGCAAGTATTTGCCTTTGTCCTAGGCGCTGGCGCATTGGGATTAGCAGCATTCATGGTTTGGTCCGGTCATCCTGGCTACGCTATCACCACAACAATCGCCGCCATAGGCACTCTTGCAGCATCCTTGATCTATCGCCGTCGGGCCAAATCACCTGCCGAAGAGGCTGGCGAGAGTTCTGACCAGCAGCGCCAAGATCGCTAAGCCGCATTCGAAGTCCGAACCCGGCTTCCCGGGGCCGACTGGCACCCTGAAAGAAGCCCCTTCCGGATTCGTTCCGGACCCCCGTTTGCCCTCAGCCAGCCGGGGGCGGGGGACGAGCCCCTAACGAATGTGAGGATCAAGTCTTTCTGTTCTGGGACAGGAATCACCTGAGTACCACCAGTTATGGGCCAATTCTCCCGCAAGCCGATCGGCCAGCATCAGATGGCCAAGTTCATGGGCTATGGTGAAGTGCTGTCGATCTCCCGGCAGATCCTCGCCAACCAGAACCACGGTGTCGCCGTTTGGTTCGGCCACCAGACCGTCGAAATCGGCGGCGCGGGCATGCTCGCTGCGCGGCAGCAGGTCTTCCAGTGCCAGCGAGCACTCGAGCTGCGCGCACGGAATTTTTCTCGCCTCGGCAACTCTCGATGCTGCTTGTACGCGTGCAGAGCCCGTGAGCCCCAGAATTCTGCTGATATGAGCCCAGACGCCTTCTCAGACGAAAACGGCACAGCGGCGCGCTGTACGCGTACGAGAGAGAGCGGGGAAGGATTGACACCCGGGATTGGCGCCTCCGTACTTTGCCTACATCCCCGGGCACTTCGGAGGCTGGGCTGCACGGCTCCTGCGGGGGCCGTTGCCTTTTCTGGGGACGGGATAGAGAATGGCAAAACCAACACGCCCGATGATCCTGGGTTTTCTGTTCGTCAAGATGTATATCTCCGCGCTTTGAAGGCGCACATTCCGGAGCTGACCATCCAGTTGGGTCAGTTCAAGACCGAAAGAAAGATGAAGCCGGTGGTTTCTCCCCCTCCCCAATTCATCGAGATTTGGCATCGGGAGGAGAAGGGCTCTGACGTGAATCTGGCCGTGCACCTGGTGAACGATGCATGGCACGATCGCTTTGATGTAGCACTGGTAATTTCCAACGATTCCGATCTCGCCGAAGCGCTGCATTTGGTGCAGTCGCTGGGAAAACCAGTAGGCGTAGCAACGCGCTATGACCGACCAACACAAAAGCTACTGCGGCGGATCACCAGAACCCACCTCCGCAAGTCACAGATGCCTGAACAGGTGGTGGCTCAGGAGGGTTTCGTCATTCGCCGCCCAACTGAATGGCGGTATTGCTGCCGGAGCCCGGCTCCTAGACAAATTCGGGAGACCCCCCAGCTCTGCTGGGGAGGCATTCAATGTTTGACGATTCCGGAAATCTCATGGTAACTCCGAAGCGTGAGCCGCCAAGCATCACGCTAAGGAGAAACCATGAGACAAGTCAGCAGTTTACGACACACACGATGGGAGTGTAAGTACCACATCGTTTTCATCCCGAAGTATCGCCGAAAACGCCTTTATGGTGTAATTCGGCGGGAGTTGATCGAAGTTTTCCGGTCTCTGGCGAGGCAGAAGGAGA
>PWMQ01000085.1 GCA_003558125.1 Natronospira sp. | reverse complement strand
CAGGCCGTGCATCGCTTCCGAGAAGCGCGGATTCGCCAGCGCACGGCCTTGTGTAACCAGGTCCGCGGCCTGTTGGCCGAATACGGGATCGTACTGCCCCAGGGGATAGCGACCGTGCGTCCCTGAGCAAGGCCACCGGAACCTGGGCCGGAACGCACCCCCGTCACCGACTTCGAAGGGCACTATCCCAACCCACTACTCTCATCCAACCCCAAAGCCAGATTCATGTTCTGCACCGCCTGCCCGGCCATCCCCTTGATGAGATTATCCAGCGCCGCCATCACCACCACCTGACCATCCCTCACCGCCAGGCCCAGATCACAGGCATTGGTGCCGATCACCGAATGTACTCGCGGCAAGTCGTCAACTAGTCGGATAAAGCGCCGTCCCTCATAGCTGGCCTGGTAATGCCGGCGCAGGCTTTCCTCGTCCATACCCGGTAGATAGGCCTGCACGGTAATGAAGATACCCCGCACCATCGGTGCCGAATGAGGCACAAAGCCCAGCTTAAGAGCATGGCCACCCTGGGCGGCCAGGGCACGGCGGATCTCGGCCTCGTGCTGGTGTTGCAAGGGCTTGTAGGCACGGAAATCATCGGCCCGTTCCGGGTGATGGGTGGTGGCGCTGGGATGGACCCCCGAGCCGCTGGAGCCGGTCACACCCGTGATGGCCAGCCAATCGGGGCTGGCCAGTTCCAGCAGGGGCTTCAAGGCCAGCTGCACGGCGGTGGCAAAACAACCGGGGTTGGCAATGCGCCGGGCACCGCGCAGGGCCTCGGCCTGATGCTCGCTCAAACCATATACCCATTGGCCCAGTGCCTCCGGTACCGGATGGGGCTGGCCGTAAGCCACCTGGTAGGCCTGGGCATCACCGAGGCGAAAGTCACCGGACAGATCAACGACGGTCGTCCGCGACAGCAGTTCACGATCGGCCAATGCCGCCGAGAAGGCGGACCAATCGCGCGCCAGAGAACCATTGGGCTGGGCCGAGAAGATGACCGGATAGTCGCTCGCGGCCAGGGTGTCGAGATCGGGCTTGGCGAGAAACTCGCCCTCGACAAAGCCCCGCAGCCGGGGGTGGGCGGCATGCCAGGGCTGGCCGGCATGGGAGCGGGAGACCGCCTGGACCTCGCCGACCGCGGGATGGGCATGCAGAATACGCAACAGTTCCCCACCACCGTAGCCGGCCGCACCCAGGATCAGGGCCGTAATCGGCCTGTTCGCCTGCCCCGCCATCAGGCCACCTGCCGCTCAGCGGCCCGCTCGCGAAGGCGGGCGAGGATATGATCCACCAGGCCCGCGCCATCCTGGCGGGCATTGTGGGCGGCAAGCCCCAGGTGATCGTGGATGAAACGCAGGCCGACGGCATTGTCGGTGGCCGGCCCTGTCACCACATCGGTCTCGATGCCGAAAGTGGTTCGCAGGTAATCCACCCCGCCGGCGACCCCCACCGGGTCATTGGCGCAGAAGACAAAGGCCGCGGCGAGTGCGCGTAATTCCGGGTCGGCCAGAATGGATTGCACCCCGTATTCGCCCATCACGCCATCGCCGGTCTCGGCCACGATCACATCGGGCCGATATTCGCCCAGGGCCGAGAACACCCGGTGGCTCAAGTCCGCGGCATTGCCCGGATCGGTGCCGACCGCGCCGGCATCGGTGAAATCCATCACCCAGGCGGCACCATAATCCCGCATCTCGAGAATGTCGCGCAGGGCCGAGATGCCGGTGAGCTTGCAGCCGGCCACCTTCAGCCCGGTCTGGCGCAGGCCCTTGATCAGGCGGGTAGCGGCAGCGGTCTTGCCGGAGTTCATGCAGGTCCCGGCCACATAGACCACCGGGCAGTCGGGTAGCCCGCCATCGCCGCCGACCCCGTGGGCGGCGACCCGGGCCGGTACCCCGCGCCGGGACTGGAAGTCCGGATAGACCATGACCTGGCCGAGCACCTCGAGCTCGAAGGGCGGACCCACTTCCGGGTTGTGGGAAATGCAGTCGCCGATCACCCCGCCCAGGTTGAGCAGTTGCAGGTGATCGCCGGCCATGACCTGCGTCGGCATGCGGCCTTCATAGCCATGCAGGGCATTGCGATGCCCCAGGGCACCGACGATGAGGTCACCGGCGTTGACCTGGTTGAGCCGGCCGAAGACATCTTCGAGCACGTTGTAGCTGTTCTTGTCATTGAGCACCCGCGCGGCAATCACCGAGCCGGGCTCCACCACGATCTCCCGCGACAGGGTCAGGGCACGGTCCAGGCCCAGGTTGCGGGTGACGGAGGCGATCTTGTCCACTTGAATACGCATGTTGCTGACTCTGGTTGGTCTCGCGCAAAGGCGCAAAGACGCAAAGGAAAACCAATTTGGGCTTGGGACGGGGCGGCGACATGGCTCACCCCTGACCCCTCACTCCTTACCCCTAACCACACTTCAGCCCTCGCAGCGGAGACTGTGCCTCCTGTGCCTCCTGGGCCGCCTGCCCCGCCAGGCGCTGGCCCACCCCATACACCCGCGCAAAGCCGCGGGCATCGTCACCGCTCCAGAGGTGATTGGCCTCGCCGTAGGCTGCCGTGTTGGCGTCCATGAGCGAGTAGGGTGAACGCTGACCAAGCACGGTCACCGCGCGCGGATGCAGGCGCAGGCGGACCTCGCCGCTGACCCGGGCCTGGCTGTGTTCAAGAAAGGCTTCCAGATCCCCCAGCAGGGGGTCGTAGGCCTGGCCTTCATGAATGAGGCTGCCGTAGAGGTCGCCGAGCTGGGATTTCCAGAACAGCTGCTTGCCCGACAGCACCAGTTTCTCCAGCTCCCGGTGGGCGGTGATCAGCAACAGCGCGGCACCGGCCTCGAATCCCACCCGGCCCTTGATGCCGAGAATCGTGTCGCCCAGGTGCACGCCGCGACCGATGCCAAAATGCTCGGCCATGACCGCCAGCTCATCGATCAGGGCCACCGGCGCCAGGGCTTCGCCATCAAGGCTCACCGGCACGCCTTGCTCGAAGGCGATGATCAACTCCCGGCTCTCGTCCGCCCGCGCCGCGGGCGCGCCCCCCGGCCAGGCGGATTCAGGCAGTTCCGGCCAGCTGTCCAGGGTCTCGGCACCGCCCACGGTGGTGCCCCAGAGCCCGGCATTGACCGAGTAGGTCCCGGTGGCCGGCGGGACCTCGATGCCGTGGGCGGTGAGGTAATCCACCTCCTGCTGGCGAGACAGGCCCTGGTCGCGGATGGGGGTGATGATGGGCAAGTCCGGTGCCAGGGACTGGAAGGCCACATCAAAACGAATCTGGTCATTGCCGGCCCCGGTGGAGCCATGGGCCAGGGCATCGGCACCGATGGCCAGGGCATGCTCGGCCACGGCCTCGGCCTGACAGACCCGCTCGGCGGACACGCACAGGGGATAGCTGTGCCCCCGCAGCACATTGCCGTAAATGAGAAAGCGCAGGAAGCGATGGAAGAGGGCCTCGCGGGCATCAATCACCCGATGCCCGGCCACGCCGGCGCGTTTGGCCGAGGCTTCGATGGCCGCCAGTTCCTCGCGGTCGAAACCGCCGGTGTCCACGGTCACGGTATGCACCGCCCAGCCCTGCTCACGCAGCCACAGGGCGCAATAACTGGTATCCAGGCCGCCGGAGAAGGCGAGTACGATCTTGCCCTTGTTCATGAATCATCACTCCACAATGCTTGAATGGATTGCTGCTGACGCCGGCGCAGGCAGGCCAGCCACTCCCGCCGACCGGCGATTTCGACCTCGCAGGCGCTGATGCCCGGGCGGGCCACGCCGCCGGTGTGGCTGCCGCTCAGGGCGTCGCGGTCGGGCTGGAAACGCTCGGCGAGAATCTCGCCGGCGACCTCCCCGTAGGCATCCCGGAAGGCCATGCCGGCTGCCGCCCGGCGGCAGGCCTCGTGGGCGGCATAAAGACCGTCGTCGCAGGCCTCGGCCAGCGCCTGCGGATTCACGCGCAGGCCCGAGACCAGCCGGGTGAGGACCGGGAGCAGCGACCGGGCCCGGCTTACCGCCCGCAACAGAGGGGCCTTCATCAGCTGGCTGTCACGGTGATAGCTGGAAGGCAGCCCCCCGGCCAGGTGTTCCAGCTGGGCGGCCGCCCCACGCAGTTCCCGGCAGCGGCCCCGGGCCAGTTCCACCACGTCCGGATTGCGTTTCTGGGGCATGATGGAGGACCCGGTGGTAAAGGCATCCGGCAGCTGAAAGAAGCCGTATTCCTCGGTGCTGAACAGGGCCAGATCCCACAGCCCCTTCTCCAGCACCCCGGCCACCGAGCCCAGCCAGTGCAGCACTGCCAGTTCGTGGCGGCCACGACTGTTGTTGACATCAATGGGGTTACGCTGGACCTTGCGAAAGCCCAGCAGCCGGGCGGTGTATTCACGATCGATGGCCAGGGGCACTCCGAAACCGGCCGCCGCCCCCAGGGGGCAGCGATCCAGTCGTTTCCACAACCCTTCCAGGGCTTCCAGCTCCTCCACCAAGCCCTCGGCAAAGGCCAGTGACCACTGCCCCACGCTGGAGGGCATGGCCCGGCGCATATGGGTATAGCCCGGCATGGGCGTGTCCAGGTGGCGCCCGGCGAGCTCGGCAAAGGCCCCGGCCAGGGCCACCAGGGATTCCCCCATGCCGAGCAGGGCATCGCGCAGATAGAGCCGCAGCTCCAGGATCACCTGGTCATTGCGGGAACGGGCCAGATGCACCCGCCGCCCGGCTTGCCCGGCCCGCTCCACCAGGGCCTGCTCCAAGGCAGTGTGGCCGTCTTCCTGGCTGGCATGGATCGGCAGCTCCCCGGCCAGGGCCTGACCATGCAGCAACCTGAGGGCATCCAGCAGACTCCCGGCATCCTCCGCCGAGAGCAGATCCACATGGGCCAGCATGCGCACATGGGCGGCACTGCCGATCACGTCCCAGGGCAGGATCAGGGGATCGAGAACGGGATCCTCGTCCACGGTGAAATCATGAATCACCCGGTCCAGGGGCAGGCCCTTGGCCCACAACAGATCGGCGCTTTCACTTTTTTCCGGCGCTTCGCTGGTGGCGAAGGCGCCGGCCTGTTCAGCCGACATGGGCCACCTCCCCGGGGGGTACCTGGCCGGCCCCGTCGTCGGCTGCCTCGGTTTCCGTCCCGGCATCCCGGTGGATCATGGTGCCGCTGCCCTCGTTGGTGAACACCTCTTCGAGCAGGGCATCGGCGCTCAGGCCGGAGACCAGGTGGACCCGGCCGACACCGTCCGCCAGGGCCTGGAGGATGGACTCGGCCTTGGGCCGCATGCCGTCACGGATGCGGCCGTCGGCGATCATGGCCTCAAGGCCCATGGGTCCGATCTCGGTCACCAGGCTGGCCGGGTCCTGACGGTCGCGCAGCAGCCCCGGCTGCTCCAGCAGATAGAAGAGTTTTTCCGCACCCAGGGCCACCGCCAGGGCCGCGGCCAGGCTGTCGGCATTGGTGTTGAACACCTGGCCCTGCTCATCGCCGGTGAGCGAGGCCACCACGGGCAAATGACCGGCGGCCAGCAGTTCCCGCAGCAGCGCGGGATTGACCGCCTCGATGTCACCCACTTCGCCGAAATCCACCCTCTCGCCGTCAACCGTCACCGGCGGACGGCGCCGGGCCCTGACCAGGCCGGCATCGACGCCCGACAGCCCCACCGGCGACAGGCCCGCGGCCCGCAGCTCGGCGAGCAGATCGGTCTGCAAGCGGCCAAGAAAACTCATCTTGGCCGCATCCAGCACCGCCGGCGAGGTCAGGCGGCGACCGCCCCTTTTCTCCACCGCCACCCCCATGGCGCGGCACAGTCCATCCAGATCACTGCCACCGCCATGGACCACGACCAGGGGAATGGAGAAACGCCAGAGGACCGCCAGCTGCTCGGCGATGCGACGGCGATGGGCGGGACGGGCGAGCAATACCCCGCCCAGCTTGATGACAAAGACCTGGTCCCGGAACTGATCGACATAGCGGGCCGCCGAGCGCAGGACCCGCCAGGGATTGAGATGGGGATTCATGCCGCACTCCTCTCGGTCAACGCGCTTTGCCCCAGGGCCATGTCCAGCAGCACGCGCTGGACATGGAAACGGTTCTCGGCCTGATCCACCACCGCGCTGGCGGGACTGTCCAGCAGCGTGGCGGCCACTTCCACGTTCCGGCGCACGGGCAGGCAGTGGAGCAGGCTGGCATCGGTCTCGGCGCGGGCCATCTGCGCCGGGCCGACCTGCCAGTCGGGATAGGCCTGCATCATGGCGGCCGCATCGCCGGCTGCCGGCAGCACCGGGCCCCAGGCCTTGGCATAGACTGCCCGGGAGCCCGCCAGCGCGGCGGCCTGGTCATGGCCGAGCTCGACCGAGCCGCCGCTTTCCGCGGCCAGAGCCACGGCCTGGGCCATTACCGGGCCGGGCAGCTCGAAGCCCGGCGGGTGGGCGATGCGGACCTGGCAGCCGGCGGCGGCCGCGGTGAGCAGAAAGGAATTGGGCACCGCCTTGGGCAGGGGCTTGATATGCGGCGCCCAGCTCAGGGTCACCGGCAGGCCCTTCAGGCTGCCGTAGCGCTCCCGCAGGGTGAGCACATCGGCCAGGCCCTGGCAGAGATGCTCGCGGGCCGACTCCATGCTGATCACCGGTACCGTGGCATGGGCCCGAAAGGCCCGTATCAGGGCATCGCCCTCGTCGACCTGATCATCCTGCAACTGGGCAAAGGCGCGCACCGCGAGCAGGTCCACATAGCGGGAAAGGACCGGGGCGGCCTCGCGCACATGCTCGGGCCGGTCGCCGTCCATGGCGATCCCCTCGCGGTGCTCCATGGCCCAGGCACCCTTGCCGGCCTCCAGTATCAGGGCCGACCCGCCACCGCGGGCCATCACCGCCTCGAAGGAGGCACGGGTGCGCAGGGAGGGATTGAAGAACAACATGCCCAGCAGCACATCACGCAGATGGGCGCCGGGCCCGTCCGCCTTCCAGGCCAAGGCCTGCTCAATCACCCGGGGCACGCCGGCAGTCCCCAGGTCTTCCAAATGGGTCAGATGTGGCATGACCGGCTTGCCTCCTTTGCCGGCTCAAACGGGACCGCATCCTGCCGAGCATCCGCACTGAAGGCGTGCACAGCGGTAATCAGGGTGGCCACCGCCCGGGGGCTTAGAGTCAGCGGCGGCATCAGACGCAGCACGCCGGGGTCGGCGGAGCCGCCCACCAGGATGTTCCGGGACTGCAGCCAGTCCTTGAGAGAGGCGGCCTGGGTGCCGGCCACCAGTCCGAGTAGTAGCCCGTGCCCCCGCACCGCGCTGACCACACTGCCCTTGAGGCCCCGCCGAATGGCCTGCTCGGCCTGAGCCGCACTGCACATGAGATGCTCTTCGCGGATGATCTTGAGCGTGGCAAGCAAGGCGGCACAGGCCAGGGGCCCGCCACCAAAGGTGCTGCCCAGATCCCCCGGCGCGAGCGTCCCGGCCACCGCCGGCTGCATCAGCACCGCGCCCATGGGCAAGCCCGAGGCCATCCCCTTGGCCAGGGTCATGAGATCGGGGCGAATGCCATGCAGGTCGGCGGCGAAGGGGGTGCCCAGCCGGCCCATGCCGGTCTGGATTTCATCGAAGATCAAAAGACAGCCATTGGCCCGGCACTTGGCCTCGAGCGCCCGCAACCAGGCGGTGTCGGCAGCGCGGACACCGGCCATGGACTGGATCGGCTCGACAATCACGGCAGCCACATCGGAGAAATCGGCGGCCGCCAGCGCGGCGTGATCGGCAAAGGGCAGCAGGCTGGCCTCGGCCCTCAGCCCCGGGGCCTTGGCGTGCAGCCCGGGCACATCGGAAACCGACAGGGCCAATTGCGTGCGGCCATGAAAGCCGCCCTCGAAGGCGACAAAGCGGTCACGACCGGTGAGCATGGCGGCAATCCGCAAGGCGTTTTCATTGGCCTCCGCCCCGCTGTTGCAGAAAAAGACCTGATCCAGGCCATCGGGGGCAAAATCGCAGAGGGCCTCGGCGGCCTGATCGCGCACCGGCAGCGAGGCGGCCATGGAATAGAAAGCCAGCCGGGCTACCTGCTCGCTGACCGCGGCCACCACGCGGGGGTGGCCGTGGCCGGTGAGGGCCACGCAATGGCCGCCGTAAAGATCCAGCCAGGCCTCGCCATCGGCGCCGAAGACCTGCTCATCCCGGCCGGCCACCAGCGGGAAGGGAAAGCCCGAATAGGTGGCCAGCAGGGCCGTGTGGTCCGCCAGTGGCGACATGATCTACCTCGTTGCATTGCAGGCGACCCGGGACGGGCCACACTTCTGAGTGGATACCATGCAACGATAAATGCATATATGCAAGACAGATCTGGAATTAATTGGGGAAAATACGGAAAAGATCTGATATTATTCGCATATTCACCTGAATATGCGGATTACATGCAATGGACACCGACCAGCAGATCCTGGCCATCATCGAAGCCGAGCCCATCCGCGACCAGGCCAGCCTGCTGGCGCGCCTGGCCGAACAGGGCATCCAACTCACCCAGCCAACCCTCTCCCGCCACCTGCACAAGCTGTCCATCCGCAAGCAGGACGGCCGCTACCGGGTGAGCCGGGAACCGGTCACCGTGCTGCCCCGCATGGACATCAGCCTGGTCCCACCCAATCTGGTGATCCTGAAAACCGATCCCGGCCATGCCCAGATGCTGGGCCTGCACCTGGACAAGCGACAGCCCGAGGGCATGGCCGGGACCGTGGCCGGTGACGACACCATTTTCATCGCCGCCGAAGCGGGAACGTCACTTGAAGATCTGCGTGAACGGGTATTGGATGTGTTCGGGCGGGATGGCTAGGACAGTTCAAGAGCAATGAGAAAATTTCAATCGGACACGACAATCCGATTACGGCCCTGGTCCTTGGCCTGATAAAGGCGTTGGTCGGCGCGGCGAAACAGAGCCTGCAGATCCATGTCCTCATCAAGGACCGCAACACCACCGCTGATGCTGAGGGACAGACCTGCTTGAAGCCGTTCCCAGGGATGGGACTGGACCGCTTCACGACATCGCTCGATGACCTGCCGGGCGCCATCCTCGTCCGCGTTGGGCAGGGCAATCACGAATTCCTCGCCGCCATAGCGGGAAACCAGATCGGTGCTTCGGGCCTCGTGCTGCAGTATCTCGGCAACGGTCATCAAGACCTTGTCACCCAGCTGATGAGAATAACGGTCGTTGACTTCCTTGAAGTGATCAATATCCATCAAGGCAATGGCAAGCGTGCCGCCATAACGTTGTAGCCGCTCTTTCTCCTGCCGGAGAAACTCATCCATGTGACGGCGATTGCACAGACCGGTCAGCTCGTCCTCGCGGCTGAGTCGTTCCAGCTTCTCCACCAGTTCCTGCTGCCTGACCCGCGCCATTTCCAGACGCTGATTCTGCGCCTCGATCTCGGCGGTGCGCTGCTGAACCTTCTCCTCCAGTCGCTGACGGCTGTCACTCAAACGCTTCACTGTGAACATCAATGCCATCAGCACGAAGAGATAGGAGAGGGTCAGCACCCGATCCGTGTTGATGGCAATCATGACCGTCAGCAGGCCAATCAGGGCCGCCGCCGGCTCCAGGGTATTGGCAAACCAGTCCACGGGAATGCGAATACGTCCATCGGTCAGGGCTACCCGGATGCGAACAAACAAGCCGTTGACCAGCTGCATGCTGACGATGGTAGCCGCCACCGGCAGAATCAGTGCCGGCGTCAAGGCACTCACCGGGGCACTGCCCCCGGCAAGACGAAAAGCCAGGCCACCGGCCAGGATGGTAAGAATGATCATGCCCGCATTATGGAGCGCCCGCAGCAAGGCCTGAGCCCGGCTATTCCCGGTCTGAGCGCGGATATGGAAGGGAAAAATCAACGACGCCACGGCATTGAATACCGCCGAGGCCGCCGGTCCCAGCAGCCAGATCAGACCGGCCTGAGTGATGCGGTCAAAACTGACATAGCCCAGGCGGGACGAGGGAAACCCCAGCAGAAGTATTGCCGGGCAGAGTGCGAACAGGACAACGATGTCCACCAGCGCCAGGGCGACAAAGGTCTCCCGGAGCAAGGCGGAGTCTCGGGAGAGGAGCGAGACCGCCAGGAGAAACAGACCCACGGCATAGAATGGATAAACGGACTTGCCATAGATCCTGAGCCAGGCTTGTAGTCGGGACGACAATGGCAAACCGGCCTCCTTGGCCTCAACGGCGGCAGTGTCCGAGTCCCGGATTGTTACCCTTCAGCGCCTGAAAGCCAAGTCCGCCCCCTCCAAGGGCCGACACACGGTGCCGGCCACTGCCTCGGACGGGGCCCCTGGCCAGCAACGGCCAGGGGCATTTCACTCAGCGACATTCCTCGGACACCAGCTCACCGGCGATAAAGACCTTGCACACCCGGCTCACGTACTCGAAGGGCTCACCGTCAAACAGCACCAGATCCGCCTGTTTTCCGACTTCGATACTGCCCAGGTCCTCATCCAGCCCCAGAATTCGGGCCGGGTTGAGGGTAATCGCAGCCAGGGCATGATCCACCCCCAGGCCATTGGCTGCGGCGATCGCCGCCTCGAACAGTACCACTCGGGCCTTGGGCACATAGGCCTCGTAACCCCCCTGAATGGCAAAGGGAATACCCGCCTCCTGCAACTTGGCGGCGGTATCAAAGGCGGCATTCATGCTCTCGCCACCGGTGCGGGTCATGGTGGGGTGAAGCAATACCGGCACGCCGGCCTCCCGAATCCTGTCCAGCACCAGATAGGCATCCGCCGCGCCTTCCAGCACCAGATCCAGGTCAAACTCCTCCGCCAGGCGCAGGGCGGTCATGATGTCCACGGCGGTGTTGGCATGCACCAGGGCCGGCAGCTCCCCCTCCAGAACCTTGAGCAGGGCCTGATTGCCCAGATCGGAGGGACGCTCGTCTGGGTCCTGACGACTATAGGCGCGGGCATCCTCGAAAGCCTGGCGAATCATGGCCACGCTCTTTGATCGAGTGCCGGGGGACTCGAAATGACGGGAGACACCGGCGCCAAGCGTGAAACTGACACCAGCCAGGGGGCGGATGACGGCATCATCCACGGTGTCTCCGCGGGTATGAACCAGCATGGTCTGCCCCGATACCAGGGCACCGGGCGCCGGCCCGGTGTGCAGGGTCGTAACCCCCAGGGAGCGCAACCATTCCACCAGCCCCTCGGAGGGGTTGTAGGCATCCAGGGCCCGCAATCCGGGCTGGATGGGCGCTGAGGTATCAAGCTGATCCTGATCGTCCGGCACGTTATACATGCCGGCCAGGCCGACCACGCTGCGGGCGTCAATCAGGCCCGGCGTCACAACCGCTGTCTCATGCACGGCATAGTCCGCCGGAATGTCGATCTCCTCCGCCGTTCCCACGGCCTGAATACGATCCCCATCCACCAGGACGATACCGTTCGGAATCACCTCGCCGGAGACCGTATGGACCTGCTCGGCCTTGATGGCGATACCGGCATGCAGGCTGGTACCGGCGAGGCCGGCAATGAGAATCAATGCGCTAATGGCTATCCGTTTCATTGCCCACCTCCCTGACCATGGCTGTGCAGACTGTCCCCACGGAACACTTCAGGGCCACCCGTGGCCCACTGGCGTTGCTCGGGATCATCGCGATCAAAGACCCGCTGGCCTTCCACCCAGGTTTCCAGGACATGGGTATGCACCGAGAGAGGATCGCCACTGAGAATGATGAAATCCGCATCCTTGCCGGCTTCCAGTGAACCCAGTCGATCATCCAGGCCCAACATGCGGGCGCCGGCCAGCGTCAGGGCTTCGATGGCCGCTTCCCGGGACATACCGGCACGTACGCCAAGACCGGCGGAACGCATGAACAGTCGTGAGTCGGTAATGAAGTCATCGGTATGGAAGGCGGTATCCACCCCCGCCTCTTCCAGGGCCGGTGCGGTCTTCCATAGCAGGTTGACCGCCTCGTGCTTACCACCCGGCGAATCGATCATGATGATGGAGGCGGGCGCATCGGCTTCGGCAATGCGCTCGGGCACTTTCCAGCCCTCGCTGACATGGTGCAGCACCGGGGTAAAACCAAATTCATCACCCAACCGCAGGGCGGTGATGATGTCATCGTGCCTGTGAGTATGGAAATGCACCGTCCGCTCACCATCCAGAATCTGCAGCAACGCCTCCATGCCAAGGTCCACATCCGGCTGACGGTCGGGATCATCACCCGCCCGTTCCTGGCGCCGACGGTAATCCCGGGCCTGACTGAACAGAGCCCGGACCATCTCGGCGGAACGGGCCCGGGTCCCGGGGAAAGGCCCACCCTGATCCCGAATGGGATTGGTGCCATTGGCCATCTTCATGCCGCCGCAGACACCGAAGGTGGCATCCTCGCAGAAGAGCCAGTCATCCACGGTCAGCGGATTGGCGCGCAGCTTGAGGTACAAGGTCTGCCCGCTCATCAAATGACCGGAACCGGGCATGACATTCATGGTGGTGATGCCGCCGGCCAGGGCACGGCGAAAACTGTGGTCGCGTACATTGACCGAATCCAGGGCGCGCACACCCGGGTGCAGGGCACCGGAACGATCGCCACCGGCGGGCCCGCCCACATGGGAGTGGGTATCCACCAGGCCTGGAAGAATCACCTTGCCGGAGACATCGCTCACCTGGGCATTGTCGGGAATCCGTACTTGGTCTGCGCTACCAACGGCGACGATCCGGTCTCCGTCGATCAGCAGGACACCATCCTCGATCACCGGTCCCGACACCGGATAAATGGTGGCACCGGTAAAGGCATGGGGTTCTGCATGGGCACTGCAGGCCGAAACCAGCACCCCCAGCAACAACAACAGGACTCTCTGCATTGCTCTTCTCCTTGGGCAGGGTCCGAGGGAAAAGGAATGCCTGACAATAGCAGAAGTCCGAGTTCGGACAAATTCTGGACGGCGAGCGGCGAGCGGCGAGCGGCGAGCGGCGAGCGGCGAGCGGCGAGCGAGAAGATGGTAGATTAAGGCGTATCCGGAGCAAACGGGCAATGAATATGAGCAAGCGATGTCACGCCATGCCTTTCTGGCTGGTCCTGTTATTACCCCTATGGCTGCTCAGTGGCTGCGCCCGGGCGCAAGTCCAGATGCCCGGGCCGGGGGAAGTGGAACCGGAGCTGGGCGAAGACCACTTCATTGCCGCCGATGCCTACGCCATGCCGCTGACACGCTGGCTCCCGGAGGGGGAAATAAAGCAGGTGGTACTTGCCCTGCATGGTTTCAATGACTTTCGCCAATCGCACCTGCCACTGGCCCGGAAACTCAGTGCCCGGGGCAGCGCTATCTATGCCTATGACCAGCGTGGCTTCGGCGCCACTGCCCAACGAGGCATCTGGCCGGGACAGGAGCGCCTGGTGGAAGATGCCCGCACGGCCCTTGCCCTGTTGTCGCAACGATACCCGGACAAGCCCCTGTATCTGCTTGGCGAAAGCATGGGTGCGGCAGTCAGTATTCTGACAACCACCGAGACAGAGGCTGCGCTTTCAGCCGATGCCCTCACACTGGATGGCATGATCCTGATGGCGCCGGCTGTCTGGGCCCGGGAAGAACAGCCCTGGTATCAGCGGCTGGGACTCTGGCTGGGCATTCGGGTGGCGCCGGGCATGAAGGTCGACAGTGACTGGGTGGCGGTGGAGCCCACGGATGATCCGGACTGGGCCGAGTACTGGGATGAACACCCCCTGGTGCTGCAACGCAGTCGCATTGACGCCCTTGAAGGCATTTCACTGCTCATGAGTGATGCCCTGGCAGCAAGTGAGAAGCTGAACATCAATAGTCTGGTGCTGTACGGCGGGAAAGATGAAGTGGTCCCCAAGGAGGCTATCTGCGCCCTGGTGAAACGCCTGCCCGAACCTGACGACGTCCCCTGGCGCATGGCCTACTACCCGGAAGGATGGCATTTCCTGGCTCGGGACAGCCGGGCTGATGAAACCCTGGAAGATATCACCGCCTGGCTGGAAGACCACGACGGGGCACTTCCCTCTGAACGAATGATCGCTCCGGCAGACTGGCGTCAGGCGCATTGCGAGTGAGGGCCTGATTTTGGGGAAGGTGCTTTGTAGCTGAATTGGCTTCGATTGGGGTGGTGCCTTTATGTTGTCGGTGACTTGGGCCGTCCTCGCGGCGAGTTTGGTTCAGTCTCATGCCTTGCTGCCATCTGAAGGCTTTTAATCGCGGCTAAAGCCGCTCCTACGGTGCCAATAGCAGCTGCCGAAGCCGCCGTGGGAGCGGCTTTAGCCGCGAATACATCGGCCGAATAGAAGACACTTTTCTCAGAAATCAGCATACACCTTCAGTAGGCACGGCCCAGGTGACCCCACCCAAAGGTAGGCTTCGGTCCTAAGCCTTCCGCCCCCGCCCGAAAAGCCCGCGAGGCGTGCCCCGCCGGATAATGAGGCGATTACGACCCTGGTGCTTGGCCTCATAAAGAGCCGCATCCGCCCGCAGCAGACAATCCAGGGCAGAGTCACCGGAGCCGGGCACCGCAGACCACAGGCCAATGCTCACTGTCAGGAAGGTACTTTGGCCCTCGAACGCCACCGGCTCGGAAGCCACCATGAGTCGAAAACGCTCCAGCTGCGCAATGAACTGCTCGGCATGATTCTCCTCGCAGAGCACAACGAACTCCTCACCCCCATAGCGAGCCACCGTCTCCGTGGCACGCTGGAAATACTCCCGCAACAGATCGGAAACCCGTCGCAGGCATTGGTCACCGAAAGCATGGCCAAGACTGTCATTGATCTGCTTGAAGTGATCAAGATCCAGCATGGCCACCGACAGCAATGACCGGTTGCGGCGACAATGGGCCAGGGCATGGGATAGGCGCACATCCAGATAGGCCCGATTGTAGAGCCCGGTCAGACTGTCCTTTCGGGTCAGCTCAGTCAGTTGGCGATTTGCCTGCTCCAGCCCCAGATTGACCGTGCGCAGACGATAGCCCCAGAAAAGACCAGCCAGAAAGATAAGCACCATGACCGCCAGCGCCCCGGCAAACAAGGTGTAATTGCGTCCTTCCTCAAACTGCACCTGATACCAGGCATTGATGATTTCCTGCCGATCACGGGGGGACAGGCTCGCTACAGCGGCCTCAAAGACCTCCGCCAGCATTGGCTCATCCTTGCGAGTCGCCACGGAGAGACGGGAATCCCCGTCGATACGGCCACTGATTTTCACATTCGGCGCCCGCATCTGCTGAATGGCATAACCGATGCTGGCCATATTGCCGAGCATGCCAAACAGCTGCCCACTCTGGACACCCGCTACGCCATCCTCGTAGCTATCCACCTCCACCAGATTGATCCTCGGGTATTGCTCACGATAGATCTCGACAAAACTGAAATCGCGCATGATCCCCAGAGGAAGATGACTGACCTTCGAGAGATCACTGATGTGACCGCGGCTATCCAGGGTGGCAATGACCGAGGGGGTTTCCAGATAGGGTTCGGTGAAATTCAGGAACTCGGCACGGCCACTGGTTTCCATGGCCAGCGGCAGCACATCGCAATCCCCCTGCCGAGCCCGCTGCAACGTCTCGGGCCAATCTTCCGTCTCCAGCAATTCCGTCTCGATGCCGGCCCGAGCGGTCATCAGATCCATGAAGTCCGCCCCCATGCCCACATGGCGGCCACGCCGGTCAATGGCTTCGAAAGGGAGCCAGTCGGGGTCCACACAGAGCCGCAAGGGCTGGTTCTCCTCCAGCCAACGGCGTTGCTCTGCCGTCAGCGGTACCCGATCGGCTGCAGGGATCTCACCCTCTCCCCCAGATGCCGGGGAGGCCAGGGTCATCGCAGTGGCGAGGCCCGCAAGGAGACAAATTGGTCGGAGATCCATTCCGCCCTCCTCTAGCACTCTGCATGATCGTGCTACCACCCGTGTCAGCAGGGATTGAAGCGGCCCAGGCTGAACAAGGTTGATCCAGGATCGAATCAGGAATTGCCCAGTTTGTGCTTTGAGTGTAGTTGAGAAACTGTCAAAGTAAGAGGGTAATCGATATTCCCTTCCAGCCCACTGAACGGAACGCACGATGGATCATAGCCGCGTGAAGGACGACCCACTGATTGCCGGACTGCTGTTTCAGGGCGGGCTGGTCATACTGGCCCTGATATTGGCCTGGCTGTTGAGCATCAACCTTGCCGAGCATCTTGATTTCTCGACCCAGGCCCTGCTGCTGGCGATACCGGCCACTCTGGTGATTTTCCTGGCCTTCGGCCTGCTCATCCCCTTTCGCTTCCAATGGGCCCGGGAGCTGGAAGAACAGGTACTCAAATTACTGCATGGACTGTTCCGGGGACATAGCCACGGCTGGGCCCTGCCTCTGGCCCTGCTGGCCGGCGTTGGAGAGGAACTGTTGTTTCGGGGCGTGGCCCAGACCTGGCTGCAGGAACACACCGCACCCTGGCTGGCAATCCTGATTCCAGCCGTGGTCTTCGGCCTACTTCATTTCTTGAGTACCGCTTACTTCATCCTGGCCACCCTGATGGGGATCTACATGGGCCTGCTTTATTACTGGAGCGGCAATCTCCTTCTGCCCATCCTGGTCCATTTCCTTTATGACTGGGTTGCCATCAGCTACTACCTTCGAAAACCACCACCGACGGATGAAAGCCCGGATGAGCAAGAGGCAGGCGGTGAGTAAGGAAGCTGAAAAAGCGTCGGGCCTGATCCTTGATGCCTTCGAGGACTATAACGCCCGTTTTTCGGATATCACCCGTCGCGCGGCCCGGCGATTTCAGCGAGGCGATCATGCGGGCATGCAGGCAGACACGGTGGAACGTATTGCCCTTTATGACCAGTGCATCCGTGAAACCCATGACCGCCTGGAACACAAGCTGGGCGGTCGTCTGTTATCCCGACGACTGTGGCAAGCAATCCGCGGCCGTTATGCCGAGGCGATCCATTCCCAGCTTGACGCCGAGCTTTACAAGACATTCTTCAACACCCTGAGTCGGCGCCTGTTTCATACCCGGGGTGTGGCGCCTGATATCGAGTTCGTGGCCCTGGATATTGAACCCACGGATCAGATAAGTCATCCGGTGGCCAGGGACCATTTCGCAGTTTCCACCTCTCTGGAGGAGGCCTGGCAAAGGGTTCTTCTCAGCGGACCATTCCGCCTCCCCCATTGGGACAGGGATGAAGATGCCCGCCTCCTCTCAGACAGGTTGATGGAAAGGATGAAGGCCCTGGGGGAGGAGCGGGTGGTGGCCATTGAACTGCTGCAAACGGTCTTCTACCGGGATGGTCGTGCCTACCGGGTGGGGCGGATATTCGGGGAAGAACGCTATCTGCCCTGTGCCCTGGTGATGGTCAACCGACAAGGTCGTCTGCAGGTTGATGCATTACTTACCGGGCATCAGGAACTGAGCATCCTGTTCGGCTACACCCACAATTACT
>PWMQ01000102.1 GCA_003558125.1 Natronospira sp. | reverse complement strand
TTGACGTGGTCTTCCTGCTGCTGGTCTTCTTCATGGTCTCCACCACCTTCGTGCGCGAGGCCGACCTGGAGATCGTGTTGCCGGAGGCCAGTCTGGAAGGTGCTCCCGAGCAGGAAGAGCGGGCCCTGGAAGTGGTCGTCTCCGCCGATGGAGAGTATGCGGTCAACAGTCGTCAGTTGGTGAACAACCGGCCCACGACACTGGAGAGTGCCATCCGCCGCATCATGGAAGATCGCCGGGATGTGCCGGTCACCATTCGGGCCGATGCCAATGCCAGTCATCAGTCGGTGGTCACGGTAATGGATGTGGTGGGACGATTGGGCTTCGCCCGCATCCAGGTGGTGACTGCCGAAGCGCCGGAAGAGGAGGAGGGCTAGCGGGCCGCGCCCGCGCCCAGAACAGCGGCAATATGCCGGGTTGGCTCCGGTCCTCATTCATCAATCACTCAGGCAACGGGATTCAATGGAGAAGATTCAGACAGAAGCAGATGCCCTGAAGGTTTACCGGCGCTTGCTCCGTTATGTGGTTCCCCACTGGCGGATCTTTCTGCTGGCCGTGATTGCCATGGCCATCTTCGCCGTTTCCCAGGCCGGTTTTCCCGCCATTCTGCAGCCGCTGATGGACGAAAGTCTGGTGGCCCGGGACCCGGAAGCCATCCGCATCATTCCCATCCTCCTGATGGGGCTTTTCGTCATCCGTGGCATTACCGGCTTTCTTTCCACCTTCTGCATGCATTGGGTGGGTCGGCGGGTGATCAAGCAGCTTCGCACCGAGACCTTTCGCCAGTTGCTCTCCCTGCCGGTGAGTTATTTCGATCAATCCTCCACCGGGGTGCTGGTCTCCAAGCTGACCTACAACATTGAGCAGATTGCCGAGTCGGTGACCAATGCCATTACCGTGCTGGTGCGGGACACCCTGTCGGTGGTGGCGCTGTTCGCGTGGATGCTGTGGATCAGCGTGCCGTTGACGGCCTTTCTGTTGATCACCGTGCCCATGCTCATGGCCCTGGTGCGATTCGTCAGTCGCCGTTTTCGCAAGTACAGCACCCGAATTCAGAATTCCATGGGCGATGTGACCCGGGTGGCCGAGGAAGTCATCGGCGGTCAGCGCGTGGTCAAGGTTTTTGGCGGGCAGCATTACGAAGCCGAACGCTTCGAGCAGATCAACGAGCAGAACCGTCGCATGCACATGAAGCTGGTGGCCACCAAGGCCGGCAGTGTGCCGCTGGTGCAGTTGATTGCCGGCATCGGCGTAACCGGGATTATCTACTTCGCCACCTTGCCGGGGGTGCTGGATCGCATCACCGTGGGTGCCTTTGTATCATTCCTGGGCGCGGTGATGCTGATGATGGCCCCCCTGCGCCATCTGGCCAATATCAATGCCGTGCTTCAGAAGGGCATCGCCGCCGCCCACAGTGTCTTCCATCTGCTGGATACGCCGCCTGAAGGCGAGGGTGGCAGCCGAGCCATCCAGCGTGCCAATGGTGATGTGCGTTTCGAGAAAGTGCACTTCAGTTATGGCGAGAACAAGGAGCAGGTGCTCAAGGACATCAACCTGCATGTTCGGCCCGGTGAAGTGGTGGCCCTGGTGGGCCGCTCGGGTAGCGGCAAGAGCACCTTGGTGAGCCTCTTGCCCCGTTTCCATGATCCCGATCAGGGGCAGATACTGCTGGACGGTGTTTCTCTCAGCGAGTACCGGCGTACTGATCTGCGTAATCAGATCGCCATGGTCAGTCAGGATGTGGTGCTGTTCAACGACACCATTGAGCACAATATTGCCTATGGCAGTCTGGTGGACACTGATCGGGATGCGGTTCGCGAGGCGGCCCGCAAGGCCTATGCCCTGGACTTCATTGAGCAGCTACCGGAGGGCATGGACACGGTTGTGGGTGACCGGGGTGTATTGCTGTCCGGTGGCCAGCGTCAGCGGATCGCCATTGCCCGGGCCCTGCTCAAGGATGCGCCCCTGCTGATTCTGGACGAGGCTACCTCGGCACTGGATACCGAGTCGGAGCGCCATATCCAGAAAGCCCTGGATCGCCTGATGGAGGACCGCACTACCTTTGTCATCGCCCATCGCCTGTCCACGATCGAGAATGCCGATAGCATTCTGGTGCTGGATCATGGCCGTATCGTGGAGTCGGGTACCCACCAGGAGTTGCTTGATCGTGGTGGCCATTACGCCAGTCTGCATCGCCTGCAGTTTTCCGAGTAAGGGCGAGCCATGAGCCTGCGCCGCCGACTGGAATCCTGGCTGCAAGGGCGCTGGTACGGTGAGCAGCAGCCCGGCATCGTGCTGCGGGGTCTGGCCCGGCTGCAGGCCGGCCTGGTGCGGCTCAATCGCCGGCGGGCAGCCACGGCCTGGCGGGCGCCGGTGCCGGTCGTGGTGGTGGGCAACCTCACGGCCGGTGGTACCGGCAAGACTCCCTTTGTCGCCTGGCTCGCCGCTGCACTCAAGCGGCGTGGACTGCAGGTGGGTGTCGTCAGCCGTGGCTATGGCCGTCGCAGTCGTGACTGTCTGCTGGTGGAAGCGAATAGTGACTGGCGTCGTGTGGGTGACGAGCCCCTCCTGCTTCAGCGCCTGACCGGCTGCCCGGTAGCGGTGGGCGCTGACCGCCCCCAGGCCTGTCGCCTCCTGCTTTCCCATTTCAGCCTGGATCTGATTGTCAGTGATGATGGGTTGCAACACTACCCTTTGGCCCGCGACCGCGAGATCGCGGTGATTGACGGCAAAAGGGGCTTCGGCAATGGCCGCCTGATACCAGCCGGGCCCCTGCGCGAACCCCTGGAGCGCCTGGATCAGGTTCACTGGCGGGTCTGGAATGGCCAGCGGCCGGAAGCGGAAAGCGGTTTGCTCATGCAATTGCGAACTGACAGCGCGGTAAACCTGATGGATGGTCGTCGCCGCCCCCTGTCTGACTTTGCTCCCGGCCCGGTGCGGGCGGTGGCGGGTATGGGAGCGCCACAGCGCTTTTTTGATACGCTGGCGGGATACAATATCGAGCTGATCGAGGAAGCACCGGGTGATCATGCCCGCTGGCAAGCCGAGCAGGATGATGGCACCACGGTGTTGATGACGGACAAGGATGCGGTCAAGCTTGGCGAGCGTGCCGCCGCTCATTGGTGGCGGGTGCCGGTGGAGGCCGAGCTGGACGATGCCGGGGCCATGCTGGATGAGTTGGTGGCACTCTGCCGCCGGTGGCAGGATCGGGACTGAAGAGGAAAAACGCATGGGCGTGGATCGCAAGACTCTGGAACTGTTGGTGTGCCCGGTGTGCAAGGGTAAGTTGATCTATCAACGGTCCTCGGATGAGTTGATTTGCAAGGCGGATCGTCTGGCCTTTCCGGTCCGGGACGGGATTCCCGTCATGCTGGAAGAGGAGGCCCGAGAGATCTCCACAGAGGAAAGGGATAATCTCAAATGAGTTTCAAGGTGGTGATTCCGGCCCGTTATGGTTCCAGCCGTTTTCCCGGCAAACCCCTGACCCGGATCGCCGGGGAACCCATGATCCGTCATGTCTGGCAACGGGCCTGCGATGCCGGCGCCGAACAGGTCATCATTGCGACTGACGATCACAGTATCCGTACTCACTGCGAACAATTCGGTGCCCGGGTCTGCATGACCTCGCCGGAGGCCCGTTCCGGGACTGACCGGGTCGGGGAAGTGGTTGGACAACTGGGTTGGGCCGATGAGGATGTGGTGGTCAACCTGCAGGGCGACGAGCCCCTGATGCCGGTGACTGCCATCAGGGATGTGGCGGATCAATTGCTCAACGAAGCCTCGGCCGATATCGGAACACTGTGCTGGCCCATCGAGAGCAGTGCCGAGCTGATGGACCCCAATGTGGTCAAGGTGGTCGTGGCCCGCAGCGGTTCGGCACTTTATTTCAGCCGCGCTCCCATTCCCTGGGACCGTGACAACCCGGCTACGCGGGACCCGGACTCCACCGAGGCGCCGCGGGCGGTTTATCGGCATATCGGACTGTATTCTTATCGTGCGGGGGTCCTGGATCGCCTGGCGGCGGAGCCACCCTGCGAGCTGGAAGAGATTGAACAGCTCGAGCAGTTGCGGGCCTTGTGGGTCGGCTTGCGTATTCAGGTGAGGCAGGCCGGCGAAATGCCGGGGCCGGGCGTGGACGTGCCCGACGATGTGGCAAGGGTAGAGGCCTTGCTGGGCGGGTTCTAGGGGCTGATCTCTACTGCTCGGAGACCTGCATCTCACGCAGGGCAGGGTTGAGCCCGCCGCCATCGGGGTCGGCGACCGGCAGGGTGATCACATCCGGTAGCGCTCGCACCGGCTCACCGTGGGCATTGGCAAGAATCCGTTCGCTGTTGTCGGTGGCCTGAAGCACGATGGCCAGCTCTTCCTCCAGGATTTCGATCACCTGCCAGTCATGGCCCAGGTAATGGACTTGTCGGCCGATCAGGGCTTCCAGGCGATCAATGGACGGCAGCGGCTGTTCATCGCTCATAGCGTGATTTCCCTCGTGAACCGTTATCATGTTGAATTCTGTTGTGGGTATTGGCAAGTCTGAGTCGCAGAAGTCAGGAGACGGCCTATCATGAGCAAGCGCGTGCTATTTGTTTGTCTGGGCAATATCTGCCGTTCCCCCACGGCGGAAGGCATCTTCCGGCATCTGCTGGAGCAGCGGGGCATCGAAGCGGAGAGGGTGGAGTTCGATTCCGCAGGCACCCATGGCTATCACGTG
>PWMQ01000093.1 GCA_003558125.1 Natronospira sp. | reverse complement strand
AACGCCCCAGACCATGGACCCGTGCAGGAAAAAGACCAACAGCACCAGCGCCACCGATGCCCGGTCGCGACGCAGAATACCCGCACTCAGCACAAAAAACATCATCCCGAAGGCCACGCCGCTGGCACCCACATGCACCCCATCCCGGGCAAGCAGCCAGACCAGCAAACCGGAGCCCAGCCAGATCAACGGCAAGGCTGCCCTGGCGGCCCGGGGAAAGCCGTAAAGCATCGCGCTACCCAACACGATCAAGGGCAGGGTATTGGAAAACAGATGCAGCCAGGAGCCATGAATCAGGGGTGCCGCAACAACCCCCATCAGTCCGGACACGGCCCGGGGCCGGATGCCCAGGGCCGAGGCATCCAGTCCAAGGACCACCACCAGGCCGTGCAACAACCAAAGACCGGCCACAAAGGCGGCAACCCCCAAAGCAACGACCTTTAGACCAGGCCCATCTTCAGCGCGCGACATCAGCACTCCTCTTCCATGAATCCTGTCCACCGCAGACTAACAGACCTGACAAGCCGAATGGCCCGGCCACTGGACTTGTCTCTGGCGGCACAGCAAACTGAGTTACCCTGTTCCGAACCCGAGGTCCACCCGTGCGACGCCCTACCCAGGCCGCTTTCCTCGCCCTCCTCCTCGCTCTGCCCACCATGGCGCAGGCAGACATCGACGCCAATGCCTATACCGAATCACTTCGAGAAGCCTTCAACGCCGCTCATCCAGACCTTGCCATCGATGAGCTGCCGATGGTTGAGGCCCGCTCACCCCAGGTCATCAAGCATGGGCCACGGGACCAGGACCCAGGCAAAATCGCATTGACCTTCGACGCCTGCAGCCAGCTTGGAAGCAACCGACTTAATGAGGCGGTGCTGGACAAGCTTCGCGACCACCAGATCCCCGCCACCCTCTTTCTCGGCGGCCTCTGGATGGCCGACAACCCTGAGCTCACGCGCGAGCTTCACGACGACCCTCAGTTCGAAATCGCGACCCACGCCCACGGCCACCCGGATCTGACCGAACTAACAGAAAAAGACATCCGCCTACAAATCGCTTTCGCCCAACTCATGTCCTACAGCCTCACCGGCGAAATCCCGCGTCACTTTCGCCCACCATTCGTCCAATACAACGAAACAGTCACAGAGATTGCAGCTGATCTGGGCCTCAAACTCGTCCACTATGACATCGCCAGCGGCGACGCCGACAAGGACCTCAGCGCCGAAGAGATCGCCGCCCAGGTACTCGACAACGTCCAACCCGGCAGCATCGTCGTCCTCCATCTTCACGAGCCGGACCTCGCCACTGCCGAAGCACTGGCCAAGATGCTCGACACCTTGGAGGAGCGTAAGCTCAAACCGGCCAAGATCAGCGACTTATTGGCGCTAAAAGGAACCTCTGATTAGTCAGAGGTTCCGCTATTCGTAGTGACTCCAGAGTCTGAGCACTTTCACAACACCTTCAGACTCAAGCACCTGGTATACCAGTCGATGCTGAATATTAATCCTGCGAGAATAGGCCCCCGAAAGGTCACCAATAAGCTTTTCAAACGGTGGGGGTCTGCGGAAGGGATCTTCTGCAATCAGGGCTAGCAATTCTTCAGCTTTTGGTTTTAGTCCACTGGCAGCCAGCTTCTTTGCATCTTTTTGCGCTTGCTTGGTGTAAACCAACTTCCATGTCACCAATCCAGCTCCTCATCACATTCCTGCACGGGCGCATCCATTCCCTCACGGATTGACTCCCGCATCCCTGGCACAGAGAGCAGGTAAAGTGTTTCCTGAATCGCAGACCAATCTTCTTCTGACACCAAGACAGCGGTATTACGCTTTCCCGTGATCGTGATTGGTCGGTGCGACTCCGCAGCCTCGTCGATCAGGCGATACAACTTGCTGCGTGCCTCAGTGGCTGAAATTCCGCTCATCACGCACCTCTCTCGCACGCTTTACTTTCCACAAAGTGTACGCACTTCCGTACGTACGTCAAGCCGTGCCTTTCATGGTCGGAGCTTGCCTAGCTCTTGGATTCAACCTGCTCCAATAGCTGGGGCGTATCGTTCTCCGGGCTATTGACCGCGCGGCTGACAGGCCAGCTCTGCCAAGCATCCGGCAGTGATGGGCCAGTAATCCAGCGTTGACTCCAGTCGCCGGGCAGAGGCTCGTGGGCCAGCCATTGCTGCTGGGCAGTGGCATCGCTGAGCACCAGGGGCATGCGATCGTGGATGTGGCCGAGGGACTTGATCGCCGGGCGGGTGACGATGGCAAAACCCAGCCCCTCTTGCCCGCGGGTGTAGACCGCGGCCAGAAAGAGGGTTTGGGCCTCATTGCTGAGCGCCCAAGGCTGTTTGCCGGTCGCCGTTTTCTGCCACTCATACCAGGCGGTTGCCGGGATCAGGCAGCGCTGACCGCGCTGGTAGGCACTGCGAAAATAAGGCTTCTCGGCCGCGCTTTCACCCCGGGCATTGATCACCTCCCTGCCCTTCTCCCCGGCCCAGTGGGGCCGATAGCCCCAATGCATGGGATGCGGCTTAAGCTCACCGCTGCGGCCCAGCACAAAGGCCGGATGTTCACTGCCGGGCGGGATATTCCAGCTCGGCGGAAAGTGTTCTTCGATGAACCGGAGATCCACGCCAAGGGCCCTGGCGTATTCCTTCAGCTCCCGCGTTCGCGCAATTCGCCCACACATGCGTTCAGGATAAACAAAAAAAACCCGCCGAAGTTAATCGACGGGCTCTTGGATTTGGTCGGGGTGAGAGGGCCAGACGAGACCGAAATGCCGGTGGCATTTCGCAGCTCGGCTGGCGGGCAGGCCACGGACGGCCTGCCCCGGGCTTTCCGTCGCGGAGGCAGGATGCCGTAGCAGGAAAGTGAACCGTAGGTTCAAATCCTCCCGTCTAGGGGCACCTATACGAAAAAAGCCCGCCGAAGTTAATCGACGGGCTCTTGGATTTGGTCGGGGTGAGAGGATTTGAACCTCCGACCACCTGCACCCCATGCAGGTGCGCTACCAGGCTGCGCTACACCCCGAGAACTGCTGTTCGCCGTTCAGGCGAGGGCGGAATGATACTGGAAAATGCTCGGTCTGGAAACCCTCGGCGAGCGTGATGAGCCTAGGTCCGCAGGGTGTGCAGGATTTCCTCGAGTTCGGTGCGGATCTGTTTGATGATCTGCTGACTCTGGTTGACGTCCTGCTTGGCGTTTTCGCCGGAAAGCTGTTGGCGGGCGCCGCCGATGGTAAAGCCCTGATCGTAGAGCAGACTACGGATCTGCCGAATTACCAGAACATCATGGCGCTGGTAGTAGCGGCGGTTTCCGCGGCGCTTGACCGGCTTGAGCTGGGGGAATTCCTGCTCCCAATACCGCAGGACATGCGGTTTCACCCCGCAGAGGTCGCTGACCTCGCCGATGGTGAAATAGCGCTTGCCCGGGATGACCGGGAGTTCGTCGTTATTCCCTGGTTCCAGCATAAGCCTCTACCCTGGTCTTGAGCTTCTGCCCCGGACGGAAAGTAACAACCCTGCGAGCTGAAATGGGAATCTCTTCCCCGGTTTTGGGGTTACGACCAGGGCGCCGGTTCTTGTCCCGGAGGTCGAAATTACCGAAACCGGAAAGCTTGACCTGTGTGCCGTCGGCCAACGCGTTCTTGATCTCCTCAAAGAAGAGATCCACCAGCTCCTTGGCTTCGCGCTTGTTCAATCCAAGTTCATCGAACAGCGCTTCCGCTAGCTCCGCCTTCGTGAGTGCCATTGTTATTGATCTCTCACCGTGGCTCCAAGTCGGGTTTCAAGCAACTCCCTCACCTGCTGGACCACCCGATCCGAATCATCATCAGTAAGAGTGCGCGAAGAACCCTGTAAAATCAAGCCTAAAGCAATACTTTTTCGTCCTGAATCTACGCCCTTGCCCTGGTACACGTCGAAGACCCGCACCTCGGACAGCACCTCCCCCGCGGCTTCTCGCGCGGCAGAGACCAGCTCGGCGGCCGGCACCGACTCGTCCACGATGAAGGCCAGGTCACGGCGCACCGAGGGGAAGCGGGAGACCGGGCGGTAGGCCGGCAGGCGCCCCTGAGCGGCCACGGCCAGCGGAATCTCGAACAGATAGCTGTCTGCCGGGACATCCAGTTGATCGGCGATCTGAGGATGAATACGGCCGATCCAGCCGCCCTTCTCACCTTCCACGAGGATACGCGCACACTGACCGGGGTGAAGCGCCGGATGGCTGTCGGCCTGGAAGGTCAGTCCGCGCGGGCCGCCGGCGGTGAGCAGGGCCTCGACATCGCCTTTGACATCAAAGAAGTCCACTGGCCGCTTGCGGCCATCCCATTGCTCGGGCTCGGCACTCCCCCAGGCCACGCCGGCGACCCAGGGTTCCTGTTTAATATCAGAGCCTTGCGGAATAAACCTGAGACCCGACTCAAACAATCGAATTCGGCTCTGCTGGCGATTGGCGTTATGCCGCAGAGCGCCCACCAGCCCCGACCACAGCGTGGTCCGCATGGTCTCCAGGTCCTGTGAGATGGGATTCGCGAGTTTCTGGCCCTCGGTGCCGCCGGACAGTATGCGGTCGGTCTCGGCGGGGACGAAGCTGTAGGTGATCGCTTCCTGGTAGCCGCGCTCGACAAGCAGCGATCGGAGCTGGTCCAGGGCGAGCCGGGACTCGGGCATCTCGCCGGGGCGGACGTCGCTGGGCAGGGACTCCACCGGCACCCGGTCGTAACCGTGGATGCGAACCACTTCCTCGATGAGGTCTTCCTCAATGGCAAGATCAAAACGGAAGCTTGGCGGCACGGCCTCCCAGCCGGCCTCATCGGCGCGGACTTCCAGACCCAGACGCTGGAGCATGTCGGTCACCTGATCGGCTTCAAGCTCGAAACCGAGCACAGCGTGCAGGCGCTCGCGGCGCAGGCGGATGGGTGCCGCCTCGGCCGGCTGACTGCCGGCCAGGGTGACCGGACCGGCCTCGCCGCCGGCAATGGACTGGATCAGTGCCGTGGCCCGGTCCAGAGCCCGCTGCTGCAGGGCCGGGTCAACGCCCCGCTCGAAACGGTGGGATGCATCGGTGTGCAGGCCGAAGCGGCGGGCCCGCCCGGCGATGACGGTGGGGCTGAAGCAGGCGCTCTCCAGAAAGACCGCTTCGGTGTCCGGCTCCACGGCGGTGCCGAGTCCGCCCATGACACCGGCCATGGCGATGGGGCCACGCTCGTCGGCGATGACCAGAATATCCTCGTCCAGGGCCACTTCCCGCTCATCCAGCAGGGTGATCTTTTCGTCCTGGCGACCACGGCGCACGGTCACCCCGCCCTGGATGGCGTCGAGGCGAAAGCCGTGCATGGGCTGGCCCAGCTCCAGCATGACGTAATTGGTGACATCCACCACCGGGCTGATGGGACGCAGACCAGCGCGGCGCAGACGCTCGGTCAGCCACACCGGGCTTTCGGCCCGGGTATCAATGCCGGTGATCACGCGCCCGGCGTAACTGGGACAGTCGGCGGGGTCTTCCACACTCACGGGGATCTCTTCACTGCCGCCCTGGCTGACCTCCCCCACCGGCGGTCGGCAGACCGACTTGCCGGTCAAGGCACCCACTTCCCGGGCCACACCGATCATGCCCAGGCAATCGCCCCGGTTGGGGGTCAGGTCGATCTCGATGATCTGATCGTCCAGGCCCAGATAGTCGCGCAGGTCCGTACCCACCGGCGCATCGCCGGCAAGCTGCATCAGCCCGGCGGCATCCTCGGACAGGCCCAGCTCCTTGGCCGAACAAAGCATGCCCTGGGAGGCCTCGCCTCTGAGCTTGGCCTTCTTGATCTTGAAGTCGCCGGGCAGGACGGCCCCGACCCGGGCAAAGGGGGCGCGCATGCCCTTGAAGACATTGGGCGCACCACAGACCACCGGCACGGTGTCATTACCATCCGAGACCTGGCAGAGATTGAGCTTGTCGGCATTGGGATGGGGCTCGACAGATATCACCTCCCCCACCACCACGCCGGAAAAGTCCTCGGCCGCCCCTTCGATGGCATCGACCTCCAGGCCCGCCATGGTCAGACGGTCGGCCAGGGCCTGGTTTTCCAGACCATGATCCACCCATTCATTCAGCCAGTTCGTACTGACGCGCATTGCGTGCTCCCAGGATGTTTGTCTCTTGCCCCTCCGGTAACCAGCGGAGACCGCAGCGGCATCAATCGACTTTCAGTGAACAGAACTGTGACGCGGCTAGGCGAATTGACCGAGGAAGCGCAGGTCGTTCTCGAAGAACAGGCGCAGATCGTCCACGCCGTAGCGCAACATGGCCAGGCGCTCCACGCCCATGCCAAAGGCATAACCGCGCCATTGCTCGGCATCGATATTCACATGCCGGAAAACTTCCGGGTGAACCATGCCGCAACCCAGCACTTCCAGCCAGCCGGTGCCGGAACAGACCCGGCAGCCTTCGCCGCCACAGATCACGCATTCCATGTCCACTTCCGCCGAGGGTTCGGTGAAGGGGAAATAGGACGGTCGGAAACGCACCGCCAGATCCTTTTCGAAAAAGGCGCGCAGGAAATCCGTGAGAATCCCCTTCAGGTGGCTCATGCTCACATTACTGTCCACCAACAGCCCTTCCACCTGGTGGAACATGGGCGTGTGGGTCACATCCGAATCGCAGCGATACACCCGACCCGGCGCAATGATGCGCAGCGGCGGGCGGCTGTCTTTCATGGCCCGGATCTGTACCGGTGAGGTATGCGTGCGCAGGACCTCGCCGGGGCGCACGAAGAAGGTATCGTGCATGGCCCTGGCCGGATGGTGCTCGGGAATATTCAGAGCCTCGAAGTTGTGGAACTCGTCTTCGATCTCCGGCCCATCGGCCACTTCAAAACCGGCCTGACGAAAAATGCCTTCAATACGCTGCAGGGTGCGGGTCACCGGGTGCAGACCGCCCCGGCCCTGACCACGCCCCGGCAGAGTCACGTCCACCGACTCACGCTTGAGGCGGGCTTCGATCTCGGCGTTCTCAAGATCCGCCTTGCGGGCCTCGATACGGGACTGCACCTCACCCTTGGCCTTGTTGATGGCCTGACCGGCCGCCGGGCGCTCATCGGCCGGCAGTTTGCCCAGGCTTTTCAGCAAGGCGGTCAACTCACCTTTCTTGCCGAGGTACCGTACCCGGATGTCGTCCAGCTGCCTGAGGTCCTCCGCGGCTTCAATGGCCGCCTCGGCCTCCCGACTCAGTCTCTCCAGATCTTCCACGGGCCACTCCCAATGGGCCAATCACCATGACGAAAAAAAGAAGGGGAAAGGTATGGCGGCCTTTCCCCTTCGGTACTTCACAATCTACAACCCCAGTCGGGGCGGGATCAGCCGAGCTGCGCCTTCGCCTTTTCCGCGATGGCGGCAAAGCCGGCCTTGTCGTGCACCGCCATGTCGGCCAGAACCTTGCGGTCCAGCTCGATACCGGCCTGCTTGAGACCGTTGATCAGACGGCTATAGGACAGCCCGTTCTCACGCGCGGCGGCGTTGATACGGGTGATCCACAGCGCCCGGAACTCCCGCTTGCGCACACGGCGATCACGGTAAGCGTACTGGCCGGCCTTGATCACGGCCTGGCGGGCGGTCTTGAAAGTCTTGCGGCGAGCGCCGTAATAACCCTTGGCCTCTTTGAGGACCTTGTTATGACGTGCGCGCGCGTTCACTCCGCGTTTTACTCGTGGCATCGTCAGGCCTCCTTAGAGTTTGCCGGGCAGCATGCGCTCGATCAGCTTCACATCGCTCGCATGGATATACGAGGCGCTGCGCAGCTGACGCTTCCGCTTGGTGCTCTTCTTGGTCAGGATGTGGCGGCGGTGGGACTGGTTCCGCTTGATCCGGCCACTGCCGGTCTTGCGGAAACGCTTGGCCGCGCCGCGATGGGTCTTCATCTTCGGCATGTTGCTCTCCATTGGCGTTTATTCCTGGCCCCCGGCCTTTCCGACTGCCGGGCGTTAGCCACCAGGGACGAAGGAGCGGACCATCCACTCCCCGCTTTTTGCTTATCCCGCCCTTCCCTGAGCGAGTTCTTTCACGGAACGGGCCCTTATTTCTTTTTGGGCCCGAGCACCATGATCATCTGACGGCCTTCCAGCTTGGGGAACTGCTCCACTGAAGCCAGCTCCTTGAGGTCTTCCTCAACGCGCTTGAGCAGATCGCGACCGATGTCCTGATGGAGCATCTCGCGCCCGCGAAAGCGCAGGGTCACCTTCACCTTGTTGCCGTCTTCAAGAAAGCGCGTCGCATTCCGGAGCTTGATCTGATAGTCATTGCTATCCGTGTTGGGCCGGAACTTCACTTCCTTGACCTGCATCTGCTTGGTCTTCTTCTGCCCGGCCTGCTTCTTCTTCTGTTCGAAGACAAACTTGCCGTAGTCCATGATCCGGCAAACCGGAGGCTCGGCGTTGGGCGAGACTTCGACCAGGTCCATGCCGGCCTCTACGGCCGCTTCCAGACCCTGCTCGACAGGGACAATGCCCAACTGCTCCCCTTCCTGATCAATCAGCCGGATTTTCGGGGCCCGAATGTCTTTGTTGCGGCGGACCTTGTTCTTGGCAGCGATATTTCAATCCTCCAAACGACGACCGAGCCGTGCGACATCCCCCGCCAGCTTCTCGGCGAAGTCTGCCCGGCTCATGCTGCCGAGATCTTCGCCGCTGCGGGTGCGCACGGCTATTTGGTCAGATTCCATCTCACGATCCCCGACTACCAGCAGCCAGGGCACTCTTTGGATGGTGTGTTCGCGAATTTTAAAGCCGATCTTCTCGTTTCTCAAGTCCGATTCGACGCGAAAACCCTGATTTTGCAGGCTTTCGGCCACTTCACGGGCATAATCGGCCTGCCGATCGGTGATATTGAGCACCACCGCCTGGGTGGGAGCCAGCCAGGTGGGCAGGTCTCCGGCGTTTTCCTCGATCAGAATACCGATGAACCGCTCGATGGAGCCGAGAATGGCTCGGTGGAGCATGACCGGGGTCTTTTTCTCGCCATCTTCCGCCACATATTGCGCACCGAGACGCTCCGGCATGGAGAAATCCAGCTGCATGGTGCCCAGCTGCCAGACCCGGCCCAGGGAATCGCGCAGGGAGAACTCGATCTTGGGCCCGTAGAAGGCGCCCTCCCCCGGCTGCAGGTCCCAGTCCAGGCCCTTCTGGTTGAGGGCGTCTTCCAGCGCCTTCTCGGAGCGATCCCAGACGTCATCCGAGCCCACCCGCTTTTCCGGCCGCGTGGACAGCTTCACCAGTACATCGGTGAAGCCGAAATCGTGATAGACCTCGTAAAGCAGATCAATGAAGTCCGAGACCTCCGGCAGCATCTGCTCCTCGGTACAGAAGATGTGAGCATCGTCCTGGACGAAATTGCGCACACGCATCAGACCGTGGAGCGTCCCGGAGGGCTCGTTGCGGTGGCAGGAACCGAATTCGGCCATCCGCAGTGGCAGATCCCGGTAACTGCGCAGACCGTGGTTGTAGATCTGCACATGGGCCGGGCAGTTCATGGGCTTGATGGCGAATTCCCGGTCCTCGGAGCCGGTGACGAACATGTCATCCCGGAACTTCTCCCAGTGCCCGGACTTTTCCCACAGGCTGCGGTCGATGATCTCGGGGGTGTGAACTTCGGAATAGCCGGCCCGGCGCAGCTTGCGGCGCATGTAATCCTGAATCTCGGTATAGATGCGCCAGCCATTGTCGTGCCAGAACACCATGCCCGGGGCCTCTTCCTGGGTATGGAAGAGATCCAGGCGCTTGCCGAAGCGGCGGTGATCGCGCTTCTTGGCTTCCTCGAGACGCTTGAGGTACTGCTTCAGGCCCTTCTTGTCACCCCAGGCGGTGCCATAGACCCGTTGCAGCATTTCATTGGCGGCATCCCCCCGCCAGTAGGCCCCGGCCAGCTTGGTCAGCTTGAAGGCCTTGCAGAAACGGGTATTGGGCACATGGGGCCCGCGACACATGTCGATGTATTCCTGGTGGTAGTAGAGGGCCATTTCCTTCACCTCGGGCATGTCCTCCACCAGGGTCACCTTGTAGTCTTCACCCCGCTCACGGAAGATCCGCAGCACCTCGTCCCGGGGGGTGACCTTCTTGATGACATCGTACTCCTGGGCGATCAGCTCCTTCATCCGGGCTTCGATCTTTTCCAGATCCTCCGGCGTAAAGCCGGCATCGTGGCGGATGTCGTAATAGAAGCCGTCCTCGATCACCGGGCCGATGGCCATCCGGGCCTCGGGGTACAGCTGCTTGACCGCCTGCCCCAGCATGTGGGCGCAGGAGTGCCGAATGATCTCCAGGCCTTCCTCGTCACGCGGGGTAATGATCTGAAGATTGGCATCGTCGTGGATGAGATCGCAGGCATCTTTCAGCTCGCCGTCGACCTTGCCGGCCAGAGTGGCCTTGGCCAGGCCGGGGCCTATATCGGCGGCCACGTCCATGATGGACACGGGCTGATCGAATTCGCGCTGGGAACCATCGGGAAGGGTAATGACTGGCATGCTTGTCGATCCTTTTCTCAGTGGTGACCTTTACGAGGGGCCACTTGGAAAAAAGAAAAGCATCGTGGCGGGCGCCGACGATGCTTTCCCGAAAACCTGGTAGTCGCGAGTGGACTCGAACCACCGACCCCCACCATGTCAAGGTGGTGCTCTAACCAGCTGAGCTACGCGACTAGCGTTGGAAGCGGGGGATATTTTACAGGCTTTCGCCCGGCTGTCAAAAGGATTTCCCCCGTCTCTCTCAGAATGAATGCGCCAGGCGGGCATAGACAAAACGCCCGTTCAGCCCGACCGGATTGATCGGATCAAAGGCGAAATTGCCGAAGAAATTATTGGCATTCTCCGACTCGTCCGGATAGGTGTCGAAGAGATTCTCGGCACCGAAATCGAAACGGGTCGTCTCGCTGAGCGCATAGCCTACCGACGCATCAAACACGGTCTCGCTGCTGAAACGCTGACTGGCAAAGGCGAACACCCGCTCCACCGCGCTGTTGTAGCGGGCCCGCCCGCTGAATTCCCAGGCACCGAGTTGCCAGCGACCGCCGGCGATCAGGCGCCGCTCCGGCGTGGCCGTGGTCAGGGTATTGCGTTCCGCCACGCCCACCAGTTCGAAATCGGGATTGATCTCGGTCATCTCGCTGACCGCTTCCCCGGTTCGGCGAATGCGGTTTTCGATATAACTGAAGGCCAGATCCATGGACAGGCTGCCCAGGCCCACTTCCGGCTCCCATTCCGCCATCAACTCAAGGCCCTGGGTTTTTGTATCCGCCGCATTGGTAAAGAATGACACGGCCTGAACACCCTCGCCGCCGGGCAAATCACCGATTCGCTCTTCCAGGGTGACATCCCCGTCGGGGCTGTCCTGCAGGCTTTCACTGAGGGTGATCCGGTCATCGATATCGATCCGGAAAAGATCCGCAGTCAATTCCAGGCTCTCGCTCAAACGAGCGGTGAAACCCAGACTGATATTGCGGGCGGTTTCTTCCTCCAGTTCACTCACACCCAAGGCCTCGCCCACAGCGCTGTCGCTTCTCACCAGGCGGGAAGCGACCCGCTCACCTTCGGGGCCAAAGGTGTTGTCACTGCGCGACCAGGCACTCTGGCTGAGCGTCGGTGCCCGGAAACTGTTGGACAGGGAGCCACGGAAGGACAGATTGGGACCGGGGCGGTAGACGGCGGCAAACTTGCCGGTGAATGTGCCGCCGAAATCACTGTAATCCTCATAGCGAGCGGCGACCGTGGTCCGCAAACGCTCGCTGAAATCCGTGGACAGTTCCAGGTAGCCGCTGGCCACGTCCCGGCTGACGTCGGCGGCATCCTCGGGCGTCAAGCCCTTGGCCCCCTGGGAACCAATATCCGGAAAGCCCACCTGATCGGCCAGTTCAGACTCAAACTCGTGGTCACCCGCCAGCCATGAGGCGGGCTCACCCGCGCGGCTCTTGAACGCCTCATGCCGCCAACTGGCGCCGGCCGACAGGCGAGATGGCATTGCAAACACGGGCAGATTCCGCGAGGCATCGAAGGCCAGTTCCCTCTGATCCAGCCGGAATCGACCCGAATCAAAGCGGGTCGGGCTGTCCGGGCCCAGTGAAGGGTTGAGGGAATTCTTGACGCCGAACTGGAAATCATTCCTGCCCAGACTGAGGGCCAGGTCGGTCTCCCATGCACCGGCAACGCCCCGAATACCCGTGCTCAGCCCGAAATCCCGATTTTTCCCAAGGGTGACCGGCAGGAAACCGTCGGGAAATATCTCGCGCACATTCTGGTTGGAGTCAGGATGCCGAAAGACAGCAGCCCCTTCCGTCTCGATATCCGCGAAGGTTGCCGAGGCATGGTACTCTCCCACCGCGGTATCGACACCGGTATTGACCCACAGCTTCACCTCATCGCTTTCGGGGTCCCCGACACGATGGGTCTGGGTTCCCTGAAAGGCCAGATTATCGTCGGTCTGGGGCAGGAAAGGGGAAATCTGATCCAACCCCGCCCGATTGGTGGCGTCGCGGCTTCGCACTTCCAGGCCATAGCGAAGAAAGCCCGTCTCTCCCAAGGCATGACCGAGATTCACATGGGCACTGATGGTCTCGCCATCCCGCTCCCGTGTGCTGGCCGGCGAGACACGGGTATCGTGAACACCATAGCTGACGCCGACCTCACCGCCTTCATGGCTGTCATCCAGAACAATGTTGATCACGCCGCCGATGGCATCGGAACCGTACTGGGCGCTGGCCCCGTCTCTCAGAACCTCAATCCGCTTGACCGCGGACAGGGGGATGGAATTGAAATCAAAGGCATTGGTGCCACGACCGATCTTGGTGTTGTCATTGACCACGGCCGAAGGGTGCCGGCGTCTTCCGTTGACCAGAACCAGGGCCTGATCAGGGCTCAGCCCCCGCAGACTGGCGGACCGGATGTGATCTGAGGTCACCGAATTGGACTGGCGCGGGAACAGGAAGGACGAATTCAGATTGGCCAGGGCCTCGCCCAGTTCATTGCCAAGGGAAGAGTAACGCCGAAGCTCTTCGCCGCCATAGATATCCACCGGCACCGACGATTCCATCGGTGAACGAAGGCCTGCCCGCTCACCCAGTGTCACCACATCATCGAGCTTCAGAGGCTGATCGCCCTCCCCACCTGCCTCGGCGAACACCATTGAGTGGCTCAATGACGCCAACAGCACCCCCACACCCAGAAAACTGCCCCTTACTTGTCTCGTCATGCTTTGCTCCTGTGGAATTTACCTCAATTTGGACCGTCGGAGTGACGAGCAGAGCTTCGCTCTTGTTACAACTCCCGTGCGTTCCGCAGAATCGAGTAACAAGGCAGCTAATGGGGCGTCTCCTGGGTGGTCAAGGCAGAACCATCAGCAACCTGACGGGAGGAAAAGAGCATGCGGGATGAGGCCCTAACGGCAGCCATCGAGGAGCACCGGGATTACCTGGATCAGTTGAGTTTTCTGGTCAGAGAGCTCGACCCGGAAGCCTATCGGCTCGTGGACGGCCCCCATGGTCGCTATTGCATCGGCAAGCATCTGCGCCACATTCTCGACCACTGCTGGGCAGTGCTTCACGCCAGCGGCAGCCGAATCGACTATGAGCAGCGTGATCGCAATTCCCTGGTTGAATCCTCTCCCCATGCGGCGCTGGAGAGCCTGGCCGCCCTGCGGGAAGGCTTCGACGCCTGGGTGGCAGACCGTTCAGGCGGCGAGACGGTCAGTGTCCAGTGGCAGGACACGAGCGGAGAAGTCATCACGGCCCGTTCCAGTCTGATTCGGGAAGTCTTGTTCCTGTCCAGTCATGCGGTTCACCACATGGCGGTGATTGCCATGATCGTGCGTCAGCGCGGCCTGGAATTGCCTCCGGAATTCGGCCTGGCAACCTCCACCCGCCGTTACTGGGCAGCCCAGACAGACGACGAAGCGCGGAAGCAAGCTACCCCGGCCTAAGACCATGAATAACCGCGAAAACCGACTCACGCTGTTTCCGCTCCGGCCTGAACGGCCGTCCAACGGCCCGGAGCAGTCGGCGACCGCGCTGACCACCCTCATGGATCGGCTCAGACACTGCCACACGTCCCACTCCCTTCGAAATACCCTGGGAAAACAGCTTGCCCTCGGCCTGCCGCCCTTTCTGTTAACCGCGACACAGGAAGGCATACTGCCCTTTCGCTGGCACTGGGACGGTGAATGGCTGTGGGAGCAACTTGGGCAGCAGGAATCACCCGCGCCGGCCCACGGGATGGCCCTGAGCACGACCTGGACGCCGGTGCCTGCTCCTGGCCAGGGCGCGGCGCCCCCCGGCGACATCCCCGAAAAAAGCTTTGACGTGGAGGCCCTGTTCCGTGACAAGGCCCCGGCGCTGCACGGCAAATTGCCCCGACTGCTCTGGCCCCTGCTGGCAAGACTGCTGTGCCAGAGCACCATCAACGAGGGGCTGAGCGAACTGGCGGCACTGCCCTGCCGACATTTTCCCGAGACGGTGCTGACTCGGCTCGGCGTCAGCGCCCGGCTGCCGGTTCACCCCTTGCCTGCCGCCGAGACCCGGCCGATTTTCGTCTGCAACCACCCCCAGGGCGGGTTGGACGGCCTGATCATGCTGGCCTGGTTGCTGCGCTGGTATCCGCATGTGAAGGTGCCGGTCAACAATGTCCTGATGGGCTTTCGCCACCTGCAACCCTTTCTGGCACCACTGAATCGTTACGCCTCGGAGCGTGATATGTCCCGCGTCCTGCATGAAAGTTTCGCCGACGATGCGGCGATGCTCGTCTTCCCGGCCGGCCGTACATCCAGAAAACAGGGTGGCCAGCTCCGCGACGGGCCGTGGGGCAAGATGGTGGTGCGCATGGCCCGGCAGCACGGTCGCTCCATCGTGCCGGTATTCCTGGGCACTCGGAATTCCAGGCGTTTCAATGCGGTTTCGGCCCTGCGTCGAGGCCTGGGGCTGGGTATGAACCTGGAAATGCTGCTGCTCCCCAGGGAGATGCTGTATCGAGCACCCCGGAACAACGACTTCTTTGTCGGTGCGCCGCTGCAAGCGGACCGGCTGACCACCCTCGGCGACGACGACCGGGCTCGGGCGGCGGCATTGAGAACCCTCTGCTATCAGATGGCTTCGGACATGGGCGGTGCCTTATGAGTGAACTCCTAGCCCCGATCACGCCCAGCGAATTACAGCGCGAGCTTGACGGCCTCGAGCCCATCGGCCGCGTGGGCAATCTCGAGATCCACATCATTGACGGCGATGCCTTTCCGGCCACTCTGATGGAGATTGGCCGCATCCGGGAAAGCGTGTTCCGGGAGGTCGGTGCCGGGCGCGGTGTCGACTGTGACCTGGACGAACTGGACCGCGGCCCACTGGCCTATCGCCAGCTCCTGGTATGGGACCCGGAGCACCTTGAGCTGGTCGCCATGTATCGCTATCAACTGGCTGCGCGCAGCCAGACGCACGGTGACCAACTCCTACGGACATCGAGACTGTTCGACTACTCCCCGACCTTTCGGCGGGACTATCTGCCCTGGAGCATCGAACTCGGCCGCTCCGTGGTCAATCCCGACGCCCGGCGCCGCCGGCAAGGCTTTTTCGCACTCTGGAGCGGCCTCGGTGCCGTGCTCAGGAGCCATCCGGAGATTCGCTACTACTTCGGTAACGTCTCACTCTATCGCAACATGCCGGAGGCCGCCCAGCAGGCCACCGTGGCTTTCCTGGAATCAAGCTACGCGGCCCCCGCTCCCCTGCTAACCGCCAAGGCGGGCTTGCGCTACCGGCCACAGGGGCCGGATGCCGAGGCTGCCGGCCGATCCGAACCACCCGACAACCCACGAGGAAGGATCAAGGCCCTCCGGGCGCTCCTGTCCCAACACGACGGGCAGATACCGCCGATTCTGCAGTCCTATATGGGCCTGGGTCTGGGTATCTACTTTGGTGAAACCGCCCTGGACAGGGACTTCGGTGATGCACTGGAAGTGGGAATCGTGGTGCCGATCAAATCCATCGGCTCTGACATTCTGGAACGATTCGTCAATAGCTAGGGATTGCTCCCGGTCTCAGTGATCTTTCTTGTTGTCAGCCTCATCCTGATCGCCTGAATCAGACTGATCCTTCTCAGAGGACTGCTGTGAAATCTGGCGGGAGATCTTCTCTGCCAGATCCTCGGTCCATTGTTCGTCCGCTTCGTCCGCGCTCTTGTCCTGAATCAGCCCCCCGAGGGTGTCGAAATTGCGCTCCAGGGAACTGCAGCAGCGACAAAAGACCACATGTGCCCGCAGACGCAGACGGGTCGTCCAGCGCAGCTCCTCATCCCGGGAGCGGGACAACAACTCACTGGCTTGACGACAATTCAACACTCGCCCGTCTCCCGGAATCCATCCACCATGCGAAACAGCACCGTCCTGGCGCGATGCAAGAGTACGCGAGCATTGGCCGGGCTCACGTCCAGGGCCTCGCAGATATCGTCGTAGCTGAAACCATTCATCTCACGCAGCACCAGGGCCTCTCGCTGCTGTTCGGGCAAGCGCTCCAGGTGAATCCGAAAGCAATTGCGCAGTTCCTCGGATTCCAGCAGGCCCTCGGGCATTGCACTGCCCCAGTCGGAGACCGGCGTCTTCCAGTAACCCCGCTGATCAAAGAGATCATCAAGCGACTCTTCCCTGATTGGCTCTCGCCGTCGCTTGTCCTGTCGATTGGTCTTGCGAAGATGGCTGCGAGCCCGGTTGGCAACAATGGAGATCAACCAGGTACCGAGGGCGGAACGCCCTTCGAAGCCCTTGATGTTGCGGACCACTGAAATCCAGCATTCCTGAACGATGTCATCCGCCGCATCCTCTCCCGCAATGGCCGAAGCCGTGCGTCGCATCCTGGGTGCGTAGGTCTTCACGGCCTTGCGAAAAGCTTCGGGATCCCCGGCGCGCAGTCCCTCCAGAAGATCCGGCTCCGACTGAGTCTCGCTCATGGACGGAATCCCCGACGGTCGAGTAAATGCAGGCTGTTTTGCATTGTGCTTTTCCCGATGGATGAGCCGAATTCCGGCACCGCCCTGCGATGGCCGGAATGTCCCATCGGGAAAGGATAACTCGATCAGGGCGGACAATGCGAACCTCCACTCTACACCGGCATGGCACCGTTCCCATTTTGACGCTTGGCGGGGCGTCACCGTTACAAGCCTCGCGCTTGTAACGGCGCAGGATCACTGTCGTCCCCTGTCCACCTGCGAGAATGACTCGCTGCCAACTGGAGAAGCACATGACCGCCGAATACCGAATTCAGCAAGATCCCGTCACACTGGACAATGCAGACGAGAAGGTAAAACCCCTGTTGCAGGACGCCAAAGACACGCTGGGTTTTGTGCCCAGCATGTATGCACACATGGCCAAGGCCCCCGGCGTACTGAGCAGCTATCTGCACGGTTACGAGTACTTTCGTGAGCTCTCCGGCTTCGAGCCCGCCGAGCAGGAAGTGATTCTCCTGACCATCAGCCGGGCCAACGGCTGCGCCTACTGCATGAGCGCCCACAGCATGATCGCCGAGCAGGTCTCCCAGGTTCCGGCCGACACCCTGGCCGCGCTGCGCAACGACGAAGCGATTCCCGATCCCAAACTGGCCGCCCTCAGCCGTTTCACCCGAGTCATGTTCGACAGCCGCGGCCGGCCGGACCCAAAGTCCGTGGAGGCATTTCTCAATGCCGGTTATCAGGAAAGCCACATCATGCAGATCGTCCTGGCCCTGGCGGTCAAGACCCTGAGTAACTACGCCAACCACCTGAATCATCCCGAACTGGACCAGGCTTTCGCCGGCCACAAATGGGAGGGCTGATACTCGGATTCCCCTGGTGGCAGGCCATCACTGTCACCAGGGCATGGCCCACTCCTACGAGCCCTGCCGCTTTCGCCACTGTCCGGGCCGCTCGCCAAAGGTCCTGAGAAACTGACGGCTAAAAGCCGCCGGCGAGCGATAGCCCACGGCCTCGGCGATGGCATCCAGCGACTCGCCAGAATCCCGAAGACGCTGGGCGGCCAACTGCATCCGCCAGTGGCTGACATAGTCCCCAGGCGTCGTGCTCATGATTTCACTGAAATGGCGGGCGAACGCCGAGCGGGACATGCCCGCACTCTCGGCCATCAGCTCCAGCGTCCAGGCCCTGGCAGGATCACCATGAAAGGCGTTCAGCGCCCGACTCAAGCGGCGGTCCCGCAGGGCCATGAGAAACCCTTTGGTCTCGGATCGCTGAGCAAGCAGCCGCAGGACCTGAATGAACAACAGCTCGGTCATGCGGCTGCTCACGGCCATGCTGCCCGGGGCCTCATTCAATGCTTCATGACAGAGCAGCCGAGTGGTGTGATCCAGCCATGGCTCGACCGCCCGCTCCTCCCGCGTCAGCAAGATCATTGCGGGCAGTTGCCGCCAGAGGGGGTGACTGCTCATCTGCTCGAACTGGAAGGCCCCACAAACGATGTCCACGTCCGGCTCGCCGCCATCGACCGGAAACACCGACTCCCCCATCCCGCTGCGACGCAAGACCTCCTCGCCCGGCAGGCAGCTGACGCCGGGCCCACTCACAACACGGTGGCTGCTCATATGGGGAAGAATGACGCAATCGCCGGCCCGCAAGTGCACGGGCGGCTGATCTTCGGCCTGCTCAATCCAGGCTTCACCGCTCTCCAGGATATGGAACGCGGCTCCCTGACCTTCCGGGATCTCCATGCCCCACTGCCGGCCAAAGCACTGGCGAAAGAAAACCTGGCCCCGGAGACGAACGTGGGCCAGCACCGCACTCAAGGCATCCATCAGCAACTCCGCGCCCCATCCGGGGCCTGAAATGGACGAAATAGCATTTTTTAAACACCAAAGAAGCTTAACCGTCCTCCCTGTCGCTTGCAAGATAGGGCCGTCTGGATAACACAGAGGAGGAATCCGACATGACCAAACTGAGCGAAACCCGAAAAAGCCTGATTGCGACCGCCCTGTTGAGCGGCCTGATGATCGCCGGCACGGCCCAGGCCGGCCTCCCCGATCCGGGGGTGGATTTCACCGCCGATGACACCGCCCTGGTGGTGACCGACCCGCAGAACGACTTCCTGCATGAGGACGGCGTTGCCTGGGGCGTTGTGGGCGAGAGCGTTGAGGAAAACAACACCATCGAGAACCTGGAGTCCCTTTTCTCCACGGCCAAGGATGTGGACCTGCCGGTCTTCGTCTCCCCCCACTATTACTACCCCCATGATCATGAGTGGCATTTCGGCGGTGCCCTCGAGCACCTGATGCATGAAATCGGCATGTTCGACCGGGACCATCCCCTGGACACCGACAACTTCGACGGCTCCGGCGCCGACTGGCATGCAAGCCTGGAACCCTATATCGAGGACGGTAAGACCGTGGTGACCAGCCCGCACAAGGTCTACGGCCCGGAGTCCAATGACCTGGTGCTGCAACTTCGCAAGCGGGGAATCAACAAGGTGATTCTGGCCGGCATGTCCGCCAACCTCTGCACCGAGAGCCACATGCGTGCCCTGGTGGAGGCCGGGTTCGAGGTTCACGTGGTTTCCGATGCCACTGCCGCCGCTACCCTGCCTGACATGGACGGCCATGAAGCGGCCATGACCAATGCCCGCATGATCGCCAATGGCCTGGCCGACACGGAAACGACCGTGGAAGCCATGAAGGCCCTGCGCTGATCAACAAGCGCATGACGGCAGTCTGATACGACGCCGGCATCCAAATGGATGCCGGCGTTTTCCTCTGCTTACTCGGCGGGCACCGTTCTTTCGCTCGCCCAGCGGCGCAGGTCCTCAATGGCCTCGCGTCGAACCACGGACAGGGGCCGGGTGCCGGTAATGGCATTGTGAATATCGTCGGTGGTCGGCGACCGGCCCTCGGCATGGGCGGCATAGCAGGCTGAGACCACAGCCTGTTCCAGCTCGGCACCCGAATAGCCCTCGCTGGCCTCGGCCAGGCTGGCGGTATCGAAGTCATCCGGATTCAATTCGCGGCGCTTGAGATGGATGCGCAGCACTTCCTCGCGGGTCTCGCGGATGGGCAGGTCGACAAAGAAGATCTCATCAAAACGGCCCTGGCGAACCATCTCCGGAGGCAGGGCTTCTATGTCATTGGCGGTGGCACAAATGAACACAGGCTTCTTGCGCTCCGCCATCCAGGTGAGAAAGCTGCCCAGCATCCGCTGGGAGGTGCCACCGTCATTGCTCGAGGTGGACAGGCCCTTTTCGATCTCATCCAGCCACAGCACACAGGGGGCCATCAATTCCGCGCTGGCCAGAGACTCGCGCAGATTGCGCTCACTCTCGCCGTGGTAGCGGTTATAGAGGGCACCGCAATCCAGACGCAGCAGCGGGACACCGAACACCCCCGCTACTGCACGGGCGGCCAGGGACTTGCCGCAGCCCTGCACACCGAGCAGCAGCATGCCCTTGGGCAGATCCAGGCCCGGCGGCGGCTCGCCCTTGGCAAAGATCGGGGCCCGCTGCTCCAGCCAGCGCTTGAGCCGGGCCAGACCGGCAACACTGGAAAAGCGCTCGGTCTCCATCTCGAAGGTCAGCACGCCACCCGGATCCAGCATCCGGAACTTGGCTTCCATGACGCCGGGCAGGTCCTCTTCACCCAGGGCCCCGTCATTCCAGATGGCGTTGCGGGCCAGGCGGCGGGCGTCCTTCATGGGCAGACCCCGCAGATTACTGATCAGCAGTTCCAGCGCCCGGCGGCTGGCCCTGACTCTCTGCCCCTGGTTGTGGTCGCTCCAGGCCTGCCCCTCTTCACGGACCATGTAATCCAACTCTTCATCGCTGGGCAGCGACAGATCGAACGGCGTGGCCAGGGCCTGCAGCTCGCGGGGCAGTTCCAGACGCGGGCTGACCAGAATCACATTGGGAGAACCCGGCGAACCGGCACGGGCAATCTCACGCAAAAGGCGCGCGTGCACGGGATTATCCAGATAGGGATGAAAATCCAGCAGCAGGAATATCCCCGATGTTCCCCGGTTGCGGATATGGCGCAGGATTTTCTCCGGGGAATCGGTATCCGGTGGGGCCTCGATATCCATGTCCAGGCGTTCCAGGCCCGCGGCGGCGGTCCAGCGAAACATGGGCCGAACCACCTCTCGCAGCACATGCTGAAACAATTGTTCCACCCGGGGCTCATCCCGGGTCTCGATGGTAATCAGGCCATTGCCGGCCCGTAACTGGACGGCCAGTTCATGCTTGTCATTACTCAGACTGCCCTTGGGCGCCTTCACCGCCGTATTCATTATCCCCGCTCCCCTTTATCTCTGCTTTTATCCCGCCTTGTCCTCGGGCATGCCCAGCACATCGGTCTTGATCCTTGCGATCTCGTCGCGCAGGGTCGCCGCTTCCTCGAACTCCATATTGCGGGCGTGCTCGTACATCTGCTTCTCAAGCTTCTTGATCTTCTGCATGGCCTGCTGGGGGCTCATGGCCTCATAGCGCCGCGCGGTTTCGGCTACCCGACGGGCCCGCTCCACCGCCGGTGCGCGGTCGGCATAGGCCCCCTCCATGACATCGGCCACCTTCTTCTGGATGCCCTTGGGGGAAATGCCGTGTTCGGCGTTGAAGGCTTCCTGCTTTTCCCGCCGCCGCCGGGTCTCGGCAATGGCCCGCTCCATGGAGCCGGTCATGTTGTCGGCATAGAGAATGGCGGTCCCGTTCACATTCCGCGCCGCACGCCCCATGGTCTGGATCAGCGAGCCCTCCGAGCGCAAGAAGCCTTCCTTGTCGGCGTCCAGGATGGCCACCAGGGAGACTTCGGGTATATCCAGGCCCTCACGCAGCAGGTTGATGCCCACCAGGACATCAAACTCGCCCAGGCGCAGATCCCGGATCAGCTCCGTGCGCTCCACGGTGTCGATATCCGAGTGCAGATAACGCACGCGGATATCGTGCTCGGCCAGGTATTCGGTGAGATCCTCAGCCATGCGCTTGGTGAGCGTGGTCACCAGCACCCGCTCGCCGGCATCCACCCGCCGGCGGGCCTCGGACAGCAGATCATCCACCTGGGTCGAGGCCGGGCGTACATCCACCACCGGGTCCAGCAGACCGGTGGGCCGCACCACCTGCTCCACCACCTGACCGGAATGGCGCTTTTCATAGGGCCCCGGCGTGGCCGAGATAAACAGGGCCTGGGGCATCAGACGCTCGAACTCCTCGAACTTCAGCGGCCGATTATCCAGCGCCGAGGGCAGGCGGAAACCGTACTCCACCAGGGTTTCCTTGCGCGAGCGATCGCCCTTGTACATGCCGCCGAGCTGGGGGATGGTGACATGGCTTTCATCCAGTACCAGCAGGGCATCATCCGGCAGATACTCGAACAGGGTCGGCGGCGGCTCCCCCGCCGAGCGACCCGACAGGTGGCGGGAGTAGTTCTCGATCCCGCTGCAGTAGCCCAGCTCATGAATCATCTCCAGATCAAAGGTGGTGCGCTGCTCCAGGCGCTGGGCCTCGACCAGCTTGTCCGCCTTGCGCAATTCCTCCAGGCGCTCGGCCAGCTCCACCTTGATCTTCTCCATCGCCTCCAGCAAACGCTCGCGGGGGGTCACATAGTGGGTGGTGGGATAGATGGTGAAACGCGGCACCCGCCGCAGCACCTCGCCGGTAAGCGGATCAAAGAGACTGAGATTCTCGATCTCGTCGTCAAACAGCTCCACCCGCAGGGCCTCGCGCTCGGATTCGGCCGGGAAGATGTCGATCACCTCGCCGCGGGCGCGATAGGTCCCCGGGGCCAGATCCATTTCATTGCGGGTGTATTGCAGCTCCGCCAGGCGCCTGAGCAGCTTGCGCTCATCGATGCGATCGCCCCGGTCCAGATGGATCACCATCTTGAGATAGGCGTCCGGATCACCCAGGCCGTAAATGGCCGAGACCGTGGCAACGATGATGGCATCGCGGCGCTCCATCAGCGCCTTGGTGGCCGACAGGCGCATCTGCTCGATGTGCTTGTTGATGGAGGCGTCCTTCTCAATGAAAGTATCCGAGGACGGCACATAGGCCTCGGGCTGGTAGTAGTCGTAATAGGAGACGAAATACTCCACCGCGTTGTCGGGGAAGAACTCGCGCAGCTCGCCATAGAGCTGGGCGGCCAGGGTCTTGTTGGGGGCCATGACCAGGGTCGGGCGCTGCTGAGCCTGGATCACATTGGCCACGGTAAAGGTCTTGCCCGAGCCGGTGACCCCCAACAGGGTCTGGCTGGCGAGACCGTTGGCAATGCCCTCGTTGAGGCCACGAATCGCCTCGGGCTGGTCGCCGGCGGGCTGGTAGTCGCTGATCAGCTCGAAACTCATGCTGCGCGTATCCCCTGGCTCAGGTAAAATAGGGCCATTCTCGTGCCGCATCCGCGGCGGAAACTCACAGAATAACAAGGCAAGGGGTCCATGAGCGATTTTCTCTCAGACCGCGTCAAGCGTCTTCAGCCCTCTCCCACCCTGGCAGTCACCCAAAAGGCCGCCGAACTGCGCGCCGCCGGCCAGGACATCATCGGCCTGGGTGCCGGGGAGCCGGATTTCGACACGCCCGACAACATCAAGCAGGCCGCCATCGAGGCCATCCGCGCCGGTGCCAGCAAATACACCGCCGTGGACGGCACCCCGGAGCTCAAACAGGCGGTGATCGACAAGTTCAAGCGCGACAACGGCCTGGACTACGAGCTCAATCAGATCCTGGTCTCCACCGGCGCCAAGCAGAGCCTGTTCAATCTCTGCCAGGCGGTGGTCAACGCCGGCGACGAAGTCATCATCCCCGCCCCCTACTGGGTCTCTTACCCGGCCATGGTGGAGATCGCCGGCGGCAGGCCGGTCTTTGTCACCGCCGACTGGGAGCAGGACTACAAGATCACCCCCGAGCAACTGGAAGCGGCCATCACCGACAAGACCAAGCTGGTGATGCTCAACAGCCCCTCCAACCCCACCGGCCTGGCCTACACCCGCGAGGAGTTCCAGGCCCTGGCCGAGGTGCTCAAGCGCCATCCCAGGCTGCTCATCGCGACCGACGACATGTACGAGCACATCCTCTGGACCGAGGAACCCTTCGTCACCCTGCTCAATGTCGCCCCCGAGCTGTATGACCGCACCGTGGTCTTCAACGGCGTGTCCAAGGCCTACGCCATGACCGGCTGGCGCATTGGTTATGCCGGCGGCCCCGCCGAAATCATTGGCGCCATGAAGAAGGTCCAGGGCCAGTCCACCTCCAACCCCGCCGCGGTCAGCCAGGCCGCCGCCCGCGAGGCCCTCGCCGGCGATCAAAGCAAGGTGGGTGAGATGGTCAAGGCCTTCAAGCAACGCCATGACCGGGTCTACGACCTGCTGCGGGAGATTCCGGGCGTGCGGGTCAAGCCCTCCATGGGCACCTTCTACAGCTTCCCGGACTTCCGCGTGGCGATCGAAAAGCTCAAGGGCATCAACGACGACAAGCAGCTGGCCGAATTCCTGCTCAAGGAAGCCGGCGTCGCCCTGGTCCCCGGCTCGGCCTTCGGCCTGCCCGGCCACATGCGTCTGTCCTACGCCACCGACATGGCCACCCTGGAAGATGCCTGCGGGCGAATCCGCAAGGCGATCGAATCCGCATAGGAAACCACCGCACAGCGAAGCCATAAAATGGCCTCGCCCCGGTTGACGCCGAGGGCGAGGCCGAATAAGATAGCGGCCCTCGCTTGAGGCGAGCAGATCAATTCCCCGGTAGCTCAGTTGGTAGAGCGGGTGACTGTTAATCACTAGGTCGGCGGTTCGAGCCCGTCCCGGGGAGCCAGATTGAAGAGAAGGGCCAGTTCACGCGAACTGGCCCTTTTTTCATCGTGCCGGGGCAAACAAGGGAGCGGCAGTGTGAGAGCCATCACCGAGGTCTTCTCCATCTTCCTCAAGCTCGGGCTCACCTCCTTTGGCGGGCCGGTGGCCCACCTCGGCTTCTTCCAGCGGGTCTTCGTCCAGGAAAGACAGTGGCTGAGTTCGGCCACCTACGCCGAGCTGGTCGCTCTCTGCCAATTCCTGCCGGGCCCGGCCAGCAGCCAGGTGGGCTTCGCCATCGGTCTGCATCGTGCGGGCATGGGCGGCGCCCTGGCCGCCTGGCTCGCCTTCACCCTGCCCTCGGCCCTCATCATGATCGCCCTCGCCGCCGGTCTGGCGACCTTGGATCCGGCCGACTATGAAGGCCCGCTGCGCGCCCTCAAGGCCGCCGCCGTGGGCGTGGTGGCCTGGGCGGTCTGGGGCATGGCCCGCCACCTCACCCCGGACTGGCAACGCCTGCTGATCGCGGCCCTCGCCGTGGCCACCGCCCTGGGCCTGCCCCTGCTGCTCGGCCTGTCCATACTGGGCCAGATCAGCGCCCTTGTCCTCGGCGCCCTGCTCGCGCCCCTGCTCGTCCCCCGCGTGGCGGTTCAGGCCGGCTCGGCCCTGTCCCTGCCGTTCCGGCGCCGGGGCGGCCTGGTGGCCGCTGGGCTCTTTGTGGGGCTGCTCCTGGGGCTGCCATTGATGGCCTGGCTCTTCCCCGCCACCTGGCTGTCGATCAGCGATGCCCTCTACCGCGCCGGCGCCCTGGTCTTCGGCGGCGGGCACGTGGTCCTGCCTCTGCTCCACGCCGAAACCGTCGCCACCGACATGCTCGACGAAGACAGCTTCCTGGCCGGCTACGGTGCCGCCCAGGCCCTGCCCGGACCGCTGTTCGCCTTTGGGGGATTCGTCGGTACCGCCGCCGGGGGCATCGGCATCGGGCTGCTGGCGCTGATCGCCATCTTCTTGCCGGGCATGCTGATTCTGCTGGCAGTGCTGCCCTTCTGGGCCCGCGTGCGCGAGAACCAGCACCTGCGCCGCCACCTGGCCGGCGTCAACGCCGCCGTCGTCGGCATCCTCGCCGCCGCCCTCTACGACCCCGTCCTCACCGCCGGCATCAGCGACTGGCGCGACACCCTCCTCGCCCTCGCCGTCCTGGCCGGTCTGGCCTCCGGTCGCATACCGGTGTGGCTACTGGTCATCGCAGCGGGGGGCATTGGGTTTTTGATCTACTGATTTTTGGGTGCCACTAAAAAAGTTGTGTTCGAAATTCTGTGTCACTTCTTTACACTACCCAAAAAGAGGTGACTCATGAAAACGCCAAAATTTGATATGGACGCCGCTCTCCAGGGGCTGCGCGAGGGCAAAGACCTAACCGGAAAGGACGGGGTCCTGACCCCGCTGATCAAGCAGCTCACCGAGGCTGCCATGCAGGCCGAGCTGGAGGCCCATATCGCCGAGGAGGAAGCGCCCAACCGTAAGAACGGCGCCACCCAAAAGACCATGAAGGGCCCCACCGGGACCTTCGAGCTGGCCAATCCCCGAGACCGCTCCGGCACCTTCGAGCCTCAGCTGGTCAAAAAGCACCAAACCCACCTGACCGATGAACTGGAACGCAAAATCCTCGCTCTATTCGGTCTGGGTACCAGCTACCAGGACATCCGCGCCCACATCGGCGATCTCTATGGCGTGTCAATGTCCAACGGCACCATCAATGCCGTTACCGACAAACTCCTGCCCGAGCTTCAGGCCTGGCGGGAGCGCGACCTGGAAGCGATCTATCCCATCATCTGGTTGGACGCTATCCACTACAAGATCAAGGAAAATGGTCGCTATACCAGCAAGGCCATCTACACCATCCTGGGACTGAACATCGAGGGCAAGAAAGAACTCCTCGGCCTGTATCTCTCAGATCAGGAAGGCGCTCACCATTGGCTCAGCGTTCTCACCGACCTGCACAATCGGGGCGTCAAGGACATTCTAATTGCCTGCGTGGACGGCCTAAAAGGCTTCCCGGAGGCCATCGAAAGCATTTATCCCAACACCGAGATTCAGCACTGCGTCATCCACCAGATCCGCAATTCCATGAAGTATGTCGCTTCCAAAAACCAGCGCGCGTTCATGGCCGATCTCAAACCCGTCTACAAGGCCGCCACCCTCAATGCCGCCGAATCCGCCCTGGATGAGCTCGAGGCCAAATGGGGCAACAAATACCCCATGGTCATCAAATCTTGGCGCGAGAAATGGCCAACACTGTCCAATTACTTCAAATATCCCGACTATGTGCGGACCGCCATCTACACGACCAATGCCGTGGAGGCCGTCCACCGCCAGTTCCGGAAACTCACCAAGACCAAGGGCGGCTTCGCCAATGAGAACAGCTTACTCAAGCTCCTCTACGCCGGTATACTCAAGGCATCCGAGCGGTGGAGCCATCCAGTGCAGAATTGGAACCTGACGCTATCTCAAATGGCCATTCATTTCCCAGGTCGATTGGAGCATCACATCAGTCTATGAGGCTGACTCGGGTGACACAGAGTTTTGAACACCCTCACTAAAAATGGTGGGTATTACCATCGCTCATCCGGGTGGCGACCGAAAAAGCTTGGAAGGGGCTTCTTCAAATGCCTGGGCTCTGCCCGGCATTAAAAAAACAGGGTATTTTAATTGTTGGTTCCCTATCTTCTGGAGCCACATCATTCATTCCCCATCTGTCCTAGCATAAACTTCATTCTCACAGCTCTCATCCCTGAAGAAGCAGATGGTCATTTGTTCATCTGAAACTGACTTCACCTTTCCGATCAATGGATCATCGTCACCGTGAAATTGATAATCTGCAACAAATTCCCTTCCAACCATGGTCAATTTATGGCTGTCAGGGTCAAAATGCCACGAACCTTTCTCCACGACTGGGTACTCAAGGTCGTCGGCGTAGCAATCACTAAAGATTACATAAGAGCCACCCGCATCAAATCGAATCGCAGGCGGACACCCCTCCATCCTCGCATCATGCTTTTCTAGTCTCTCAAAAAGCCAAGTACCCAAAAGGTTCTTTTCAAACGAGCCCTCTTCTCCTGAGACTTCCGCATCAACCATCAGACTCCCGATTAATACAAGGCCACATACGAGTATCAATCTACTCATGTCCCCTCCCCTTCCTCAGGCTGCTTATCCACCGTCCCTCAAGTTGAGACCGCATCATGGGCCTCGGTACTCAGCCTGCCAGGATAACCGTGTCGTACTCTCCAACATGCATCCAAACCTGGGATTCGGGATGCTGGCGAGAAAGCAAGCACAAGATGTCCTCGAAGAATCGTTCAGCAGCAGTGAAAGACCCTACATGCTCAGTCGTTGTCCATTTTTCTGATGAACCGCTGCAGATAGTCACGAAACTCCGGGCCCAGTTCAGGATGGGCCAGGGCGAGTTCGACGTTGGCTTCGAGGTAGCCGAGTTTGTCGCCGCAGTCGTAGCGTTTGCCGTTGAAGTTGTAGGCGTAGACGGATTCTTCACGGAGCAGGCGGTCGATGGCGTCGGTGAGCTGGATCTCGCCGCCGGCGCCGCGGCCGGTGGTGGCGAGCAGGTCGAAGATTCGCGGGGTGAGGACGTAGCGGCCGATCACGCCCATGTTGGAAGGCGCCTGTTCGGGGCTGGGTTTTTCCACCATACCCTTGAGACGCCAGAGACTTTCCTCGAGGGGCTCGCCGTCGACGATGCCGTAGCGCGAGACATGTTCGTCGGGGACGTGCTGGGTGCCGAGGATGCTGCCGCCGCGCTTTTCGTATTGCTCTCGCATCTGGCTGAGGCAGCCCGGGCCCTCGGCATGGACCAGATCATCGGCGAGGACCACATAAAAGGGTTCCTGGCCCACCAGATTGCGGGCACAGTGAACGGCGTGACCGAGTCCGAGGGCTTCGGCCTGGCGGATGTAGATGCAGTCGACGCCCTCGGGGACGATGTTCTGCACGGCTTCCAGGCGGTCGGCCTTGTGACGCAGGGAGAGTTCGTTTTCCAGTTCATAGGCCCGGTCGAAGTGGTCCGGGATGGCGCGCTTGTTACGGCCGGTAACGAAAATGAGCACTTCCGCGCCGGCCTCCACGGCTTCCTCGGCGGCGTATTGAATGAGGGGCTTGTCCACCACCGGCAGCATTTCCTTGGGATTGGCCTTGGTGGCGGGCAGAAAGCGGGTGCCGAGGCCCGCGACGGGAAAAACGGCCTTGCGGATTTTATTGCTCACTGGGCTCTCTGCTCCTTGAATCTCGAGGGCTGACTGTTGTGATGCACCCCTCAGTCTAATTCCCGAGCGGCCCAAGAGGAAGCCAGGGAAGCTCAGCCAGGCAGCTTAGCTGCCCCGGTTGGATGCATCTCGAGCGAAGTGCCAGACACGCAGCACCTCAACGAAGTCCGCCTTGATTCTCTAGACGAGCAGGTACGGGGTATTCTGGACGTGCCATTCCCGGGTAGTTTCGTCCTCGCCCACTCGGCCGATATAAGGGTATTCGAGCAAGGTGCGGGTTGCATCCAGCAGTCTCTGGGCAATCTGCTGAGCGGCTTTTGGGTTGTCCTGCGCTATGAAATCGTGGGCTTGTTCAAAATCTTGTAGGGCGGGCACTGTCCAACGTAGCTTCAAGACCTCAACCCGTATTTGGCAAACACCCGGCGCACTGCGTCTTCACTGGCGTACTCGCCGCGATCAGCGGCGGCCAAGCCTTCCGCCACGGCTTCCCGGTAGCGGAGCAGTTCCATAACGTCTGCCCAGCTCGCGTCTTCGGGCAGACGCTCGGCCAGGGTGTGCAGCTCTTGTCGGATGTCGCTTGCCATGGAATTCATTCTATCCCCACCTCTTCGGGCGCTTCAACAAATGCAGAAGAGGCCCGGCAGGGCCGGGCCTCCAACAGTCACCTTGCGGGAAAGAGCTGGCTCAGTCGTCCACCCGGATGCGCTCGCGGTTGCGGTCCAGGGTGACCTCGCCCACGCCGCTGACCATGATCAGGTCTTCGGGGCTGAGGAACTCGCCGTGCTCGTCACGGAATTCGACGATGGCCTGGGCCCGGGTCTCCCCTACCCCTTCCAGTGCATCGGCGATTTCATCGGCCGAGGCGGTGTTGATATTGACCGACTGACCGGCAATGACGGTGTGAGCGACAAGGAAGAGTACAGCGGCCACGAGGCCTTTGAAGAAAGATCCAGTCATGATTATTCCCCTTTGTTTTACTGATCCCTGAAGTTGAGTTCAGACGTCCGTGTTGCGGACGGGGAATATTGTTGTTCAGCGGGGGACTTCCATCAACGGCGAATTTCCATTCCGCTTGTAGGAGGATTCAGTACATGGGGTAGGGAAATTTCGTAATGGGGCCGGATGCTGTTCCAGCTCTTGCAGCTGGGGCATTGCCAGAGCAGGTGGCGGGCGGTGAAACCACACTCGTTGCAGCGGTACTTGGGAGCGGCCTCCAGCAGCCGCTGCAGGGCGTGACGCAGGGATTGCATGCTCTGCTCGGAATCTTCCGGCGGTTGACCGGTCAGAAGCTCCACCAGCTCGGTGAAGCCCTTGAGCCCCGGCGCACCGCGAAGATACTGGGCAATACAGGCTTCAGCGACCGGGTCCTTGATGTCGGGATCAACGATGGCCGCCAGGGCAATCTGGGAGACGGCATCATCCGAGGCCGTCCGCAGATCCTCGAGGACCATGGAAAAGCCCTCGCCCTGACTGCTTTCCTGGAATAGGCGATAAAGGGAGGGCAGGACTTCCAGGGCAAGGGAGACATCGGTCTCCAGGGCGCGGCGAAGACTGCGGATACCGCTGCGCGGGTTGCCCTCCTCGCGCATCAGCCGGGCACGAAGCATGGCGGCGCGCACATTGCGGCGGTCAAACATCTCTGCCCGCTTGAGATAGCGACGGGCCTGTCGCAGATCGCGCTCATTGAGACGGGCCTCGGCCAGCTCACAGTAATACTGGGCGGCCCGGTCATTCTGGGGATGACCGGTGGCCAGCTCGAGCTTGCGGGCCATGAGGATGGCCTGGTCCCAGTCTTTTTGTTGTTCGTAGATGCTGATCAGCCGGCTCAGGGCTGACTCCATATAAGCGCGCACATCGGTCAATTCGAGAAACAGGCTTTCCGCCCGGTCCAGCAGACCGGCGCGCATATAGTCCTCGGCCAGGGCGAACAGCGCCTGGTGGCGTTGGTTTCGATTGAGATTGGGACGGGCAATGAGGTTCTGATGAATGCGGATGGCCCGGTCCACTTCCCCGCGACGCCGGAACAGGCTACCCAGGGCGAAGTGGGTTTCCACCGTGCTGCTATCCACTTCCACCATCCGGATAAAGACTTCAATGGCCTTGTCCGGCTGTTCTTCCAAAAGGTAATTCAGACCCTGATAGTAATCGGCACGCATGCCGCTGCCGCCGCTGCGGCGCCCGGCACGGCCGCGCCGCCCCAGCAGCCATCCCAGCAATAGGGCCAGCGGCAGGGCAAGCAGGATCAACAGAAACAGTTCAGCGGTCATTCCTGATCGGCAGGTTGCGGAGGTTGTTTACCTCGGTCTCGGCCAAACGGGCCGCACGCTTCAGTCGGGCATTGTCCCGCTTCATCCGCACGATCATACCGAGACTGGCCAGGAAACCCAGGATGGCGCCAATAAAGGCACTGCTCCACAGGGCAATGGGGAGTGGGAGCTCAACGCTACCAATCAGGTAATTAAGCTCCACGGATGCGGTGTTGACCCAGGTGAGCACAACCACCACCAGGATCAAGAGAATCAGCAGGGTAAGACGAAGGAAACGCATGATGGCCAACTCCGACGGACTGTTCCTGGAACGGGAATTGCCAACTAAGGCAAGCGCCCGTGCGGAGAACTTTACCACAGTGTGATCAGTCCGCCCGCTCCAGTTCCTTCTGATATCCGTCATTGACACGTTCGCGGAGGTCCTTGCCCGGCTTGAAATGGGGCACATACTTGCCGGACAGGGCCACCGACTCACCGGTCTTGGGGTTACGCCCCATGCGAGGTGGCCGGTAGTGAAGGGAGAAGCTGCCGAATCCGCGAATCTCGATTCGACGGCCGCTGGATAGGGAATTACTCATTTGCTCAAGTATGGTCTTGACCGCCAGTTCCACGTCCTTGGCCGGCAAATGCCCCAATCGCCCAGAGAGAACTTCGATGAGCTCGGACTTGGTAATCTTGTTCATCTTGGTGGTCCCCTACCCCTTTCCAAGGAAAACTTCCCCGACGCCTGGCCTGGGCCAGACGCCGGGAAAGCCTATACCTTCATCCCGAAAGATTACTTGTTTTCAAGCTGCTCTTTCAGCAGGTCGCCGAGGCTGGTGGTACCACCGGTGCCCTGGCTGCTGTCGGAGTACTGCTTGACCGCCTTGCGCTCTTCCTGCTCATCCTTGGCCTTGACCGACAGGCTGATCACGCGGGTCTTGCGATCGATGCCGACGATGCGGGCTTCGATATCATCACCCTCGTTGAGCACACTGCGGGCGTCTTCCACTTTCTCGCGGGACAGCTCGGAAGCACGCAGATAACCTTCCTGCTCTTCCGGCAGATCGATCACGGCACCCTTGGCGTCCACTTCGCGGACCTTGCCCTTGATCATGCTGCCCTTGGGATACTCGGCCAGGAAAGCACCCAGCGGGTCCTTGTCCATCTGCTTGACGCCGAGAGAAATCCGCTCGCGCTCGGGGTCGACGGAAAGCACAACGGCTTCCACTTCGTCGCCCTTCTTGAAGTCGCGAATGGCTTCCTCGCCGGTCTGATCCCAGGAGATGTCGGAGAGGTGAACCAGGCCGTCGATGCCGCCTTCCAGGCCAACGAAGATACCAAAGTCCGTGATGGACTTGATCTTGCCGGTGATCTTGTCGCCCTTGTTGTGGGTGGCGGCGAACTCGTCCCACGGGTTGGGCTGGCACTGCTTCATGCCGAGGGAGATGCGGCGACGCTCTTCGTCGATATCCAGCACCATGACCTCGACTTCATCGCCCACCTGGCAGATCTTGCCGGGGTTGATGTTCTTGTTGGTCCAGTCCATTTCGGACACGTGCACCAGACCTTCCACACCTTCCTCGATTTCCACGAAGGAACCGTAATCGGCCAGGTTGGTCACCTTGCCGAAGATGCGGGCACCAACCGGATAACGGTGGGCGATCTGAATCCACGGATCCTCGCCGAGCTGTTTGAGGCCCAGGGACACGCGCATGCGCTCACGGTCGAACTTGAGCACCTTGACCTCGATCTCGTCGCCCACGTTGACCACCTCGGAGGGATGGTTCACGCGGCGCCAGGCCATGTCGGTGATGTGGAGCAGGCCGTCGATACCGCCCAGGTCCACGAAGGCACCGTAGTCGGTGAGGTTCTTGACGATACCCTTGGTGACCAGGCCTTCCTGCAGTTCTTCCAGCAGCTTGTCGCGTTCTTCCTTGTACTCTTCTTCGACCACCGCGCGGCGGGACACCACCACGTTGTTGCGGCGACGATCGAGCTTGATGACCTTGAATTCCAGTTCCTTGCCTTCCAGGTAGGTGGGGTCGCGCACGGGGCGTACGTCCACCAGGGACCCGGGGAGGAACGCGCGGATGTTGTCCAGGTCGACGGTGAAACCGCCCTTGACCTTGCCACTGAGGTGGCCGTGGACAATCTCGCCGGCGTCGTAAGCGGCTTCCAGCTTGGTCCAGGTGCGGGCACGCTTGGCCTTTTCCCGGGACAGGCGGGTCTCGCCAAAGCCATCCTCGACAGCGTCGAGGGCCACTTCGACTTCATCACCTTCGCTGACTTCCAGCTCGCCCTCTTCATTACGGAACTGGCTGACCGGGATCACACCCTCGGACTTCAGCCCCGCATTGACGATGACGAAATCATCCCGGATCTCAACCACCTTGGCGTGGATGATGGAACCGGGCTGCATCTGCTCCGCGGCGATGCTCTGTTCAAACAGTTCGGCAAAACTTTCTGACATGTGGTTATCTTCCCGTGCCCTCTCGGGCAGCTTCTGTTGTCCGTCACGGGCCATCCCGCCCATGCCGGGGTTTGATTGATCGGATCCGACCTCCTGTCTGATCCGTCCTGCAACGAAAAAACCGGTCAGGCCCCTGGCCTGCCCGGATGTGATGGCCGGCATCCGCCCTTTTGGGGCCTAGCCGTCCAGCCTTTCCTTGACCAGCGAAAGCACGCGATCAAGCACCTGGTTGATGCTCAATTCGGTGGTGTCGATGCGCACCGCATCGTCCGCCGGCTTGAGCGGCGAGGTGGAGCGCTCGGCATCGCGCCGATCCCGCTCCGCAATCGCAACTTCAAGCTCACCAACGTTAGCATCAATCCCCTTCTCTTTCAACTGCTTATGACGTCTCAGGGCCCTTTCCGCGGGGCTTGCGGTCAAAAATATCTTGAGCGGGGCGTCCGGGAAGATGGTGGTCCCCATGTCACGGCCATCGGCCACTAGCCCCGGCGCCTGTCGAAAGTCCTTCTGGAGCTTGACCAGGCCGCGACGCGCGCCGGGCACAGCGGCGATCCGCGAGGCCATGGTGCCGCAATCCTCGGTCCGGATTTCCCGGCTCACATCCTCGCCGGCAAGCAGCACCCGCTGCTCGCCCTCGCCGGCCTCGAAACGCACCGCCAGGCTCTGGGCCATGGTTTCCAGGCGGGCTTCCTCCTCGGGTGCCACACCGGCGCGCATGGCCGACAGGGCCAGCAGGCGATAAAGGGCGCCGCTGTCCAGAAGATGCCAGTCCAGCGCCTGGGCCAGCAGTGAAGCGGTTGTTCCCTTGCCGACACCGCTGGGCCCGTCAATGGTCACCACCGGAATGTCGGACGACTCGCTATTCACCATCATGACTCCTGAATATTGACCCCCACTGCCTTGCAGCGGGCAATGAAATCGGGGAAAGAAGTGGCCACATTGTCCACATCATCGATCCGCAGTTGCTCGCCGGCGGGCAGCAAGGCGCCCAGCATGGCGAAGCTCATGGCAATACGGTGATCGCCCCGGGAGGCGATCCGGCCGCCCCGAATCGGACCACCGGTGACCGACAGGCCATCGGGCCGGGTCTCCACCGACAAACCCATGGCCTGCAGGCCTTCGGCCATGGCGGCGATGCGATCACTTTCCTTGACCCGCAGCTCGGCCGCGCCCTCCACATGGGTCGTGCCCCGGGCGCGGGCGGCGGCAATCATCAAGGCGGGAATCTCGTCCACCGCCAGGGCCACTTCCTCGGCACTGACGGTAATGGCTTCAAGCGGCTGCCCGGTCACCCGGATGTCAGCCACCGGCTCTCCGCCGACCAATCGCTGGTTCTCCAGACCGACAGCGGCCCCCATCCGTTTCAGCAGGCGCAGGAGCCCATCGCGAGTGGGGTTGATGCCGACCTGGCGCAAGCATATTTCCGCCCCCGGCCGGGCGGCGGCCAGGGCCACGAAGAAGGCCGCCGAGGAAAAATCTGCCGGCACATCGATATCCTGGCCGCGCAGACCACCGGGCCGCAGGCGTACCTCGCCCTGCCCCCATTCGATATCGGCACCCAGACCGGCCAGCATGCGCTCGCTGTGATCCCGGGTGGGCGCCGGCTCGCGGACCCGGGTCTCGCCCCGGGCATGCAACCCCGCCAACAGGATGGCGGATTTGACCTGGGCACTGGCCACCGGCATGGCATAGTCGATCCCCTGCAATCCCTCATGGCTGGCCAGATGCAGGGGCGGACGGCCGTCCTCGGCCCGGATCGCGGCGCCCATGGCGTTGAGCGGATCGACGATTCGCCCCATGGGCCGGCGGCACAGGGAGGCATCTCCCGTCAGGCTGGCGGGCAGGTTCAGGCCCGCCAGCAAACCGGTAAGCAGGCGCAGACCGGTCCCGGAATTGCCCAGATCCAGGGGCTTGTCGGGGGCACGCAGGCCACCACCGGCCGGACCGACCACGCGATAGCTGCCGGGCCCCAGAGAATCAATTCGGGCACCCAGGGCGCGGAGAGCTGCCAGGGTATTGAGGCAATCCCTCGCCTCCAGCAAACCCCGAATCTCGCCACCGCCTTCGGCGATGGCAAGAAACAGCAGCGCCCGATGGGAGATGGACTTGTCACCCGGCACCTGCAGGACGCCGCCAATCTCGGCGGCCGCCCCAAGCTGCCATCCACGTCCCTGTGCCGAGCCCATGCCGGAAACCTGGCTCACGCCGTGGCGCTGCCCATGACCGCATCAAAGGCATGGAAGAAGCGCTCGTTCTCTTCCGGGAGGCCCACCGAGACGCGCACATGGGTGGGCATGCCGTAGCCATCCAGAGGCCGCACGATCACGCCCTGGCGCAGCAGGTCCTGGAAGACCTCACGGCCCGGGCGGCCGGTATCCACGGTAACGAAGTTGCACACCGAGGGAATGGTTTTAAAGCCCCGCTCGCGCAAGCCGGCCTGCATCTTGGCAAGCTCCTCCCGGTTCATGGCGATGGACTTGTCGATATGGGCCTGATCAGCCAGGGCCGCGGTGGCAGCCACCTGACCCAGGGTATTGGGATGGAAGGCCAGGCGAACGCGGTTGAGCAGATCGGTGATTTCTTCGCTGGCCAGACCATAGCCCACCCGGATCCCCGCCAGGCCATAGGCCTTGGAGAAGGTCCGCATGACCAGCAGGTTCGGGTAATTGGCCAACAGCGTCTGGCCGTCCGGATAATCCGCCTCTTCCACGTACTCGTAGTAGGCCTCGTCCAGCACCACCAGGGTGTCGGCCGGCACCTTGTCCAGGAAGGCAGTCAGGGTGGCCCGATCCACCCAGGTCCCGGTGGGGTTGTTGGGGTTGGCGATGAAGACCACGCGGGTGTTCTCATCGATCTGCCCGGCCATGGCCTCCAGGTCATGACCGTAGGGCATCGCCGGGTGGTCCTCCGGCAGGGCGTCGGCCACCCGCAGCTCGGCACCGGCGGCCTGACTGACGATGGCGTAGATGGCAAAGCCGTATTTCGAAAAGACCGCGTTGCGGCCCGGCCCCAGGAAGACGCGGGCAATCAGTTCCAGGATATGATCCGAGCCGGTACCAAGGGTGATTTGCTCCGGCTTGACACCATGCTTTTCGCACAGCGCCCGCTTGAGATCAAAGCCGTTGCCGTCGGGATACAGCGCCAGATCCTCCAGGGCCTCGCGCATGGCGGCCTGGGCCTTGGGGCTGGGCCCCAGGGGGGTTTCATTGGAGGCGAGCTTGACGATATCGTCCAGGCCCAGTTCACGCTGCAGCTCGCTGATGGGCTTGCCCGGCTCATAGGGCTTGAGGCTCTGCACACCCGGCAGGGCCTTGTCCAGGAATTGGCTTGCCATGATCACTCCAGTATCTGTATTTGAGAGGAAAACCTCTGATTACGACCAGGCCGGCGGCAGCGCCGCGGCCTTCTCAGCCGCGGGCAGACACCGGCGCGATGCTTCTGGCTTTCAGGACGCCGTCGATGGCCTCGATGGCGGCCGCCACCGTCTCGGGCACCTCGCCATCCACGTCCACCAGGGTGTAGGCCAACTCGCCCTGTGACCGATTGAGCAGATCAACGATGTTGAGGCCGGCCTCGGCCAGGGCGGTACCCACCTGCCCCACCATATTGGGGACATTGGCATTGGCCACGGCCAGCCGCCCGCCGTCGGTACGGGGCATGACCACGTCCGGGAAATTCACCGAATGGCGTATATTACCGTTCTCGAGGAAATCTCGCAGGTTTTGCACCGCCATTACCGCGGAATTGGCCTCCGCCTCGCCGGTAGAGGCTCCCAGATGCGGCAGCGCCACCACCCTTTCCCGCTTCAGCAAGTCCGGATGGGGGAAATCCGTGACGTATCCGCCGAGATGTTCCGACTCCACCGAGGCAATCACCGCCTCCCGATCCACCAGGCCATCACGGGCAAAGTTCAGCAGCACGGCCCCGGGCCGCATGACAGCGATCCGCCGCTCGTTGATCAGGTCCCGGGTCTTGTCCATCAGCGGCACATGCAGGCTGACCACATCGGATTCCCCCAGCAATTCGTCAAGGCTGCGGGCCTGGCGCACGTCCGAGGCCAGCCGCCAGGCGTGCTCCACGGTCAGGCCCGGATCGTAGCCGATGACCTCCATGCCCAGGGAGCGGGCGGCGTTGGCCACCTGCCCACCGATGGCGCCAAGACCCACCACACCGAGCCGGCGGCCGGGCAGTTCACGACCCACGAAGCGTTTCTTGCCCGCTTCCACCGCCTTCTCGAAGCTCTCTCCCTCGCCTTCGATCCGCTCCACGAACTCCAGGGCCGGGGCGATGTTGCGAAAGCCCATGAACAACCCCGCGATCACCAGCTCCTTGACCGCGTTGGCATTGGCGCCGGGGGCGTTGAACACGGGGATTCCCTGCTCGGAAAGCCGATCCACCGGGATATTGTTGACCCCGGCACCCGCCCGGGCCACGGCTTTCAGATTGGGAGACAGGGGCTGCTCGTGCAGCCTTGCTGAGCGGACCAGAACCGCATCCTCGGACTCGATACTGCTGCCCACCTCGTAAAGGCCGCGGGGAAAGGCCTCAAGACCGGCTTCGTTGATATTGTTGTACGTCTTGATGCGAAAAATCATGAATCAATACCCTGTCGGATAAAAACCACCAGGTCCGCTGCAGCCGCGGAGAGTCCGGACCGGCAGCGGAGTCTTGCTCGATAACCTTGAACCGACTCAGCCGTAGCGCCGCTCGAAGTCGGCCATGAAATCCACCAGGGCCTGGACACCTTCCAGCGGCATGGCGTTGTAGATACTCGCGCGCAGGCCCCCAACGGCGCGGTGGCCGCCCAGGGTCAGCAGGCCGAGATCCCGGGCTTCCGACTTGAAACGATCCTCCAAGGCCGAGTCGGCCAGGAAAAACGGCACGTTCATCAGCGAACGGCAGGCCGGTACCACCAGGTTGCGGTAGAAATCCGACCCGTCGATGGCACCATAAAGCAATTCGGCCTTCTTGCGATTGCGATGGGCCATGGCCTCCACCCCACCCTGCGCTTTCAACCACTGAAACACCAGCCCAGCCACATACCAGGCAAAGGTGGGCGGCGTATTGAGCATGGAGCCGGCCCCGGCCTGGGCCTTGAGGTCCATCAGCGCCGGCGTGCCCTCGCGGGCGCCGGTGAGCAGATCCTCGCGGACAATGACAATGCAGAGCCCCGCCGGACCGATATTCTTCTGCGCCCCGGCATAGATCAGGCCGTAATCCCGGACATTGATGGGCTCGGAGAGAATGGCCGAAGACAGGTCGGCCACCACCGGCACAGCCCCCGTGTCCGGCAAGTCCGGAAAACGCAGTCCGTGGATGGTTTCATTGGGTGTTACATGGACATAGTCGGCACCGGGGTCGAAATCGTAGTCGTCCGGCACCCGGGTGTACTCGTTCTCCTCGCTGTCGCCCGCAATGTGTAGCTGACAGAATCGCCGGCCCTCGGCAATGGCCTTGCTGGACCAGTGTCCGGTGCGGACATAGTCGGCACGGCCACTGCCATTGGCCAGATTCAGCGGTAAGACGGAAAACAGGGCCGTGGCCCCGCCCTGCAGAAACAGCACCCGGTAGTCATCCGGAATCGCCATCAACTCGCGCAGATCGGCCTCGGCGGTCTCGGCGATGTGCCGAAAATCCGCCCCCCGGTGACTCATCTCCATGGCCGACATGCCCGAGCCGTTGGTGTCCGGCAACTCCTCCTGAATCCGCTCAATCACCGCCCCCGGCAACATGGCCGGCCCCGCGCTGAAATTCCACGCCCGCTGCGTCACGACGCCTCCCGGCTCAATAAACAAGGAACCCTTGACCACCCGACCCGGCACCGATGACTGGATCAGAGGTCTCAGTATGATGCATCAGTCAACCGGCATGGGACCAGCCTGAAAGGCTTATATGCACTATTGATCTTTGTGAGGGGTCAGGGGTCAGGGGTCAGGAGTAAAGGGTAAGAAACAAACAGAGCACGGCGCCCGCCGTGCCCTCAGATCAAGCAAGGTTTTCCTCTGCGTCTTTGCGTCTCTGCGCAAGGCAAACCCCCGCCCGAGGATTACTCTTCGGCCGGGCCTTCCCCTGCATCGCCCTCTTCATCCTCACCGTTCAGGGCCTCGACGCGTTCCACGCCGACCAGTTTCTCGTCCTTACCGAGGCGGATCAGGCGAACACCCTGGGTGTTGCGGCCGACCACGGAGATGTCGTTGACGCCGGTGCGGACCAGGGTGCCGGCATTGCTGATGAGCATGATCTCGTCGTCGTCGGAGACGAGCTGGGCACCTACCACCCGGCCATTGCGCTGGGAGGTCTGGATGGACTTGATGCCCTGCCCGCCCCGGCCCTGAACCGAGTATTCACTGACCGGCGTGCGTTTGCCGTAACCGTTCTCGGTGGCGGTGAGCACATCGCAATCATCACTGGCGATCTGCAGGCTGACCACTTCGTTACCGGCCGGCAGCTTGATGCCACGCACGCCCGAGGCCGTACGGCCCATGGTGCGGACATCGGATTCCTTGAAACGGATGGCCTTGCCATTGCTGCCGAACAGCATGATGTGGGAACCACCATCGGTGATCGCCGCACCCACCAGGGCGTCGTCGTCCTTCAGACCCACGGCAATGATGCCGCTGGTACGGGGACGGGAGAACTGCTCCAGGGAGGTCTTCTTGACCACGCCACTGCGAGTGGCCATGAACACGAAGTGATCGGCATCGTACTCTCGCACCGGCAAGACGGTGGTGATGCGCTCACTGGGCTCCAGCGGCAGCAGATTGACGATCGGCTTGCCACGGGCGCCACGACCGGCCTGGGGAATCTGATAGACCTTCAGCCAGTAGACCTTGCCGTGACTGGAGAAGCACAGCATGGTGTCGTGGGTATTGGCGATGAAGAGCTTGTCGATGAAGTCTTCATCCTTGACCTGGGTGGCGGCCTTGCCGCGCCCGCCCCGGCGCTGGGCCCGGTAGGCGTCCACCGGCTGGGACTTCACATAGCCGGCATGGGAGAGAGTCACCACCACGTCTTCCTCGCTGATGAGATCTTCCATGGACAGATCGCTGTGATCGATCTGGATCTCGGTGCGGCGGGGGTCGCCATACTGTTCACGAATGGCTTCCAGTTCCTCGCGAATGACCTGGGTCAGGCGCTCTTCACTGTTCAGGATTTCGCGCAGATCCTCAATACGTTCCAGCAATTCCTTGTATTCATTGAGGATCTTGTCCTGCTCAAGCCCAGTGAGACGATGCAGCTTGAGGTCCAGGATGGCCTGGGCCTGGGTCTCGGTGAGCTGATACTCGCCGTCCACCAGACCGAATTCACTGCCCAGCCCCTCCGGCCGCGAGGCCTCGGCACCGGCCCGCTCCAGCATGTCGAGAACGATGCCGGGCTGCCAGCGCTTGGCCACCAGGGCGGCCTTGGCCTCGGCGGGGCCTGGCGATTGCTTGATCAGCTCAATGACCGGGTCGATATTGGCCAGGGCCACGGCCAGGCCTTCCAACACATGGGCCCGCTCACGGGCCTTGCGCAGATCGAAGATGGTGCGGCGGATGACCACTTCGCGGCGGTGGCGGATGAAGGCATCCAGCACCTGCTTGAGGTTCATCAGCCTCGGCTGACCGTCAACCAGGGCGACCATGTTGATGCCGAAGACCTGCTGCATCTGGGTCATCTGATACAGGTTGTTGAGCACCACGTCGGCGACTTCGCCGCGACGCAGCTCAATCACCATGCGCATGCCGTCCTTGTCGGACTCATCACGCAGGTTGGTGATGCCCTCGATGCGCTTTTCCTTGACCAGCTCGGCGATCTTTTCCAGCAACCGCGCCTTGTTGACCTGATAAGGCAGCTCGTTGACCACGATGGTCTGCTTGCCGGATTTCTCGTCGGTCTCGATCTCGGTGCGGGCGCGGATATAGATGCGGCCACGACCAGTGCGGTAGGCCTCGTGGATACCCCGGGCACCATTGATGATCCCGGCGGTGGGGAAATCCGGCCCTGGGATGTGCTCCATCAATTCGTCGATGGTGGTATCCGGGTTCTGCAGCAGGGCAATACAGCCGCTGACCACCTCGCTCAGATTGTGGGGCGGGATATTGGTGGCCATGCCCACGGCAATCCCGGAGGAGCCGTTGATGAGCAGATTGGGCAGCTTGGTGGGAAGTACCTGCGGCTCCCACTCGGATTCATCGTAGTTGGGGATGAAGTCGACGGTTTCCTTGTCGATATCCGCCAGCAATTCATGGGCGATCTTGGCCATGCGCACTTCGGTGTAACGCATGGCGGCCGGCGCGTCGCCGTCGATGGAGCCGAAGTTGCCCTGCCCGTCCACCAGGGTGTAGCGCATGGAGAAGGGCTGGGCCATGCGCACGATGGCGTCATAGACGGCCGAGTCGCCATGGGGGTGGTATTTACCTATGACGTCACCGACCACGCGGGCTGACTTCTTGTAGGACTTGTTGAAGTCATTACCCAGGACCTTCTGGGCATAGAGAACCCGGCGGTGAACGGGCTTGAGGCCGTCACGGACATCCGGCAGGGCGCGCCCCACGATCACGCTCATGGCGTAATCGAGATAGGACTGGCGCATTTCGTCTTCGAGGTTGACGTTCGAGATTTCGCGAGCGATATCAGCCATTGGGCAGGCAGGCTCCCCGGTTAATCAACACGGTGACAGGCGGAGGGACCATCCGGGGCCCTCCGGGCCGCCGCGGCCCCTGACGGGGCGGCGGACATAAAGCGGTAATCTTACCATAGGCGCGGGCGGGAGAGTGCCCTCAGGCGGACGGCTGCAGCAGCTCCATGCCCTGGCCCTCGGCCGGGCTGCAAATCCCCTTTTCGGTCACGATGGCCGAGACCAGTCCGGCCGGGGTGATATCAAAGGCGGGGTTGAGCGTCTCCACCCCTTTCGGCGCCCGGGACAGACCGGCCGCGGCCCATATCTCGCTCGCCTCCCGATGCTCAATCTCGATATCGTCGCCCCGCGCCAGGCGGGGATCGATGGTGCTACTCGGGGCGGCGACGATAAAGGGGATGTCATGGGCGCGGGCAGCCACGGCCAGGCCATAGCTGCCGATCTTGTTGGCCACATCCCCCTGGCGGGAGATCCGGTCGGCGCCGATGATGACCGCGTCCACCCGCCCGGCCGCCATCAGGGCGGCGGCGGCACTGTCCACGATCAGACTCACCGGAATCCCGTCCTCGGCCAGCTCCCAACTGGTGAGCCGCGCGCCCTGAAGCCAGGGGCGGGTCTCGGTGGCAATCACCCCTTTCAAGGCGCCCCGCTCCCAGGCCGAGCGGATAATGCCCAGGGCGGTGCCGTGCCCGCCAGTGGCCAGCGCGCCGGTGTTGCAATGGGTGAGTACCGTCACCCCGTCGGGCAGCAGGCGACTGCCCAGCTCACCAATGCGCCGGTTGGCGGCCAGGTCGGCGGCCTCGATCCGGGCCGCCTCGGCCTCGCAGGCAGAGACCGCGTCTTCGGCCCGCTCAACACCGGCTACTGATTCCCGCATGCGATTGATCGCCCAGCCCAGGTTCACCGCCGTGGGACGGACAGCACCCAAGGCGGCCATCTGCCGGTCAAAGCCCTGCCGCCAGTCCTCCTGGCCCGCCACAGAACGGATGGCCAGCACCGCGCCCCAGGCGGCGGCGATGCCGATGGCCGGCGCCCCACGCACCGCCATGCCGGCAATGGCCTCGGCCACGGCGCTGGCGCTATCACAACGAAGCCAACGGGTTTCGGCCGGCAACAGGCGCTGGTCGAGGACCTCCAGCACGCCCTCCTCCGGCTTCCACAAAAGCGGTTTCAACATTGATAATCCCTGTTTGGGCGGCCCCGGAACGGGGGCCTGGCTGATGGGGCGTATTCTACCGCCCGGGGCCGCCGGCGAACCAGAAGCGCGCCATGCAGTCCCATTCAGGGTGAGAGTAATCAGGGGATCACAATCATGAATCGCCGCATGGCATGGCTGACTGTTTTCATCCCCCTCCCGCTACTGGCCGCACCGGATCTTGAGTTCCCACCTGCCGAGATCATTGACTGGGACAGGGAAGTCTTCGAAGGCGAGACCGCCTACCGTCTGGTTGAGATGGAGGATCGCGAGGCCATTCATGCCCTTTGTGAGAGCAGCGCCTCGGCCCTCTACCTGGAACAGGAAATTGACCTCCGGGAAACACCGATCATCGAGTGGTCCTGGCGCATCCGTGGCAGCTATGGGGAAGACATCGACGAATCCAGTCGCGAGGGCGACGACTATCCGGTCCGCCTCTATGCCATCAGCGATGGCGGCTGGCGCCGCTGGCAGACCCGTGCGGTCAACTGGGTCTGGGCCAGCGGCAAGGACCAGGGCGAAAGCTGGCCCAGCGCCTATGCCGATCAGGTCAAGATGGTGGCGCTGCAATCCGGTGAGGAGAAGGCAGGCCAGTGGGTCACCGAGCGGCGCAATATCCGAGAGGATTTCGCCCGTTTCCACGACAGGGAGATTGAGACCATCGACGCCATCGGCCTGATGAGTGACTGCGATGATCTGGACACAAGTAACGAAGCCTGGTTCGGCGGCATTCGTCTGCTGCCGGCGGAGGCGGACGACTAAAGACGGGCCGATGTTATAGTGGCGCCCTTCCACAGCAATAAAAAATCAGGAGTCCAAGCATGGACGATATCGTCGATGTCATCTCCCGCCCCGACCTGATCGAACTGCTTCTGGCCTGGACCGGCCGGATTGCCGTCGCCCTGCTGATTTTCATTGTCGGGCGGTGGATCGCCCGCATCATGGGCCGGCAATTGGAAAAAGCACTGACCCGGGCCCATATGGACCCGACACTGGCCCAGTTCGGGGGCACCATCGCCGGTGCGGTGATCACCGTCATCGCCCTGATCGCCGCCCTTACCCATCTCGGGGTGCAGGTCACCTCCCTGGTCGCCATTCTCGGCGCCGCCACCCTGGCCATTGGCCTGGCCATGCGTGACTCCCTGTCCAACTTTGCCGCCGGCGCCATGCTCATGGGCTACCGCCCCTTCAAGAGCGGCGACTTTGTGGAAGCCGGTGGCCAGATGGGTGTTGTGGAAACGGTCGGGATCTTTCATACCAAGATCCGGACCACCACCAACCAGGAAATCATCATCCCCAACAGCCGTATCTACGGGGATGTAATTACCAACTATTCGGCCCGCGACCGTCGCCGCATCGATGTGACCGTGGGCATCAGCTACGACGACGACATCGCCGAGGCCAAGCGCATCATCCACGAGGTCATCAGCGCGGACTCGCGCCTGCACCAGGACCCGCCGCCCATTATCTGGGTGGGTGAAATGGCTGACAGCAGCATCGACCTCTGGGTCAAGGTCTGGACCGACCTGGACCCCTTCTGGGATGCCCGCAGCGATCTGCTGGAAAACATCAAGAAGCAATTCGATGAGCGCGGCATCACCATCCCCTACCCGCAGCGGGATGTCCATCTCTACGAGGAGAAGCCCGGATCATGAGCGAGACCGTGGACTTGCTGATCGAAGCGGGCTGGATCGTGCCGGTGGAGCCCGAGGGCGTGATCCTGAAAGATCACTGCGTGGCCATCGCCGATGGTCGAATCAAGGCGCTGCTGCCGCGCTCACAGGCGCATGAGCAGTTCCAGGGGGAAGAAACCGTCCGCCTGCCGGACCATATGCTCACCCCCGGCTTCGTCAACGCCCATACCCATGCGGCCATGAGCCTGCTCAGGGGCTATGCCGACGACCTGCCCCTGATGACCTGGCTCAATGATCACATCTGGCCGGCCGAAGGTCACTTCGTGGGCCCGGAATTCGTCCGCGATGGCAGCGAGCTGGCCATGGCCGAGATGATTCGGGGTGGCACTACCTGTTTCAACGACATGTACTTCTTCCCGGACATCGTCGCCCGCAGTGCCAGCCGGCTGGGCCTGCGGGCCTCGCTGGGCATGATCGTGATCGAATTCCCCAGTGCCTGGGCGGCCAATCCGGCGGAATATCTGAGCAAGGGGCTGGAAGTCCGCGATACCTTCAAGTCCGACCCCCTGCTGTCCTTCTGTTTCGCCCCCCATGCGCCCTATACGGTTTCCGACGACAGTCTGGAACGTCTGCGGGGTTACGCCGACGAACTGGATGCCCCGGTTCACATGCATGTCCATGAGACTGCCGCGGAAGTGGCGGATGCGGAGCGGGAACAGGGCGAGCGGCCCCTGGCCCGACTGGAACGACTGGGACTGCTCAATCCCTCGCTGATGGCGGTCCACATGACGCAGCTTACCGACGATGAGATCGGGCGTGTAGCGGAGAACGGCGCTTCGGTGCTGCACTGCCCGGAATCCAATCTCAAACTGGCCAGCGGCTTCTGCCCGGTGGCCCGTCTGGACGCGGCCGGTATCAACCTGGCCCTGGGCACGGACGGTGCCGCCAGCAACAATGACCTGGACATGATTGGCGAGATGCGCACCGCCGCCATGCTGGCCAAGGCGGTGGCCGACGATGCGGCCGCCCTGCCCGCCAGCCGCGTACTGCGCATGGCCACCCTGGGCGGTGCCCGGGCCCTGGGCCTGGAAAACGAGATTGGATCCATTGAAGCCGGCAAGTGGGCCGATCTGACTGCCATCGATCTCAGCCCGATGGCCACCCAGCCGGTTTACAATCCCGTTTCTCAATTGGTTTATGCCGCCAGCCGCGATCAGGTCAGTGATGTCTGGGTGGCCGGCCGGCGCTTGCTTCAGGATGGCCGCCTCACCGCCATTGATGAAATGGAACTGCGGGAGCGCAGCCGCGAGTGGGGGCGCCGCCTCGAGAAGGCCCACGGCGAATACAAGGAACAACAGGCATGACCGAGACACGCCGGCAGAATGTGGACCCCGCCGAGATCGGCAAGTTTGAAGCGACCGCCAGTCGCTGGTGGGACCCGGAGGGTGAGTTTCGAACGCTCCACCAGATCAATCCCCTGCGGGTGGAATACATCGTGCGACGCTGCGGTGGCGTTCAGGGCCGGCGGGTCCTGGATGTGGGCTGCGGCGGCGGCTTGCTGTCCGAGGGACTGGCGGCCGAGGGGGCCGAGGTAACCGGTATCGACCTGGGCAGCACGGCCCTGTCAGTGGCCGATCTGCATCTGCTGGAATCGGGCCTGAAGGTGGAGTATCTGCGCCGCAGCGTGGAAGAGCACGCCGAGGAGCGGCCGGGCGAATACGACATCGTGACCTGTCTGGAAATGATCGAGCATGTACCCGAACCGGCCTCGGTGGTGGCGGCCTGTGCCAGACTGCTGCGCCCCGGTGGCCAGGCAGTCTTCTCGACCATCAACCGCACCCCCAAGGCCTGGCTGATGGCCATCGTCGGTGCCGAATACGTGCTCAACATGCTGCCTCGCGGCACCCATGAATACGACAAGCTGGTGCGGCCCTCGGAACTTCGCCGCTGGGCCACCGCCGCGGGACTGCAACACCGTGACAGTACCGGCCTGCACTACAATCCCCTGCTCGGTGACTACCACATGGGCGGGAATGTGGATGTCAATTACTTCATGCACTTCGAGAAACCCGAATGAGTTTTCGCGCCCTGCTGCTGGACCTGGATGGCACACTGGCGGACACCGCTGCCGATCTGGGTGGTGCCCTCAATCAACTCTTGCACCAGGAAGGCCGTCGGCCGTTGCCGGCGGACAGGATTCGACCGATCGCCTCCGACGGTGCCCGGGGGCTGCTGCGACTGGGCTTTGATATTGATCGGGGTGAGCCGGGCTTTGATGAACTGCGTGCCCGCCTGCTCCAGCTCTACATCGATCGCATTGCCGAGGAAACCCGCCTGTTCGAGGGCATGAATGAACTGCTGTGGTGGCTGCATGGGCAGCAACTGCCCTGGGGGATTGTCACCAACAAGCCCGATTGGCTGACCCGCCCCCTGCTGGAAGCGATGGCGATCGAACCGGAAGCCGCCTGCGTGGTCAGTGGCGACACGGTAAGCCGGGCCAAACCCTGGCCGGATCCCCTTCTCCATGCCGCCCAATCCCTCCGGCTGCCGGCGGCGGACTGCGTTTATGTGGGCGATGCACCACGGGACATTGAAGCGGCGGTGGCTGCCGGCATGCTCCCCGTAGTCGCCGGCTGGGGCTACCTGCCGGCTGATGTCGATCCCAGCGACTGGGGTGGTCTTGCCGTCTGCGAGCGGCCGGTGGATCTGCAGGCCTGGCTGGCCCAACGACTGCTTGAGGCCGCTGGGAGCGCAGGCACCCCGGCATGACTGAAATGCTGTCTCCCGATCTACAGTTGATCAGTGCCTTCCTCCCAGGCTCGGATCGAGAATCCTTGCAGCGCCTCCATGCCCTGGTCGGGGAAATCCGCCACGGGGTGTTTTCGGTCAGCGACGAGTCATTGGCCCGGGTCAAACTGGCCTGGTGGCGGGATGAGCTGAGCCGACTGCTGGACGGGCAGGGCCAACATCCGGCCAGCCAGGCGCTGATCAGTGCGCAGCCCGAAGCGCCTTCCCGATTGGACGGAGGCGAGCTGGGGGAAATTCTGGAAGGCCTGCTGATGCGGCTGGAGGGCCGGGGTTACAATGATGCCGACGAGCTGCTGCTGCACGCCTGGCGCGACCAGGGTGCCTTGGCCGTGTGCTCGGCAAGGCTGGCCGGCGCCGTCCATGACGATACACTGGCCGCGGCCCGCGATCTCGGCCTGGCACATGCACTGGCAGGAACGGTAAGCGACTTCGAGAACGAACGCCGACAGGGACGAATCTGGATTCCCCTGGACTGGCAACGGGAGGCGGAAACCTCCCCCGAATCGATACTGCGGTCAGCACCGGACACGGCCACGATGGAAAGACTGCTCACACCCGTGCTGGCCATGGCAGAGGAACGCTTTGCCGCCGCCGCCAAGCCCTGCCCGCAGCGCGCAAGCCTGCGTGGCCCGGCCCTGCTCGCGGCCCTGGCCATGCAGGATGCCCGCCGTTGCCAGGGCAAGCGCTGGCAGGCACGCCGACGGAGCGGACTCGCCACCCTCTTTCGAGCCTGGCGAGCGGCACGACAGGAACTCAGACTGGAACAGCAACCCGATTAGCCCAGGAGACCGCAATACCATGCCACGCAATATGCGAAATTATGAGGCCCCCGCCGACCTGCTCAAGGACCGGATCATTCTGGTCACCGGCGCCGGTGACGGTATTGGCAGCGCCGCCGCCGAGTGCTTCGCTGCCCACGGGGCCACCGTGATTCTACTGGGACGCACGGTGAGTAAACTGGAAGCGGTTTACGATCGCATCGTGGAAGCCGGCAGTCCCACGCCCGCCATCTACCCCATGAACCTTCTGGGCGCCAACCTGGAGGACTATCAGGAGCTGGCCGGCAAGCTCAACGAGACCTATGGCCGTCTGGATGGTCTGCTGCACAATGCGGGCATCCTGGGGCCCCGCTCTCCCATTGACCAGTACGATGAAGAAGAATGGCAGAAGGTCATGCATGTGAACCTGACCGCCCCCTTCGTCATGACCAAGGCCTGCCTGCCTTTGTTAATGGCCTCCGAGGATGCCTCCCTGGTATTCACCTCCAGCGGGGTCGGTCGCAATGGTCGTGCCTTCTGGGGCGCCTACGCCGTCTCCAAATTTGGCACCGAAGGGCTGATGGAAGTATTGGCGGACGAGTTGGAGAACAAGGAAAATCTGCGCGTGAACGCCATCAACCCCGGCGCAACCCGTACCGCCATGCGCGCCGATGCCTACCCGGCCGAGGATCCCCAGACCCTGCCCACGCCGGAAGACATCATGGGCACTTATCTGTTTCTGTTCGGTGGTGAAAGCCGGGGCATCACAGGGCGCTCCTTTGATGCCCAGTAAGCAATCACGACAAAACGCCCCGCTTGGCGCCGACCTCAAGGCTGGGGTAGGATTTTAAACAAGATAATCCATCACTCGGCTTTGCTTGCCACCGGCGTCCTTGTCGAGGAGGGGCCCATGAAATCCACAACGCTGTCCACCATCATGCTGGCCACGGCTTCCCTGGCGATGTCCGGCTGCTTCGACAGCAACTACGGCAATGACATCAATCCCACCCAGGTGGGGTACTGGCCGGCGGAAATCAATTGCTTCACCATCGCCGAGGAGCCGGCCGATCTTGATGATGCGGATCCTGCCGCCACCCCCCGCAGTGACCGTACCGCCGAGCTGCTTGCCCTGCAGGCCACCGGAGAGCTGATCGCGCCGGAAGACGTCTACCAGCGGGTAGTAGCGGAATTGACCGGCATCCGCGATCGCTTCCCCAATGCCACCGACCACGAGGCTATCGGCTGCTGGGACCCCAGCCGCCTCCTGATTCGCTTCGAGGCCGAAACCCAGGCCGAGGTCAACGATGAGCAATACCAGGACTGGGATGATCTCAATGACATCTTCAGTCTTGGCGAGGTGGAGTATCGGGAAGAGATCAACATCAATGTGCTGAAGTTTGACGGCCGCTTCAATCCGGGCCGTCTGGCCCGTGAGTACAGCAGCCTTGATGGCGCCATCTACACCGCGCCTGCCACGGGGCTCGAGGATGGCAATGACATCTGTCTTTCCATCCGCGAAGACAAGCACTTCTATATCTTCAAGCAGGGCTGGGGCAGTTGCCTGGGTGGCTGTGAGAACCGCAGTTTCCTGGGCGTGCAGGTGGACAGCTCCGGCAATATCGAACAGGTGGGGCAATGGGCCGGCGGCGGCCAGGCCCCCGGCTGGTTCAGAAACGCTCGGGACTGTCGGGCCTTCCTGCCCTGGGATTGAACAGGCGAAACAGGCCCTGATTCAGCGCAAAGCCGGCCCGCGCATGGGGGCCGGCTTTTTTCTTCGGCTCAGGCAATACAGGAGGGCAATCAGAAACAGGCCGGGCAGGAGCGGATCCTGGCGTT
>PWMQ01000092.1 GCA_003558125.1 Natronospira sp. | reverse complement strand
TTGAGGCCCGAGGGCCCGAAAGCGCCCTCATCCAGAGGCCGGATATACGGCAGCAATCCTGTCCCTGTCATCCAGTTCACGGAGCCTTGCAATGGGGGAGGAGACCATATACGTTCCTGGAAAGGCCTGTCGCCACCTAGGCCGGAATGCAATCCGTCACCGGCAACGCAGGGTACTGACCCCAATCAACGCCATTCGAAATGACCGAAGCGCCCCCGTCACCAGCATCCAAGGGCACTAAGCTATTCGATGCCCACCAACGCAAGCCCTCAGCCCACCGCCGGCACCTCGCCGATTACATCGCGGCCCTGCAGCGGCTCACTATCCCAATGCTCCAGCGCCCACGCCCAGATCTCTTCCAGCGTAGCGCCTTGCAGGGGCTCGGGGATCGCCTGGCCGAGGGTGCGCAGGGCGTGGAAGAGGAGGGCGGGGGCCTGGCCGGTGTCCAGGCCGGTGGCGCCGGTCTGTTTGCTGAGCTTTTGGCCTTCCCGGTTAAGGATAACCGGCAGATGGGCGTAGCAGGGCGGGGTCAGGCCCAGGCAGTGCATGAGGTGAATCTGGCGCGGGGCGCTGTAAAGCAGATCAATGCCACGCACCACATGACTGATCTCCCCATCACCGTCATCCACCGCTGCGGCAAGATGATAGGCAAACAGCCCATCCGCACGACGAATGACGAAATCCCCCATCTGCGCTTCCAGGTCCACTGCTATCGGGCCCTGGTAGTCATCCTTGAATTCGATCTGGGCCTCATGAGTGGACAGGCGGATGGCGCGGCCTTCCCGTCCCGGTGGCATGCCGTTTCGGCAGGTGCCGGGATAGATCGGCCCGTCCACGCCCTCGCGGGCGACGGCGCGCACTTCCCGGCGGGTGCAGGCGCAGGGATAAGCCAGGCCGCCCGCCAGCAGCTGCTCCAGAGCTGCCTGGTAACGGTCCAGGTGGGTGGATTGGAGAATGATCGGCCCGTCCCATTCAAAGCCAAATGCTTCCAGGGTGCGGGGTATCTCGTCGCGGGCGCCGGCTGCCTCACGGGGCGGGTCGATGTCGTCAATGCGGAGCAGCCAGCGGCCTCCGTGGCGGCGCGCTTCCAGATAGCTGGCGGTGGCGGCGAGCAGGGAGCCGAAGTGCAGCGGGCCGGTGGGAGAGGGGGCAAAGCGGCCGGTGTAGGGGGTCCGGGAAACGGCGTCTGACATGCGGCTGTCGGAGCCTCCGGCGGGTTCGGTGATCCGGCCCCGGCGACTGCCGGGGCCGGGCAGGACCTGAGAATCTTGCCGGCTTGCTAGCCGATCATCTGCTTCTCGCGAATCTCGTCCAGGGTCTTGCAGTCGATGCACAGCGTCGCCGTGGGGCGGGCCTCAAGCCGGCGAATGCCGATCTCGATGCCACAGGAATGACAGAAGCCGTAATCGTCTTCCTTGATCGCCTGCAGGGACTCGTCGATTTTCTTGATTAGCTTCCGCTCCCGGTCACGGGCCCGCAGCTCGAGGCTGAACTCGGACTCCTGGGTGGCGCGGTCACTGGGATCGGGGAAGTTGGCGGCCTCGTCCTGCATGTGGTGGACGGTGCGGTCGACTTCCTCCATCAGATCGTATTTCCAGGCCAGCAGAATCTGACGGAAATGCTCCCGCTGGTCCTCGTTCATGTACTCCTCGCCCTTGCGAGGCTCATAGGGCTTGATGCCCGTATCCGCGGCCACGGTACCGGCGGTCACCGTCTTCTTCCTGGTCGCCTTCTTGCTGGCGGCCTTCTTCGCGGCTGTCTTTTTCGCGGCGGTCTTCTTGGCGGTCTTTTTCTTCGTCACGGTCTTTTTCGCGGCCTTTTTCCGGGTCGATGTTTTTTTCTTGCTGGATTTCTTTGCAGCCATGGCCCTTGACTCCCCATGCTGAAAGCGGCTTTCAGCCCTGCAACCGGTCAGGCCCGGGGCAGGGTTCGGTGGTTCATCCCTGATCTCCGATGCAAGTGATGGCGATAGCCGATCAGTGGCAGGTTATACAGAAAGGGCACGGGGCACGCAAGGTGCCATGGCCGCTCAGGCCTCAGGGCAGTTCAACCGGCGCAGGGGCCTGCCAGTCCGGCGCCCGATGCTCGGCCACCACTTTGGTCCAGATGCCGCCCCGGACGTTGAAATCGCCGGTCACGCGCATGAACTTGGGCGAAATCGTGGCCACCAGATCGTCCAGGATCTGATTGGTCACATCCTCGTGAAAGGCGCCTTCGTCGCGGAAGGCCCAGATGTAGAGCTTGAGGGACTTCAGTTCCACACAGAGCTCGTCGGGGACGTAGGCCAATTCGATGGTGGCGAAATCCGGCTGGCCGGTCTTGGGGCAGAGGCAGGTGAATTCCGGAATTTCCATCCGGATGGTAAAGTCACGGCCGGGCCTGGGATTGGGAAAGGTTTCCAGGGTCTTGCTGGGAGTGGTGCTCACGATGTGCTCCGCTGTCGGGAAATGGATGTCACTGGCTGAGCGGGGGCAGTGATCGGATTCTTCGCCGCCCGCCCGGAACGGGATTAAACCGGACCCGGCTTTACATTACAATGCCGGGATTGTTTTGGCCCCAGAGCCCGGATTATTTCGGCCCCGGCCGCGAGCATCGCCGCGCGGGGCCCCTGAATGACGGAAAATTCATGCGACTGAGCAAGATCAAACTGGCCGGATTCAAATCCTTCGTCGATCCGACCACCATCACCTTTCCCACGCCGTTGACCGGCATCATCGGTCCCAACGGCTGTGGCAAATCCAATGTCATCGATGCCGTGCGCTGGGTCATGGGGGAGAGCTCCGCCAAGCACCTGCGCGGTGATTCCATGGCCGATGTGATCTTCAACGGCTCCACCAGCCGCAAGCCGGTGGGCACCGCCTCCATCGAACTGGTCTTCGATAATTCCGACGGGTCCGTGGGCGGGCAGTACGCCGGCTACAACGAGATTTCCGTGCGTCGTCAGGTGTCCCGTGACGGTACCTCCAGCTACTATCTCAATGGCTCTCGCTGCCGTCGGCGCGATATTCAGGATATTTTCCTGGGGACCGGCCTGGGTCCGCGCAGTTACGCCATTATCGAGCAAGGGATGATCAGCCGTCTCATCGAGGCCAAGCCGGAAGAGTTGCGGGTGTTTCTGGAAGAGGCCGCGGGGATCTCCAAGTACAAGGAGCGCCGGCGGGAGACCGAGAACCGGATTCGCCATACCCGCGAGAACCTGGAACGCCTCAGTGATCTGCGCGAGGAGGTGGAAAAGCAGCTCAACCACCTGGACCGCCAGGCGCGCACCGCCGAGAAATACAAGCAGCTCAAGGCCGAGGAGCGGGAGCTGCGGGCTCAGCTGCTGGCCCTGCGGGTGCGGGAGTTGGATGGCGGTCTGGAGAGCCAGGACCGTCGCCTGGCCGAGATCGAGAACCGCATGCAGGCCGAGATCAGCCACCAGCGGAGCCTGGAAAAGGAGCTGGAGGCAGAGCGTGAGCGTCAGACCGAGGCCAGCGAGGCCTTCAACGAGGTACAGGCGCGCTATTACAGCACGGGGGCGGAGATCACCCGGGTCGAGCAGGCCATCCAGCATGCCCGGGAGATGCGTCAGCGTCAGTTGGAGGATCTGGAGCGCGCCGAGCATTCCCTGGAGCAGACCCGCAACCATATCCGCCGGGACGAAGAGTATCTCAAGGATACCGAAAGCGGGCTGGCAGAAATGGAGCCGGGCCTGGAGCGCCTGCGGGAGGCCGCCGAGCAGTCCGTGAGCGCCCAGGAGCAGGCCGAGAAGCGGCTGGCCGAGTGGCAGGAACGCTGGGACAGCTTCAGCCGCCGTGCGGGTGAAGATCAGCAGACCGCCGAAGTCTCGCGCACCCGGATCGAACACCTGGAAACCCAGGTCCGGCGTCAGTTGGAGCGGGTGGAGAAGATTCGCGAACAGCGGGATCAGCTATCCACCGAAGCCATGCGCCGTCAGGAGCAGGAGCTGGGCGAGGAGCGGGATCGCCAGGGCGAGCGACATGATGCCCTGTCCGACTCCCTGGAAGGTCACCGTGAGGCCCTGGAGAGCGCCCGTGGCCAGGAGCGGGAGCTGAGTCGTCGGCTGCATGAGCGCCGCAATGAGTTGCAAAGCCTCAATGGCCGGATCAGCTCCCTCGAAGCCCTGCAGCAGGCAGCGCTCAACAAGGACGGTGGCGGCAATGCCGAATGGCTGAAACAGCAAGGGCTGGCAGAGCGGCCCCGTCTGGCCGAGCGTATCCGCGTCTCGGAAGGCTGGGAGCGGGCGGTGGAAACCGTGCTCGGCCATCACCTGGAGTCGGTCAGCGTGGACGATGTGTCCATGGCCCTGGACGAGTTGCCGGGGCTTGAGTCCGGACAGCTGGGTCTGGTTTCGGCCGCTGATGGCCAGTCGGCCGCCGCCGATGCCGAGCATCTGGCAGCCAAGGTCGAGGGGCCGGCCGTGATTGGCGAACTGCTGTCCGGCGTTCGGGTCGCCCACAATCTGGAACAGGCCCGACAGCAACTGCCCACCCTGGCTGCCGGGGAGTCGGTGGTCTGCCGCGACGGCACCTGGCTGGGCCGGCACTGGGTCCGGGTGGTGCGGGCCGAACAGTCTGAAGACAGTGTGCTCAAGCGCGAGCAGTCCCTGAAGTCGCTGCAGGCCGATCACGAGACCCTGGAAGCCGAGTGCGAGACCCTGGCGGAATCCCTTGAGGCGGCCCGTGGTGAGGTCAAGGAGCGCGAGGCCGGTCTGGAAGACGCCCAGCGTGAGTTCAACCAGCTCCACCGCAGCATCTCCGATATCGATGCCCGGCTGGAGTCCCTGCGCTCACGGATCTCTCAGGCGGACGAAAGACGGGAAGCCCTGAGCCGGGAAGAAAGTGAGCTGGAAAGCCAGCTCGAGGAACAGAATCGCCAGTTGAAAGAGGTCCGCGGGCGCCTGGAAACCAGTGTCGATGCCATGCAGGCCGGTGAGGACGAGCGTCGTGAGCTGGAAGCCGAGCGGGCACAGATTCGCGAGGCCCTGGAAGAAGCCCGGCGCAAGGCCCGTGAGGATCAGCAGGCGGCCCATGAACTGGCTCTGAAGGTGGAATCCCGCCGCTCCAGCCTGGAGTCCACCCGGCGTGGGCTGGAGCGCATGCAGGCCCAGCTTGAGGAATTGTCAGAGCGTCGCTCCAGCCTCAGTGAAGCCCTGGACCAGGATGAGAATCCGGTGGCCGGTCAGGAAGAGCAACTGGAGCGCCTGCTGGAACGGCGCAAGCAGGTAGATGAGGAACTGGCGTCTGCTCGCCGCCGGATGGAGGCCATCGATGCGGACATCCGTGAGAAGGAGCAGCAGCGGGTAGAGCACGAGCAGAAGGCCGCCGAGCTGCGTGGCGAGCTGGAGAAGCTGCGACTGGAAAGCCAGGAGGCAAGGGTGCGCCGGGAGACCCTGGTGGAGCAGCTCAACGAACTGGAGACCGATCTGGAGACGGTGGCCGCCTCGCTGCCGGAGGATGCCTCGGTCAGTGACTGGAATGAGAGTCTGCAGGCCGTGGAGCGCCGCATCAGTCGACTGGGGAATATCAACCTGGCCGCCATCGACGAGTTCCGGGAACAGTCCGAACGCAAGCAGTATCTGGACACCCAGTATGACGATCTCACCGAAGCCTTGGAGACCCTGGAGTCGGCAATACGCAAGATCGACCGGGAAACCCGGACCCGCTTCAAGGAGACCTACGACAAGGTCAATGCCGGGCTCAAGGAAACCTTCCCGCGTCTGTTCGGGGGCGGTCACGCCTACCTGGAAATGACCGGCGAGGATTTGCTCGATGCAGGCGTTGCCGTGATGGCGCGGCCGCCCGGTAAACGCAACAGCAGCATCAGTGCCTTGTCGGGTGGTGAGAAGGCGCTGACCGCGGTGTCGCTGGTGTTCTCCATTTTCGAATTGAACCCGGCACCCTTCTGCATGCTGGACGAGGTGGATGCGCCCCTGGATGATGCCAATGTGGGTCGTTTCTGTGACCTGGTGAAGGAAATGTCGGAACGGGTCCAGTTCATTTTCATCACCCACAACAAGATCACCATGGAGCTGTCCAATCAGCTGTTGGGTGTGACCATGAATGAACCCGGTGTCTCCAGGCTGGTCTCGGTGGATGTGGATGAAGCCGTGGAAATGGCCACGGCCTGAACAGAGAATGCGTATTGTTCCAGGGTCTGGGCCCCAAGGTGTGGGCACCCGGGGCCTGGGGATTTCCCAGCGGTATGCGGCCTTCGAGCGTGGCCCGCTGAACTGTGAACCAGGGTGGAGAATGGATGCCGGAGCTTAGGCTGGCACTGATCGGACTGGGTGTCGTGCTCGTGATCGCGGTTTATGCCTACACGCGTTGGCAAGGCCGTGAGCGGGAGCAGTCGCTGCATCGGCCGCCGCGTCCCTCGCAGCGGGTGGACAGTGATGAACTGCCTCGCGTCAAGCTGCGGCCGGAGGCCGGTGAGGCGGTGCCTTCCGAGCCGAAGTCGGGCGTTGAGGAGGATGAACTGCCCAGTCTGCGTCCGGAGACGCCGGCGCTACGCCGGGAGAGCCGTGCGGCCGCTACAAGCCCTGAACCGGAATCCCCGGAACGATCGGACCGGGCACTTGCCCGCGGCCTGGGTCGTCTTAGAGAGCGCCTGAGGGATCTGGGCGCGGCGGCGGAGGAATCAGCACCGGAGCCGGATGTCCGCGACGATCACCAAGCCGATGGGGCCCTGGATGCCCAGGCCGGGGATGAGCCCGAGCTGCCGGAATACAACCCGAATTCCCAGAAGATTGTTTCTCTGCATGTCAGAGCCGTGGGAGAGCAAGGACTGGAAGGGGCCGGACTGCGTCAGTTGCTGGAACAGGCCGGAGCTCGCCACGGTCAGTATCAGATCTTTCATCGCAGTGAGCGGGATGAGCAGGGCAAGCTGGCGCTGCTGTTCAGCGTGGCCAATATGGTTGAGCCCGGTCATTTCGATCTGGCGGAAATGGATTACAGTCACTATCGGGGTATTACCCTGTTCGCGGTACTGCCGGGGCCATGGCCGGGGGTGGAGACCTTCCATGAAATGCTGAGCCTGGCTCATCAGGTTGCCGAAACCCTCGGCGGCGATGTCCGGGATGAAGCCCGTAACCCCTTCTCCCGGCAGCGTGCCACCTATATCGAAGAAGAAATCACCGAGTTCGAACGGCTGCGCCGCCAGGTGCAGCGTCAACCTGCCGGGAGTCGCTGATGAAGCAGGGGAGCCGGGAGGCGGCCGCCCGTCGCGTGGCGGAGCTGCGGGAGCAGATCCAGCACCACGATCATCGCTATTACGTCCTTGACGAACCTGAAATCCCGGATGCCGAATACGATGCGCTGATGGCCGAGCTCCAGGCCCTGGAAGCCGAGTTTCCCGACCTGCAAAGCGCCGATTCCCCCACCCGCCGTGTCGGTGGCGAAGCCGACAGTGCCTTTGCGCCGGTCCGCCATGAAAAGCCCATGTTGTCTCTGGACAATGCCTTTGGGGCGGAGGACCTGGAGGCATTCGATCGCCGGGTTCGGGAACGCCTCGGGCATTCGGCTGCGGTGTCCTACCACGGCGAACCCAAGCTGGATGGGCTGGCAGTCAGCCTGCTTTACGAGGACGGTGAGCTGGTTCGAGCGGCTACCCGGGGTGACGGTGAAACCGGCGAAGATGTGACTCACAGCGTGCGGACCATTGCCCAGGTGCCGGTGGTTCTCGAAGGCAAGTATATTCCCCGTCGGTTGGAGGTGCGGGGCGAGATCTTCATGAGCCATGAAGGTTTCGAGAAGCTCAATACGGCACAACGCAAGCGGGGCGAGAAGACCTTCGTCAATCCCCGCAATGCAGCGGCCGGCAGTGTGCGGCAACTGGATGCCCGGGTCGCCCGGCGGCGGCCTCTGGAGATCTTCTGTTATGGCATCGGCATCATCGAGGGTGGGCCCACGGTTAACACCCAGACCGACTTGCTTTCGGCACTGGCCGATTGGGGCTTGCCGGTTTCCCCGGAAGGTCGTCGTCTTGATGGCCTGAAGGCCTGCCTCGATTATTACCAGGCGATTCTCGAGCGCCGTGAGTCGCTGGATTACGATATTGATGGGGTGGTCTTCAAGGTGGATCGCCTCGACTGGCAGGCGAGACTCGGCCAATTGTCGAGGGCACCGCGCTGGGCCATTGCTCACAAGTTTCCGGCCCAGGAGAAGACTACCGTACTGCGCAATGTGGAGTTCCAGGTTGGCCGCACCGGGGCGATTACCCCGGTGGCCCGCCTGGAGCCGGTCTTCGTCGGCGGGGCCACGGTCAGCAATGCCACCCTGCACAACATGGACGAGATCCGCCGCAAGGACGTGCGCATTGGCGACACCGTCATTGTCCGTCGGGCCGGGGATGTGATCCCGGAGGTGGTGGCAGCGGTCACCGATCGCCGTCCCCCGGAAGCGGCAGTAATCGAGTTTCCCGAGCAATGCCCCGTCTGTGGTGCCGATGTGGTCCGCGAGCCCGGGGAAGCGGTTCATCGTTGTACCGGACGCATGAACTGCGCCGCCCAGCAACTGGAGACCCTGCGTCATTTCGTCTCGCGCACGGCGCTGGATATCGAGGGGCTGGGTGACAAGAGCCTGGCCCGATTCTTTGAGAGGGAGTGGGTGCGCCGTCCTTCTGACATCTTTCGGCTCCACGAGCGAAAGGCCGAGCTGCTGGCCCTGGATGGCTTCGGCGAGCGCTCCGTGGAGAAGCTGCTGGAGGAGATCGAAGCCAAACGGCGAGTGACGCTGGGGCGCTTCCTGTTCGCCCTGGGCATTCCCAGCGTGGGCGCCACCCTGGCCAAGGGGCTGGCCAATGCCTTCGGCCGTTTCCAGTCGATTCGCAAGGCCACCATGCCCTTGCTGCTGTGCGTGCCGGATATCGGGCCGGGGGTGGCCGGGGCCATCCGGGATTTCTTCGACGATGAAGGCAATGCCCGGGAAGTGGACCGCCTGTTTGAGCGCTCGGATGGCATTGTTCTCAGCGACGAGGCCGATTTCAGTCCCGATTACGTCCACGACATTACTCTGCAGTCCCTGCTCAAGGCCCTGTCCATCAAAGGGGCGACCGGCAAGCGGGTCGAGACCATCGCGGCTCACTGCCCGGATTTCACCGCCCTGTGGCAGTTCCAGGCGGGCGACAGCGGGGATGAGAAAACCGACCAGGCCATTCTCAAGGCCCGTCGCGCCCTGGAAGACGCCAATATGCGTCCGATTCTGGATGAGACTGAGTCCTTGCTGCGGGAGTGGGGCATTCACTGGACGCAGGACCGCTCCGACTATCAGCAGGCGGCAGACGAGTCGCCGCTGGCGGGCAAGACCTTTGTCCTCACCGGTACCCTGGCTGAGATGACCCGTGACGAGGCCCGGGCGGCCATTGAAGCGGCGGGGGGCAAGGTGACCGGCAGCGTCTCCAGTCGCACCGATTACCTGGTAGCCGGCGACAAGGCCGGTTCCAAGCGGGACAAGGCAGAGAAGCTTGGCGTGCCCGTGCTTTCCGAGGACAAGCTCAAGGCCCTGCTGGCGGGAGAGTGACCCAGTGGGCTAGCCCCTTTGGTCAGCCTGGTTGATTTGGGAATTCCCGGTCACGCAATGATTGTCGCGAAATGCTTGGCAAGGCCATACATTGGGGGGTAGTCTGTTCAGTTGGTGTGTGTCCCGGCGGAGGACAGCCTTGCAACATAATCGGGTAAATCTTTTTCTGCCCGCCATGGCAATACTCATGTCAGCGTGCGCCGGCACCCAGGTGCCCCCCTACGGCATCCGGGAGGGCGAGCTGCCGCCGTGCGCCGACGCCCGTACCTGTCTGTCCAGTCATCCCGATGAGCGGGAGGTGGCGCAGGCGGATGTGCTTGAGTATGACGGGACCCGCAGGGAAGGGCGTTCGGCCCTTGCGGCCGTGATCCAGGGATTCCCTGGCGCTCGGATTGTATCCAGCCATCGAACCTATTTGCGGGTGGAATTCACCGGCTCGGTCTTTCGCGAGGGCGATGAGTTCTACTTTCAGTCCGAGACCATGGTCGACGAGGTGGAATTCTACTTCCCGCCGCAACGCAACATCATTCATGTCCGCGCCGCGGCCCGCGCCGGCCCCATCGATCGTGATCGAGGCCGTGATCGCTTCCGGGCCCTCCAGACCCTGATCCGCGAATACCAGGATCGGAGCGGTCAGAGCAGCCTGCGACTCTGATTGTCGCGCCTGAAACCGGCTCGAAAAAAAGCGCCCCGCGGGGCGCTTTTTCATGTTGCTGCAGATTGCTTTTCTCTGCAGGGGGAACGATTACCGCTCCACCTCGGCCTGTTCCCGGAGTTCGGAAACATAGCGCTGCACCCGTTGCTGGCGCAGGTTGTCGGCGATCTGCTCACGCACTTCCTCGAAAGCCGGGCCTTCCGTTTCCCGGGTGTCCTCGAGCAGGATCACATGCCAGCCGAACTGGGTCTGGACGGGCTCGGCGGTGAAGCTGCCCGCTTCCATGGCCCGAACGGCATTGGCGAAGGGCTCCACCATCTGCTCGGCGGGGAACCAGCCCAGGTCACCACCCCGCTCACCGGTGGGGCCCGTGCTGTGTTCGCGGGCCAGTTCGGCGAAATCGGCACCCTCGTCCAGTGCAGCAATCAGGTCGCGGGCGGTGTCTTCATCTTCCACCAGGATATGCCGGGCACTGTATTCCTTGCTGTCCGAGTATTGTACTTCGTACTGCTCGCGGAGGGTGTCCTCGCTGATGGGCTCATCCTCTTCCAGCTTGCGCATGAGTGCATCGGCCAGGGTCTGCATCCGCTCCAGGGCCATGGCGGCCCGGATCTCGTCTTCCTGATGGATGCCACGACGCTCGGCCTCTCGGCTCAGGATCGTCAGATTGATCAGGTGGTCGGTGAGCTGTTCCCGTTGCTGGGGCTGGAGACCATCCATGTCAAAGCCCGGGTACTGGCGTACAAAGGCCGCCAGGAGGCGGTCGGATACAGGTTTCCCATCCACGGTGGCCAGGGTCTCGCCGCCCAGGTCCTCTCCATTCCGGTCACGGTCTCCATTGGCCGGGGTTTCGGTCTCACAGGCCATCAGGCCCAGCAGACCGAGCACAATCAGACTGCTCAGTAGTTTCTTCATGATCATCCTCTCTTGGCTAAGGCCGGGCGCACCCGGCGTGATTTCAGTTATCTTCCTCTGCCGCCGCATCGATCTGCAGGGCATGGATATCGCTTTCCATCATCTCGCCGAGGGCCTCGAAAACCAGCCGGTGACGGGCCAGGGGCCGCTTGCCGGCAAAGGCCTCGGCGCGAATGCGGACATGGAAATGACCGCGGCCGTCGCGGGCCCCGGGATGGCCGACATGCAAATGACTGTCATCACGGATCACCAACTCCGCTGGTGCAAAGCGGCTTTCCAGTATCTGGCGCATGCGTTTAACGCGTTCAGTATTGTCGCTCATGCATCCTCCCGGATTCAGGGCAGGGCGCGGATAAAGGGGCGTACCTCGACGGACTCGTAGACACCGACCTCAATGTAGGGATCGGCCTTTGCCCAGTTCTCGGCGGCCGTCAGGCTATCGAATTCGGCAATCACCACACTGCCGCTGACGCCGGCCGGCCCGGGTGCCGGGGCGTCGTCCCGGGGGCAGGGACCGGCCACCAGCAGGCGACCCGCCTCCTTGAGGGCTTCCAGGCGCTCCAGGTGCGCCGGTCGCGCGTTCTGGCGTGCACTCAGGCTGTCCGGCCGGTCCCGGCCAATGATCACATACCACATCGACTCGACCCCCTGTCGAAAAGCGAAAAGACTATCACAGCCAGTGCCGGCCCGGCTCGTGTTAGCATCCCGTGGTTGGCAGTGGAGGGAGCATGAGCCAGTATTTCCAGATACATCCGGTGGACCCCCAGCCGCGGCTGGTGCGCCAGGCCGTGCGCATACTGCGCGATGGGGGCGTGATCGTATATCCCACGGACTCCATTTACGCCCTCGGCTGCGCCCTGGAGGAGAAGAACGCCGTGGAGCGAATCCAGTGGCTGCGCCAGACCGACAAGGGCCACAACCTGACCTTGGTCTGTCGTGATCTCTCCGAGATCGGCACCTACGCCCGGGTGGACAACTCGGTCTTCAGATTGCTGAAGGCTCACACCCCCGGGCCCTACACCTTCATACTCAAGGCCACCGGCGAGGTGCCTCGCAGGCTGCAGAATCCCAAGCGCAAGACCATTGGCATCCGCGTCCCGGACAATGCCATTGTGAGGGCCCTGCTGGAGGAGCACGGGGAGCCGATTTTGAGCTCCACCCTGATACTGCCGGGGGATGAGCTGCCCTTCACCGATCCGGAGGATATCCGGGAGCGCCTGGAGCACCATGTGGACCTGGTGGTCGACGGCGGCAACTGCGGCCTTGAGCCCAGCACCGTGGTGGATTTGAGCGAGCTGCCGCCGCGGATCCTGCGCCATGGTCGCGGTGATCCGGCCCCCTTCGAGCTCTGATCGGGTGCGAGAGGGCGAGACCCGGGGCCTCGCTTCCCTTTATAATGTCCGGCTTGCCCGCCCGACGGGATTTTTGTCCATTACGCAGGAGTAGAGATTTGGTTTCCGCAAGCGGTCAGAACAACAGGATCGTGTCCGGCATGCGGCCCACCGGCCGCCTCCATCTCGGCAATTACCACGGCGCCCTGAAGAACTGGGTCAAGCTGCAGCATGAATACGACTGCTTCTTTTTCGTGGCCGACTGGCATGCCCTGACCACCCATTACGAGGATACCGGGGACGTGGCCTCCCGCGCCTGGGACATGATCATTGACTGGCTGGCCGCCGGCGTGAATCCGGGCTCGGCGACCCTGTTCATTCAGTCCCGGGTGCCGGAACATGCGGAACTGCATCTGCTGCTCTCCATGATCACGCCCCTGTCCTGGCTGGAGCGGGTGCCCACCTACAAGGATCAGCAGGAAAAGCTCAAGGAACGGGACCTGTCCACCTACGGCTTTCTTGGCTATCCCCTGCTGCAGAGCGCGGATATCCTGATGTACAAGCCGGGCCTGGTGCCGGTGGGCGAAGATCAGGTGGCCCATGTGGAGATTACCCGCGAGATCGCCCGCCGCTTCAATCACAGTTTCGGCCGCGAGCCCGAGTTCGAGAGTCGTGCCGAGACCGCCCTGCGCAAGACCGGCAAGAAGAATGCCCGTCTGTTCCGTGAGATGCGAAAGCGCTGGCAGGAGCAGGGCGATGAAGAATCCCTGGAGGTGGCGCGGGCCATGCTGTCCTCCCAGCAGAACCTGACCAAGGGCGACCGGGAACGCCTGTTTGGCTATCTTGAAGGCGGGGGCCGGGAAATCCTGGTGGAGCCGGAGGCCCTGCTCACCGAGACCCCCAAGATGCCCGGCCTGGACGGGCAGAAGATGTCCAAGTCCTACGGCAATACCATTGGGCTGCGTGAACCGCTGGAGTCGGTGGAACAGAAGATTCGCACCATGCCCACCGACCCGGCCAGGGTGCGTCGCAGTGATCCGGGCACGCCGGAGAAATGTCCCCTGTGGGAATTTCACAAGATCTATTCGGACAAGGACACCCAGGAATGGGCCCACAAAGGCTGTACCACGGCGGGGATCGGCTGCCTCGAGTGCAAGGGCCCGGTCATTGAGGCGGTGAGCAATGAGCTCCGGCCCATTCAGTCCCGCGCCCAGGAATATGAGGAAGACCCGGACGCGGTGCGCAGCATTATCCAGGAAGGTTGTGAAACGGCACGCTCCCGGGCCAGGGAAACCCTGGACGAGGTGCGTCAGATCATGGGGTTGCAGTACCGGTGACGATGGACGAGCAGGACAGGCAGGCCCAGGACGCCGACAACAACCGTCCGGCGGAGGCGGCAGAACAGCAGCCTGACAACCCGCAGGGCGAAGCCGGCGATGGGCAGGTCAATGATCCGGCCGAGGGGCGTCAGGAGGAAATGCCCTTTGCCCTGGTCCAGGGCGAGCCGTTCACCAACCTGCCCAAGGATCTCTACATTCCGCCCGATGCCCTGGAGGTCTTTCTCGAGGCCTTCGAGGGGCCTCTGGACCTGCTGCTGTACCTGATCAAGCGCCAGAATCTGGACATCCGGGACATTCCCATTGCCCAGATCACCCAGCAGTACATGCAGTACGTGGAGCTCATGAAGGAGCTTCGTCTGGAGTTGGCGGCGGAATATCTGGTCATGGCCGCGATGCTGGCCGAGATCAAATCCCGGATGCTGCTGCCCCGACCCTCGGTCAGTGAAGAGGAGGAGGGCGAGGACCCGCGGGCGGAGCTGATCCGCCGCCTGCAGGAATACGAGCGCTACAAGACTGCCGCCGAGGACATCGACAGCATGCCGCGAATGGGCCGGGATGTGTTCCAGGCCGAGGGCGAGTTGGTCGGCCGTCGGGTGGTGGAGATGGTGCCCGAGGTGACTCTCAAGGAGCTGATGCTGGCCTTCAAGGAAGTCCTGCGGCGGGCCGACATGTTCCAGCATCACCAGGTCCAGCGGGAGGCCCTGTCCGTTCGCCAGCGCATGTCCGAGGTGCTGAGCAGTCTGGATGACGGTCGCTTCCGGGACTTTACCGGCCTTTTTCCTCGCGAGGAGGGGCGTATGGGGGTGGTGGTGACCTTCATGGCCATCCTGGAATTGGTCAAGGAGCGCCTGGTGGAAATCGTGCAGGCCGAGCTCTACGGCCCCATTCATCTGCGCGCCAGTGCGGCGGTAACCGAAGGCGAGGCGCCGGAGGATGCCGGACAGACGACGCCTGGCGATGATGAGCAATCGGGGCCGGAGCAGGCCGGTGGAGAACAGGGAGCCTGAGCTTCCGGGAATCGGGGAAGGAATGGACGAGCAACAGCTAAAGAATATCGTTGAAGGCGCACTGCTGGCAGCCGGCCGGCCGCTCAAAATCGATGACTTGGAAGGCCTGTTTCGTGATGAGGAGAAGCCCGATCGCAACGCCCTGCGGGCAGCGCTGGAGGGGCTGACTGCCGATTACGAAGGGCGGGCCATGGAGCTTCGCCAGGTCGCCAGCGGCTTCCGCATTCAGGTGCGGGAGAGTGTCTCTGATTGGGTATCCCGGCTATGGGAAGAGCGTCCGACGCGCTATTCCCGGGCGCTGCTGGAAACCCTGGCATTGATTGCCTACCGCCAGCCCATTACCCGTGGCGAGATCGAGGAGGTTCGCGGGGTCAGTGTCTCCAGCAGCATTGTCCGGACCCTGCAGGAACGTGGCTGGATCAAGGTCGTCGGCCACCGGGATGTGCCTGGCCGCCCGGCCATGTTCGGCACCACCCGGGAGTTTCTCGATTATTTCGGGCTCAAGAGCCTGGATGAACTGCCCACCCTGTCCGAGATCCGTGATATCGACAGCATCAATGTGGAGCTGGATCTGGATGCCGAGGGCAAGCCCGCCGACGATGCGGAAGCGGATGCCCATGGTGATGGCGACGCCGATGGCGAGGCCGCAGGCGAGGACAGGGATGAACAGGATGCCGCCGGTGAGGCAGCCGAGGAGGGTGCCTCCGATGAAGACCGTGAATTGCCGATCGACGCAAGCGAAGAAGATGAATCAGCGTCGGCCCCGCAGGCGGAAGATGCCGTCACCGCCGACGCAGAGCAGGTGGTTGAGGATCCCGACACCGGGGAAAGCGTGGATGAACGCGAGCTGGGCAGCCGTCCGGTGACCGATCCATTCGAGGAAAGTCCCTACGAATCGCAAGACGAGGGCGAAGACCTCGACTTTGAAGAGGTTCCCGAGGAAGCCAATGGCGAAGCGCAAGAAGAAAGTGGCCAGCAAGAAGATCAGTCGGAAACGGAGCGGCAAGCGCCAGGGTCCGGGGCCGAAGTATCCGAGCAGCCACGACCCGAGACTGCCGAAGAAGAAGACGAGCAGGGCCGCGGCCACTGAGGCCATACCGCTGCAGCGGATTCAGAAACTGCTTGCCAATGCCGGCTACGGTTCCAGGCGGGAAGTGGAGTCCTGGCTGGCGGCCGGCCGTATCCAGCTCAATGGCCGCCCGGCGGGCCCCGGCGACAAGGCGGGCGAGGGCGATCGTCTGAGCCTGGACGGCAAACCCTTGCGTCTGGATGCCGGCATGATGCCCGAGCGCCGGGTACTGATCTATCACAAGCCGGTGGGAGAGATGAGCACCCGCCGCGACCCCGAAGGCCGGCCCACCATTTTCGATCGCATCCCCGCCCCCCAACGCGGGCGCTGGGTCTCGGTGGGCCGCCTGGATTTCAACACCGCCGGTTTGATGATCCTGACCACAGATGGCCAACTGGCCGCACGGCTGATGCATCCCTCTCGTCAACTGGTACGCGAATATGCCGTGCGGGTGCGGGGCGAGGTGGCGCCGGAGTTGCTGGACAAGCTGCGCAGCGGTGTGAAGCTGGACGATGGCCCGGCCCGTTTCGAGGAGATTGTTGATACCGGCGGGCAAGGCCAGAATCACTGGTATCACGTGATCCTGCGGGAAGGCCGTTATCGTGAAGTCCGCCGTCTCTGGGAAGCCGTGGGCGCCACTGTCAGCCGCCTTATTCGGGTTCGCTATGGGCCCCTGTCACTGCCCGGCGATCTGCCTCGGGGGCACTGGCGGGAGCTGGGTGCGGGGCAGGTCCGGGCGCTGATGGATGCTGCCGGGCTGGAGCCCGAGGCGCCACTGGCGGAAGCCTCGGACAAGAAGGCTCAATCGGGGCGGCGCTTCAAACCCAATCGAGATTGACGTGTCTGATATCCATGTCTGCCAGGCGGCGTCGCAAGCGACGGGTCTCCCGGCGACAGGATGGAATCTTCAGTTCATGGGTTTCGCAGAAGACCTGGTCGATCCGCTTGATCAGTCCGGTGTCCAGCAGACGATGAAGAACCGCGTACTCGCCGCCCTCGATATCCAGCTTGAGCAGACGGATTCGCCCCTCCTGGGCCTCGATCAGTTCGGCAATATCCAGCAGCTCGATTTCCACCCCCGCATCGGGGTTGATGTTGCGCTTGTCCGCCATCAGCGAGGCGGCCTCGGAATAGAACAGGGCATTGTCTTCGTGGCGCTTGTGAAGATAGAGCCGGGCCTTGCCGTTGTGGTCGGACAGGCCCTTGGGAATGCACTGGACCTGTGGGTGATCGCCGAAGGCCCGCTCAAGGTGACGGAAGGCGACGGGATTGGGTTCGAAGGCCAGCACCCGGGCGCCCTGGCCCAGCAGGCGCAGGGTCACGCTGCCGAAGTTCGCGCCCGCATCGATGACCAGATCGCCCTCGCCAATGGGGAAATGCTCGAAGGCACGACGCGCCCGTTTCTGGCGGCGTCGCTTGATCAGTTTTTGAATGGCCCGCACGGGCATGAGATGACTCCTGGTCGAGGTCCGGCATGAAGCCTAACCCAGCAAGCAGAAAAGCTCACCCTCCGGCCATCGACCGGCGACGGTTGCGACGGGTTTTCGAGCGCCTGCTGGCCCACCACGGCCCCCAGCATTGGTGGCCCCACGACGGTCACCCCTTCGAGATCATGATCGGTGCCGTGCTCACCCAGAATACGGCCTGGACGAATGTGGAAAAGGCCATCGAGCGCCTGCGGCGGGCCCGGGCCCTGACCGCACGCCGTATCCTGGCGCTGCCCCAGGGCGAGCTGGCCGAACTGATCAGGCCGTCGGGGTATTACAACATCAAGGCCGATCGCCTGCAGCATCTCTGCCGCTGGTATCAGGAGGGCGGTGGATTCCAGGTCCTGAATGAATGGGACACGGCAACCCTTCGTCGCTCCCTGCTTGCCGTCAAGGGCGTCGGTCCCGAGACTTGTGATGACATTCTGCTTTATGCCTTCGAGCGTCCGGTATTCGTGGTGGATGCCTATACCTTTCGGCTGTTCCAGCGCCTGGGCTTGATTGAGGAGGGCCATCGCTATGAAAGCCTGCGAGCGGCCGTTGAAACCGCGATTGGCCCGCATACCGCATTCTTCAATGAGCTCCACGCCCTGGTGGTGCGTCATTGCAGTGGTACCTGCAAGCCACGGCCCCTGTGTCAAAGTTGCCCCCTGCGCAGACAATGTGCTTACAATCGTCAGCTCGTCGCTCAGCCCCGCTGACGGTCACGGAACCAATTGAGGAACAGGCATGAACCTTAGTCGACTCTCACTGCTCGCCGGTCTGGCGGGCCTTACGCTCAACACAGGACTCATGGCAAACGACGACCCCTATCTCTGGCTGGAAGAAGTGGAAGGTGAAAAAGCCCTGGAGTGGGCCGAAGAGCAGAACAAGCGCTCCCTTTCCGAGCTTGAAGGCCATCCGCTGTTCGAGCCCATTCACGACCGGGCCCTGGAAATTCTGACCTCGGATGATCGCATTGCCTATCCCAGTCTGATGGGGGGGCAGGTCTACAACTTCTGGCGTGATGCCAACCATGTTCGCGGCATCTGGCGGACCACCAGCCGTGAGTCTTATCGCAGTGATGACACCGACTGGGACATCATCCTGGATGTCGATGCCCTGGCCGAGGCCGAAGACGAAAACTGGGTCTGGGCCGGTTCCAGTTGTCGCTACCCGGATTATGATCGTTGCATCATTGGCCTGTCCCGTGGCGGGGCCGATGCCGCGGTAAGGCGGGAGTTTGATCTGGAAAAGCGGGAATTCGTGGAAGATGGTTTTGTGCTCCCGGAGGCGAAGAGCCAGATCAGCTGGCG
>PWMQ01000089.1 GCA_003558125.1 Natronospira sp. | reverse complement strand
GATGTCCAGGCATCCCGGTGAATGCGCCAATTGCCGTTTGCGTATTTCCAGGCAATCAGATACTTGCCCTCATCGAGGGTCTTTCCATCCTCACCGACCATTGTGTAACGGCCGGCATCAAGTGCAATGTCACCGAAACGTTCCACTGAGATCGGCTCTAGCTTGGTGCTCTTGAGCCCGGAATCAAATACCCTTTTCCAGTACTTCTTGAGCGCACTCTGACCCTGGATCATATCTTCACCAGGTGCGAGCACCAGCGCATCGTCCGTATAGAGCTTGCTCAGAGCTTCGGCATCATGCGCGGCAAACTGCGTTGTGAACTGCTCATCCATGCGACGGATTTCTGTCCCAATATCGCTTTGTTTTTGCATGTTCGTTCCCTCCACGAAGAAACGCAGCGAATTGCCATCACTGTCGCGAAACGCCATCCCGAACAAGGAGATGGTGAATATCCGCAGCAGGACAGCGCCTGTCAGACCGGCCGGGCTCCACCATGGGGAGAGACCCGGGTCGGGCCAAACGCCTGTTCAGCTACCGGGTGCCTCCCGCCGGCCAGGCGGGGAGTCAGGACGTTCCACGAGAAGAAAAAGCTCTCTCAGAGCAGAATGCCAGCCGAACGGCAGAACCTGGAGGTGAATGAAATATAGACCAAACCGGGGCAAAAGCAAGATATTTGGACTGAATATATTTTCCGTATTTTCAATAAGTTATCAGCCCCTCTCTGACTGGACGCATGGCGTGAACGACGGCGGCGAAAGCCGACTCACGCGGCCAGTCCCAGCCTCAGGAAATGGCCAAAAACAGCTCGCGCCAGACCGAATAACCAATGTATGAATCTCTGCCGCCAGGCTATCGACGGCAGCAGCTGCTTTCGGGGCATTCGCGTTGCGGCTTGAGCCATTCCGCCTTGCCTCGCCCTCCGGGCGGCGATAAAGTGCCGGGAATTTTGCACGTATCACCCTGCCGGGAGGGGGCGCAGGTGAAAAAACCTCTCTATGGTCTCATCGCTGGTCTGATCGCTGTCGGTGGCTTCTATTTTTATCAGGTCCACCAGATTAATACCGCCGTGGACGACATTAGCCGCCAGCTTTCGCCTGTTGGGCGGCTGGAGCACGGTGGCGCAAGCTTTTCTCCGTTTGGTGAAGCCCGCATTAACCGACTGCGATTTACTCCCCATGATGGTAATGACGAGATTGCGATTCGCCGAGTCGCCGTCCGGACCGATGGCTTGCTCAATCTCCTACGGCTCAAAAACACCGTATAGGATGGCCGGCTGCCGCCTGAGCTGGGCATTTCTCTCCGCGGTCTCCGCCTATCTTCGGATAGCTTCCTATTTGAACGAAACGAGCAAGGAGGGCTTGGCATAGGCTTGCCATTCGAAGCCGCCGGCTGTGGTGACCGCCTGACCTTCAGCAGCGGTGACCTGATCCGGATGGGATTCTTTACCCTCACCGGATCCATCGATACGGGATATGAGACTTCAGGCCAGGTGGATCGAATAGACTGGTCACTGGATAGCGTCGTCGACGGAGTCAATCGTACACACTTCCGTGCGAGCATGGATATTGATGCCCGCTCATATGAGTTTCAGGACTTGTATATGGCAGCAAACTCCATGCGCTTCGGCTCATTCACTCTCGAGCATGAAGACTTGGGCTATTATGATCGCGTCATGGCCTTTTGTGCCGAAGAGATGGAGCTGCCCATGGATGAATACATCGATCATCATGTGGACCAGTGGCAGCTCCGTTGGCTTGAGGAGGGTCTGGTGGCCGGCCCAGAGATGGTCGCTAGCTATCGTTCATTCCTTAATGAGCCCGGGCGGTTGAGTATTCAGATTTTCCCCACCGGGGATTTGTTCAGTCTCTTCGCCCAGAGCGCCTCTCCCGCCCGTCTGCTCAGGAATCTCGATATTCGGGTGTCCCGGGATGGGCAGGAGCCCCAGCGGCTGGACCTACGGAGAGCAAGCCGGGAGGACCAGGAAGCGGTGGCCGGATCCAGGCGGTCTTGGTCACGACCCTCCGGGGATGATTCGTCCTCTGTGGATGAGAACGATGCTCCCGAGTGGGCAGAGCCAGGCTGGACCACGGTAGCGGTAGACAACGTTGCCCAGCATCAAGGCGCTCAAGTGAGGATCACCCTCAAGAGCGGTCGAGAGCGAGCCGGCCGCCTGAATACGATTGGAGAACGTCGACTCATCATCGAGCAGCGTATGCGGGGCCCTGTGTGTCAACATCCCTCCCAACAGCACCTGATCGGTTTTATCTGTAATATTCAGGGTGCTAACGGAGTAAAGCGATGTCTGATTCCAATGAGGTTGTCACTGCTCCGCGCCTGGAAAAGCGTACTCGCCGTCGATTCAGTGTATCCGAGAAGAAGCGCCTTCTGGCGGAGGCCGAAGCATTGCCGCACGGCGAGAAAGGCGCTTGGCTGCGTCGGCAAGGCCTTTACGCCGGTCAGCTATCGTCCTGGCGTAAGGAGTTAGCCGAGCAACTGATTGATCTCCAAAAAAAAGTATTGCACGTGTTCCACAGCGACAAAGACGGGAACAGGTCGTGAGCTGCCTAGCTGCGTTGCCGGCTGGCGTACCCAAGGCACAGGCCTGCCGAGCCTTGGACGTACCGCGACACTGGTGCTACCCGGATCGCCGCCAACGCCAGCGGGCCACAAAGCCCAGTGGCCGAGGGCGCGGGTTGTCGGAATCTGAACAGCGGCGCATCTTCGATGCGCTGCACTCCGATCGCTTCCTGGACGCCGCCCCGCGCGAGGTTTACGCGACGTTGCTCAGCGAGGGCTCTTTGCTGGGCTCAGTCTCGACAATGTATCGCTTGCTCCGTGGGCGAAAACAAACCCGCGAACGTCGCAATCAGCGTCCGGCACAGCAGCACGTCAAGCCGCAACTGGAGGCCACGGGCCCAGATCAGGTCTACACTTGGGACATCACGAAGCTGCCAACGATCACTCGCAGCTTTTACCTGTGTCTGTACGTCATCCTAGACCTGTTCAGCCGACATACCGTTGGCTGGATGGTCTCGCGCAAGGAGAACGCCGGCCTGGCGTGTCACCTGTTCCGAGAGGTTCTCTCGCGCCGGGCCATCTAGCCCAATGAGCTGATTGTCCATCAAGATCGCGGCTCGCCGATGATCGCTCACAGTTTCGGTGATTTGTTGACCGACCTTGGCGTTGAACGAAGCTTCTCAAGGCCGAGAGTCAGCAACGACAATCCGTTCAGCGAGAGCCAATTCAAGACTACCAAGTACTGGTCGAGCTACCCGGGTCGCTTCCAGAATGCCGCCCATGCCCGACATTGGTGCAGCGAATTCTTCCCAGCCTACAGTCGCCGACCGCACGAAGGCTTGGCACTGTTTACGCCTGAAGATCTCTACACCGGACGCTTCGAAGCACTCTGGCGAGTGCACCAGGCGGCCATGGATCAGCACTATGCGGCCCATCCTGAGCGTTACGTCAAAGGGCCGCCCCGAGTGGCCAGGCCACCCGAGTTAGTCTCGATCAATCCCGATGACGGTCAAACCGCAGCGAAGCTGCTTAACCAGCCGGATGCGTTCCAGGTCTCACCAACACCGGTCAGCACGGAGCTGCCCGAGGTTGTTACATAGAAAACGTTGCCGATGTGTTGGGATTATGTTGACACGTTCCGTACCGGCTTCGGCCAGGCCCAAGGTTGTCAGCATCGCCTTCTGGTCTGGAATTGGGGCCCTCGCTTTCGCGGGCATGCGGATAGCCGAAGGCGTTGCGATATCGACAGCCACCTTCCAGAACGGAGCGGATAAGATCCGGTTGCTCACCCGCACTTCGAGTCGCCGCAGGACAGGCACGTCAAACACCCGTCCATCATAACCACGGCCGCCGTATTGCACTTGGTGCAAAGCTGGGCACCGGCCGGGAAGCCGGCGTCGTTACTGTTGCTGCTTCCGTCTTCGGCGAAGGCGTCTTTTTGGCCGTGGGCGGCTTCGTATTCGGCGCGTTTTTGTTCGATGAGTTTTTTCTGGTGTTCGTCCAGGTCGGTGGGTTGGATCATGCCGATCTTGGTGAGATGCCGTTCGATGACTTCGCCGATTTCGGCGATCAGGGAAGGCATGAACTTGCCGCCGGGCTTCCAGTAGCCGCCTCTCGGGTCGAAGACGGCCTGGAGTTCTTCCACCAGGAAGGTGACGTCGCCGCCTTTTCGGAAGACGGCGGAGATGACGCGGGTGAGGGCGACGATCCACTGGTAGTGGTCAAGGTTCTTGGAGTTGATGAAGATCTCGAAGGGGCGGCGGACTTCCTGGTCGGTGCCCTGGTTGAGGATGATGTCGTTGATGGTGATGTACATGGCGTGGTCGGCCACGGGGGGCTTGACCTTGTAGGTGGAGCCGATGAGTTCGTCGGGGCGCTCCAGGGTTTCGGTCATGTGCACCACGTTGCCTTCGCGGCGGAATTCGCCGTGGGCTTCGGCCGGGGCTTTTTCGGCCGGTTCGGGTTGTTTGGCGGTTTCGTCTTCGGGCTTTTTGATGCCGTAGGAGACGATTTTCTTTTCGATTTTGATGGGCATTGGTTGTTCCTCTCTAAATCTTGTTTGGTGGTTGCCTTAGCCGCTGATCGCGAATGAATTCGCTCCTACGGCTTTTTGGCTCCGTTCCATTGTTTGTCTGCTGTTTGGGTGGCACGGCAGCCTGGCGCTTGAATCTCGGATGAATCCGCTCCTACGGTGCCTGTTGGTGCTGCCGTGCTTTCCTCTGTTGTTTGCCTTAGAAGCGGCCGTAGTAGCCCTCTTTGATGGCGTCGTAGAGGTTGGCGGCGGTGTGGGTTTCGCCGTCGTATTCAATTTCTTCGTCGCCTTTGACTTCGACAGTGCTGCCGTCTTCCAGGGTGAAGGTGTAGGTGGTGTTCTTGAGATCATCCTCGCGCACCAGTACGCCCTGGAAGGCTTCCGGGTTGAAGCGAAAGGTGGTGCAGCCCTTGAGGCCGTTTTCGTAGGCGTAGAGGTAGATGCCCTTGAAGTCCTCGTAGTCGTAGTCGGTGGGCACGTTGGCGGTCTTGGAGATGGAGCTGTCGACCCATTTCTGTGCCGCGGCCTGCATGTCCACGTGCTGCACCGGGGTGATTTCCTCAGCGGTGATGAAGTACTCCGGCAGCCGCTCGTCGTCTTTGTCGGTGGTGGGCATG
>PWMQ01000080.1 GCA_003558125.1 Natronospira sp. | reverse complement strand
CAGGGCTGTGAGCGACAGGACGTCGCGTGCAGAGCCCCCAGGGATGGGTCTACGTCCCTGAGCAAGGCCACCAGGACCGAAGCCGGGACGCCCCCCGTCACCGATATCGAAGGGTACTACCCCAATCGAAGCCCCCAACCGCAACCAATCAGAGACCCCACCTTATGCCAAAGCGAACTTGACATTAGGACTCCCCTGCCCCAAGCTGAAATCACAAAGCGCCGATTTGATATCCAGCTTGCGGGCGCTCTAGAAATACAGCTAAAGCGGTGAGTGCCGCTAAGACGACTCCCGCCTCTGGCACGATTCCGTTCCCGCAAGCCAATCAATCGGCGCCCGTTCAACCACGGGAGCAGCCGAACCATGAGCGACATTCCCTGTACACGCTGGACAGAAGACAAGGACGCACGCCTGCGGGTGTCCTTTGAGTTCTTTCCGCCCAAGACAGAAAAGATGGAGGCCCGGCTCTGGTCCGCCATCGTGGAGTTGGCGCCTCTCAATCCGCGCTTTGTCTCGGTCACCTATGGTGCTGGCGGGTCCACCCGGGAACGCACTCATGCGACGGTGGCGCGGGTGCTGCGGGAGACCAATCTTACCCCCGCCGCTCACCTGACCTGCGTAGGTGCAAGCCGGGAGTCGGTCCTGTCCGTGGCCCGGGATTACCTGGATATTGGCGTGCGCAACATCGTTGCCTTGCGAGGCGATCCGCCCGAAGGCGAAAGCCGGTTCAGGGCCCATCCCGATGGTTTCGCCAGCGGCGCGGACCTGGTGTCCGGTCTGCGCTCGGTGGGAGATTTTGATATCAGCGTTGCCGGCTATCCGGAAGTCCACCCAGATGCCACCTCGCCCGAAGAGGAATTGGCCTATCTCAAGCGCAAGGTGGATGCCGGTGCCAGCCGAATCATTACCCAATACTTTTTCGATACCGAGGTCTTCCTGCGCTGGCGTGATCGTGTGCGGGCGGCCGGGATCGATGTGCCCATCGTGCCCGGGATCCTGCCGGTGACCAATTTCGCCACCGTGGCCCGCTTCAGCGAGGCCTGCGGTGCCACCGTGCCGCGCTGGCTGGCGCGTCTGTTCGATGGGCTCGACGAGGACCCCGAAACCCGTCAACTGGTTGCCGCAACCGTGGCCTCCGAGCAGTGCATGAGGCTGCAAGAAGAAGGCGTCAGCGAATTCCACTTCTACACCCTCAATCGAGCCCGCCTGACCAAGGCAATCTGCCGCATGCTGGGAATCTGTCCGGGAAGGGGAGACAGCAGCGCCAAGGTGCGGCAGCCGAAAACCGATCAGGAGGTGGTAAGCCTGTGAGCAAGGACTGTTTCGAGACCCTTCAGCAAGGCATGGCGGAAAGGATTCTGGTCCTCGATGGTGGCATGGGGACCATGATCCAGAATCTGAAACTGGACGAGGCCGCGTTTCGGGGTGTGCGCTTCCGGGATCACCCCAGCGAACTGGCAGGCAATAATGATCTGCTCAACCTGACCCAGCCGGAAAAAATCCAGCAGCTTTACCGGGATTATCTCGAAGCCGGTGCCGAGCTCATTGAAACCAACACCTTTAATGCCAACCGCATCTCCCAGGCCGACTACGGCCTTGAAGACCTGAGCCATGAGATCAATCGGGTGGGTGCGGAACTGGCACGGGCCGCGGCCGATGAAGTGGCATCGGCTACAGGCCATGATCGCTGGGTAGTCGGTGTACTCGGGCCAACCAACCAGACCGCCTCGATCTCGCCAGATGTCAATGATCCGGCCAAGCGCAATGTCCGCTTCCCCGATCTGGTGAGCACCTATGCCGAGGCCATTGATGGCCTGATCGAGGGCGGCGTGGATCTGATCATGGTGGAAACCATCTTCGACACCCTCAATGCCAAGGCTGCCCTGTTTGCCCTGGATGAGGCATTCGAAGCCCGTGGCCGTCGCTGGCCGGTAATGATCTCGGCCACGATCACCGACGCCAGCGGCCGCACCCTGTCGGGTCAGACGGTCGAGGCGTTCTGGCACAGCGTGATGCACGCCCGCCCCTTCAGCGTGGGCCTCAATTGTGCCCTGGGTGCAGAACAACTGCGTCAGTATGTGGCCGAACTCGGCCGGGTTGCCGATGTGGCCGTCAGCGCCCATCCCAATGCCGGGCTGCCCAATGATCTCGGTGAGTACGATCAAGACCCGGAGACCATGGCCGAGCTGATCGCCGAGTGGGGCGAGAGTCGGCTGGTCAACATCATTGGTGGATGTTGCGGCACCACCCCGGAACATATTCGACAAATCGCGGCGGCGGTTGCTGACAAACCACCGCGGCCGCTGACAGGAAAAGAACGGAGTGTTGCCTGATGCTGGACGAGCGGTACCAGGGTGATGAAACGGTATTCCGCCTGCGGCTGTCCGGACTGGAACCGCTGCTGGTGGGACCGGAGACGGGCTTCTTCAATGTCGGTGAGCGCACCAATGTCACAGGCTCGGCCCGTTTCCGCAAACTGATCGAGGCCGAAGACTACGAGACGGCCCTGGAAGTGGCACGGCAACAGGTGGAGGGCGGCGCCCAGATCATAGACATCAATATGGATGACGGGCTGCTTGACGGCGTTGAATGCATGCGCCGCTTCCTCGATCTGATCGCGACCGAACCGGATATCGCACGGGTACCGATCATGATCGATTCCTCAAAGTGGGAGGTAATCGAGGCGGGCCTGCAATGCGTACAGGGCCGGGCGGTGGTCAACTCCATCAGCCTCAAGGAGGGGGAAGCGGAATTTCTTCATCAGGCGCGGCTGGTTCGCCGCTATGGTGCGGCCGTGGTGGTGATGGCCTTTGATGAGGATGGTCAGGCGGAAACGGTTGATCATAAGGTGGCCATTGCCAGGCGGGCGGTGAAGCTGCTCACCGAAGAGGCCGGTTTTGCGCCCAATGACATCATCATCGACCCCAATATCTTTGCCGTGGCCACCGGCATCGAAGAGCACAACGACTACGGGGTGGCCTTCATCGAGGCGGTCAGGCGGATCAAGCAGGAACTGCCCGGTGTATTCACGTCCGGCGGCCTGTCCAATGTCTCCTTTTCCTTTCGTGGCAACAATCCCGTTCGCGAAGCCATGCACTCGGTCTTTCTCTACCACGCCATCCAGGCGGGCCTGGATATGGCCATCGTCAATGCCGGGCAGCTGACGGTGTATGAGGACATCCCGGCCGAACTGCGAGAACGGGTGGAGGATGTCATTCTCAACCGCCGCCCGGATGCCACCGAGCGTCTGCTTGAGATTGCCGACGACTACCGTGGTCAGGGCAAGCGGGAAAAGGTCAACCATGCCTGGCGCGAGGCGGACGTGGACAAACGCCTGGAACACGCCCTTGTCCACGGCATTGTCGAGCACATTGAGGCAGATGTGGAAGAAGCCCGTCAGGCGGCCAGCCATCCCCTGGATGTGATCGAAGGCCCGCTCATGGATGGCATGAACGTGGTGGGCGACCTGTTTGGCTCGGGCCGGATGTTTCTGCCCCAGGTGGTCAAATCCGCCCGGGTGATGAAAAAGGCGGTGGCCTGGCTGATTCCCTATATTGAAGCTGAGAAAGACGATCGTGAAGGGGCCAAGGGCAAGGTGCTGATGGCAACCGTCAAGGGCGATGTCCACGACATTGGCAAGAACATCGTCGGCGTCATTCTGCAGTGCAACAATTACCAAGTGATAGACCTTGGGGTCATGGTACCGGCCGAAAAGATCCTGGACGAGGCCCGAAAGCACGAGGTGGATATCATCGGCCTGTCCGGCCTGATTACACCGTCCCTGGATGAAATGAGCCGGGTCGCTGCGGAAATGGAACGGCAGGACTTCCGTCTGCCCCTGCTCATCGGTGGTGCCACCACCTCGCCCACCCATACCGCATTGCGGGTGGCGCCTGAGTACGGGGCGCCGGTGGTTCACGTCAAGGATGCCTCGCGGGCCGTGGGGGTGGTCTCCCGGTTGTTGAACCGTGAGCAACGGGGTGGCTTCGTGGACGAAGTGGCCGCCGAACAGGCCCGTCTCCGGGAGAAACGTGCCCGCAAGGACAGTCGCCGTCGCCTGCTGCCGCTGGAGAAGGCGCGCCAACGGCGCTTTGAGCCGGATCGCGGCTGGTCGCCACAGCGACCCGCTCAGCCCGGCCTCCATGACATTCGTCCCGATGTCGCCACCTTGCGCGAATACATCGACTGGACGCCCTTTTTCCATGCCTGGCAGCTCAAGGCCAGTTACCCCCGCATACTCGATGACCCGGAGAAGGGGGGAACGGCCCGGCAACTGCTGGACGAGGCCCGAGCCATGCTCGATCGGATCGAGGAGGAGCAGTGGCTCAGCCCGCGCGGTGTCGTGGGCCTGTTTCCGGCCGAACGCGCCGGCGACGATGTGCGGGTCCTGACAGAGGAAGGGAGCGATCAGGAACAGTGCCGATTCCATTTTCTCCGCCAGCAATCCGAGCGCCCATCGGGCAAACCCTATCTCTGTCTGGCCGATTTCATCGCCCCGCCCGGCCGAGGTGATTGGTTCGGCGGCTTTGCAGTGACCGCCGGGCCGGAGGTGAGCGAGCGCAGCCAGGCCTATAAGGCCGCCGGGGACGACTACAACGCCATCATGATCGAGGCCCTTGGGGATCGGCTGGCCGAGGCCTTCGCCGAGTATCTACACCGGGAGGTGCGGACTCGACTGTGGGGATACGCATCGGGGGAGACACTGGACAATGAGTCGCTGATTCGTGAGCGCTACCAGGGCATACGTCCGGCGCCCGGCTACCCGGCCTGCCCCGAACACAGCGAGAAAGGCACGCTGTGGACGTTGCTGGATGCCGAGCGACGCACCGGTATGCGCCTGACGGAGAACTATGCCATGGATCCAGGGGCCTCCGTCTCGGGCTTCTACTTCGCGCATCCCGAATCCCGTTATTTCGGCCTCGGCAATATCGACCGAGATCAGGTCCAGGACTATGCCGAACGCAAGGGCTGGACACTGGAGGAAGCCGAGCGCTGGCTAGCCCCCAACCTTGCCTACGATCCCGCCAAACGCTCCCTCCGGGCCACAGGCTCCTGAGCTATCATCATTGGGCCGTACCGTTTCCTGCTAGCGGGCTGCCAGCTTCAGGCCTAGGGGTCTAGACACAGAGAACACAGAGAATCCGCAGAGGGCTACAGATGTTTTGGCAGACACGAAAAAGCCGGGCACTGGGCCCGGCTTTTTCGCGTTGGCTTGAGCCTGCCGATTACTCGGTGGCTTCCACCTCATCATCCTGGGGTTCGGCGCGGCCCACGAGCTGGACAATGGCCATGGGCGCATTGTCACCGTCGCGGAAACCGCACTTGAGGATGCGGGTATAACCACCGGCCCGTTCCTTGTACTCGGGGCCGATATCATTGAACAGCTTGGTCACCAGCTCACGATCACGCAGCTTGTCGAAGGCGCGGCGACGGCTGGCGACGCTGTCGTTCTTGGCGAGAGTGATCAGCGGCTCCACCACCCGGCGCAATTCCTTGGCCTTGGGCACAGTGGTCCGAATCTGTTCATGACGCAGCAGGGACGCCGCCATGTTACGGAACATGGCCTTGCGGTGGCTGCTGTTACGATTGAGTTTTCTTCCTGCCTTGCGATGACGCATGACTGCTTTCCTGACCTGTTACTGTAATGAGGCCGCGATCACGCGGAGGCCTGTTTCTTTTCCTGGAGACTGGCCGGGGGCCAACCTTCCAGCTTCATGCCGAGGGACAAACCGTGCTGAGCCAGAACGTCCTTGATCTCGGTCAGCGATTTCTTGCCCAGATTGGGCGTCTTCAGCAGCTCTACCTCGGTGCGCTGAACGAGATCACCGATGTAGTGAATGCTTTCGGCCTTGAGGCAGTTGGCGGAACGAACCGTCAGTTCCAGCTCATCAACCGGCCGCAAAAGCACCGGATCAATCTGGCTGTCTTCCTCGGCAGCCGAATCCACACTGTCTTCCAGGTCCACAAACACGGACAGCTGGTCGCTCAGGATAGTGGCCGCCCGACGGATCGCCTCTTCGGGATCAATACCGCCGTTGGTTTCCAGATCGATGATCAGTTTGTCCAGGTCGGTGCGCTGATCCACACGGGCCGCTTCGACGCTGTAACTGACCCGGCGAACAGGACTGTAAGTGGCGTCCACGAGCAGGCGCCCAACCGGGCGACTATCGTCCTCGGCTTCAGCACGCTGGGTGGCCGGCTCGTAGCCCCGGCCCCGACGCGCCTTGATCTTCATGTTCAGCTCACCACTGGCATTGACATGGGCAATGACCAGGTCCGGATTCATGATTTCCAGCTCGTGATCCGTCTGCAGATCACCGGCAGTCACAACACCCTCACCCTTCTGGCTGATGGTGAGTGTCGCTTCTTCGCGGGAATGCATGCGCATTGCGACCTGCTTGAGGTTCAGAAGAATCTCCAGCACATCTTCTTGCACACCTTCCACGGAGCTGTACTCATGAACCACACCGTCGATCTCCGCCTCGGTCACGGCGGCACCCGGCATGGAGGACAGCAGCACACGACGCAGGGCATTACCCAGCGTATGGCCAAAACCCCGCTCCAGGGGTTCGAGCACCACACGAGCCCGTGTGGCACTGATTTCTTTCACGTCGATATGACGTGGCTTCAGGAATTCACCCAAGGATGACATCTTGTCAGACCCCGCAATTACTTGGAGTAAAGCTCGACCACCAGGTTCTCATTGATATCCGGCAGGATATCGCTGCGATCGGGCGCGGATTTGAAGATGCCGGTCATCTTCTTTTCGTCCACTTCGACCCACTGCGGCAGACCGGCTTCCTTGGCCGCTTCCAGGGCGGCCTGAATGCGCAGCTGCTTGCGGGCCTTCTCGCGGACGCTGATTTCGTCGTCAGCTTTGACCTGATAGGACGGCACGTTCACGATTCCGCCATTCACCTGGATGCCCTTGTGGGACACCAGCTGACGCGCTTCAGCGCGGGTGGAAGCAAAGCCCATGCGATAGACAACATTGTCCAGGCGGGTTTCCAGAATAGTGAGCAGGTTCTCACCGGTGGAACCCTTGCGACGGGCGGCTTCCTTGTAGTACTTGCGGAACTGGCGCTCGAGGACGCCGTACATCCGGCGCAGCTTCTGCTTTTCACGCAGCTGCACACCGAAGTCGGACAGGCGTCCACGACGGTTGCCGTGCTGCCCCGGAACGGAGTCGATCTTGCACTTGGACTCCAGGGGACGCACGCCACTCTTCAGGAAAAGGTCAGTGCCTTCCCGGCGCGCCAGCTTACAGGTTGGTCCGATATATCTCGCCATTTGCTCTAACTCTCCGAGGCTGCTTTCTCCGGGCTATCACCCGGCCGCCAATTACTGGTATTCCGCGCGGGTTAGACCCGGCGCTTCTTGGGCGGACGACACCCATTATGGGGAATGGGGGTCACATCCGTGATATTGGTGATCCGGAAACCGGCGTTATTCAGGGAGCGCACGGCGGATTCACGACCCGGGCCTGGGCCCTTGACCCGAACTTCCAGATTCTTGACACCATAGTCCTGAGCGGCTTCGCCGGCACGATCCGCCGCCACCTGGGCAGCAAAAGGCGTGCTCTTACGGGAGCCGCGGAAACCGGAACCACCAGCGGTGGCCCAGGACAGGGCGTTACCCTGGCGGTCCGTGATCATCACGATGGTGTTGTTGAAGGACGCCTGAATATGGGCGATACCGTCAACAACGGTCTTTTTGACCTTCTTTCTGGTACGGGTGCCGGCTTTGGCCATCTCGTTCTACCCTATGTTTGCTCTTTACGATCAGCGAGTGATGGGACGGCGCTTACCCTTACGGGTACGCGCATTGGTCTGGGTCTGCTGCCCGCGCACGGGGAGGCCCCGGCGATGGCGGATGCCACGGTTGCAGCCCAGGTCCATCAAACGCTTGATGTTCATTGCCGTTTCGCGGCGGAGATCGCCTTCAACGACGAATTTGCCAACCAGACCACGGATAGTGTCGATCTCACCCTCGGTGAGATCCCGCACCTTGGTGTCGGGCTTGACCTTCGCCGCTTCGCAGATCTGCTGCGAACGGGTACGCCCAATCCCATAGATGCTGGTGAGTGCAATCACCACATGCTTGTGGGTCGGGATGTTGATACCTGCTATACGGGCCATTCAGCTTAACTCCTGACTCGCCTCGCGCACGGAAACGCGACAATATACCTCAGATCGCCTCGGCGATCAATTATTCGGCCTGCCTCAGCCCTGGCGCTGCTTATGGCGCGGGTCGGTGGTGCAAATCACCCGGACGGTACCGTTCCGGCGGATGATTTTGCAGTTTCGGCAGATCTTCTTGACAGAAGCTCGTACTTTCATTTCTTCAGTCTCCTGCGCTGCCGGAATCCCGGCGGACAACACGCGTTACTTTCGATCAGCGGGGCCGCCCGGCCCGGCCGTAACCCTTCAAATTGGCCTTCTTGAGCAGGCCGTCGTACTGGTGCGACATCATGTGCGCCTGCAATTGGGACATGAAGTCCATGGACACGATCACGATGATCAGCAGGGACGTACCGCCGAAATAGAAGGGCACGTTCCAGTTCATGATCAGGAACTCCGGCAGCAGACAGACGGCAGTGATGTACATCGCACCCCAGAATGTCAGTCGCGAGAGAACCGAATCCACATAATCCGCAGTCTGGCGGCCTGGGCGAATCCCCGGAATGAAGGCGCCGGAACGCTTCAGGTTGTCCGCCGTATCCCGGCTGTTAAATACCAACGCGGTGTAGAAAAAGCAGAAAAAGATGATCATGCCGGCATAAAACAGCGTATAAACCGGCTCGCCAGGCTGAAGCGACTGCACCAACTGCTGCACCCAGCCCGGACCCTGATCCTGGGTCCAGCCAATCAGGGTGGACGGGAACAGGATGATTGACGAGGCGAAAATTGGCGGAATCACCCCGGCCATGTTCAACTTCAGCGGCAGATGACTGGTCTGACCGCCATACATGCGCCGGCCCTGCTGTCGCTTGGCATAGTTCACCGTAATCCGACGCTGACCACGCTCGATGAAGACCACGAAAGCCGTCACACCGAGGGCGAGGAAGAACAGGATGATGGCGAACATGGTTGCCAGCTCACCGGTTCTTACCAATTCCAGTGTGCCACCCAGTGCGGACGGCAGGCCTGCGACAATCCCTGCGAAGATGATCAGCGAGATCCCGTTGCCGATACCGCGCTCGGTGGTCTGCTCACCCAGCCACATCAGGAAGATCGTCCCGGTCACCAGAGTCACCGCACAGACAAAGGTGAACTGGGCCGCGGGGATGATCGATACTCCCTGGTTGGCCAGGGCAATCGACGCACCGATGGACTGGAAAGTCGCCAGTACGACCGTGCCGTAGCGCGTGTACTGGGTGATTTTCCTGCGACCGGACTCGCCTTCCTTCTTCAGCTCATTGAGCTTGGGAATCACCGCGGTCATCAGCTGCATGATAATGGCAGCGGAGATGTACGGCATGATGCCGAGGGCGAAGAGGCTGAAGCGCTCAAGCGCCCCCCCGGAAAACATATTGAACATTTCCAGGATGGTGCCGCGCTGGGCTTCAAACAGCCGGGACATCTCAACAGGATCGATACCGGGAACGGGGATATGTGCCCCAATCCGGAAAACCACCATCATACCCAGCACAAACAGCAGACGCTGCTTGATCTCGGTCGCGCGACCGATGCTGCCGAGATTACCTGGAACCGCGCCGCCGCCAGCCGCCATGACTTACTCCTCGATCTTTCCGCCGGCTTCTTCGATGGCCTTACGGGCCCCCTTGGTGGCCTTCAGGCCCTTGACGTTGAGCTTCTTCCCGCCCAGGTCGCCGCTTGCAATGATCTTCACGCGTTCGATGCGCGAATGAATCAAGCCGGCATCCCGCAGGGCCTTCAGGTCGATAGTCTCAGCGTCCAGGCGCGCCAGATCGTCCAGCCGCACTTCGTCAGTCACTTGAGCCAGCCGGGAGCGGAAGCCGGTCTTGGGCAGACGCCGCTGCAAGGGCATCTGACCACCCTCGAAACCGGGCTTCACGCCACCACCGGAGCGGGCCAATTGGCCCTTGTGACCCTTGCCACTGGTCTTGCCCAGACCAGAGCCGGCGCCACGGCCGAGGCGTTTGCCTTCTGGCCGGCTGCCGCTGACAGGTTTCAGTTCGTTGAGTCGCATAATCAGGCTTCCTCTACCTGGAGCAGATAAGCTACGCGGTTAATCATCCCGCGATTCTCAGGCGTATCCGCTACCGTCACCGTGTGATGCATGCGGCGCAGACCCAGTCCGCGCACGCAGGCCTGGTGGTTCTTCAGCCGGCCGTGGATGCTACGCACCAGCGTAACCTTCAGTGTGTTGTTGCCCTTATCAGCCATCGGTCTCAACCCGTGATTTCTTCGACGGACTTGCCACGCTTGGCTGCCACCCGCTCGGGGGACTCGGCCTGCGTGAGCGCGTTCATGGTTGCCCGCACCACGTTAATGGGATTGCGGGAACCGTAACTCTTGGCCAGCACGTTCTTGACGCCCGCCACTTCACATACGGCACGCATGGCGCCACCGGCAATCACGCCGGTACCGTCGGAGGCCGGCTGCATGAGCACCCGAGTCGCGCCGTGGTTGGCACGCAGGGGATATTGCAGGGTGCCTTCCTTCAGGTGCACCTTCTTCATATCCTTGCGGGCTTTTTCCATGGCCTTCTGAATGGCCAGGGGCACTTCCCGGGCCTTGCCATATCCGAAGCCCACTTTGCCGTTGCCGTCGCCGACCACCGCCAAGGCGGTGAAGCCGAACTTCCGGCCGCCCTACACAACCTTGGCGACGCGGTTGATGGCAACCAGTTTTTCCTGAAGATCGTCCGTCTGGTTTTGTGCGGGTGCTGCCATGATAGATACCTGTTCAGAAATTCAATCCGCTCTCGCGAGCCGCATCGGCAAGCGCCTTGACCCGACCGTGATACCGGAAACCGGAGCGGTCGAAAGCCACTTCACTGATCCCGGCGGCCTTCGCCTTTTCGGCAATGGCCTTGCCTACCGCGGTGGCGGCTTCCACATTCCCGGTCGATTTCAGGGACTTGCGGAGGTCCGCTTCCACCGTGGAGGCGGATGCCAGCACTTTGTCTCCCTCGGGAGCAATCAGCTGGGCATAAATATGCCGGGGCGTCCGATGGACAGTCAGGCGATGAGCCTTGTGTCCCCGGATATTGGCGCGTGCCTTGCGGGCACGACGAATGCGAGCCGTCTTCTTATCCATTGCTCACCTACCGTTATTTCTTCTTGGCCTCTTTACGGACCACGCGTTCATCCGAGTAACGGACGCCCTTGCCTTTATAAGGCTCCGGCGGGCGGAAGGCGCGGATCTCCGCAGCTACCTGGCCAACCCGTTGCTTGTCCACACCCTTCACAACCACTTCGGTGTTGGAGGGTGTTTCAATGGTAATGCCTTCCGGTACCGGGTAATCCACCGGGTGAGACAGACCAAGGGTCAGACTCAGGGTCTTGCCCTTGGACTGGGCACGATAGCCCACGCCCACCAGCTCGAGCTTCCGCTCAAAGCCTTTGGAGACTCCAGTCACCAGATTATTCAGCAGCGCACGCGTCGTTCCTGCCATGGCCACCTGGCGACGGTCGCCCTCGGTTCGCACGGAAACCTTCAGACTCTTGTCTTCCTGGGCAACATTCACATCCGGATGGAGTGACATACCCAGCTCGCCTTTCGGCCCCTTGAATCCAATGTGGTTACCGTCAAGCTTGACTTCCACACCATCCGGCAGGGCTACCGGAGCATTTGCAATCCTGGACATCGCTAAAACCCTGCGTCAGTTACGAGACGAAACAGATGACTTCGCCGCCGTCGCCAGCTTCCCGGGCCGTGCGGTCACTGACCACACCCTTGGAAGTGGAGACAATGGCTACGCCGAGGCCGCCATCGACCTGGGGCAACTCATCGCGGCCGCGAAAGACACGCAGACCCGGCCGAGACACCCGTTCTAGACGGGCAATCACCGGCTCACCTTCGAAATACCGAAGGGAGACCTCCATGGTCTTCTTGTTGCCCGCTTCTTCATGAATCTTGTAATCGGCGATATAGCCTTCGTCCTTCAGCACGTCGGCAATGGCCGACTTCAGCTTGGACGATGGCATGTTGACATTCGCCTTTCCGGCACGCTGGGCGTTCCGGATGCGAGTCAGCATATCGGCGATGGGATCGGTCATACTCATTGCTTGTTCCTCGCTCCAGGCGCCTTACCAGCTGGACTTGACGAGCCCCGGGATATCACCACGCATGGCGGCCTCCCGCAGCTTGTTACGGCCGAGACCGAATTTACGGTAGTAGCCATTTGGACGCCCGGTAACGCGGCAACGATTACGGATGCGCACGGGGCTGCCATTCCGCGGCAGACTGGCCAGTTTCTCGACCGCCTTTTCGCGATCTTCGTCACTGGTGCTGGGGTCCTTAATGACACGCTTCAGTTCCGCACGCTTGGCGTTGTACTTCGCCACCATGCGAGCCCGCTTGCGCTCACGCTCTACCATCGATTTCTTGGCCATAGTTCAGCCTCTGCCTCAGTTCTTAAACGGGAAGTTGAAAGCCGACAGCAGTGCCTTGCCCTGCTCGTCGTTCTTCGCCGTCGTGGTGATTGTGATATCCATGCCACGAACAGCGTCGACCTTGTCGTACTCAACTTCCGGAAAAATAATCTGTTCCCGGACGCCAAGGCTGTAATTACCCCGACCATCGAACGCCTTCGCGTTCAAGCCACGGAAATCACGGATACGCGGAATCGCGACATTGATCAGGCGATCCAGGAATTCGTACATCCGCTCCCGGCGCAGGGTTACCTTGGCGCCAATGGGCCAGCCGTCACGAATCTTGAAACCCGCCACGGATTTGCGTGACTTGGTGATCAATGCCTTCTGGCCGGTGATCTTCGCGAGATCATCCACGGCGTATTCCAGCACCTTGCGATCACCCACAGCTTCGCCAAGACCCATATTGATCGTGATCTTGGTGATCCGCGGCACTTCCATGGGGTTGTCCAGGCCGAGATCCTTCTGGATCTGCCCCCGAAGCTTCTCGTTGTAAATTTCTTTCAGTCTTGCTGACATCGGGATCACCTTAAACGTCGACCACTTCTTGCGTGGACTTGAAGATCCGCACCTTGCGCCCGTCTTCCAGGGTCTTGAAGCCGATGCGATCACCTTTCTTGGTCACCGGGTTGTACACCATGACATTGGAGATATGGATGGGCATCTCCTTGTCGATGATGCCGCCACCCTGGCCTCGATTGGGATCGGGCTTCTGGTGCTTCTTAGCGACATTCACGCCTTCGACGAGCAGACGCTCATCATCCACCAGGCGGATAACGGTACCCTGACGGCCCTTATCCTTGCCCGCGATGATGATCACGTCGTCGCCTTTTCTGATCCGGTTCATCTTCAATCTCTCCGTTCGCTTACAGCACCTCGGGGGCGAGCGAGACAATACGCATGAACTTGTCAGTGCGCAGCTCGCGGGTCACCGGCCCAAAAATACGGGTGCCGATGGGCTCTAGCCGGGGGTTCAGCAACACCGCAGCGTTACTGTCGAAACGGATCAGGGATCCGTCCGGACGACGAACGCCCTTACGGGTACGCACCACCACGGCGTCGTAAACTTCGCCCTTCTTCACGCGGCCGCGGGGAATTGCTTCCTTGACGCTGACCTTGATCACGTCGCCGATCCGCGCGTAACGGCGCTTGGACCCGCCAAGGACCTTGATGCAGCGCAGGCTTCGCGCCCCGCTGTTGTCCGCGGCATCCAGCAATGTCTGCATCTGGATCATCGTTCTTTCCTCTACTCAGTCGGCCCGGTGGCCGGACCGGCCGGCCAAGCCCTCAATACCTCGGTTCAATCCGAGGCGCGTTCCAAGATCTCGTGCAGCTTCCAGCTCTTGCGCTTGGAAAGCGGCCGACACTCGGCGATGGATACCACGTCGCCTTCACGGCACGTGTTCTCTTCGTCGTGCGCCAGCAGCCGGGTACTGCGACGGATGTACTTGCCGTACAGCGGATGGGCCACGCGACGCTCGATATAGACCGTAATAGTCTTGTCCGCCTTGGCGCTGACCACACGGCCCTGCACAGTACGCGCGGTCTTGTCAGTGTTCTCAGCCATTACTGTTCACCCGCCTTCTGTTCATTAAGCACAGTCTTGATCCGCGCGATGTTCCGGCGGACCTTGCCGACCTGGTCCGGTCGGCTGAGCTGCCCAGTGGCCTGCTGCATGCGCAGGTTGAACTGCTCTCGGCGCAGTTCCAGCAGCTCCTTCTGGAGCTCGTCAGCATTCTTATTTCGCAGATCTGACACGTTCATTTACATCACCTGCCGGGTCACAAAGGTGGTCTGCACAGGCAGCTTGGCAGCGGCAAGGCGGAATGCCTCCCGCGCCAGCTCCTCGCTGACACCTTCAATTTCATACAGGACGCGGCCGGGCTGGATCTGAGCCACCCAGTATTCCACGTTACCTTTACCCTTACCCATACGAACCTCGAGAGGCTTCGCGGTAATGGGCTTGTCCGGAAAAATCCGAATCCAGATCTTACCGCCACGCTTTACGTGCCGGGTGATGGCTCGCCGGGCGGCCTCAATCTGACGCGCGGTGATCCGACCTCGGGTGGTGGCCTTGAGACCGAACTCCCCGAAGTCCACCGTGTTCCCCGCCTGGGCAACACCACGGTTGCGGCCTTTATGTTGCTTCCTGAATTTTGTCCGCTTGGGCTGCAGCATGACAGCGTCTCCTACTTCCGAGCTTTCTCATCGGCCTCAGTCTGGCCGATGGTGCTGGGATCCAGGATTTCGCCCTTGAAGATCCAGACCTTGACACCAATGATGCCGTAGGTGGTCATGGCTTCGGCGAAACCGTAGTCGATATCGGCGCGCATGGTATGAAGGGGCACGCGACCCTCCCGATACCACTCGCTTCGGGCAATCTCGGCACCGTTCAGGCGGCCGGCCACGCGGACCTTGATCCCTTCGGCGCCAAGACGCATGGCGTTGCCCACTGCTCGCTTCATGGCGCGGCGGAACATGATCCGACGCTCCAGCTGCTGAGCAATACTCTCGGCCACCAGGTTGGCATCCAGCTCCGGCTTGCGGATCTCCGCGATGCTCACCTTCACGTCCATGCCGAGCATTTCGGAGAGTTCCTTGCGCAGGGACTCGATATCCTCGCCCTTCTTGCCAATCACAATCCCTGGACGGGCAGTATGAATGGTGATGCGCGCACTCTTGGCCGGACGCTCGATCTGGATGCGACTGACAGAAGCATGAGACAGCTTCTTCTTGATGTAGTCGCGCAGCTTCAGATCGTCCAGTAGGGTATCGGCAAACTCACCGCCCTCGGCATACCACTTTGCCGTCCAGTCCGTGGCGACGCCAAGGCGAAAGCCGGTTGGATGAACTTTATGACCCATTTCAAATCACCTTCAGTCGTCAGCCACGGAAATCGTGATGTGGCTGGTCCGCTTGAGAATCTGGTCCGCACGGCCCTTGGCCCTGGGACGGAAGCGCTTCATCATCGGACCTTCGTCCACGAAGATACGCTCGACCTTGAGCTCGTCCACGTCCGCGCCTTCATTGTTCTCGGCATTGGCAATCGCCGATTCCAGAAGCTTGCGTACGATATGCGAAGCCTTCTTGGGGCTGAACTCCAGAATCTGGAGGGCCTGGGCGACGGGCTTACCCCGCACCTGGTCCGCAACCAGCCGACACTTTTGTGGCGAGATTCTGGCGAACCGGAGTTTTGCATTTACCTGCATGGCTCGCTACCTCTTTACTTCGACTTCTTGTTAGCCGCGTGACCCTTGTAAGTACGGGTCAGGGCAAATTCGCCAAGCTTGTGACCGACCATATTCTCGGAGACCAGCACGGGCATGTGTTGCCGCCCGTTATGGACTGCGATGGTCAGGCCCACCATATCCGGCGTCACCATGGACCGACGGGACCAGGTCTTGATCGGTCGGCGATCGTTGTTGGCCGCAGCGTCACGCACCTTCTTGGCGAGGTGCGGATCGATAAACGGACCCTTACTAATTGACCGTGGCACGTTGCTACCCTCTCGATTCCGTTACTTCTTAACTCGACGGCGACGCACAATCATGTTGTCAGTGCGCTTATTGTGCCGCGTCTTGTATCCCTTGGTGGGCTGACCCCACGGAGATACCGGATGGCGACCGCCGGACGTCCGGCCTTCACCACCACCATGGGGGTGATCCACCGGGTTCATGGCCACACCACGGGTCTTGGGGCGGAAACCGCGCCAGCGCTTGGCGCCGGCCTTGCCCAATTGCCGGAGGCTGTGTTCGCTATTGCCCACCTCGCCGATAGTGGCGCGGCACTCAATATGGACCTTACGCATTTCACCTGAGCGCAGGCGAATGGTGGCATAGGCACCTTCCCGGGCGAGCAGCTGACAGGCAGCGCCCGCGGAACGGCCCAGCTGGGCACCCTTGCCAGGGCGGAGCTCGATGCAATGCACCGTGCTACCCACCGGAATGTTACGCAGCGGCAAGGCGTTACCGGTCTTGATTGGGGCCCGATCACCGGACACCACCTGATCGCCGGCCTTCAGGCCGCGCGGAGCGATGATGTAGCGACGCTCGCCATCCGCATACAGAACCAGGGCCAGATGGGCGCTGCGGTTCGGGTCATACTCCAGCCGCTCAACCCGGCCGACAATGTCGTCCTTGTTGCGACGGAAGTCCACCACCCGGTAGCGACGCTTATGACCGCCACCACGATGACGCATGGTGGTCCGGCCGGCGCTGTTGCGACCACCGGTGCTGTGCTTCTTCTCAACCAGTGGGCCGTAGGGCTCGCCGCGGTGCAATTGATCATTGCTCACCTGGACGACGAAACGACGGCCGGGAGAAGTCGGTTTTGCTTTCTTCAGTGCCATGACTTCAGATCCCTATCCGATACGGGAACGACCGTTCAGTCGCCACCCATGAAATCAATATCCTGCCCGGGCTTGAGGGAGACGTAGGCCTTTTTCCAGTCCTGACGCTTCCCGTAAGTGAGACCAAAGCGCTTGATCTTGCCCTTTTGGCGAATCATGCGAACCTTGTCCACTTCCACATCGAACAGTTTCTCAACGGCCCGCCGAACCTCGGTCTTGTTGGCGTCCCGACGGACCTTGAACACGACCTGGTTGTGGGCATCGGCGACGTTTGTGCTCTTCTCGGACACATGAGGCCCGAGCAAGACAGTCATAAGACGCTCTTCATTCATGACAGCCACTCCTCGATCTGACGAAGGGCCGGCACGGTAACCAGCACCTTGTCGAAGCCCACCAGGGACACGGGGTCGATGGCGGCGGTATCACGCACATCCACCGCGGGCAGATTGCGAGCGGCCAGATAGAGCGCCTCGGTCACGTCCTCGGTCACGATCAGGACGTTCTCCAGGTCCAACTCCTTCAGCCGCCCGACGAGCGCACGGGTCTTGGGCTCGTCGATCTGAAAATCTTCCATCACAACCAGGCGGCCCTGGCGAACCAGCTCGGAGAGAATGGACCGGATGGCGGCCCGGTACATTTTCTTGTTGACCTTCTGGGTGTAATCCTGGGGCCGCGCGGCGAAAATCTTGCCACCCCCACGCCAGATGGGGCTGCGAATGGAGCCAGCGCGGGCACGGCCAGTGCCCTTCTGCCGCCACGGCTTGCGGCCACCACCACGCACTTCGGCGCGGGTCTTCTGTCCACGAGTGCCAGCGCGGGCAGCGGCGAGATGGGCCACTACCACCTGGTGCACCAGACTCTCATTGAAATCCCGGCCGAAGGTTTCTTTGGAAACCGTCAGCTTGTCCTGGCCGGAGGCTTTTTGTACTTGCAGTTCCATGTGACCTCCTTAGCTGGCCGACTTGATGGCGGGACGGATAAGCACGTCGGAACCCTTGGGACCGGGCACCGCACCCTTGACCAGCAACAGGTTGCGCTCGGCATCCACACGAACCACTTCCAGGTTCTGGGTGGTGCGGCGCACATTCCCCATATGGCCGGACATTTTCTTGCCCTTGAACACGCGGCCGGGGGTCTGGTTCTGACCGATGGAGCCGGGCACTCGATGGGACAGGGAGTTACCGTGGGTCTGGCGCTGACCGCGGAAGTTGTGCCGCTTGATCGTGCCGGCATAACCCTTACCGATGGAGGTGCCACTCACATCCACGGCCTGACCGGCCTCAAAGAGGTCAACGCCGATCTCACCACCGACTTCCAGCTCTTCGCCCTCGCCGTCTTCGAGGCGGAATTCCCAGACACCGCGACCTGCTTCCACACCGGCCTTGGCAAAATGACCGGCCTGGGCCTTGGTCACGCGATTTGGACGGCGGCTGCCGGCGGTCACTTGCAGACCGCGATAGCCGTCCGACTCAAGGGACTTGAGCTGCGTAATACGGTTCGGCTCGACCTCGATCACCGTGACGGGCTTGGAGGCACCGTCTTCGGTGAAAACACGGGTCATGCCGCGTTTCCGCCCTACTACACCAATAGCCATCTTTCCTATCCTCGTTCACCACGCCGATTTCGATTGACCGGCGCTGCTCGAAACCTGGCCTGAAACAGGCCCCGGGGGCGTTTCAGGCTCCCGGAAACGCAGACCCGGCACAGGCTTGCCCCTGCACCGGGCCAAAAGAGCCCGCTATCTTACCACCAAGCGGGCCCAGAGTAAAAGCCCTGATTTTGCCGATGAGCGGCTAAATCAGTTGAGCTGGATCTGCACGTCCACGCCTGCGGCCAGGTCCAGGCGCATCAGGGCGTCCACGGTCTTGTCCGTGGGGTCCACGATGTCCATCAGCCGCTTGTGAGTCCGGATCTCATACTGGTCCCGCGCGTCCTTGTTGACGTGGGGGGAGATCAGGATGGTGTGCTTTTCCTTGCGAGTCGGCAGCGGGATGGGCCCCTTGACCTGGGCACCGGTGCGCTTCGCCGTCTCGACAATCTCCTGAGCGGAACGGTCGATCAAACGATGATCGAAGCCCTTCAGCCGGATTCGGATATTCTGATTCGCCATGTTCTCTAATCCCTTCGGGATGTCAGATCCGGGGCCGGCAGGGCCGGCCCCGATTCCGGACTTACTCGATAATCTTGGACACCACGCCGGCGCCCACGGTGCGACCGCCTTCGCGAATGGCGAAGCGCAGGCCGTCTTCCATGGCGATCGGCGCAATCAGCGACACCGTCATCTTCACGTT
>PWMQ01000029.1 GCA_003558125.1 Natronospira sp. | reverse complement strand
GCGATCTGCGCATGCATGTGGATCCGCGCAAGGAGTGGGCACAGATCTTCGATGAAGCCTGGCGCATGCAGCGGGACTTCTTTTATGCCTCCAATCTCCACGGCGCGGACTGGGATGCGGTTTACGAGCAGTATCGGCCGATGGTGGACCATGTGGGCCGACGGGAAGACCTCAACGATGTTCTGGTGGAGATGATTGCCGAGCTGCATGCGGGCCATAACCGGGTAGGCGGCGGTGACGTCCACCGGGCCTCGGGTCCCAGTACAGGCCTATTGGGTGCAAACCTGAGTATTGATCAGGGCCGCTACCGGATTGATCGGATCTATTCCGGCGAATCCTGGAACCCCTTCCTGGAAGGCCCCCTGGCGGTTCCCGGCAACAAGGCCCGGGAGGGTGAATACATCCTTGCCATCAATGGCCGGGACATCAATGCAGACGATAATCTCTTCAAGCACCTGCAGAACACAGTGAATGAGCAGATCGTCTTGACCGTCGGCCCCGACGCCACCGGTCGCAACAGTCGAGACCTGGAGATCCGGCCGGTCGGTTCCGAGAACCAGCTTCGGCTCTGGGGCTGGGTCGAGGACAATCGGCGGGGTGTGGAGGAAGCCACTGACGGTCGGGTGGGTTATATCTACCTGCCCAATACCGCCGGTGCCGGTTATCGCTACTTCAACCGGATGTTCTACGCCCAGCTTGATCGCGAGGCCCTGATCATTGACGAGCGGGCGAACGGAGGCGGTCAGGCCGCCAACTACATCACCGAAGTCCTTGGCCGCGAGCATCTGGCCAACTGGGCCTACCGTGATGCCGAGATGAGCCGTACGCCCATGGGCGCACTGCATGGACCCAAGATCATGATGATCGATCAGGATGCGGGTTCCGGCGGTGATTTCCTGCCGTACTCCTTCCGTGAGCTGGGTATCGGCAAGTTGCTGGGGACCCGGACCTGGGGTGGTCTGATCGGGATATCCCGCAATCCACCACTGGTGGATGGCGGCTTCATGACCGTGCCCCATTTCCGCTTCATCGACCGGGACAACAATTGGTCGGTGGAGAACGAGGGCGTCGCCCCGGATATCCATGTGGAGCTGGATCCGGTGGCCGCCAACCAGGGCCGTGACAGCCAGCTGGAAAGCGCCATCGAGGAAATCCTCGATCAGCTAGAGTCCTGGGAGGATGATGTGCCCCGGGAGCAGCCGCCGCTGCCGACCGAGCTTGGTCGCTGACACGGTGGTCTAATCGAGGGAGCAGTAAGTAGCCACCGCTGGCCCGCGGGCCAGCGGGTCAGCGGTGGCTTACTTTCGGGGCCTGAAAGGCGATTAGTAAGAACCTTCGCCTTCGCTCTCTGCCTCTGCTTCTGCCTCTGCTTCTGCCTCTGCTTCTGCCTCAGCTTCTGCCTCAGCTTCTGCCTCAGCTTCTGCCTCAGCTTCTGCCTCAGCCTCAGCCTCAGCCTCAGCCTCTGCTTCACCTTCACCTTCTGCTTCAGGCATGGCCTCGCCCTCTGCCTCGGCCTCGCCAGCCGCGGCCATCAGATAACCGCGGTCCGTGACCACGTCGGAGCTGATGGCATGCACGGTTGCGCCGCCGGCGACGATGGCAAGTGCGGGCGCCACGTAGGCAACGCCGCGTGACAGGCTTTTCAGCAATTGATTTTTTTCAAGTTCCTCATCGGACATGGATTCCTCCTAGTCTTGATCCTGATAGCAAAACGCCATCAGATGTCATTCCCCCGAATCAGCAAATAAATGCCGAGGAAGAGTAGGGTGGCCTGGAACATCATGCCGCCCATGGGGAAATCCGGTGTTGCCATGAAATGCCATTGCCCCCAATGGGCGATGAATATGGCACCCAGAAGCACCGGGATGGCTGCCAATGCACCCAGCCGCGTGATCCAGCCGCTAGTGAATGGCCCAAGCAGGACCAACAGCCCCGCAGCGATCTCGGCCAAGGCCACCAGGAAGGCGGCGAACACAGGTAGCTCCATGGCGGTGGCAAACTCCTGCAGGCCACCGCCCATGAACTTGTCGATGCCCATGTAGATAAAGACACTGGCCCAGGCGATGCGTAGCAACCAATGGGAGTGGAATTTCACTCCCTCAAGGGCCGGGTCGTTTGTGGATGTGGGTTGAGGCATGCTACCCCTCCTTTGGTGTCGTAGATAGGTTCAGTGATTGGGACGATCAGCGCAGGCGGCTGTTACGCCACTGTCTTGGGATTTTTTGGCCGGCAACAGCAGTTGCTCGACGGCATCGCTGATCTGGTCGGGATGCAGGGTTTTCACCTGCCGCTGTTTTAACCAACTGACCAGACGGTTCGTCGCTTCACGGCTGGTCAGGCCGGGCGCCCGCAACTCTCCCTTCATGGCCCGCTCGAGGAACAAAACCCGTTCTCTCTGGGCCTTGCTGGCGCTTTCCGTGGGAATCAGGACCGCTTCAATATCGAGCGGGCCGGCGTTGTCAGCGGCGGCGCCGGCGTCATAGGCGCAGATTTCGCCGCTGCCGCTTTGATGGAGATGGGGGCGCTGTGCCCGGCTTTCAGGCAGCCGCGCCGGTAGTCCCAGTGCGTGACATTGACCCTGTTCGTCGATCAGCAGGCCGTGTCCCAGGCTGAGCCCGCGGGCGAGGGCCAAGTCCGTGGCCAGGCCGGCAAACCCGCCGGGCTGGTCGTGGAGCACCAGCACCCCGTGGCCGTCGTCGGTTCGGATGACCAGGCCGTCCAGCAGCAGTTGACTGTCATCGGTAGCCAGCCTGAGCAAGGCCTCGATCAGGGTCGGGATAACTTCTGCCAGTGACAGTTCCCCGTCAATGTGTCGGCCATCTTCCAGAAGCTCATAGGCCCCCGGTGTTTGAGCCACGGTCAGAACGGGGCCCGCGCCCGGGCCATCATGTAGCCAGTTGCCGAGAGAGGCTTCGATACGGTGGATGACCGGTCTGTCCGCGCTCTGGACCGTGATGTTGCGCCCGGCCAGGGTCAGTGTTCTTGCCTGTAGCGGGCCGCTCTCGGCTTCCGGCGCGGCTGGGGCCGTCTCTGCGCTGTGGGCAAGCAATCGCTCATCGCACCAGTCCGCCAGGATGTGCCAGACGTCATGACGAATCTGCTGGCGCAGGCCGGGGGTGGGCTGTTCACACTGCTCCGCCAGTTGCTTTGCGATCTCGTCGGGCCCGTGTCCCTCGCCGGCCAGGAGCCAGACCAGGCTGGCAGTCTCATTGGGTTGTCGAATACGCTGCGTGTGCGCATCACAGAGGTATAGCTTGCCATCGTCGATGACTTCGGTGGCCTGTGCGGGGGGGATGGCCGGCGAATCCGGGGGGCTTGCCGCCAGACGTTCAGCCAATACCTGATCGGCAAGACGGGGCATGGGGAAGTAGGGCAGGTATTGCTCGCCCTGGGCATTGGGCATCAGTCGCTGGAAGCCCCCGGCAGCGGCCGTCTCCCGTTCCATGTCTTCCTCGGCCGCGGTCAGCGGGTCCGGTTGAGAGGAACGGGGCGGGAAGTCCTGCTCATTGAGGCCGATCAGATTGACCATGTCCTGAATCACTTGCCGTTTGATTGCCTCTTCGGTGTCGCCCCCATCCTTGGGTGCGGCGGCAACTTCCATGGATGGGCTCAGATTGCACTCCAGTATCCAGGGTTTGAGTTCCTCATCCACCAGGCAATCAAGGCCCAGGAGTTCATAGCAGGCCGCTGGGTCAGCGCCCCGCAGCCGCAGTTGGCGCAGAAAATGTTCCCGCGAGGCGATAAGGGTCAGGGTGACCAGATCTCGTATGCGTTCAAACAATGGCTCCGGCTCCGCCCCCTGTTCTCGGAGCCATTCCCGGTAGCCGGCCATGTTGACGAAGACCACCGGTTCGTCGGCATCGGCATTGAGGGCATTGACATCTGGGTTGGTGAGGTGGACCCAGGGGTTGTCCAGGTCATCCAGACTCCAGGGGAGGGAAGCCAGTTTGGCGAAGCCTTCCTCGTACAGATAGACCCGCAGCGGATCGACACTGGTTACCAGTACATACAGCCGGAGAACATATTTGCGCCCCCGCATGATATGGGGCCGGTCCAGATAGGACTGGACCATCCAGTCCTCGCCGCCGGGCACCAGGGCCGGGTCCTTGACCACGCTGATGCCGCGGCCTCGGGAGGAGTTCTTGGGCTTGAGGATCCAGCGGCGCTCGGGCTGGTCACACGCTGCCTGCTGAAATGCATGATAATCCCTCGGCATATCAAAGGTATGTGGAAAGAAGTTGAGGCGCTCTACAAAGTCATGATCCGGCCCGTATCGAGCCAGCATGCGGGATCGGGTGGCAGCCAGGGTCTGATGCAGGCGGCTTTTTATGGTGAGACTGTTATTGCCCGGAATGTGGTTGATGCGGTGCCCGGCGCTTGCCTGCCGGAAGACCGCCGGCTTTGGCATCCCGGTGTACCAGGCAGCCTGCCAGTCCGATTCGTCACCTTCGCGCCAGAGTCGAGAATCCAGTGCATCGCGAAAAAAACGATCCTGATCCGGCTTGCGTTTGCCTCCCAGCCAGAAGCGGCGCTTGCGCTGTGACATGGTTTCCCCCCAGCCAGTTCTTGGTGCGTTAGGTGGGGGACGCCCGTGAATGCTGCCCGTTACGCTTCTGGGACACACAGAAGCCGGGCGGCGATGATATTCTGTTGCGCCTGCAAATCACCCACAGGAGACAGGCATGTTGACCGAGTCCGCCACTGGCACCACTCCAATCCATCCGGTTACCCGGGACGATTTCGAAACCTGGCTGGAACAGGCTGATGCCGACATTCGTGATTGGGCCAGGGCGAGTGGCTTCGAGGGTGAGGCCGGGCGACATCTCCTGGTCCCGGACGGCCAGGGTGGCGTGAGCTCCGTGCTCGTCGGTCACGAGGAGCATGAGCGCATCTGGGCGCTGGCAAGTCTGCCGGGGCAATTGCCGGCCGGCGACTATCACCTGGCGGGGGATTGGTCGGACGAGGAGGGCATCCGCGCCAGCGTGGGCTGGTTGTTGGGTGCCTATCGATTTGATCGCTACAAATCCATGCCGGCGCCTCAGGCACGTCTGACGGTCAAGCCGGAATGGCGGCAGCAGGCCGAGGTGCTGGCCGGTGCCGCGTCCCGGGTTCGGGATCTGGTCAATACCCCGGCGATCGATCTGGGCCCCGAGGAACTGGCCGGAGCACTTGAGTCGCTGGCCGAGCGATTCAATGCCGATTACTACTGCTATGAGGGTGAAGAGCTCAAGAGGGAATTTCCCGCCGTCCATGCCGTGGGCCAGGCGGCCAGCCGGGGACCGCGCCTGGCCAGGTTGAGTTGGGGCAACCCCGACCATCCCAGCCTGGCCCTGGTGGGCAAGGGCGTGGTCTTTGACTCCGGGGGGCTGAATATCAAGCCCGGCGCCGGCATGGTGCTGATGAAAAAGGACATGGGGGGTGCCGCCCATGTCATTGGCCTCGCCGAGATCATCATGAGCCTGGGTCTCAAGGTACATCTGCGGGTGTACGTGCCGGCAGTTGAAAACGCCATTGCCGGCAACGCCTATCGTCCGTCGGATATCATCCGCACCCGGAATGGCACCACGGTGGAAATCGGCAACACGGATGCGGAAGGGCGGGTCATTCTCTCCGATGCCTTGAGCCTGGCCTGCGAGGAAGGTGCCGAACGGGTGATCGATTTCGCCACCCTGACCGGCGCGGCCCGGGTGGCCTTGGGTGAGGATCTGCCGCCGGTGTATGGGCGTGACCAGGCCGCCCTGCGGCAACTGCAGGACCTGAGTTTCTCGGAGGAAGACCCCCTGTGGCACATGCCGCTCTACAAACCCTATAAACGTCAGATTCAACCCGCGCTGGCGGACCTGTCCAATACCGGCACCACGCCCCAGGGGGGGAGCCTGACGGCCGCCCTGTTCCTGGATCATTTCGTTGCCGCGGACCGGGACTGGATGCATCTCGATATCTACGCCTGGAATCTGTCGGATCGTCCAGGCCGGCCGGCCGGGGGTGAGGCCCAGGGGTTGCGGGCCGTGTGGGCCTGGTTGCGTCGGGTGTATGACTGAGTGAAAAGGGGTGTGCCGGTATTTGGGTTAGAGAGCCCATAGGTTAACGGTATGTTACGGGGCAATGAAGCTTGGTTTACAGGGCTGAAATAATCCTTGCGAAATGTGACGGCCTTGGGTACGGTTCACCCCGAAATCGGTTGCGGTCGGCGCTCACAGGGCGGCGGGGGTCGGGCCGAATCGATATCCAGTCTGTTCCCGAAAGAACAACCTGGCCTCGTGCCATTCTGGTGTTGATTTATGGTCCAAACCCATAACCCCGCCCTGCGTCGCCGTGGGCATCCGCCGGAGGTTCCAGCCTGGCTGCGTGGCATCTACGCCGGCCTTTGTCTGTACCTCTTTCTCTCCGCGCTCAATATCATGGGTTCCGGCCTCGGGACCTTTGGCCAGGAGAGTGATTGGCTGACCCGGGCCTTTGCCTACGGGCAGAATCCCTTCATTGCCCTGATGGGAGCGGTGATCGTCACCGCCATCGTCCAGAGCTCTTCCTTTACCACCGCCTTGATCGTGACATTGGTAGCGACAGGGGAGATGACCCTGGGCACGGCGGTTTTCGCCATCATGGGCGCGAATATCGGCACCTCGGTGACCGCGGTAATCGTGGCCCTGGCCAATCTGCGCATTCGCAGCACCTTCCGGCGATCATTTACCGCCGCCCTGATTCATGATCTCTTCAATCTGCTCACCGTGGCAGTGCTGTTCCCTCTGGAATGGATCACGGGGCTGTTTCACGAAAGCGGGCGGGGTTTCATTACCCGTGCCGCGGCCAGTCTGGCGGATCTGATCGGCATGGAGCCTGTCGCCAATCCGAACAGTCCGGTTCGGGTGATTACCCGGCCCCTGGTGGATGGGAGCAATTGGCTGGGCGCGACCCTGATGCCCAATGAGATGGCCCAGGGCCTGTTCGTGGCCGGTCTCGGCTTGCTTTTGATGTTCATTGGCCTGGTTTTCATGGTCAAGAACCTGCGCGGCGCCTTGCTACGCCATATGGATGGCCTGTTCCGGACCTATTTCTTCCGTAATGACCTTCGCAGCTACGGCATCGGCGCGGTATCCACGGTCATGGTTCAGTCCAGCACCATTACCACGAGCCTGATGGTGCCCCTGGCCGGTGCCGGGGTGGTGCCCATGAAACGCCTGCTGCCCTTCATGATGGGCTCCAATCTCGGGACCACCGTCACCAGTGTGCTCGCCGCGACCGCCAACCCGGTCTCCGCGGCGGTGACGGTGGCCCTGGTCCACGTACTGTTCAATCTGATCGGCACCGCTATCTGGTATCCCCTGCGGATCGTGCCCATGCGTATTGCCAACTGGTATGGGCGGATTGCCGGAAAGTCGCCCAGATATGCGTTTTTCTTCCTGTTCCTGATATTCTTGGCAATACCTATTGCCGGTATTGCACTGACGGAATTGCTGGTCATCCACTAGCCGTGGCAACGGCTAGTCTGGCATCTGAGTGGAGAGCTCCATGTTTCGTGAAATTCTGAACGCCCTGGCTCACGGATCCACCATCGACAACGCCTTCTCCGAACTGGGGGAGATGCTGGAGCATGGTGTCTGGATGTTTGAGCGTGCCAATGAGGTGCTGCATAGCAAGGTTCCGGCCCAGGCAGTGAGCGAGAGCATCTACGAGCGTGACCGGGCCATCAATGAATTGGAGCGCTCCATCCGCCGCAAGGTATTGCGGTATCTGACGGTCAATCCGGGTTACGACGTGCCGGTTTGCCTGGCCCTGATGAGTGTGGCCAAGGATGCTGAACGCATTGGCGATTATTGCAAGAACGTATTTGAAGTTGGCCAGTTCTATAACGAAGACTTTACCGAAGCACGTTATCGCCAGGCGCTTGATCAGATTGCCGAGGAGACGGTGGTGATCTTCAAGCTGGTTTCGGCCGCCTGTCGGGACTCGGATGAAGGTCCGGCCTCGGAGGCCATAGAGAAAGCCAAGAGTATCCGTGGGCGTTGCGATGAGATCATCATGGGTCTGTTCCGGGATGAAGAGCAGATTCAGGTCCATGAGGCGGTGGCCTATTCCCTGCTGGCCCGTCATTACAAACGAGTCGTGGCCCATTTGGCCAATATCAGTACCGCCTTGCTGGGTCAGTTCGAGGACCTGGATTTCTACAACGACAACGACATTGCCGGTAAGCCCAAGGCGAGTTGATCGAATATGGCCTATCTGGCCTTCGTCACGGTTCTCTGGGCCTTTTCCTTCAGTCTGATCGATGTCTATCTGGCCGGGCAGGTGGACAGTGATTTTGCCGTGCTCAGCCGGGTGGGCCTTGCCCTCCTGCTGTTCCTGCCCCTGACTCGTCTGCGCGGTCTGCCCGCTGGCCTGCTGATGGGGGTTGTCGCGGTGGGCATGATGCAGTTCGGTCTGACCTACCTGTGCCTCTACCGTTCGTTTGCCTATCTCACCGTTCCGGAGATTCTTCTCTTCACGGTGACCACGCCGCTCTATGTGGCACTGGCCGATGATGCCCTGCATCGGCGGTTCGCGCCGATAGGCCTGGCGGCAGCACTATTGGCGGTCGGCGGGGCAGTACTGATCCGTTTCGATGGCATCAGTAGCGATTATCTTCTCGGCTTTGTGCTCATTCAGACCGCGAATCTTGCCTTTGCCCTGGGGCAGGTGGGTTACAAGCATCTGCTTGGCCACTATCACCCCAGTCTGCCCAGTTGGCGATTCTTTGGCCTTTTCTTTCTCGGCGGCACCCTGGTCTCGGCTCCGGCCTTTCTGATTTTCGGTGACGCCAGTCAGTTGCCGGAGACGGGCCTGCAGTGGGGGGTTATTGCCTGGTTGGGCATGGCGGCCTCGGGCCTGGGACTGTTTCTCTGGAATCGGGGCGCTTGTCTGGTGGATGGGGGCACCCTGGCGGTCATGAACAATGTCCTTATTCCCGCCGGTCTTCTGGTCAATATCCTTATCTGGAATCGTGATGCGGACCTGCTGCGCCTGGCACTGGGCAGTGCCGTGATCTTGCTTGGCCTGTGGGTGAATGCCCGCTACTCCCGTTATGCCGTTGTTCGTTGGCGGGGGCGGGAGGTGGGTTCAGGCGGAGGCTGAGGCCGCGCCGACGGTTGAATCGCGAATGCGGCTCAGGCCCCGGCCCGCCCCCAACGCAGAAGCCGTTCCTGGGCGGCATGGAGGGTCTGGTCGGATTTCCCGAAGCAGAAGCGGACCACCGACTCGCCCTCGTCACCGGAGAAGAAGGCGCTGCCGGGGACGCTTGCCACACCTGCCTGTTCCAGGATCTCCATGGCGGCGGCCTGACTGCTCGACTTGCCCAGTGGCGTGACATCGGCCAGGACATAGTAGGCACCCTCCGGGATTCTTGGGGTGAGACCGATGTCCTTGAGCACTCCACAGAAATCATCCCGCTTGAGCTGAAAGTCATGGGCCAGGCCCTGATAGTAGTCATCACCCAGAGCCTTGATAGTCTCGGCCACCGCCGCCTGCAGCGGAGATGGGGCGCAGACATAGTAAAGGTCATTGACCAGACCGATGGCCTGAGCCATGTCCCGGGGTGCGGTGAGAAAGCCGATTCGCCAGCCCGTGATGCTGTAGGTCTTGGAATAGCCGGAGATGGTTACCGTTCGGTCCCGAAGCGAGGGCAGGGTGGCCGGGCTGATATGCCGGTGGCCGTCAAATAGGAAATACTCGTAGATCTCATCCGTGATGCAGAGCAGATCGTGGCGCTGGCAGAGCTCGCCGAGCTGCTCCAGTTCCCGGCGCTTGAATACCCGGCCAGAAGGATTGCCCGGGGTATTGAGAACCAGTGCGCGGGCACCCTTTGCCGCTTCTTCCAGGGCAGCCATGTCCAAGGAGAAATCATCCGGCCGCAAACCCACCAGGCGAGTTTCCAGACCGGCCACGCGGGCGGTATTGAGATGGTAGCCGTAATAGGGCTCCAGCAGAATGATGGCGTCACCCGGGTTGCACAGGGCCATCACGGTGGTTGCGAAGGCACCGGTGCTGCCGATGGTCACCACAATCTCACCGTCCGGGTCCACATCGAGGCCATTGTGGCGTTGCAGACGATCGGCGAGGGCATGGCGTAGCCGTCCGATGCCGTCATAGCGAGTGTAGCGATTGTCCCCGCGCTCAATGGCCGGTGCCACTGCCCCGGCCAGTAGTTCCGGGGGCGGGGTGTCGCATATCCCCTGGCCCAGATTGACGCCGTCGAGCTCAAGGCAGCGCTGGGTCATGGCTCGAATATCGGATTGCACCAGGCTGGCCACCCGGTCGCTACGCACACGTTCCAGGCCGGTTCGGTCTGTCCGTTCTGCCTTGATCGCCATGCCGTCTTTCTCCTCAGGTCCAGCCGTGGGGGAAACGGATATTGAAGCAGTAGACCTTGGGCTCGGTCATTTCATTGAGAACATAGCCAACACCCTCGCGGCCGATGCCGGAACCCTTGACCCCGCCGAAGGGCGCCGCATCCAGTCGGTAGTCGCTGCTGTCGTTGATCATCACACCGCCGCACTCCAGGGCGTCAGCGATACGGAAGGCGGCATCCACGTCACGTGTAAACACACCGGCATGCAATCCGTAATCCACATTGTTTGCGATCTCGATGGCCTCGTCCTCGTCGCTGAAACGGTGCAGGGAAGTCACGGGCCCGAAAATCTCGTCTTTGACCATGGGGTGGTTGTCCGGCACCTGCTCGAGGACGGTGGGGGCGAAAAAGTTGCCATCGCGCTCATTGCCGACCAGGCAGCGAGCACCATCGGCGATCGCTTGCTCGACGGCAGCTTCGACCCTGTCGGCGGCGGCTTCATCGATGAGGGGGCCCATGTCCATATCCTCGGAGTATTTGTCGCCGTAGCGGATGCCCTTCATGCCTGCGATAAAGCGATCCCGAGCTTCGTCGTAGATCCTTTCATGGAGGAGCAGGCGCTGGACATGAAGGCAATTCTGACCGGCGGCGGCAATGGCCCCGCCGACCACTGCCGGTATGGCCTGTTCCAGATCGGCATCGTCCATGATGAGGGTGGGGGAGTTGCTGCCCAGCTCCATGCCGAATTTCTTCAATCCGGCCCGCTGCATGATGCGTTCCCCGGTCTCCCGGCCGCCGGTGAAGGAGATCATGCGCACCCGGTCGTCGGTGACCAGGGCGTCGCCGGCATCGCGCCCGTAACCGGGAATCACCTGCAGGATACCTTCCTCGATACCCGCCTCATGGAAAGCTTCCAGCAGCTTGATGGCCGAGAGCGGCGTAGCCTCATGGGGTTTGACGATCACCGCATTGCCACCGGCAATCGCCGGGCCCACCTTGTGAGCCACCAGATTCAGCGGGTCATTGAAAGGGGTGATGGCCCCAATCAGGCCCACCGGGATGCGCCGGGAATAACCGAAGCGGTTTTCACTGCCCGGGCGCTGGTCGAAGGCGATGGTGTTGCCGACGATCCGTCGGGTCTCCTCGGCCGACAGACGCAGGGTCATCACTGCCCGCGCCACCTCGGCCCGGGCTTCATTGATGGTCTTGACCCCTTCCCGGGCAAGGATGTCGGCAAAGGCCTGGCGGTGGCGGTCCACATAGTCGGAGGCATCGTAGAGCACCCGCATGCGTTCATGGACGGGCATCCGGCGGGCCCTGGAGAGGGCGGCATCGGCCCTGTCGATGGCCTGCTGCATGCCGCGGGCGTCATAGCGCTCGATGCGCTCGACCAGACTGCCGTCCTGGGGATCAAGCACATCCATATGACCGCTGCTGCTGGGTATGGGGCTTGCGCTCATGCCGTCTCTCCTCGCCGTGTTGCTTCTGTGTTCAAAGTGAACCATGGAGCCCATCGGCGTCAATCCGTCGGACAGGAGTGCACAGAAGGGGGTATTCAGCGTTATCATGGCCCATTTACATAACAATCACGGGAGAGAGCTGATGCAGAGGCGGGTGGTCGTGACCGGCATGGGCGTCGTGTCCTGCCTGGGCAATGACCCGGAGACGGTGACTGATTCATTGCGGACTGGTCGCTCCGGAATCCGGTATAACGAGGAATATGAGCGGCTGGGACTGCGCAGTCGGGTATCCGCGCGCCCCGAGATTGAGCTCGCTGAAAGGGTGCCGCGCAAACCCATGCGCTTCATGGGTGATGCGGCTGCCTATTCCTACGTCGCCATGGAAGATGCGGCACGGGCTGCGGGCCTGGACCCGGAGAACCTCTCCGATGAGCGCATTGGTCTGGTAACCGGCTCCGGCGGGGGTTCCGTGGGTCATCTGGTCAAGGCGGCGGATAATCTGCGGGAGCGGGGTATTCGCAAGGTGGGCAGTTTTACCGTGCCCAAGGCGATGAGCAGTACCACCTCGGCCTGCCTGGCAACCGCTTTCGGCATAAAGGGCATCAATTACTCCATTTCCTCCGCCTGCGCCACCAGTGCCCACTGCATTGGCAATGCCATGGAGCAAATTCAGTTGGGCAAGCAGGATGTGGTGTTTGCCGGCGGTGGCGAGGATGAGCACTGGAGCATGAGCATGATGTTCGACGGCATGGGTGCGCTGTCCTCCAAATACAATGACACCCCGGAGAAGGCCTCGCGGCCCTATGATCAGGACCGTGACGGCTTCGTGATTGCCGGCGGTGGCGGGATTCTGGTTCTGGAGGAACTGGAACATGCGCTGGCGCGCAATGCGCCCATTCTGGCGGAGCTGGTTGGCTACGGGGCGACCTCCGACGGGGCCGACATGGTGGCGCCCAGCGGCGAGGGCGCGGTTCGCTGCATGCGTCAGGCCCTGGCCACCGTGGACGGCGGGATCAACTACGTCAACGCCCACGGCACCAGCACGCCGCGGGGGGATATCACCGAGCTGGAGGCAATGGCCGAGGTCTTCGGCGACGACATGCCGCCAGTGGCCTCAACCAAGTCCCTGACCGGGCATTCCCTGGGGGCGGCCGGGGCCCATGAGGCCATTTTCTCGTTGCTCATGATGCAGAACGATTTCATTGCCGCCAGCGCCAATATCGAGAACCTGGACCCGGAGGCCGATGGCCGGCCGGTGGTGACCAAACGCATGGACAATCAGCGCCTGGATCGGGTGATGTCCAACAGTTTCGGGTTCGGCGGCACCAACGCCACCCTGGTGTTCCAGCGCTATACGGGGTGACAGCGACAAGACCGGCGCCGGGACCACCGGGAAGGAGGCCAATATGGAACGGCAATTCGGGAAACTGCGACTGGAATTGATGCAGGGTGACATCACTCGACAGTCGGATCTGGATGCGGTGGTGAATGCCGCCAATGCCCAGCTCACAACCGGGGGCGGGGTAGCGGGTGCCATCCACCGTGCCGCCGGGCCCCAACTGGACGAGGCTTGTCGGCCCCTGGCGCCGATCGAACCGGGCCAGGCGGTGAGCACGGATGCTTTCGGCTTACCCAATCAGCGACTTATCCACTGCCTGGGACCAGTTTACGGTGTGGACGAACCCTCGGATCAACTGCTTGCGGCCTGTTACCGCAATGCCCTGAAAGAGGCGGGTCAGCACCAGTTAGGTAGTGTGGGCTTTCCGGCAATTTCCACGGGTGCCTTCGGCTATCCTGTCCGCGAGGCAGCCGGGATCGCCTTGCAAACGGTAGTCTCCGAAGGCTCGGTGATCGAGGGGCTCACCCTGGTCCGTTTTGTTCTGTTTTCCAATGAGGATTTGGCGGTTCACGAGGAAATACTGGCCAGGATGGCCTGATTCCATGAGGGGCTGAAGCAAGGGAGGCGCCGTGTCGTTCCAGGATCTGCTGCCCGGCTGGCCCGTGATCGCGGGCCTGCTCTCCGTGGCTTTGGCCTTGATCGCTTCCGGGCACGCGATTCTGAACAAGAGCGACCATCGGGCGACGGTGGGCTGGGTGGGCGTGATCTGGCTGGCACCGGTATTGGGGTCGCTGCTTTACCTGCTGTTCGGGATCAATCGGATTCGTCGCCGCGCCAGCAGCCTGCGTGAGCCACTCAACCGGGTTCAGGGGGAATCCGATCTCGGGGCCTATAGCCCAGAGGCCCTGGAGTCCTTTGTTCCCGAAGCCTTGCAACCCCTGTCACGGCTTTCCAGCCAGGTGGCCCTGCAACCTCTGTTGGGCGGCAACGCCGTTTCAGCTTTGGTGAATGGTGATGAAGCCTATCCGGCCATGCTGGCGGCGATCGAAGGGGCTCAACACAGCATCGGCTTGAGTACCTATATCTTCAACCGGGATCGAGTTGGGCGGCGTTTCGTTGATGCGCTGGCACGCGCCGTGGATCGGGGCGTGGAGGTTCGGGTGCTGGTTGATGCGGTGGGGCTTCGCTATTCTCTGCCCACCATTGAGGGCTTGCTGCGTCGGGAGAGAATCCCCTTTGCCCGATTCATGCCGCCGCGCTGGCCCTGGACCCTTCCCTTCGTCAATTTGCGCAATCATCGCAAGTTGCTGGTGGTTGATGGCGCCACGGGCTTTGTCGGTGGCATGAATATCGCCGAGGGCAACTGCGTGGCCGAGAACCCCGCTCATGCGGTCAGAGACCTTCATTTTCGGGTCGAGGGTCCACTGGTCAGCGAGCTTCAGGCTGTATTCGTTGAGGACTGGCAGTTTTCCTGTGGCGAATCACTCTCGGGTTCTGATTGGTTTCCGGCGCCGGAAACACCGGGCGCTGTCCTTGGCCGTGTCATTGCGGACGGTCCGGATGAGCGTTATGACACGATTCGTCAGGTCATGCTCGGCGCTGTCTCTCTCGCCCGCTTTCACATACGCATTCAGACGCCGTACTTTCTGCCGGACAAAAGCCTGGCCGACAGTCTGATTACGGCCGCTCTGCGTGGCGTCGTTGTTGATGTCATCGTGCCGGAGCAGAACAATCTGCCTTTTGTGGACTGGGCGATGCAGGCCCAGATTGCTCCCTTGCTCCGCCGGGGGGTGCGTATTTCCCGGGCACCGGGGGTGTTCGATCATTCCAAATTGATGACAGTGGATGGACAATGGGCCTTCGTGGGATCCGCGAACTGGGACCCGCGCAGCTTGTCACTCAACTTTGAGTGCAATCTTGAGTGCTATGACGCCTGGACAACCAGCGAGCTGGAACGGTTTTTCGATCACCGACTGTGGACGGCGCGGTCGATTGAGGCACGGGCGCTGCAGACCTTGCCCTGGCTTAAACGATTGCGTAACGGCCTTGCTCGCTTGCTGACACCTTATATGTAGGCGTGGTGCCTGGACTTACAGTGTCGCCAATTTACGGGGCTGACGGCCATGAGCTTGAATATCGATGCCTTGCCGATCCCGGGCACAGCCGGCCTGCTTGGGCTTTGTCGTTGTCCGGGCGCCGGTCTGGGCCCTGCAATCGGACTGGACAAGGGGCAGGGCCTGGCCCAGGATCTGGCCGCCATCGTCAATTGGGGAGGTCAGGGTATCCTCACTCTGAATGAGAGCGCGGAGTTGCGCTGGCTTGGCCTTGATACGCTGGGCGAGCGCACGCATGTCGCGGGTCTGGACTGGTGGCATGCGCCCATTCCTGATTTTTGTGCCCCTGGCCGAGCCTTCGAGGACGCCTGGGAGACGGTGGGGCCCACGGTGGTAACGCGTTTGATGGGCGGCGACAGGATTGTGATTCATTGCCTGGCAGGGCTGGGCCGCACCGGCACTGTTGCTGCCAGGCTCCTGATTGAGCAGGGCATGGAGCCCGACAATGCCATTGCACGCGTCCGCCAGGCGCGGCCCGGCGCCATTCAGAGCCCCGAACAGCTTGAGTACATCCGGAATCGGGCCTGGAGGTGAATTGACTGGAACTGTCCCGCCCCCGGGGCAGTCACAAGGCAAGATTTGCAGATTTGGTTCGATTTCGAACCGTCTCCCTGCCAGGATCAAACAGGAAGCTCCAAGGTAATGAATAAAAAGAAAATTTCGATTATCGGCGTGATTCTTCTGGTGGCTTTGGCCGTATGGTGGCTGGGCCGCGGTGACGATGCCGGACCGGGTGGCCCTGGCGGTTGGGGGCGGGATTCCGGTGAGCAGGCAGTGGCGGTGGAGGTCGCTGAGGTGGCTTTTCGGGATATTCGGGATATTGCCCAGTACACCGGGACCCTGCAGGCGCGGCACCGCTTTCAGCTCGCACCCAAAGTGGGTGGGCGCCTCCGTGAGCTGGCGGTCGATATTGGCGATGAAGTAGAGCAAGGGCAGGTCATTGCCCGGCTTGATGATGAAGAGTTCGGTCAGGAAGCGGCGGAAGCCCGGGCCGCCATGGAAGTGGCCCGTGCCCAGTTGGAAGATGCCCGCGCCCGGCGAACCGTGCAGGAGCGCGAATACCAGCGTCTTGCCGACCTGCGTGAGCAGGGTCTGGCTTCCGAATCCGAGTATGACCTGGCCCAGTCGGAATTTGAGGCGGCCACGGCCAATGTCACCGTCAGTCATGCCCAGTTGGCTCAGCGTGAAGCCGCCCTGCGTCGGGCCGAGCTGCGTCAGTCCTATGCCACCGTACGGGCGGAGTGGAATGGCGGCGCTGATGGCACCCGGGTGGTCGGGGAACGCTTTGTGGACGAAGGGTCCAATATTGCCGCCAACGAGGCCATCATCTCCGTGCTGGACATCAGCTCCCTGCGGGCCGTCACGTCCATCGTCGACCGGGATTTTGCCCGCCTGCGCACCGGGCAACAGGTGGAAATCCGTAGTGACGCCTGGCCTGGCGAGATTTTCGAGGGCCAGGTATCGCGGATAGCGCCCCAGTTGAGAGAGGACACCCGGCAGGCGCGCGTGGAAATTGAAGTGCCCAACGAGGACGGACGCCTCAGCCCTGGGTTCTTTGTCAATCTCAGCATTAACGTTGAAGAAATCAGTGACGCCCGTGTCGTGCCTCGCGATGCGCTGACCCGACATTCGGGAGAGCGGGGTGTGTTCCTGGTCGAGTCGCCCGAGGACGCAGAAGAGGACTCACGGCCGCGGGCCCGGTTTGTGCCCGTAAGCGTGGGCGTCAGGACCGATGACTATGCCCAGATTCTGTCTCCGGAAATCGAAGGCAGGGTGGTTACCCTTGGTCAGCATCGTCTCGGAGACGGGACACCCCTCCGCCTCACCAACGGTGAATAAACAGCCTTCCGGCAACTCGACACAGGGATAAACGACAAGCCATGAAGATTGCCAATTTCACCGTCCGGCGCCCGGTACTGACCACCATGGCCGTGCTTATCGCGGTCCTGATCGGTCTGTTCTCCTTGAGCCGATTGCCCATCGACCTGATGCCGGATGTCACCTTCCCCACCTTGACGGTAGTGACTACTTACGAGAACGCCGCTCCGGAAGAGGTCGAGGAGACCATTACGCGCCGGGTGGAAGAGGCGGTCGCCACCGTGGCCGGTATTGAAGAGCTGACGTCCACTTCCCAGGAAGGCAGCAGCAATGTGCGTATCACCTTTGAGTGGGGCACGGACCTGGACGTGGCGGCCAACGATATCCGTGACCGGCTCGATCGTATTGGCAATGCCTTGCCGGATGAAGCCAATCGACCCCAGCTCAGAAAGTTTGATCCGGCGAGTTTCCCCATTCTGATCTATGGCCTGGCCAGTGATCTTGATCCCATTGCCCTGCGAAGCCTGATTGACGAGGAGATCAGCTACCGGATTGAACGGATCCCCGGTGTTGCCGCACTGGATGTCTGGGGCGGACTGGAAAGGCAGATCCAGATTCGGGTTGATCCGGATCGCTTGCAGGCACTGGACTTGCCCCTAAGCGAAGTTCGCAGCCGCCTCCAGGAAGCCAATATCACCGTCCCGGCAGGGGAGGTCGAGCGGGGCCGCCTGGACGTATCGGTACGCACGCCCGGAAAGTTTGATTCCCTGGAGGAAATCGAGGATCTGGTGGTGGCCCGACGGGATGGGGGGCAAGTCAGGCTTCGCCAGATTGCCGATGTAGAGGACTCTCATGAGCGGATCACCCGGATCATCCGCATCAATGAAGAGCCTGGGGTCCGGGTTGCGATACGCAAACAGGCCGGAAGCAACACCGTCGATGTGGCAGAGCGGGCCAACGCGGAGATGCGTCGGATCGCCCGGGACTATCCTCAGCTGGAAATTGTCCCAGTCATTGATCAATCCGAGTACATTCAGAACTCCATCGACAATCTCACCACTACCATTCTGTATGGTGGTGCCCTGGCGATTCTCGTCCTGTTGGGCTTTCTGCGAAATATCCGGGGTACCCTGGTGGTGGCGATCGCCATCCCTACTTCCCTGATTGCCACGTTCTCCCTGGTCTTCTTCGGTGGCTTTACACTGAACCTGATGACCCTGGGCGGCCTTGCCCTGGGCGTTGGCCTGATGGTGGATAACGCCATTGTGGTCCTGGAGAACATCTCCCGTGTCCGCAAGGAGGAGGCCGATGACCGCACCAGTGCCGCCATTCAGGGGACCTCCCAGGTAGGCCCGGCAATCATAGCCAGTACGCTGACAACCCTGGTGATATTCGCACCCCTGGTCTTCGCCCAGGGGATCAGCGGTGAGATGTTCAGTCAGTTGGCCTATACGGTCAGTTTTGCCTTGATCTGCTCTCTGCTGGTGGCATTGACCCTGGTGCCCATGATGGCGTCCAGAATCCTGAAGGATGAGACGACTGTCGCGAACACCAAGGGTCACCCGTTGCGCCGTACGGCCGATGCGCTTGGCAGGGGGCTGGAGGGGCTGGAGAACGCCTACCAGTCATTGTTGCGACTGATCCTGCGCCATCGCCCCATGGCCTTGAGCGTCACCGCGTTGATCTTCTTTCTGTCCCTGATGCTGCTGCCCCGAATCGGGGCCGAATTCATGCCTGAGGCGGATGAAAGTGAAGTTCGTATCAATGTGGAAATGGAGCCCGGCACCCGCCTGGAACTGCTGGATGAAGTCATGCGCAAGGTGGAAGAGATTGTCGTTCCCGAGGTGCCCGAGATCGAGTCCAGTTATACCCGTCTGGGTGCGGGAGGCTGGCGTGGCAGGGGCCACACCGGGGAGCTGCGTCTTAGCCTTGTGGGTGTCCGTGAGCGGGATCGGAGTAGCGCGCAGATTGCTGCCGACCTGCGCCCATTGCTCCAGGACATTCCCGGAACCGTAATCCGCACCCGTGCCGGCCAGGGCCTTTTCCTGCTGCGCATGGGGACGGGTGGTGGTACCGGTGAGCCCCTGGAAATCGAGATCCGCGGCTTCGAACTGGACCGCCTGGAGGCACTGGCTGAAGATGTCGATGAGCGCATTTCAAATATCGAAGGCATTACCGATACCCGCCGCAGCCGGGAAGAGGGTATACCGCAGGAGCTGATCCGGGTAAACCGATCTCGGGCTGCGGACCTTGGCGTCTCCATGCAGCAGGCGGCCAGGACGCTCGAAGCGGCCATTGGCGGTGTACGTGCCG
>PWMQ01000078.1 GCA_003558125.1 Natronospira sp. | reverse complement strand
TTCACATAACGCCTGAGCTCAGGTGCGTTTGAGGCGACGCGTGCTTTTGCGACAGCAAAAGCGCGGGCGGGTCAAACGTCACCTGCAGCGATTTGTTAGCTGGCATTTTCGTGCATCCACCGGTGGAGCAACTTGCCCTGAATTAACCTCAGCCAGTCGGGGGCTCCCCCTTCAGCATACACGACACCGGAATGATGCCCCTTCACAAAAGCAACTGACCTCCAACCCGAGCGTTCAAGCCTGTGAGAAGCCAGCGGGACATCGGCGATGATGCGCTCGATATGCCTTAAATTTACATAGACCAACAAATCCAGAACTGCCCTCGCGTCAGGCGCGTAACGACGCTCCAGTTCTTGGCATTTGCCCTCTAGCTTAGCGATCAAATCGGATAGCTTCAGATCTGTGGGAGTGTACATCTCCATGAGTTCCGAAGGATCGGTAGCCTGCCGTGCTTTAGCCAATGCTTCCTTATACTCGGCGTGGCGTTTCCGGCCAGCATCAAGGATTTCTTTGACCTCGAACTTTGCGGACCGAAATATTGCGTCGGGTGGATCAACTTCCGGCACGACGATTTCGGTTGGCTGATGTTCAATGCCACAGTTCTCGAGGAACGAGCCTACGACCCAACCATCTAACTCGGCCTGATTGCCTGGCCGGAAGTACGCAACCGACTCTTCCAACGCCTCGATCTGGCTCTTTATGTATTCGTCGTCAGTCATGGCATACCCTAATGACAGCTAACGAAAAGAACCAGCCGCGCGAGGTACGAGCGTCGGCTGCGTTGCCTTGTTGAGAAATGCAAGCACTAAGACCTTATGCTCCTGGGTGATTAGGATCCGCACCAATCAACCTCCACTCGTTTCTCGGGCGGAGAAGGTGTTCTTCCGAAAATCCATGAGCACTCATTGCTTCCGCACATAAAACCAGCGGCCAGGCCTACTTCACCCACCTCTCGGACAACGCGTACTGCTGTATCATCACGCAAATAGATTCTTGTCTCATACCGTCCTGTAGGAACAACAACTGGAAGCGGGAAAAGCCCTAAGAAAACACCAAAACCAGCCCATGAGACTCCACCCTTATAGCTCAAAACAGTGCACGCGCCCTTATCGGATAGGCCATCCGGCGTTCCCCACAATCGCACTATATCCCCCTTACTGTACCCATCATCAGGGACCCTCCAGCCAAGCCTCCCCCTTTCGTCCCTGAGCGCAACCTGATCGAACTCATACTCATGCTTACCGTAAGTCCCCACCGCTAGTCCTGCGCACCCTTGGAGAAAGACCAAAACTCCCACCAGAAGAGCAACATAACCCCTTTTCATAATCCCCTCTTCTCAACAGTTGATTGTACGGCTGGCGTGTTTATTGGGGATAACGCGCCGTCTCGATAAGTCCGTCGCCAGATTGTCTGGTACGCGGCGATTTTTAATTTCTTTCAATAACATAGCGCAAGCTTCGGGGTGTGGCGTCCGGGGATACCTTGACAGTCGCATTTCCCTCTCCCAATAATACTGTATATCCATACAGTTACCAAAAGGGGAGGTGGCGAGATGGGTAAGTGGCGATCTGGTGGGAGATCGGTGGCGGCTGCGGGGGCAGACGCTGCGCGGCAGGAAGGCCGGGAGGGGCGGCCGCGCTTGCGGGAGCAGGTGCGGCGGGTGATCCGCACTCGGCGTTACAGCCGTCAGACCGAGAAGAGTTACTGGTACTGGATACGCTATTTCATTCGATTCCATCGCATGCGCCATCCGCTGGAGATGGGGGAGGCGGAGGTGGCGGAGTTCCTGAGCTTTCTGGCGACGGAGCGGCATGTGGCGGTTTCGACTCAGAGCCAGGCGCTGAATGCGCTGGTGTTTCTGTATCGCGCGGTGCTGGAGCGGCCGCTGGGTGAGATTCAGGGCATCCGGCCGGCGAAGCGGCCACGGCGCTTGCCGGTGGTGTTTACGCATGAGGAGGCCATGGCGGTGATACGGCGGCTGGAGGCGCCCTACCAGTTGATGGCGTCCTTGATGTACGGCAGTGGCCTGCGAGTGACGGAGGCGGCCCGGCTGCGCATGAAGGATATTGACCTGGGGCGTGCCGTTCTGACGGTTCGGGATGGCAAGGGGAACAAGGATCGCACGACGATTCTGCCACCTGCCGTCGCGGGGCGGCTCAAGAAAAGAATGCAGTGGGTTGAGACACAATGGCGGCGGACGCCACTGGATCGGCGCCAGCCGGTCAGTCTGCCCTTTGCCCTGGCCCGCAAGTATCCCAACGCGGCGACTTCCCTGCCCTGGCAATGGCTGTTTCCGGCACCGGGTCTGAGCCTGGACGATGAGGACAGGGCGGTTCGCCATCATCTGCATGTGAGTGCGGTTCAGCGCCGGGTCAGGCGGGCGGTTCGGGCCTGTGGAATTGGCAAGCCGGCCAGTTGCCATACCTTCCGGCACAGTTTCGCCACGGAATTGCTGCGTGGGGGTGCGGACATTCGTACCGTGCAGGAGCTGCTGGGGCATGTGGATCTGAACACGACACAGATCTATACCCATGTCCTCGGGACTGGCTTTGCCGGGGTGCGCAGCCCGATGGAGATGATCTGACGGTTCAGGCGGTGGCTTTCGGGGTTTGATGGCACGGCTCCCTATGCTCGGTTCAGATTAATACACTCCCAGTGTAGCTGTCGGTACCAGGGTTCACCAGATCGTAGGATTGCCGGGTTGAGCTGGCACCGCTTACCCCTCATTCGCCCAGTGAATACGGGTTGAGAAACTGACGGCCCCATAGCATTTGACGCTCTGCAGTGGATAGCCCGGCTTCAACGCAGGTTTCTGCCCAATGATCATGGATGCCCTGGCGTTGCTGCTGGATGATGTCGTCCGCTTGTTCCGATGTCAGGAGGAATTGCGGTGCGGCCTGTCGGCAGAGATGGAGCCGGCTGCTGCGGTTCTGGCCCTGAATCAGCATGGCCTGGGTGGCCTCGTTGCCGGTTCTAGCCTGGGGGCAAATATCGTAGGCTGGGGTGAGTGCCAGGCTGTTGCCATCCCAGAAGGCGGCATGATTGCGGGCATGGTCGTCAGTATTGCCACAGAGGATGTTGAATACCAGACGACCGAAGAGCTCTCGCAGTGTGGCGCGAGGCTCGTGGAAACGATGGCGAATGATATTGGCCAGATCCTCATAACTGGCGTAGCGGGCCATCATTTCGTCCAGCTCCAAAATCGTGAGGGCGGAGACCACCATTCGCCGCTCGCCTTCCCGTTCTCCGGTGGAACGGTCAAACCGCTCGACCAGAAGCACATCCTTTCCGGCCACTTCACGCCGCTCCACTGCCGCCACATTCAAGCCCAGGCGGGCAGCGAGCCGCATGGCGAGAAATTCGACTTTGACGGTTGGCATCACGTCCGTGCTGCTGGAGAACTTGGCGATGTACTGTCGTCCATCCGCCTGAATACGTGCTTTGGGGCGCGCTCCACCCAGCGAGGTACCGTGTAGCAACGCCCGCTCAAGGGCGGTTGGCAATGACTGGCCCCGCTCGATTCGAGCCGCTGCTTCCTGCAACTGCTCCAGACTGGCCTCATCCCCCCGGCGGGGATGGTATTCATGAGCGGATGCCTGGAAGTCCAGGGCACCAACGCGGTCTGAGCCGGACTTCAGCAGGTAGGTCATTTCATCGACAACGCCGGGGTCAACGCCACTGGCCGAGTCGCCAAACAAGCGATTGAGAATAACCCGGCGGCCCCAGGCGTCCGGCGCCCCGTCACGCAGGCAGCCCGGCATGGACAAACCCGGGCGCAGGGGTATCAGGCCGGGCGTCAGCGGCAATTCCGGCCAGTACAAGGGGATGGCTTCTTCCCGTTGCAGATAGCTTTGCCCGTAGTTGAATTGCAGCCCTGCCGGGGTTGGCGCCAACCGCCCGGCTACCACGGGCTCTGTCTGGCCGGGAAGCCAAACCCAAACATAGACTTCCCGGTGCGAACTAGAAGTCATCTTTCACCTTCCCGGGCGACTTGCGGACGGCACCGGGCAGCAGGGCGAGACGGTCCCTGGCGGCGTGGAGCCGGGCCTCCAGGAGCCCGTGCTCGGTCTCGAACAGGGGTACGCCAACAATGGCGGCCACTTCGAAGGCCGCCCCCAGCTGCACACGGGGGTCGCCCTTCTCGATGCGATACAGCATGTCTCTCGAGATACCGGCCCGCTCGCTTAGCTCCCGGGCCGTCATGCGCCTTTCCAGCCGGCCGGTCCGCACCAGAACGCCCAACAGGCGAATCGCCTGCCGCGTGTAATGGGAGTAGGTGTGTGTTCGGGTTCCTGCCATGCTAGCCCGCCTTAGTCTTACAGATAAGACATATGACGCCTGATGTCTTTTGTATAAGACAAATTATAGCAGTGGCTGGAGATATATCCAGGCAGTACGCGCCACGACCGGAACCCCCCTTCAGTGGGCCCCGGCCGTGGCATGTGCGTTTGGGCAGGTTCAGCCGGCCTTGCGAAGGTCGACCTTGTGGTCGAGCTTCTCGAAGGCCTGTTGCAGGTCGGCGATGATGTCGGCCGGGGTTTCCAGGCCGACGGAGAGGCGGACGAGATCGTCGCTGATGCCGTGTTCGGCGCGTTCCTCGGGGCTGAGCACGGAGTGGGTCATGCTGGCCGGGTGCTGGATGAGGCTTGCGGCATCGCCCAGGGAGACGGCGCGGCGGATCATCTGCAGGCTGTTCATGAGGGTGCGGCCGGCTTCCACGCCGCCCTCCACATCAAAGGCCATGATGGCGCTGAAGCCGTGCATCTGCTTCTTGGCCAGCTCGTGCTGGGGGAAGCTCTCCAGGCCCGGGTAGTAGACCTTCTTCACCATGGGCTGGGCTTCCAGCCAGCGGGCCACTTCCATCGCGTTCCTTTCCTGGCGCTCCATGCGCACTTCCAGGGTCTTCAGGCCACGCATGAGCAGGAAGGCGGTGAAGGGGGACATGACCGCGCCGGTGAAGTCCTTCAGGCCGGTGAGGCGGACATGAAACATGTCTTCCTCGCTGCCCAGCAGCACGCCGGCCACCAGGTCGCCGTGGCCGCCCAGGTACTTGGTGGCGGAGTGGGCGACGAAGTCCGCGCCCAGTTCGATGGGGCGGGTGTTGACCGGGGTGGCGTAGGTGTTGTCCACGGCCACGCGGGCGCCGTGCTTTTTGGCGATCGTCGACACGGCCTCGATGTCCACCAGATCCATGGTGGGGTTGGCCGGGGTTTCGAAGTAGACCATTTTGGTCTTTTCACTGATGGCGGCTTCCAGATTGGCCGGGTCGGAGAGATCCACATGCCGAACCTTGATGCCGAACTCGGTCAGGCCGTGGTTGAAGAAGGCGTGGGTGCAGCCGTAC
>PWMQ01000065.1 GCA_003558125.1 Natronospira sp. | reverse complement strand
GGATCGACAGTGCTTCAATAATCTTTTTCATTGCGCATCTCGGTTTAACTCAGAGCGAAGCGGCGGCTGAAAGCCGTCCGCCTTGCGCGATTTGTTAAACGCGGTTCGATTCCCGCACTAAGTGGCGAACCTGGATTGGTGCATCTTCTTCCATCGGAGCGATTACGTGAATGAGCACACGCGATTCAGCCAGCTCCACCAAATGCTCTGATAGCAAGGCCTCAATTCTTTCCAAATATTCAGGCACTTTTTTATGGAAGGCCAATGAACTCCTCCCTTTAGAAAACGGATTCTGAGAATGAAGCATAGCTCCGCATTTATCGTATAACCGTTCAAACTGTTTTCTCGTCAGATACCCACCTTGCACTCTATGCCAGCGTTTCCTATCGAAGCCGTTTATCGGCACTGGGTAGAACTCAGGGTTGATGCTCTCAATCTTGCGCAAGATCCTGGCGGCGTGCCAATCTTTCGCAATATCGTTTCTCACTGAACGGTAGGCCTCTTGGTATGACACCAGCGAGGAGAACGCGATCAACTCAAGCAATTTCCGCAACTGAAGGGCTTCTGCCTCGATCGTAGTCTGGAGATAAGTGCAGTGAGTTTTTTCGGATGTGAAATCACGCAGTGTTTCTACCCGATAGCGGCACTCCCACATCATTGAAGCGTATTTTCTACGAGCTCTGCTTTCCATGCTTTACCGTTTAACGCCGCAGACAGCGCGGAGCGAAGCGACGTCCGGGCGCGTAGGGCCGAGCTGCTTTGCCTTGTTAGCGGGGTATCGGCCAACCATCGTCATTATCGAAACCAGCATAAGATTGTAGGTCCGTGATAAGAGCTTCGACAAGTTTAATGTCCGTCGGTGGGCGCAGGTACAAGTTGCCCGAAGCCTTTTTCTGTTCAGATTTTCGAAGCGGAACTTGATATTTAGAAGCCCACTGAACAAATATACTTAAACGCTCGAGGAGCGGCCTATACTCGTCAGAAATCGGGAACTTCATCCTCTGTGCAATTGCTACTAGGTCATGCTGCCGGCCGTTACCCTGAAAGTGTGAACTTCTCAAGCGCCCTCCTGAGGTATCAGGAGGAAATTTATAAACCAGCGCCCCTTTAAGAGCATTCTCGACCGCGAGGCCCAATAGCAACATAATTCCCTTCATCGAGCCTACTTCCCTGTATGTCTCTGCTTCAGTCTTTGGCAAGCGCATACCATCCATGCTCTGATAGAGAGCTTTGGCTGCCTCGAGCAGCTGCCAAGCTTGCCGGAGCCAATTCTCGGGTGTTGAGACTGCTTCTTCGAACTCAATCAATAGTCGCCTCCAGAGCGCTAACGCCCGTCTCACGCGGCGGCTTGTAGCCGCGAATCGGCGGAAAATCGATCGCCGTGCAGCTGATTGTTAGCGTAGCCCACCGAACTGAACGATACCTGAAAGCCCCATGGAGATTCTTGACTCCAAAATCCTTGCAGCACTTCGAAATCGCTCATCAATCATCGCCTTTTCCCTTTGGACTTCATCTAGGCTAGATACTTCGTGAAGGTAAAACCGGGAAAGTTGGCTATTAAGGCCAGTCATAATGGTCGCAGCGTTCCGGAGCTCTTTAAGAAGCTCGCCGTGCTTCTCTTCAAAGGCTTTTGTTAGCTTTATTCCCCAGAATCCCATCTCTCGATTGGCAACATTTAAGTCATGCATCGCTTCTGCAAGGCCTTCCTGCAATCGGTACGACTTTTGGATTAACTCTTTAACGATAGCCTCGTTTTCAATAGGGACCGATCCTGGCTCAGGCACGAGCTGCCTGTAGTTTAACTCGATTGCCCTCTTTACATCTTCCGCAGAAGCGATAGCGCGCAGGTATTTCCGTATGGCTTCAAAAGTATCCTCACGAATTTTGTCCCTGTGCCAGAGAAAATAGGCGACGACAGCGAAAAGCAGACCAAAAACAGCTGCAAGCGTCGAAACCACATCTGTAATAGAGGCCTGCATTGCTACGCCACTAATCGTGACGTGCATAAGAACCAAAACCACGAAGCAGAGCGGAACGGCAAGGGCAATCACTCTCAGGATATAAAAAAGCATAGAAAATACTTCCTTGGTGCTCTCTCTCGCTAACGCCGAGCTGAGCGGCGGGTTTGTAGCGGAGCGGAAAACCCGTCCGGCGCAGGCCCGACCAGGGCCGGAGCGAACTCGAGCGACTTGTTAAGTGTTTTCATGCGAGCCTCGTTTACGAAAATAGCCGAAAACTGATAGCCAGACGAACACGAATGAAACGGGCCAAGCAAATATACTGAGCCACCCCCACCACTTGTAACCGAGAGAAAACGCATCAAATGCGGCCACGAAAATGTTTAGAAACATGGCGAGCAGGCCATAACCGATTATGAAGTTCTCCCAAGGGTGTATTCCGGATACAACCTGGACCTCATCCTCTGGACTTGGGCCAAATACAATCAACAAACCGAAGGCGCATACGACGCCGGTAGTTGTGAACAGAGCAAAAACCTTTGACTCAGATATCTCCATAACACTTAACGCCTAGGTTCACGGGCAGAGGGTGAGCGCAGCGAACACGCTGTCCCGTGCAATCTCTTGTTGGGGCGCATTGTGCTACGCAAAATTCAACGCGAAGAAGGGTGCGCCGGCAGGAACCTTTATGTCTTCAACACTTTGAATAATGCCCTTCTCCTCGGCAAAGGCTGCCCCCTTTGTCTCTCCTTGATGGAAAAGCGCCTTTAGCTCCTCGGCTGTAAGCGCGGTTCTCTGACTGATGATGTCGATGATCTTTCCCTCATCGCCCTTGAATCTGCTGACTGTTTCTTGAAGCTGCGTCCAGGAGAGCGAAGACCCCTTCGAAAAATTCCAATTGATTCCATGATATAAGAACGTCGAGTTTGCGTTCGCGTAGCGCTCATCGGCAGCGAGAAATATCACATTCGCAATTGAGTCAATGCTGCCGATGTTATGCATCACCATTGGAACCGGCAAAGCCCTAAAGAAGTTATAGAGAACAACCCCCGCGTCGACTGAGCCACCCTGCGAGGAAAACAGGAAATGCATTTTGCTAGCTTTTGTCTGCGCAAGTATTTCACTACTCGCCTGCATGAGGCTCTTGGCCTTCTGTTCATTTATGACATCGTAGTAGCTAACATATGCGGTCGTCATTGCTACTCTCCCTTCGCGCCCCAACGCCGAGCTGAGCGGCGGGTTTGTAGCGGAGCGAAAAACCCGTCCGGCGGAGGCCCGGCCAGGGCCGGAGCGAACTCGAGCGCCTTGTTGGGCTTATATCGCATAACCAAACTCCTCGACATAAACTCGAATTAGGTCTTCGAGCCGCATGCCGCCGACTCCAGGCACCTCTGTACGAGCCCTCTCCAAGAAGCTCCGCAGATCGCGCTCCAACTCCTCTTTCTGGCATCCATCACCCTGACGATCAGTGATGACGACGAGGTTTCCCTCGACATCGAGGTGCAGTGGATACCCTTCAGCGTCGTATGCCTTGTACTCTTCATTACGGACATCAATGGGCTCCATCGCCCTACCAGCCTCCTCCATCGACCGAAAAAGCTGAATATCACCATTCTCATTGACGATTATTGGCGGAACCACTTACTTTTCCATCCTGACTTTTCCAGTAGGACGCGGCCTGCGGCCCAACGCCTGCCTTCAGCCAGCAGCGGCAGAGCGGAGCGGAGCCGCTGTCGGCTGCAAGGCATGGTTATGTACTTTTCGCACGGTTTGGGAACCTTTCCGGGTGCTCGATAATCTCCTCCGTTAAATCGACATCGAGGTCCGGCCAGTAATAATGACCTGGCGAAGGCTCCTCGACATGGAGGATCGATTTTACCGGCTGGTCCTTAAACCACGGGAATTCCTCATAGGGCATGAAAAGCTCCTTATCGTGAGCAAGAAGCCACACGCCGTGACTCGAAATATTGGTCACCTCAACTTCCGAAGTGCTGTTTCCAAGCGTTGGTAAGCTCATCGTAATGCACCTCTATTAGGGATTCGATCTCTTTCAGTTGTGGCCGGCTATACCGATAGTTGCGGGCCAGTTGAAGCTCAGGTTCTAGCCAGAACTTGGCTTCTCCATCTCCCGATATCACATGAACATGCATCCGCGGCTCTTCTCGGGAGAAGAAGAAAAACCGATATCCCTTTTCTCTGAATACTGTAGGACTCACCTAGCCTCCTTGTACATAACAGCTAAATGGACCGCTGGCGGTGTTATTGCAATATCGCGACTTCCGCATAACTCCGCGCCTTCCGCAATTCGGGATTCCAAAATTCTCCTTTCATCAACACCCTAGCGGTTTTTGCCGGGGATTTCCCTGTATTCGTTTGACTTCCGCATTTTGTGAAACCAATGATACTGTATGTATGCACAGCGCCTATCGACACCGTTTGCCGCACCCGGTTGGCGACCGACACCCAACTTGCCACGAGGCATCTCTGTGAGGTCGTCACTCGTGACGGATACGGTGCCTTGATGCGGTTTGGCGGGGGTTGCGGTAGAAGGGCTTGCGGGGGCCGACAGGCCGGCAGGTCGCCTGCCGTTGGCTTGCGGTCGGGTCTGGGGCTGTTTGGGGTCGGTCTAGGCATTCAGGCTCGCCTGTCCGTGGCTTTCAGACAAGCATAGCGGATTTGGATGGATTTTCACGTGGCGACCGGCGTATTCAGGTGGCCGGGCCCGTCTTCTCTGGAAGGTGGGCTTTTTTGTCCACACTGAGCAGGTGAGGTTCGTCTGCCTGTGGGTCTTTGTGCTGCGGCCTTGTATTAGGCGTGGCAATATGACCAAAATCTTGCAATAGCCGTCCATTCAGGGTCTTGGGGAGACGCATGGTCATTGACGATATTCTCGAAGAGCTGCGGAACGAGGAGATTGCTCTCGGCCCCGCAGTGGAAGAGATTAGAAAGCGTGTGGGGGAAATAGAGTCCGATTCGGAACTGCAGGGCCTTTACGACCGGGTGGACCTGTCCCAGCAGAAGGGGCTGCCCTCCTCCCAGGCCCGGACAATTCGCGAGTGTCTCGACCAGCTCCACAGCGCCGGGCCGGGCCTGGCCGAGCTGCAGACGCCGAGCGACAGTAATGGTGCGGGTGACAACAAGCAGGGTGATGACGACTTGCTGGAACTGAGCCTGGAACCGGCCGAAGAGCCGGCCAAGCCCCGCGGTGGCGTGGAGCTTGTCGATGATGATTCCGCGTCAGAGGAGGACGGGGCTGCCGATGAAGGCCCCCAGGAAGACAAGCCGCCCGCTGGTGCCACCGGGGCCATGGATCAGATCACCGGCCGATCCGAGGATAAAGGCGGACTGCCCCCCATTCAGCCCGAGGAGTCTGGCGAAGAAGCCACGGCCTCTGCATCCGAAGACGATGGGCCGGCGGACACGGAGGACGCGGACGCTGATCCCGATCACCAGGTGGTGATGGAAACCCGCGGTTCGCTTCCCTCTAGCCATGAAAGCCGGCCGGATGAGGGCCCGACTGACGACGATGAACCCCGGGGTGTGGGCCGAACCACAACCATGGTGGGGGCGCTGCTGGGTGGGCGCTTCGAGCTGCTGTCCCGGGTCAGCCATGACCCCTATGGCGCGGTTTACCGGGCACGGGACCTGGAGAGCGAGAGCACCGACCCCAATGAACAGATGTGCGGCATCCGTATATTGCCGTCCGCCCTGGCAGGCCGAGAGGACGTGCTGCGCCGCACCGAGGCAATCATCAAGCGCATGCGTCGGCTGCAGCATCAGAGATTGCTCAACCCCAGTGCCTTGCACCGGGATGAGGGCCAAGCCTGGATCGTGACGGAATTGCCCGCCGGCATGACGCTGGCCCGGTTCATCCGGCGTGAATGCGTCAAGGGCCTGCCCGTGGATCGGGCAATGAAAATCATCGGGCAGATCGCCGAAGCGCTGAAGGTGGCTCACCAAGCCGATGTCTGCCATGGCGATCTGAAACCCGCCAGCATACTGATCGACGAAGAAGACCGGATCAAGGTGGGTGACTTTGGCTTGCGGCTGGCATTGTTTGGCAAGGAGCCGCCAGGCTCGCAGGCCGGGTCCACGGAGATCGAACAGATGGACCCCATGGACGCCTACCTCACCCTTGAAGTCATGGAAGGCGCCCCGCCGACGCCGGCCGATGATATCTATGCCCTGGCCTGTATCACGGCAGGCCTGCTCAATGGTGGCCACCCGTTCAATGGTCAATCGGGTCTGCGGCGGCTGGAGAAGGATCTGCCCACCCCGCGAATCAAAGGCCTGACCCGGTATCAACGCAAGGTGCTGGCAAAAGGCTTTGCGGTCTACCGGAGCGACCGCCCGAACTCTGTCGATGAATTCATGCAAGACCTGGCCATCCGGCGGGGCCCGCTGCCCAAGGCGCCTCTGGCGGCGGCCGCAGGGGTGGTGGTGGCAGTGGCTGCTGCCTGGATACCGCTGCAGAACTGGCTGGAGAGCCGTCAGCATGAACAGCAGGCAGCGTCCATCGATCAGGAAGGATGGCCTGCCCTGCGCGGCAGCCTGAGAATGCTGGATGCGGATGAGCGGGAAGCCATTCTCCCCCGGGTGGAGGACTCGGCGGTCAGGCACTATGCCAATGCCGTGGAGCGCGCCATTGATGACAATGACCCCCTGGAAGCGGATCTGCTGTTGACCGAAGGCCTCCGTCACTTCCCGGAAGCCCAGGCATTACGCGCCCTTCGCCCCGAGGTGGAAGCGGCGGAAACGGCGTTTGTGAACACGATCACGGCCCGACTGCAGGCGCTTGCCGACCAGGGCGCATTGGGTATCCGCGAGGAAGAGGACGATGTGCCCACTCTGCTGAACCAGTTGCAACGACTGCAGACGGATCACGAAATGGCCGACACGGAATACTGGCACGGTCATTATCGTGATGCCGCGGCAGAGGCCGTCGCCGAGGCCGACCCGGTCAGGGTACGTGAGCTTGTGGAAGCCGGCGAGCGGATATTCGACGATCAGGCGGTGATCTCCGAAGCCTTGCGAGAAGCACTGGTCCAGGCGGAAACCCGGGCAGCCGAGCAGGCCGCCGCGGACCTGCTGCCGGCGGTCGAGCGGGGCCTGCCGGTGACCAGTGTGGAGGAAGCCCTGGCGCTCAAGGACGACTGGCGCGCCCTGCTGGTCCATACGGGTAGCCATCCGCTGATCGTGGAACACAGCGGGATCATTGGCAGCTTGATGGCTCGGGAACTGGACCAATTGATAGAGGAAGAACGCTGGGCGGAAGCCAATGAGTTCATCCGGGACACAGCGGTCATGTGGCCTACCGACCAATTGGCCACCGCGCGCCGGGAACTGACCCGGGCGCAGTTGGCCGCTGATTATCACCCTGCTTCCTTGAGAGCTGAACGTCAGGGACTGACAGAACGACGCGAGCAGGTCGAGGCCCTGGTGGAAGACCCCCGAATGACGCCGGTTTGGAGCGGCGAGCTACTGCTCGCCTGGCGCGAGATGCTGACCTGGATGCGGCCGGGTCGTGGCTGGCATGAAGAGCTGGAAGAGCAGTTGGAAAGCCTCTATCTCTCCGCCATCGAGGAAGCCATTGCCGAAGGGGATCGGGAGCGGGCGAGAGACCTGGGCCGACGCGGCCATCTGCTGCTGCCCGATTCCCACATGCTGCGCCAGCACGCGGGCACCTGAGGCCCCGGAGTGGGCGAGCGCCTAGCGCTCGGCCACCACGTAACAGATCCAGCCGGCATCGGCTTCGCCGTGGGCGGCCGGGGTGAATTCGCCATCCCCTTCCCCGGTCTCCTCGTCGGTGCCCTCCCAGTAAACCGTGACCCGGGGGAATCCCGCCTCGCGGAGAATCTCCTGAATCTCCGGCAGCGTCCACATGCGCCAGTGATAGGTGAAGGCCTTTTTCATTTCCGAGCCATCCGGAAAGGCAAAGTGGATATGACAGGTCATGTCCCCGGTGATGGGGTCATAGTGTGCCTGGTCCCAGATGTAATCGAAGCCGTCACATTCCCGTTCTTCTTCCAGTTCACGGAAGGCGTCATAGCCGCCGAAGGCGTCCAGGAACAGCACGCCGTCCTCAACCAGGTTTTCTCGGGCACGCTCGAAATACTTTCTGAGCTGGTCCCGGGATTTGAACAGGTAGTAGCTGAAGTTCATGGCCAGCAAGGCATCCACGGCTTCGGTTTCGGCGGTCAACACGTCCGCCTCGATCAGGCGAATTCGGCTGCGTGCCTCGGCCGGCAGGCGGGCAATGTGGTTGTCCCGGCCCCAGGCCAGCACCTCGGCGTCAATATCCACGCCCACGGCGGTATGTTCCGGGTTGCGCCGAACCCATTCCGCCGAGGAGAAACCGGTTCCGCAGAAATCCTCGCGTAAACTCTTCGCTTCCCGGCCACGGATTTCCTCGAAGGTGGCCTCAACGAAGTCCATTTCCGCCTCGGGCTCCTGTACGGAGGACTCGTAAAGGACATGGCGGTCGGCCTCATCGGCCATTCTGGGTTTGCCTCGACGCTTCTGCTTGCTGGCCATCATCTTCCCCGGTAGTGGCTATTCCTGTGATAATGTCGCCCTTTTGGGCGGGCCGCCGCATTGTACTTGGATTCCCCGGCCGCGTCCGCCCCTTGGCAAATCACCACTATCGGGATTGGAGTGTCTTTCATGTCCAGGCAGTTACTTTCGGCCCTGTTCACCGGCCTGCTGGCCCTCCCGCTGTCCGCCGTCGCATTGGCGGAAGCGGACATCAACGACCAGGCAGATGCCGAAAAAGAGATCGCCGAACTCCCGTCGAATCTGTTGGAGACCGCCCGCAGTCTCAAGCAGCAGGGCCTGGAAGACCAACTGGCCTGGGACCTGACCGAGGAGCTTCTCACCAAGGTGGGCCCGCGATTCGCCGGTACTGACGGCGACCGGGCAGCGGTGAGCTGGGCACTGACACAGTTCCGGGAACTGGGCTTTCAGAATATCCAGGCCGAGGAAGTGGAAGTGCCCCGCTGGGTGCGAGGCGAAATCTCGGCAGAGATCACCGCACCCTACCCGCAGGAGCTGGTGGCGGTTGCCCTGGGCGGCTCCATCGGCACACCCGAAGAAGGAATCGAGGCACCGGTACTGCAGGTCCATGATCTGGAGGAGCTGGAATCCCTCAGCCGTTCCCAGGTCGAGGGGCATATCGTTTTCTTCAGTCAGCGAATGGAACGCCGCCGGGACCCTTCCGGTTATTCGGAAGCGGTCGCCAATCGCTCGGCCGGGCCGGCCCTCGCTTCTGAGAAGGGTGCGGTGGCCACGGTGATTCGCTCCATTGGCAGCTCCGACCAGCGCGTCGCCCATACCGGCGGCACCCGATTCCCCGAGGACGTCAAACGCATCCCGGCGGCGGCCCTGTCCAACCCGGATGCGGACTTGCTGGAACGGCAGATTGAGACCGGGCGCCCGGTTACCCTTCGCTTGCGTCTGACATCACGCAATCTGGAGCCCACGACGTCCGCCAATGTGATTGGCGAGATTCCCGGCTCGGATCCCGATGCCGGGGTGGTGCTGTTGGGGGCTCACCTGGATTCCTGGGACATCACTCCCGGCGCTCATGATGCGGCGGCCTGTGTCGGCATTGTGACCACGGTGGCACACATGATTCGCCAGATGGATGAACAGCCGCGCCGGACCATTCGCGTGGTTTTGTTCGCCAATGAGGAATTCGGCCTGTCAGGCGCCCGCACCTATGCGGAGAACCGGCGCAACCGCATTGATGAACATTATGTGGGGATTGGGGCTGACCTGGGTGCGTTCGAAGTCTGGCGATTCGATACGGTCATCAATGAAGACGCCATGCCCGTGGCCCGCGCCCTGCATCAGTTGATTGAACCGCTGGGTGTGGAAATGGGTAGCAATGAGGGCTATGGCATTCCCGATTTCATTCCCCTGCGTGCCCTCGGCATGCCTGTCCTGGATCCGCTTCAGGATGCCGCACCCTATTTCGACATCCACCACACCATCAACGACACTCTGGACAAGGTGGACCCGGAACAACTTCGCCAGAACGTGGCGGTCTATGCGGCGCTGACCTGGATGGCAGCCAATATGGATGTCGAGCTTCGGCCAACCCCTGACGCTGATGACTGAGGCCTGGTAACTATCAGGCAGCGTCCGTTGCCGGTACCGCGTCCAAGGCACGATGGATGATGGCGTCCGGGGCAAGCTTGCCGCTCATGGATTCAGACAGGGTCCGGCGCCACTGACGGGCGCCGGGCACGCCCTGGAACAGGCCGTGGATATTTCGCAGCAGCATGCTGCGGGGAACACCGGCCTGGTGCATGTCGGCGCAGTAGTCGGCATAGGCCAGGGCCACTGCCGTCCGGCTTTCCGGTGCCGTGTTGCGCTTGAAGATTCGCCCGCCGGCTTCCGCCAGCAGCCAGGGATTGCTGCAGGCGGCCCGGCCGATCATCACGCCATGGAATTGCTTCAAGAACGCTTCGGCCTGGTCCAGCCCGCCGATGCCGCCGTTGATGGCGATCTCCAGCCCGGGGAATTCCGCCGCCAGCCGCTCAACCCGCTCATAGTTCAAGGGCGGCTTCTCCCGGTTCTCCTTCGGACTCAGGCCCTTGAGCCAGGCCTTGCGGGCGTGAACGATGAAGTGGCGGCAGCCGGCGCGACTGACGGTATCAACGAAGGCGGCCAATGCCTGGTCGCTGTCCTGTTCATCCACCCCGATTCGGCATTTGATGGTGACCGGTATGTCCACACGGTCCTGCATGGCAGCGACGCAGGCGGCCACGGTGTCCGGTTCCCGCATCAGACAGGCGCCGAAACGCCCTGACTGGACCCGGTCACTGGGGCAGCCGACATTGAGATTGACCTCGTCATAGCCCCACTCTTGCGCGATGGCGGCGGCATCCGCCAGCACCGATGCCTCCGAGCCACCCAGTTGCAGAGCCAGGGGATGCTCGCAGCCGGAGAAACCCAGCAAGCGCTCCCGGTCTCCGTTGACCACCGCACGAGCGTGCACCATTTCCGTGTACAGCAGCGTCTGCCGACTGATCAGGCGCAGAAAGTATCGGAAATGCCGATCCGTCCATTCCATCATGGGTGCAACGGACAGACGCCGATCGAGGGGCTTGAAGTTGTCGGTTTCAGGCATATGCATATCGAAGTGCCCGCAGCCTTGATCAATACTGCCAGATAACCGTTTGTTTTCCAGGCTGCTCAGCTCGCCTCCCGGGCCGCCTTCTTGCGCTCGTGCTCCTTGAGCCAGCGCTTGCGAACCCGAAGGCTCTCCGGTGTCACTTCAATCAGCTCGTCATCGTTGATGAATTCCAGCGCCTGCTCAAGGGTCAGCTTGATGGGCGGGGTGAGCTGGATGGCATCGTCCTTGCCGGAGGCCCGCACATTGGTGAGCTGCTTGGCCTTCTGGGGGTTCACCGTCAGGTCATTGTCCCGGGTGTGAATGCCAATGACCTGCCCTTCATAGACCGGGTCGCCCGGTGACACGAAGAGCTTGCCGCGCTCCTGCAGGTTGAACAGGGCGAAACCCACGGCCTTGCCCTGGCCGTTGGAAATCAGGGCACCGTTACGACGGGCACCCAGATTGGCATTGCTCAGCGGGCCATAGCGATCAAACACATGGTGCATGATGCCGGTGCCGGAGGTCAGGGTGCGAAAATCGGTCTGAAAGCCGATCAGGCCCCGGGCCGGAATCCGGTAGTCCAGGCGCACACGGCCCTTGCCATCGGGGGCCATATTGTCCATCTGGCCGCCGCGCTCGCCGAGGGCTTCCATCACCGCACCCTGGGTGGTCTCATCCAGGTCCACGGTCAGCAGTTCCCAGGGCTCCTGCTTCACACCGTCAATCTCGCGCACGATCACTTCCGGGCGGGAGACGGCCAGCTCGTAGCCTTCACGGCGCATGTTTTCCAGCAGAATGGAGAGATGCAGCTCGCCCCGGCCGGAGACCTTGAAGCGCTCCGGATCGTCGGTGTCTTCCACCTTCAGCGCCACATTGTGGATGGTCTCGCGCATGAGACGATCCCGCACCTGGCGGCTGGTCACATACTTGCCTTCCTTGCCGGCAAAGGGCGAGGTATTGGTCTCGAAGGTCATGCTGATGGTGGGTTCATCCACGGTCAGCGGGGTCATGGCCTCGGGGTGCTCCGGGTCACAGACGGTGTCGGACACCCGGGGGAAATCGATGCCGCTGAAGGCCACAATATCGCCGGCGGAGGCCGATTCGGCCTCCACCCGGTCCAGGCCCAGGAAGCCGAAGACCTTGACCACCCGTTCCTTGCGTTGCTTGCCGTCGCGATCAATGACCACGACCTGGGAATTGGTCTTCAGGGTGCCCTGACGAATCCGGCCCACGGCTATGGCGCCGAGGTAGCTGGAGTAATCCAGGGACGTCACCTGCAACTGCAGGGGGGCGTCCGGGTCCACCTTGGGCGGGGGGACCTGCTCCACCAGGGTCTGGAACAGGGCTTCCATGTCGCCGCTTTCCTCGCCATCCATCGAGGCCCAACCGTTCAGGGCCGAGGCATAGACCACCGGGAAGTCGAGCTGGTCTTCATCAGCACCCAGGTGGTCCAGCAGATCGAAGGTCTGGTCCAGCACCCAGTCCGGGCGAGCGCCGGGGCGGTCGATCTTGTTGATGACCACGATGGGCTTCAAGCCATGCTCGAAGGCCTTCTGACAGACAAAACGGGTCTGGGGCATGGGCCCGTCCACCGCATCCACCAACAGCACAAAGGCATCCACCATGGACAGAACCCGCTCGACCTCGCCACCGAAGTCGGCGTGACCCGGGGTATCGACGATGTTGATGCGGTAGTCCTGCCATTCGATGGCGGTGTTCTTGGACAGAATGGTAATGCCGCGTTCGCGCTCCAGATCATTGGAGTCCATTGCGCGGTCCGGCAGTGTCTCTGCCCGATCGAGGGTTCCGGACTGCTGCAAAAGCCTGTCCACGAGCGTGGTCTTGCCATGGTCGACGTGCGCGACGATGGCTACGTTGCGAAGTCTTTCAATCACTGAGAATGCACCGAGGTGGGATAAAGAAGAAATGTTAGCCGGGCATTATAACATGTGATTCGGTAACAACCGAAACGTTTGCGTTACCATGGGCGGTCAAGCCGCCAAAAGACATCCGATGGGACATTTGCTGACACGCCATTTTCTCTGGGGATTACTGCCCGCCCTGCTCGCGCCCCTGCTGTTTCTGGCCTATCTGCCGGCGCTGGAGGCGACGGCCGCCGAGCTGTCTGTCTGGCGCTGGCCCCTGACCGCCCTGGGCCTGGCCGGCATGGCCCTGGCCGCCCTGTTCGGGCAGTGGCGGCATGTGCTGGCCCTGGCGGCAGTGATCGGCCTGCCAATGCTGGGCGACACCGACCTGCTCGCCCGATCGGCCGGCCACCAGGCACTCGCCGTGCTGATCACCGCCCTGGTGCTGGCTGGCGCCGCCGTGCTCCCGGAGCGCGGGCCGACCGGCCCCATACTGTGGCTGGCCGCTGGCCTGGCCGTGCTCATGCTGGGCCTGATGCTGCGCGATATTGCCCTGCCCATGCTGGTTGCCCGCCCCCTGGCCGAGTTCGAGCTGGCTGGCCGCAGCCTGGCCCTGACACGCTCGGCAGTCGCCGTGCTGCTGTGTGCGCTGGCCGTGACGGTACTGCAAGGCTGGCGACCGGATCCCCTGCGGGCTGGCCTGCTGGCTGCCTCGCTCTGCTTGTTGCCTCTGACGGGAGCGCTGGGGACGGAGCCGCCATTGCGACTGGCCATCGCCCCCATGCTGTTGCTGCTTTGGGCGGGCCTGTTGCTGCACGCCTGGCATCTTGCCTTTCGGGACGAGCTCACCGGGCTCCCCAACCGCCGCGCCCTGGAGCTTCGCTTGCGGGCCGGGCCACGGCCAGTGGGCATGGTCGACGTGGACCACTTCAAGCGATTCAACGACCGCCACGGCCATGATGCGGGGGACCAGGTCTTGCGCCGGGTCGCGGAAACCCTGGCGGGCACTCGCGGTGCCCGCGCCTATCGTTACGGTGGCGAGGAATTCACCCTGGTTTTCCGGCGCCGCCCCCTCGCTCGGCTGAAAGACTTTCTGGAGGAGCAGCGGCGGGCGCTTGCCGAGCGCCCCTTCCGGCTCCGGACCAGCCAGCGTCGTCGCAAGCAACGCGGCAAGGGGGGTGGCCGCGGCATCAAGATCACGGCAAGCTTTGGTCTGGCCATGCCCCGCCGAGGGGAGACGCCGGCGGCGGTCATCAAGCGGGCGGATCAGGCGCTCTACCGCGCCAAGGCCGCCGGCCGCAATCGTGTTGAGATTGACGAATAGGAAGCGGAAACGTGTTGCAACCCTCGCATATTATGGTGCTGGTGCTGTTTGGTGTGATCGCCTGGTTCTGGCGAGACAGTCTGGCGGCCCGGGAACTGGCCATTGAAGCGGCCCGCCGCACCTGCAAGTCCACCGGCGTTCAGTTTCTGGACCAGACCGTATCCATTGCCGCCTTCTGGCCGATGCTTGGCAACCGGGGGCTGCGCTTCAAGCGCCGCTACCGCTTCGAATTCAGTACCGATGGCACTGATCGACACCCCGGCCAGGCCGAGCTTTATGGCCGCCGCGTGGCCCGCGTCCATCTGGACTATCCCTCCGGTCTGGTGCTCAGCGACGAGGAGAAAAGGCCATGAGCAGCACCGAGCGCCCGGAAATCGTCAGCACCCGGGAAGGCCGGGGCCGCGCCGAACTGGTGCTGGAGATTGGCCGCGCCCTGCTGCGCCTGGGAGCACCGGCCTATCGCCTTGAGGACACCATGAAGGTGGTGGCCCAACGCCTGGGCTTGCAGGGCCAGTTCTACTGCACCCCGACGGCCTTCATTGCCGCCCTGGGCCGAGGCAGCCGACAGCGCAGTTTCATGGCCCGGGTGGACGAATCCGAGATCCATCTGGCCAAGCTCTCGCGGATTCATGACGTCATCGAGGCCCTGTCCCGGGGCATCATGAGTCCGGTTGCCGCCATCCGCGAGGTCCGCGAGATCATGGAGGCGCCGGCGGTCTATCCCCTGCTCATTCGCCTGTTGGCGCCGGCCCTGTTTTCAGCCTCTATCGCCATCCTCTTTGGCGGCGGCGTCATCGAGCTGGGCGTGGCTTTCCTGCTGGGCTTTTTCACCGGCGGCCTGGGGCTGCTGATGTCCGGCTCGGCCAATCTGGCCCGCCTCTATCCGGCACTGGCCGGCTTCCTGTCTGCCCTGATCTGCGGCTCGGCGGTCTTCATCTGGCCGGAGTTCTCGGTGTATCTGGCGCTGATTGCCGGGCTGATCGTGCTCATGCCCGGGTTGGGGCTGACCCTGGCAACCCGGGAGCTGGCCAGTGGCCATCTGGTCGCCGGCAGTTCGCGCATGGCCGGCGCCGTGGTGGCGCTGGTCATCGTCGGTTTCGGCGTGGCCCTGGGAAGCCAGCTGAGCCAGCTCATGACCGGCCCCTGGCCCCAGGAGATCAGTCTGGCCCTGCCGGCCTGGACCCACTGGCTGGCCATCCTTTCCGCCGCCATCGGCTTTACCGTTCTGTTCAATGCCGAGCCGGGGAAACTGGGCTGGATCATGCTGGCCGGCATCCTCGCCGTGGAGGTGGGTGGCCGGGTCTCCGACTGGCTCAATCCCGGCCTGGGGGCACTGGTGGGGGCGCTGCTGGTGGGCCTGCTGGGCAACCTCTACGCCCGCTACCGCAACCGACCGGCAGTGGTGATCCAGGTGCCGGGCATCATGCTGATGGTCCCCGGCAGTCTGAGTTTCCGCGGGCTCAGCTCCCTGATGGAGCAGGACGCCATGGGCGGTGTGCAGATCGGCTTTACCGTGGCCCTGGTGGCGGCCGGTCTCAGCACCGGCCTGATCCTGGCCAGCGCCCTGCTGCCACCCAGTCGCTCACTCTAGATATCAAGGAACGGCATGTCCGATCAGACACTGCAGGCCTATGCCGATCTCTCCCCCAGCGCGATCCTGGACGCATTGGAAGCGGCCGGATTCACGCCGGATGGACGGATCACCGCCCTCAACAGCTATGAGAACCGGGTTTATCAGCTTGGCCTGGAAGGCGGTGAGCTGATCGTGGCCAAGTTCTACCGCCCGGGCCGCTGGTCCGATGAGACCATCGCCGAAGAGCACGAATTTGCCCGCGAGCTGGCGGCAGCCGAGCTTCCGGTGGTGGCCCCACTGGAATTGGCCAACGGCCAGTCACTTATCCAGGTCGGCGGCCACCGCCTGGCGGTATTCCCCAGTATCGGCGGCCGCCCACCGGCCCTGGATGATGATGCCGCCCTCCGCCAGATGGGCCGCTTGATTGCCCGTCTGCACAATATCGGCGCCCTCAAGCCGTTTCGACATCGGCGGGAATTCGACCCCGGGCGAGTGGTCGAGCATGCCTTGGCCAGCGTGGAGCAGGTGGGCCTGATGCCGGATCATCTGATGGCTTCCTGGGCCGCCCTGAGCGGGCATATCAGCGATCGAATTCAATTGCGCTTCCAGGAGGCCGGTGAATTGCGATCCTTGCGGATTCATGGCGACTGCCATCCCGGCAATGTGCTGTGGCGTGATGACGGCCCCTGGTTGCTGGACCTGGACGATGCCTGCAATGGCCCGGCAATCCAGGACCTGTGGATGTACCTGTCGGGGGATCGTGACTACCAGGCCGCCCGCCTGGCCCAGTTGCTGGCCGGCTACACCGCCTTCCGGGAATTCGATCAGAGGGAGTTGAGCCTCATCGAGGCCTTGCGCACTCTTCGCCTCCTGCATTTTCTGGGCTGGATCGCGGAACGATGGGCCGATCCCGCTTTCCCCCGCGCCTTTCCCGACTTCGGCGAAACCGGGTTCTGGGAGCGCCAGGTACTGTCGCTCCAAGAACAACTGGGCAAGCTCGACGAACCGCCCCTGGAATGGCATCCCGCCTGGCCGTGACAGATGGACTTGAAAAGCACCCCGACCCCACCCAAGATTGAAACAGGGCAAAGGGGAAATGAACTGCCCAATGCTGAGTGAATACTCTGTCACTCCAATCCCAGGCGCCCCGCAACGGGGCCGAGAAACAAGGAGTCAGCGTGTATGAAGGTTGAAATGCCTCTCACCTGGGTCGTGGTCGCCGATGCGAGCCGCGGCAGAATTCTCCACTTCAAAGGCCATGTCAGCGGACTCGAGGAAATCCATGACCTGGTGAACCCCGAGGGCCGACTTCGAAGCCGGGACCTGGTCTCGGATAAACACGGCAACACCCATGATCGCAAAGGCGTTGGTTCACCGCAGATGGGTGAACATGCCGAAGCAGCGCATCAAGTGGAAAAGGCATTCGCCAACGAGCTTGGCAAGACACTGGGCAAACTGACCCGTGAAGCGGGGGTCGAAAAACTGATCCTCGCCGCCCCTCCACGGTTCCTGGGTGATCTGCGTCGCAGTCTGGACAAGCAGACGGCCTCGCTGGTAACTCAGGAGATCAACAAGGATATCTCCACTCTGAGCCTGGACCAAATCAAGACGCATCTGGATCGGGCCGCCTGATCTGGCTCCGGCTGCCGGCCGCTGCCTGGCGCAGGCAGTCGGCCAGCAGTCGGGCGGCCGGGCCGGGGCCGGTACTGCGGGCCTGAATCAGGTAGAGATGACTGCGTTTGCCGCCCCCGTCCTGCAAGTGCAGTGGCGCGAGTTCCCCCTTCTCCATGCCCTCGGCGGCCAGATGCTCGGGCAGCCAGGAAAAACCAATTCCCGCCGCAACCAGTTCGGCTGCCGCCCGCAGTGAGGTCACTGTCCAGCGGCGCGGTGCCCCCAGCCAGCCGGAATCCTGCCGCGATCGCCGGGCCGAATCACGGATCACCACCTGAATATCGCGCCGCAGATCATCACCGGTAAGCGACCGCTTGAGCCGGTGAAGGGCATGATCGGGATGAGCCACGGGGACAAAGGCCACATCCATGATGGGCTCGCCGAGATAGCCGGCCGGTGTGGACGGTGCTATCGCCAGATCCACCTGCCCCGCCTCCACCGCTTCCGTGGCGCCACCCAGGACTTCCTCGAAGACTTCCACCCGGGTGCCGGGCGCTTCGCGGGAAAATCGCCCCAGCGCACGATACAGCAACGGGGATGGAAAAATGCCATCGACTGCCAGATGCAGTTCCGCTTCCTGACCTTCGGCGAGAATCTCCGCCAGGGACTCCAGCTCCCCGGCATCGGCGAGCAGCTTTCGGGCCGAGCGCAACAGCATGGTGCCCGCCTCCGTCAATATGGCCCGCCGGCCGGCCTGGCGAAGCAGTTGCACCCCCAGGCTCTCCTCCAGACGGGCCACGGCATGGCTCACCGATGACTGGCTTCGATTGAGCTTTTCCGCCGCGCGCGCGAATCCCCCCTCGTCAACCACCGCCTGCAAGGCCCGCCATTGGGCTAGGTTACTTTTCATCTTGAGCGCCTTATCGAATTTTTCGATCTAATGCATCCATCTTTTACGCTTTTAAATCGAAAATCTCAATACATAATAAAGCCAGCCGTGAGCTACACGGACTGCACACGTTCAAGGAGGCAAATCATGAAAGACAATGCAATTGATCTCGTCGGCCGGATCCTGCTTGGCCTTATCTTCGTCATTGCCGGACTGGGCAAGATCGGTGACGGCTTCGGCCTGGGCTTCGGCTACGCCGCAACCCAGGGCTACATGGAATCCATGGGCGTGCCGGGCATTCTCCTGCTTCCCACCATCATTCTGGAGCTTGGCGGCGGGCTGGCCCTCATTCTCGGCCTCAAGGTACGCTGGGTAGCGGCGGCATTGGCAGCCTTTACGGTGATCGCCGGTTTCCTGTTCCACCTGGACCTGGGGGACGCCAACGAGACCAACCACCTACTCAAGAACCTGGCCATGACCGGCGGCCTGTTGCTCGTCGTCCTGCACGGTGCACACGACTGGAGCCTTGGTAAACGACTGGGGATCGACTGAATAGCCAGCATTGAATCGGCGCGACCGACAGGCGTTAGGCCTGCGGTCGCGCCAGCCCTGAAATCTCTGAATCGAAGGAAATGCACCATGGGACTGCTAGTTGAGGGCAAATGGGTTGATCAATGGTATGACACCGAAAAGCACGGTGGCCGCTTTGTGCGGGAATCGGCCCAGTTTCGCAACTGGATCACCGCAGATGGCAGCGCCGGCCCAAACGGTGAAGGCGGTTTCGAGGCGGAGCCCGGCCGTTACCACATCTATTTCTCCTATGCCTGCCCCTGGGCCCACCGGACCCTGATATTCCGCAAGCTCAAGCGGCTAGAAGAGGTGATCAGCGTATCGCCGGTGGATCCGGACATGCTGGAGAATGGCTGGGAATTCGGCGACCAGGCCGATGGCACGGCAGACCCGCTGTTCGGTTCGAACTTCCTCCACCAGGTCTACACCCGTGCCGATGCCCATTACACCGGCCGGGTCACCGTCCCCGTGATCTGGGACCGCAAGCGCGAAACCATCGTCAGCAACGAGTCAGCGGATATCATCCGCATGCTCAACAGCGAATTTCAGGCCTTCACCGACGTCGACACGGATTACTACCCGAAGGAACTGCGTGAAGACATCGATAGCATCAATGAAATGGTCTATCACCAGGTTAACAACGGGGTCTATCGCTGCGGCTTCGCCACCAGCCAGGCGGCCTATGAAGAGGCCTTCGAAGCGCTGTTTCAGGCCCTGGACGAGCTGGAGCAGCGGCTGTCCCGGCAACGCTATCTGGTGGGCGATACGCTCACCGAAGCCGACTGGCGGCTGTTTACCACCCTGTTGCGCTTCGACCCGGTCTATGTGGGCCATTTCAAGACCAATCTCCGCCGGATCGCGGATTATCCCAATCTGCTCAACTACACCCGTGAGCTCTACCAGGTCCCCGGGGTGGCGGAGACGGTCAACCTGCGCCACATCAAGCGCCACTACTACTACAGCCACGGCAACATCAACCCGACCCGGATTGTCCCGCGGGGCCCGGTACTCAATCTCGACGACCCTCACGACCGGGATCGCTTTTCCAACTGAGGGCGACGCTTGCGACCACGGGTTCCGATCGTCTAGGCTTGGGCTGAACTCGGCGCCGGGGCAGAAGCCCGGCGCCATCCACCCATTTGCCTTTTGAGGTCTAGCCCGGATGGATATTCCATCAATCAAGTCCGCCTACAGGCGCTATGCCCGCTACTATGACCGGGTTTTCGGGCCGGTTTTCGCCCCGGGCAGGGATATGGCCATCAAGCGCCTTGATCCCCAGAGCGGCAAGCGGATCCTTGAGGTTGGCGTGGGCACGGGCCTGTCCCTGCCCCACTACCAGCCGGATACCCGGGTGGTGGGTATCGATATCAGCACGGACATGCTGGACATTGCCCGCCGCCGCGTTGACGAGCAATCACTTGACCACGTGGAAGCGCTGCTGGAGATGGACGCGGAGCAGCTCAGCTTCGAAGACGACAGCTTTGATGCTGTCATTGCCATGTACGTGGCCTCGGTGGTACCCAATCCGGATCGCCTGATGTCAGAGATGGCGCGGGTCTGCAAGCCGGGCGGCGACCTGATGGTGATCAACCATTTCGCCTCCAGCAATCCTCTCCTGCGAGGCCTGGAATGGTGCCTGACGCCCCTGTCCCGGGTTCTCGGCTTCCGACCGAGCATGGACCTCTCGGAGCTGCCCCGGCCGGCGGGCTACGAAGAACTGGGCATCCATCGCGCCAATTTCCTTGGCTACTGGAAACTGGTTCACTACCGCAGCCAGGCGGAAAAGCCACGGCCCGAAGACGAATCTCCGATCACCGAAGGTGAGCGCCGGGAGAACAACACTTCCCTGGGCGACATTGCCTGAAAACAGGGCCGGCTCCGGGCGGAGCCGGCCGTTTTTCGGAATTGCAGGCGCAGACACTCAGCGCAGTTGCCCCTCCCCGCCTTCAACAAGTTCATCGGTCACAGGCGTGTCCCCACCCGAGGACTCCGGCAAGACAGAGACCGGGCGAGTCCTGACGGGACCGACAGACTCTCCCTGATGCCGGGGAGCCGCCTGCAGCCCAGCCGGCTCGGCAGCCACATCCTCCACGCGGTAGGCACCCAGCCCATTGTTGGTCGCAAGCACGAAGACATCGATACTGCCATTGCCGTTGCGCCGGATGCTGATATCACCGGTGGCATTGGGATTGTCATGGTGGGCCAGTGAGGGGCTGACCCCCAGGGTGCCGGCTGTCGACGGATCGGTCTGCGGAATCCGCACGATGCGGGCATTCTCGTTCGAGGTGCCAAACTGGTAGACCGCCGCCCAGAGGTCATTGCCATCCCGCCCCAGGACGCGAACGCCACTGGAGTCCCTGGCCACCACGGCGCCCGGCACCGTCCCCAGGAGACTGCCGTCACCTTCGTAGAGGCGCAGGTGCTCGCCCGCCGCGTTCCACAGGAAACGCCCATTGGCCAGCGGCGCAACGCCGGCAGCGGCACCGCTCGCCCCATCGGAGAGGTGAATGGCCTGGGGCCACTGATTGAAGCCATCGCCGTTCTGGTGCCAACGGTAGATCACCGGGGCGTTGCTGGCAGGGGCCCAGATCGTGGCCGTACCGGCGGCCATGGAGCCGGTGACCGTGATCCGGTCGCCGACGCGATGGGGCGCAGTGCCGGAGAAATTGACCACTGTCAGCGGAACCGCCGAATCATCCGGCCAGTAATAGACCCGAAAGGCATCGCCGCTCATATCCACCGTCAGGTTGGCCGCGAACAGCCCGCCATCATCGTCGGCATCAATGTCATTGAGTACCAGCGTGCCGCCGGCAATGCCATCGGTGAGCAGACTGGCGCCACCGCCATCCACGCCTGCGCCATCCGCGCTCTGATGGATCATGACATGGGGCCCCCAGGTCTCGGAGTGACGGCTGACCACATAGAGTCGGTCCCCTGCGACGGCGAGTCCCCGCTGGCGATTGTCGCCGAAATACCAGGGGTTGGCGTTCTTTGCGGCCGCCCGATGCCAGAGAACGTCGTAGTCCGGCTCCGGCTCGCCACTGTCGCCGTCCAGAATTTGCTGCACACGAGGTCGGAGGGTGTCGAACAGGCGGGCGTAGAGGCTATCCCCGGGGCAGGCCGTGGCGCCATAGTCTCGGTGCCCGCGAATCAGGGAAGTGCTGATCCCGTGCTGGGCGGCCTTCCAGGCAAGCAGCTGTGCCCCAGTCTCAACCGCCGCCGCACTAGGATTCACACTGGTATAGGTGCCGATATAGGCAAGGCCCATGGTGTAACTGTTGTGTCCGGCCACATGGGCGCCCACCACATCGGTATTGCCGTCAGGGCGGTGTGCCCGGCCCTGGAACAGGGTACCGTCGGGGGCGACCAGCCAGTTATAGCCAATGTCCGACCAGCCCAGGGAGTTGACGTGGTAATTGTAAAAACTGCGAACCACCGCGGCCCAGTCATTGGAGCTGTTGGCGGAGACCGTGTGATGCACCACAAGCTGGCTGACGTTGGCGAGCGGATGCCAGGCGGTATTGGATAGATTGCCCCAGCTACTACGCGGCACATAACCCGGCTGCGCGCTCTGGGGCAGCAAACGCCCCTCGTCAGCCAAGGGCTTGCTTGCCAGGGATTCGGTGGTCTCGCCCGGGCTGATGAAATGCAGGGAGAGACGCGCAAGCCGTGGCCGATTCCCCAGAAAATCAGCGGACAGGCTGACCCGGTACTGAAGGTAGCGAGTCTCGGGATCGAAGAAGGCCAGCTCACCGGGCATGACCTGGTCACCCAGGTCCACTTTCAGCCTCTGCGCCAGACCGGGCCCGGTGTCCGGGCCGTGACCGTGATCACTGGCTTCCTGCCACTCGCCCCAGCGTTCTCCATCCAAAGAGGCCCGCAGCTCGACGACGACCCCGGCATGGGCCGGACGATGGCCGTGGATGACCGGGGCAACGGCAATGAAGGGCCTTGGATCGGTCAGCGGGACGCTGATTGCTTCACTGAGCAGTACCGCGCTACCACTGTCCTTGCCGGGCCGGACACCGTCAACATCCATGTCGAGCTGCATCCAGCCACCATCCTCGGCGAGGCTGAAACCGCGATGACTGCGAAAATCCACTTCCTCAAGCGCTGTATCGGCGCCGGGAAAGCTACTGGAGGCAACACTCCCCTGGGCCCATACGAGACTGGAAGCGAGCGACAACAGGCTCGCGGCGACTAAAGAACTGGGCAACATTCTCGGCATGATTTCCCCCATGGCTGGCGTTCAGGAGATTCCACTGTGCCGAGTCTGTCGGGGTAGGTTCTGTGAACCGAGTCACATATTTGGGAAAAAAAGAAAACCCGGCCTGGGCCGGGTTTTCGTCAAGGCACTGAAATGTACCTTTCGGCTTACCAGTTTTCCGCGTCGGCGGTGCGTTGCTGGTTACCACTGTCCATGTCGCCAGCAGTCTGGTTGCCCTGGACATTGTGGTAAGCCCAGCGATAGTAACCACGGGCATTGGCGGAAACCGGCTCGTCCACCAGACGCAACTGGGGAATATGCTCCTTGAGGTATTTCTCCAGTACCTGGCCACCGCCACCGGTAAGCAGGACGTGGTCATAACCGGCCACCTGCCAGAGAGAGCGGATTTCCACCAGCAGCTTGGTGGCCACTTCACCAAACACCTGATCTCTCAGGCCGGTGATGTCCACTTCGCGACCGGACACATTGATACTGCCATTGATCACCGCCTCGTCCAGCGTGTGGGTTTCACACTCCAGGCCATACTGGGTCGCCAGGGCCGAGGAAATGCCATCGTAGCCCACGGAAATCCCGATGGGGACGGTGCGGGTGAAGGCCGGCGCATAATCGCCGTCGATAATGGTGGACAGGTCACTGGTACGGAAGCCGATATCGATGATACCCACACGGCCCTTCATCAGCGGGGAATCCGTCTGAATTCGAGCCTGCTCGTCCAGAACCTCGGACCAGAAGGTCCCCACCGGCTGCGGGACCACTTCGATGTTGTCCAGGCGGACATTGCAATCGAAGCGGTTGCCGCCAATCTCGCGCACGATTTGATGATCGCCCCGCATGAGGTTCACCAGTTCGTGCGCCATGTGCATCCGCCCTGGCGGCAGGCCGGTAACCACATAGAAAGTGTTCATGGGATCGGTGCAGTACAGGCTGAGGGCACCGAGGAAGAGGATCTTGATGTCATTGCCTTCGGTTCGCGTGGCGGACAGGCCACGGTGCGCAATCCGGGAATGAAGGATGGCCAGATCGCCGAGGAAATAGGACTTCCCGCCGACGGTCACGCGCAGGTCTTCCGTCACCCGCGGCTTGCGAAAGCCGAGGGACATGGGCGTGCCGGAACCGCCCTCGCCCACCACGGACGGGAAGGAATGACTGTCACGGCCGTCAAAGACTTTGACGAAACCGTAACCAAGGTCGAGACCGATGCATCGTTCCACTGCGTAACCCCCTTGGCTCGCTAAGTTGGGTGACTGGTTGCCCCGGCTGGGGGCGTCAGAGTTCCTGAGTAGTTGTAGCAGGTAGGGGACCTGCGATCAATCCATTCCCGCCCAGACTTGCCGGAGAATCCCGAGGATTGAGCAAACACTGCCCACCCCTCTCGGAAAAGTGACCATAATCCAGAAAAAATCGGGGCCTGCCAGGAACCTGGCAGGCCCGAGAGGCTGTTTTCTAGATCAAGGACTCGGCCGCGGTGATGGAGCGCAGACGATCATCCCCGAATTCATGAGGGTCGACGGCATTCTGAATGCCCCAACTGACCCCGCCACGATCCTCTGCGGCCAGATTGACCAGGGGCCGGCGGCGATAAGGATTGCCACGCGGATCTTCCAGCATCATCAACACGGGCTTGAGCCGGTTGCTGCGGTTCTGGGTCACCACCATGCCCCTCGCACCGTTGCTCAGGCTGACCACCGTGCCGATGGGGTAGACGCCCATGCAACGAATGAAGCGCTCAATGCGCTCATTACCGAACTGCTCCGCGCACTCCTTGCGCAGTTTGGCCAATGCCTTGTGCGGCGACAGCGGCGGCGAATTCGGCCAGTCGCCGGTCATGGCGTCGTAGACGTCCACCAGCCCCACCATCAGGGCCAGCGGATCTATGCGCTCGCCCACCAGACGATCTGGATAGCCGCTGCCATCGAGACGCTCGTGGTGCTGGCGTACGATCCGCAATACGGCATCCGGCACCCCACCGGACTGCATCAGCAGGCGATACCCCTGCTCCGGATGGGCACGCATGATAGCCATCTCGTCGTCATCAAGCGGACCGTCCTTATGAATGATGCTGCGAGCGACACGGACCTTGCCGATATCATGCAGCAATCCACCCATGCCCACGGCCTCGATGTCATCGCGGCCCAGGCCTTCGTGGCGCGCGAAGATCATGCTGATGACAGCGGTATTGATGCTATGGAGCGCGGTGTGCTCATCCTTTTCCCGCAACTGGATCAGCCAGAGGGAGGCCGCCGGATTGCTGAGGATCGTATCCAGCAACTCGGTCACGACTGTTCTCACGCCCTGGATACTGACGTGCTTGCCCATGCGGGCATCATCCATGAGCACTTCCAGGTACTGACTGGTCTTCTGGCGAATATCCAGGGCCCGGGCCAATTCCCGCTTGATGGACTTGAAGCGGTGCTCGGCGGGCGCCTCTTCGCTGAGCACTGAGCCACCCCGGCCACGGTCGAGGACAGCGGCTCGCTGAATTTTCGACTGCAGGTCCGGCCGCGAACGCTCAATGTCCACATAGACGAACTGGCAGCTCTCGCGTAGCTGGGCGAGTTCACGCCGGGATTCCACGGTAAACCCCTGGAACAGGAAGGGAGATTCCAGCCAGGGTCGATCCAGCTCGGCTACGTACATGCCGGTGGAAACATCGGTAACTTTCAGTTTGCACTTCATTAATCCGGTCCTCCGGATGCGGCGAAGTACCGCTCAGGCGGCACCATCCAGGTCAATCGGGCCTGCCCATCCATCCCCTCACGATATGGATTTAGGCTTAGACCGGCCCGCAGTCCCCCCCGGATGCGTCGCCCCGCCTGTTGCAGGCGTGGCAGGCAAGTCAGAGTATATCACCCGCCCAGGGCCTTAATGCCCTTGACAGGTCATGATCAAGGTATCGGCTGCATGACCGGTTAACTTGAGCTGACAAAAGGCACAAGGACACGCTCCTGGCGTTGTCCGAACAGGGCCTTGCAGCGGGCAACCCTCAAATTTTCGGGCTATTTTACCCAAACCCTGAAATGCAGCAACCGCAAATTGCCGACGCGCCCTGCTAGACTGAAGCGAGACGGGCCTTCGCCCACAGAACAAAACTGACAAATCGGGGAATAACATGTCACTGGATGATCGGTTCCCGGTCAGCGGCAACTTCTGGATTGACCTGCTCGTTCTCGTCGTTGCCGCCATCGGGCTGCTGTATCTGGCGCGCAGCACGGCGCATGAAATCCTGCTGGGGCTGACCCGGGCCCTGACCAGCACCTTGCGGGTCGCCCACCGAGCCATGGCGGTCTGGGGGACGCAGTTACGCCGGGGCGGTCAGAGTGCCCTGTATCAGTTGGTGGGTGAACACCAGCGCCGACTCACCAGCCGGGAGCTGGAGCAGTTGCGAAACCATGTTCACGGCGCCCTGAAGGAAGCGCCGGCCCTCAAGGAGGCCATCGAAGGCAACATTGCTCAATTGGAGCGGGATTACGAGGCGGGCCCCGCCCTGCCGGAACCTCCCGCCGCCTGGGGAGAGCTGGTAGAAAAGATCACCGCGGTTCAGGACAAGGCCGACTCCAGCCTCCGGGATACGCTGGATGCCTTGCGAGTGAGCGTGGAGAAAAGTTGCCAGCAACTTACCGGCCAGCATGATCGGCATTCCCGTCAGGCCCAACACCACCTGGGCAGGCTCCAGCCGGTCTGGCAGCAGGCCCGAGACAGTCTGGAAGTCCTGGAGAAGCGCCTGGCCAATCTTGATGAACGACTGGTAGCCACAAACCGCCGCATCCGACGCTTCGAGACCCTCCAGGCTCAGCGAAACACCCAGACCAGTCGATTCAGGGCCTGGCTGGCACTGAACCTGGGCATCAGCGGTTTTCTGCTTCTGGTGGGCGCAATGATCACACTGGTCAACTATCACCTGCTGGCAACACCGCTACAGGAAGCGTTCGGGACACAGGCGAACATCGGCCCCTTCCAGGCGGCTCCTTTCACGGCCATTGCCGTAACCGCTGCCCAGATGGGTCTCGCCTTGCTGATCTCCGATGCCGCGCGAATCACGCGCCTGCTGCTGCCGATCAGCCGCATGTCGGCCCTGTCCCGTCGCGTACTCCTGGGCATAGCAAGCGTTGCCCTGATCCTGCTGGCATTGACCGAAGCCGGGCTGGCTTTTACCCGCGACACTATTGCCCTGGAGTCCGAATGGCTACGCCGTGAACTGGAACAGGGGATCGCGACCGGCAGCCCGGACCTTCGCATTGTCCCGGCCATGGCTCAGATGGTGATGGGCTTCATCCTTCCCTTCGCCTTTATTGCCCTGGTCCCGGCCCTGGAGTCCTTCTTTCAGACCGCTCGGGTCGCCCTGCTGCTTTCCGCCGCCTTCCTGATTGGCACCCTGGCCACGCTGACACGGCTACTGGCCCGGTTGATCTCCAGTGCCGGCCACCTGCTGGTTTATATCTACGATCTGATCATCGTCGTCCCGCTCAGCCTGGAGCGCCGCTTTCGCCGCCGGGAACCCGGCCTGGGGGGAGGCGAGGAGGTATGAAGACCCGCCTTTCATTGCTGCTACTGGCGGGGCTGGTCCTGTGCGCTTGCGCTCCGGCCAGTGAGGAGGAAGTAATAACCCGCGCGCTGGCCGTGGACCATGAGAGCCTGCCCAGCCATAGGCATGCCGACCGGCTCGACGCCCTCCAGCGTCGCTTCCTGCTGGACCAGAATCCCGGCGATCAGTTGCTGATTGCACCATGGGACACCGAGGAGTCTGACGTACCTTACCTGATCACGCGGCTATCCGACCGCCCTCTCACCGCGACACGGGAGCTGCGTCTCCTGCATGACAAAGTTAGGAGCGCTGACGCCCGCAGCAACTCGGAGCTGGGCTATCTGCTTTCCAGTCTGGCTGGGAAGCTGGCCCCGCCGACCGGGACACGTTGCCTGTATCTGGCCATGTCACCATCGAACGCCGGTCCACCACCAGCCATTGAGGATGAGCCGGGTCGGGGACGCCATGGCGCCGGCTGGCGTGCTCACCTGCTGATTCCAGACCCTGAATCGGACCCGCTTGAACAACGCAATCGCTGGATCCGCCACCTGCATGAGCTGGGGGCGAGTCGCATCCAGGTCCACACTCTGGACCACCCCCTGGAACAATTGCCGCCCTGCCGTTGAAGCAAAAAAAAGAGCACCGACACTGTCGGTGCTCTTTATAGTGGCGTCCCCACGGGGATTCGAACCCCGGTCGCCGCCGTGAAAGGGCGGTGTCCTAGGCCTCTAGACGATGGGGACGCAGAAACTTTTCAGATCTGCTGGCCTAGCTTGTTTGGTGGAGCCAGGCGGGATCGAACCGCCGACCTCCTGCATGCCATGCAGGCGCTCTCCCAGCTGAGCTATGGCCCCTTGTTTCTTGCTGGAGCGCCCCGCCGCGACGTGCGCTCAACCAACGAGGCGCGCATTTTGCAGGAGCGCCTCGCGCCTGTCAAGCACTCTCGGCAGATTCCTTTCTGCTCTGTATGTAAGCCAGTGCCCGATCAATGCGTTCCACTGTCTTTTCCCGACCGAGCAGCGCAAGCGTCTGGTCGATGGGGGGCGATACCGGCCCGCCAGAAACTGCGACTCGAATGGGTTGCGCCACCTTGCCAAGCTTGAGCTCCTGCTCCTCGGCCACGGCATTGACCACGGCATGGATCTTCTCCGCCTGCCAGTCCTCCAATGACGAAAGGGCCGCCTTTACAGCCTCAAGCGGCGCTTCGGCGACCGGACGCAGATTCTTCTTCGCTGCCTTTTCATCGAATTCATCAAAATCCCGGAAGAAAAACAGACTGTTGTCGGCCATTTCCACCAGGGTCTTGGCACGCTCCTGCTGCGAGACCACGATGGGTTCCAGGGATGGCCCCGCGGACAGATCACAGCCACGGGCCTCAAGCAGCGGCGCCAGGGCCTTGGCGACGTCTCCCGGCTCGCTTTCCTTGATGTAATGCTGGTTGAGCCAAAGCAGCTTTTCCGGGCTGAAGGTAGAGGCCGAGCGATTGACTTCATCGATATCGAACAGCTCGACCATCTCTTCCCGGCTGAAGACTTCCTGGTCTCCGTGAGACCAGCCCAGGCGGACCAGATAATTGATCAGGGCGTCGGGCAGATAGCCCTCCTCCCGGTACTGGAGCACGCTCACCGCCCCGTGGCGCTTGGACAGCCGGGCCCCATCGGAGCCGAGAATCATGGGCACATGGGCATAAACCGGTGGTTCGCCGCCCAGAGCCCGGATCATGTTGATCTGCCGCGGGGTGTTATTGAGATGGTCATCACCACGAATGACATGGGTAATCTGCATATCCATGTCGTCCACCACCACGGTGAAGTTGTAGGTCGGCGTGCCATCGGAGCGGGCAATGATCAGATCATCCAGCTCACTGTTGTTGAAGCTCACATGACCGCGAACCCGGTCATCGAAGACCACCGCCCCATCCTGGGGATTACGAAAACGGATCACCGGCTCCACCCCTTCACGGGCGTCACTCCGGTCACGGCAGCGGCCGTCGTAACGTGGCTTTTCCTTGCGCGCCCGCTGAGCCTCCCGCATCTCATCCAGTTCCTCACGGGTGCAATAGCAGCGGTAGGCCTCGCCCTCATCAAGCAGCTTCTGAATCAGCTCCCGATAACGATCAAAGCGTTGTGTCTGGTAGAAGGGGCCCTCATCGTAATCAAGCCCCATCCACTCCATGCCATCGAGAATGGCCTGCACGGACTCGGGTGTGGAACGCTCGCGATCCGTGTCCTCAATCCGGAGCACGAACTTGCCCTGATGCTTGCGGGCGTAGAGCCAGCAGAACAGCGCCGTGCGGGCGCCACCGATGTGCAGATAGCCGGTGGGGCTGGGCGCAAAGCGGGTCCGAATCGTCATGCCATTCCTCCAGCGGAAAAAGCGTCCATTTTAGCAGACCGGCGACCGGGAAAGGCAGCTTGAACTCGGCGGCCGTACCCCCCATTGTGTAGTGACGGGTGATCGAGTCGGCCTTGCCGCCACCGCCCGCCTACCCACAGTGAGAGAAGGAGGCTTCATGCAACTGCCCCTCGAGGTTCATTTCAACAATATGGACCATTCCGATGCCCTGGAGGAACGCACCAGGGAACTGGCGGAAAAACTGGAAGGTGTGTGCCCCCAATTGCAGTCCTGCCGCGTGTTCATTGAGGCCGCCCATTACACCAAGGGGGCCGGGAACCTCTATGAGGTGCGCATCGACATGCGCGTACCGGGCCAGGAGGTCGTGGTCCATCACACTCAGGATGAGGCCGACAAGAAGTCCGAGGATGCCCACCAGGCCCTGTCCCGGACCTTCAAGACGGCTGAAAAGCGGCTGCGCGCCGCCATCGACAAGCGCAAGGACCTGAAAAAGGGCCGTGGCGACAAGCCCGGCAAGGCCCAGGCGGATGAAGTCCACGACCAGGGCGGCCTCTGACCCGCCGCTGACTGATCCAACGGGCCATGCGGTGCCGGAACGACCGGGCACCGCATGGCCCACCACTCGTCCCCTTCCCCGCACCAGCCTCACCACCGGGGCCGCCCCGCAGTACCCCCCGGTCAGGCACCGCTGCTGACCAAGCGGAGTAACCGCCCTATTGCCTTTCGAATCCCTTGACCCAGGTCGATACCGGCTATATATTAGATTTAACTAATCTTTAATTCGGAGACGATCATGAAACCCGAAGTCACGAGCTTCTTCCACGAAGACACCAATACCTTTTCCTATGTTGTGCGGCCCCCGACAGGGTCAGGCGCCGTCATCATCGATCCGGTTCTGGATTTCGACTACAAGGCGGCCCGCACCTGGACCGAAACCGCCGACCGCATTCTCGATTTTGTTCGCGACAATCAGTTGTCGGTGGAATGGATCCTCGAGACCCACGCCCATGCCGACCACCTCTCTGCCGCCCCCTACCTGGCCAGGGAACTGGGCGCCAGGGTGGCCATCGGTGAAGGGATCCAGGCGGTCCAGGATCGTTTCTCCAAGGTGTTCAATCTGCCCAATGAATACCAGCCCCGCGGGGCAGAGTTTGATCACCTGCTCAAGGACGGTGAAGTGCTGGAAACAGGTGGCCTGAGCATAGAAGTCATGCATACGCCGGGGCATACCTCCGACAGCAACAGCTTCCTGATCGGGGATGCGGTCTTCGTGGGTGACACCCTGTTCATGCCGGACGCCGGCAGTGCCCGGGCGGATTTTCCCGGTGGTGATGCCGGGATGCTTTTTGACTCAATGCAGAAACTGCTCTCCCTGCCCCCCGAGACCCGCATGTTCATGTGCCACGACTACGGCCCTGGCGGTCGCGAGATCAAACATGAGACCACCGTGGCCGAGCAACGGGAGCGGAACATCCACGCCGGCCGGGGTGTGGCCCGCGAAGAGTACGTGAAGATGCGTCAGGAACGGGATGCCGGCCTGCCCATGCCACGCCTGATCATCCCCTCGGTGCAGGTCAACATGCGTGCCGGCAAGCTGCCGCCAGCGGAAGACAACGATGTCAGCTATCTCAAGGTCCCACTCAATCTGCTGGGCAAGGCGCCGGGCGGGAACAGCGGGCACGACTGACGGGCCGCGGCCAGCCAAGGCGCCTGCCGATGATTGTGGTCATCACCCGCCACGATCACTGGGCGGAGACTGAGACAGGGACTTCCCGCTGCCGGGCCCCGCCCCGGCAGCGCCAGGCCCAGCGCAGGGGGTGGATGTGGCCGCAGATTGCTTTGACCAGATAAGCCCCATGCCTTGACGGCAGCGTGAATTGACACTATATTTATTAGCATCTTCTAATTGAGCACATACTGGAGATACGAACATGGGACGCCTCATTGCTCGCTACAGCATGCAATACCGCTGGTGGGTCTTCGCCCTGACCGCGCTCATCGCCCTGGTCATGGGACTGATGATCCCGCGTATCACCATCGATACAGATCCGGAGAACATGCTGTCCGCCGAGCAGCCCGATCGGGTCGAGCACAACCGCATCAAGGAACTGTTCGATCTCTACGACATGATCGTGGTGGGCGTGGTGAATTCGGAGCACCCCGAGGGGGTGTTCAACCCGACATCTCTCTCTGCCCTCTTGCAGCTATCCGAGGGCATAGAAAATATTGACGGGGTAATCAGCCGCGACATGCTGTCCCTGGCCACCGTCGACAACGTGGAACAGGTAAGCCCCGGCACCATCAGTTTCGACTGGATGATGGACCGCCCGCCCGAAACCCAGGGCGAGGCCGACGCTATCCGCCAGGCAGTGGAACGCCTGCCGATGTTCTACGGCACGCTGGTCTCGGAGGACGGCAAGGCGGCGGGGATTTATGTCCCCATCGTGGACAAGAATGAAAGCCACCGCATCTCCACCGAGATTCAGGCCATCATTGACCGCCTGGACAGTGGTGATGAATTCCACATCACCGGCCAACCGGTGGCGCAGGATACCTTCGGCGTGGAGATGTTCCAGCAGATGGCCATTTCCGCGCCCCTGGCCGGGGTCCTGATCTTTCTGATCATGCTCTACTTCTTCCGCAGTGTGCCACTGGTGGTGGCGCCCATGCTGCTGGCCATGGCCACGGTGATCTCCATCATGGGGCTGCTGATCGGCATGGGTTACACCGTGCACATCATGAGCTCCATGATCCCCATCTTCCTCATGCCTATCGCAGTAGTGGCCTCCATCCATGTGCTGTCAGGCTTTACCGATCGCTGCCGCGCCGGTGATGACACCCGGGCGGTGATGGAAGAAGTCATCCAGAGCCTCTACAAGCCGGTGATCTTCACCGCCCTGACCACCACCGTGGGTTTCGCGTCCCTCACCCTGACACCGATCCCGCCGGTCCAGGTCTTCGGTGCCTTTGTCGCCGTGGGCGTGCTCTTCGCCATGGCCCTGACACTCACCTTCCTGCCGGCCTTCATCGCTGCCCTGCCCCAGTCCGCGGTGGACCGCATGGTGGCGCGGGTCAAGAAACATGAGAGCGAGGGCAAGGGCGCGGACTGCAAACTGTGTGAATTCATGTCCGCCACCGGCCGTTTCGCCACCCGCTACAGCAAGTCCCTGCTGGTGAGTTTCGTGACCTTGCTGGCGATCGCCGTGTTCGGCATTACCCAGATCCAGATCAACGACAACCCCACGCGCTGGTTCAAGCAGGACCATCGGATTCGCGTGGCGGATGCGGTCCTCAACGAGCATTTCGCCGGCACCTACGAGGCCTACATCGTGCTGGAACAGGGTGAAGCGGGTGACCTGGAGCGTTCCCTTCAGGATCGGGTTAACCCCCTCTTGACCGAGGCGCGCGAAGAAGGCTTTGAGCTCGATCAGCAGTGGCAGGACCTGTTGGAAGAGTCCGCCGCCGATGATCCGGGTGTGATGCTCGACAACCTCATGTTTGCCCTGGATGACCTGCTCTTCGAGGTATCCATGGAAGAAGCTGAATATTGGGAAGCCATTCTGGAGGCGGCCGAGGCCGTTCGCAGCGAAGCCCTCTATTTCCAGACCCCGGAGGCACTGCGCTACATGGCCGGCCTGCAGAGCTGGCTGGAGCAGGAAGGCCATGTGGGCAAATCCAATTCCCTCGCCGATCTGGTCAAGACCATCAACCGGGAGCTGGTCAGCGGTGAGCCCGAGGACTACCGCATCCCGGATTCACCGGCGGGCGTGGCCCAGTCGATCCTGAGTTTCCAGGGCTCCCATCGCCCCCATGATCTCTGGCACTTCGTCAGCCAGGACTACCGCTCGGCCAGTATCTGGCTGCAACTGCCCAGCGGGGACAATCAGGACATGCAGCGCGTGGTGGACGCCGTTGCGCACTACACCACCGACAACCCTCTCCCGGAGGGTGTGGACCTGAGCTGGGGCGGATCCACCTACGTCAATCTGGTCTGGCAGGGCGAGATGGTGGAGGGGATGCTGCTGGCCCTGCTCTCGGCCTTCGCCATCGTGCTGTTGATGATGATTGCCCTGTTCCGCTCCCTGCTGTTCGGCATCCTGGCCGTCTTGCCCCTCACCCTGACCATTGCGCTGATCTACGGGGTCATGGGCCTGATCGGCAAATCCTACGACATGCCGGTGGCGGTGCTGTCCTCGCTCAGTTTGGGCCTCTCCGTGGACTTTGCCATCCACTTCATTCAGCGCATGCGCGGCGCCTTCAATGAAACGGGAAGCTGGCAGCAGGCCATGGAGTATGTCTTCGGCGAACCCGCTCGAGCCATCACCCGCAATGCCGTGGTGATCTCCCTGGGCTTTCTGCCGCTGCTGACCGCCGCATTGGTCCCCTACATCACGGTGGGCATCTTCCTGGCCAGCATCATGGCGCTCTCCGCCATCGTCACCCTGTTGATGCTGCCCGCCATCCTGCGCACGGTGCCCGGTCTTTTCTTCGGACGCGACGCCGCGCAGGAAGTCAAGGCGACAAGCGAATGAATCACGCAATCGATACCTCAAGGAGGTACACAATGATGACAGTCAAACTCAACAAGCTGATGCTCTCCACGGCCGCCGGCCTGGGGCTGTTCATGACCAGCCTCGGCAACCCCTTGGCTGCCGACACCCCCACCGCCATGGAAATCGTGGAACGGGCCAACCAGGCCTCTTTCTACGCCGGCGACGACGGACGCGCCGAAGCGCGCATGCGCATTGTCGATAGCCGCGGGCGTGAGCAGGTCCGCCAGTTCACCATGCTGCGCAAGGATGGTGAAGACGGCAAACAGAGCTATCTGGTGGTATTCAGCCGACCCTCCGATGTCCGCGGCACGGTGTTTCTGGTGGAAAAGAATCCCGGCGCCGATGATGATCGCTGGCTTTATCTGCCCGGCCTGGACCTGGTTCGCCGCATTGCCCCCGGCGACAAGCGCACCAGCTTCGTCGGCTCCCATGTCTTCTACGAGGATGTCTCCGGTCGTCACCTGGAAGATGATGAACATGAGCTGATCGAAACCACAGACGACTACTACGTCATCCGAAGCACCCCCAGAGATCCAGGCACTGTCGAGTTTGCCCACTTCGACAACTGGATTGATCGCGAGACCTTCCTGCCCATGCGGGCCGAGTACGTGGACGACTCCGGCGAGACCTACCGACGCATGCAGATTGAGGAAGTGGAAGAGATCGACGGCTACCCCACGGGTACCCGCATGCGAATGGAAAACCTCAAGGACGATGAATACACCCTGGTGGAATTTCGCCACAGTGCCTATGACATCGGTATTCCTGATTCGGTCTTCACGGAACGGTCATTGAGGAATCCGCCCCGGCAGTGGCTGCAGCGTCAATGAACAAGGAGGACACGATGATTGTGCGGCCAAATACTCTGAAGGCAGGCTTGCTGGCCGGTATCGGGCTCATTGCCCTGCCGCCCCTGGCAACGGCCGATGACTGGGATAATGATCCATGGGGTGATGAAGAAGTGACCCCCCTGTCCTGGTACGGGTTCATTGAGGGTGCGGCGGGCTACCGTACTCGCAGCAATGACCTCATTGACGATGACATGCCGCTGGGTGAGGTTCGCTTCCAGCTGGAAGGGCAATACGCGGGTGATCGGATCGACGGGCGCTTCAAGCTGGACGGCCTGGCCGATAGCGTGGAAGACAAACTGACAGGTGATGTCCGCGAGGCGCGGCTCGGCTTTTCGGTAGGCGAACGCACCGATGTGCGGCTCGGTCGTCAGGTTCTTACCTGGGGGACGGGCGACCTGGTCTTTCTCAATGACTTGTTCCCCAAGGACTGGGTGTCCTTCCTGATCGGTCGAGATGACGAATACCTCAAGGGGACCAATGACGCCGTCCGTGTCAGCTGGTTCGGTGACCGGGCCAATATCGACGCGGTCTGGACACCGTTCTTCGAACCGGACAATTTCATTGAGGGCGTGCGCCTGTCGTATTTCGATCCCATGCAGGGTGAACTGACCGCCGCCCCGCCCCTGCCGCTGGTGGACCGCCCCGCCAGGACCTTTGATAACGGTGAACTGGCCACCCGCATCTACGGCATGGCCGGCTCACAGGAATGGGCTATCTATCTCTACCGCGGCTTCTTCGGCCAGCCGACGGCTTTCAACCCCGAAAGCGGCCATCTGGAATTTGCCCGACTCAACAGTCTCGGTGCCAGCCTGCGTGGCCCGCTGGGGACCGGTCTCTACAACCTGGAGTTCTCCTATTACGACTCGGCAGACAACCGCGATGGGGATGACCCCATGCTGCCCAACAGCGAGTTTCGATTCCTTGCTGGATACGAACAGGAAATCGCCAGAAACCTGACCCTGGGCACCCAGTACTACGTCGAATGGCTGCAGGACTTCGATGAGCTGGAGGCCAACTTCCAGGGGGATCCTGCCACCCTGCCCGAAGAATACCGCCAGCTCATTACCGTGCGCCTGACCCAAAGGTTGATGCGGGACAACCTCACCCTCGGGCTGATGAGCTTCTACTCTCCCGACGACGAGGACTGGTTCCTCCGGCCCACGGTTAACTATCGCTTAAGTGACGAGCTGTACATGACGGCAGGCGCCAATCTATTTGGCGGCGAGGATGATCACACTTTCTACGGCCAGTTCGAGAAAGACTCCAGTGTCTTTCTGCGACTGAAACGCACTTTCTGAGCAATCTTTTCATTGTCTCCATGACAGGAGGAAACACCATGACCGTAAACCAGGCACTTCGACTCATTGCGGGCAGCTTTGTATTGGCCAGCATTCTGCTCGCGCATTTCCACCACGAGTACTGGCTGTTCTTCACCGGTTTCGTGGCGCTTAATCTGATCCAGTCGGCCTTCACCTGCTGGTGCCCCATGATGACCATTCTAAGAAAGGCCGGACTTCGGGATGCCTAGGACGTGGCCTCGCGAAAGGCGCACTGAAGCCGATTTGTTCCCCGTAGTTGGCGCTGAGGGATCAAGCTCTCCCTTCGGGGAATTGCCAGCCATTGGAGGATAAGACCATGGCACACATTGTAATCATTGGCGCCGGCCTGGCCGGCATGCCCCTGGCCCTTGAGCTGCGAAAGACCCTCGGCCCGAAGCAAAAAATCACTGTGGTCAGCCCTGCCGACCACTTTCAATTCGTGCCGTCCAATCCCTGGATCGCGGTGGGCTGGCGAGAGCGTCCCAAGACCACGACGCCACTGGCACCTCCTCTCAGAAAGCGGAACGTCGATCTGGTGGTAGACAGCATGGTCGGCATCGACCCCGATGCGCAGCGCATTGAGCTCAAGGGTGGTGAAGGCCTGGACTACGACTACCTTGCCATTACCACCGGGCCCAAGCTGGCTTTTGATGAAATCCCGGGGCTGGGCCCCGACGGTTATAGCCAGTCCATCTGCACACTGGATCACTCCGAACACTGTCGTGGCGAATACGAACAGCTTCTGGCCTCACCCGGCCCGGTAGTGATCGGTGCGGCCCAGGGAGCCAGTTGCTTCGGCCCCGCCTACGAGTTCGCATTCATACTGGATCGTGACCTGCGCAAACGCGGCCTGAGAGACCAGGTACCAATCACATTTGTAAGCAGCGAGCCCTACATTGGCCATCTGGGCCTTGGTGGCGTGGGCGACTCCAAGGGCTTGCTGGAACATGAATTGCGGCAGCGTGATATTCGCTGGGTCTGTAATGCATCCACCGAGAAGCTGGAAGATGGCAAGGTCTTCGTCAAGGAACATGATGACCAGGGCGAAGTCCGCAGGGAACATCAGATCGATTCCGTCTTTTCCATGATACTGCCCGCATTCAAGGGTGTGGATCCGGTTGCCAGTGTAGAGGGCCTCTGCAATCCACGAGGCTTTGTGCAAATCGACGAATACCAGCGTAATCCCAAATGGCCAAATATCTATGCTTCCGGTGTCTGTGTGGCTATTCCGCCGGTGGAAAAAACGCCAGTGCCCACCGGAGCCCCCAAGACCGGATACATGATCGAGTCCATGAACACCGCCATTGCGGAGAACATCAAACTGGCCATTGCCGGCGAGCAGCCTGAGGCACGGGCCACCTGGAATGCGCTCTGTCTGGCTGACATGGGGAACACCGGTGCAGCCTTTCTGGCCATGCCCCAAATGCCGCCACGCAATGTGACCTGGACTCGAAAGGGGAAGTGGGTGCACTGGGCCAAATCGGCCTTCGAATGGTACTTCCTGAGAAAGATGCGCAAGGGCGTTGCTGAACCCGCTTACGAACGAGCCATGCTCCGGCTGCTGGGCATCCGCCGTCTGCGGGCACAACGACAGGCTGCTGCGAAAAGTCGATAAAGGCAACCATGACCACAAAAGACCAGGAAATGAGAAAACGCAAGGCCCTGTTGGCCGAGCTGGCGCCCGCACATGCCGAAAAAGCCGCTCACATGTTGCGGGCGCTGGCCAACTCTCATCGTCTGATGATTCTCTGCCAGCTTGTTCAAGGCGAAAAGACCGTTTCCGAACTCAGCTTGCAGATTCCCCTAAGCCAATCCGCGTTATCCCAGCACCTTGCCCGACTGCGCCAGGACCAGCTGGTCGCCACCCGCCGAGAATCACAGAATATCCACTACCGCATTGCCGACCCCGGTGTCATGGAGATCATCGGCCAACTGTATGAAATCTACTGCACACCCGGCACGGGGGAACCCAATCAGCACCTGAATCGGTCAGAATCGGTTGCCCCCCAGCCAACTGGAGACCAAGATGAAAAAAGCAGATAATAAGGCAGGTGTCGAAGCGGCCTAAACCCTTCTGGCCCAGGCAGGAAATCCGGATGGAGGTTGAGCGAGTCACCGGCCCGCCCCTCCCTCGCTTTCCATTCATCGTGGGGAAATTCGCATGCCCAGATTCCGCCTGCGACTTTTTCTGACCCTGCTGCTATTGCTACCCCCCATCGCAGTGGCCGCGCCGATGAATGAATTGCACATGCTGGTGTTCCACAGTGATACCTGCCCCCACTGTGAAGCTCAGAAGCCCTTCATCAAAGCCCTTGACGAGTCGCACGAGGCACTATCGACCCATTTCTTCGAGGTGCGACAGAGCGATTACAATCGCAAGCTGTTTCGTGCGGTGGCCTCGGCCCATGGTACGGGGGCTGATTCGGTACCCGCTGTCTTCGTGGGAGGACGAGCCTGGCTGGGGGACAGTCGCCTGATTCGGCACCAAATAACCAGCCATGTAGAGCACTGTCTTGCGAGGGGTGACTGCCCCGACTCGCGTGACACCCGCCAGCGATTCGATCAGAAAGCGACAGCACAGGAAACGGCCCCGATCAGCCTACCCCTGGTCGGAACCATCGACCTGATGGTCCAACCACTCACCATATCGACAGCGCTGATCGCCTTCATCGACGGATTCAATCCCTGTTCACTCTGGGTTCTGACAATCCTGCTGGCGCTGGTGATTCATTCCGGCTCACGCAAGCGAATCCTCGCGGTAGGCCTGACCTTCCTGGCGGTGACTGCAGCCATTTACGGCCTATTCATTATCGGTGTTTTCGGTGCGCTAAGTCTGCTACTGACAAGCGACTGGGTCTACTGGGTGGTTGCAACCCTGGCGCTTGTCTTTGCCGGGGTCAATATCAAGGATTATTTCTGGTTCCAGCGAGGGATTTCTTTCACCATTGACGAGAAGCACAAGCCAGGCATCTACCGCCGCTTTCGCGGCCTGATCCGCGACGGCCGGTCGACACCGGCACTCATTGCCGCCACCGCCGTGATGGCAAGCGGTATCGCTTTCATCGAGCTACCCTGTACCGCCGGCTTCCCTGTCATCTGGGGCGGCATCGTTGCCACTCACGACATCGATTGGCTCTTCTTCTCCTTCCTGCTTGGGCTATACCTGCTGATCTACCTGCTCATTGAACTGGCGATCTTCGTAACTGCCCTGACGACACTTCGTGTCGACCGTTTCGAAGAACGGCACGGGCGTATCCTCAAGCTGGTCGGCGGCATCATCATGCTGGCCCTCTCCGGCGTACTAATACTGGCCCCTGATCTGATGCACGATGTCCGAGGTGCAATCGGTGTATTCCTGGGCGCTTTCGCTGCCGCAGCAGTCATGCTCTTCATGCACCGCTACCTTTTACCGAAACTGGGTGTGCACATCGGAGATGAATGGTAAATGCAACATACGCCGATGGGAATCGTCCGTATTGACCGCCGTCAACACCACCCCAGGGATTACTTGGCAAGACATCAAGACCGACCGGACACCAAGCACCACTTCGACTGCACACCTGTCGCAGCATCCGCAAGCAAAGCCCGGCGCGCCTCACGGAACCATAGATAGCCTGCCAATCCCATTCTCGTTCCATTTAGAGAACGAACTGTTGATAAACGCCCACCTAGCCGAATTATCGTTCTACATATAGCCTCAATAACAGGCTGAAGATCGCTACAGTCAAAACCAGGGAACAGCAAGGCGGAGCAAGATCACCGCTCCCATGGAGCGTCTGAGCGCCTCTCGGCCCAACCTCAGCAATCGCTGGAAGTCGCGCTACCCGATTTCAGCGAGAGCAGCATAAACAGCCCGGACCATCCGGGCGCCAATATCTGGAGAGGAACATGAAAAACTTTAATCGACTCGACAAGGATCAGGCAGCCGTGCTGCTGGTGGACCATCAAACCGGACTGCTGTCTCTGGTAAGGGACATTGAGCCGGACACCTTCAAGAACAACGTGCTGGCCCTGGCCGATCTGGCCAAGTACTTCGGGCTGCCCACCATCCTCACCACCAGCTTCGAGGACGGCCCCAATGGCCCGCTGGTGCCGGAACTCAAGGAGACCTTCCCGGAGGCCCCCTATATTGCCCGCCCGGGGCAGATCAACGCCTGGGACAATGAGGACTTCGTCAAGGCCGTGAAGGCCACCGGCAAGAAGCAGCTGATCATCGCCGGCGTGGTCACCGAAGTCTGCGTGGCCTTCCCCGTCCTCTCGGCCCTGGCCGAGGAGTTCGAGGTCTTCGTGGTCACCGACGCCTCGGGGACATTCAATCAAATTAGCCGTGACGCGGCCTGGGATCGCATGTCACAGGCCGGTGCCCAGCTCATGAGCTGGTTCGGCGTGGCCTGTGAGTTACATCGTGACTGGCGCAACGACGTCGAAGGTCTGGGTGCCTTGTTCTCCAATCACATTCCCGATTACCGAAATCTCATCAACAGCCACGCAAGCTTCACAGGCCAGTCGTAAACGGAAAGCGGCCCAGTCGGCTAGAGAAGCCGACTGGGTCGCTTGACATTGGTGTTGTAGTTATCTATAACGCTAATACCGCTTACTCGATCCGAGTCGCGGCCCGATTCACAAGGAGGATTGATCATGAGCAAGCAATTGACGATGAGCAGCCTGCTGCTGGCGGCAACCATGGCCCTGGGTAGCATGGCACAGGCGGCGCAATTCAATTCCGACTGCCGTGTCTCGCTGGCACCCAAGCTGGAGATTACCCAGTCCCATGTGGAGGTTGCCGATGAGCAGCGGACGGCACGCTTCTCCGGTGGCAGCCTGACCGTGGACGGGCAAACCATGCCCCTCTCGGCTGAAGGCAGCGCCCGTGCGGCGGCCTATGAACAGGAGGTCCGTGAGCTGGTGGAGGAATTCCGGGTTATTGCCGCGGAGGCGGTGGATATCGGAATTTACGCGGCCAGTACCGCCGTGACCACCGTATTCGGCGAGACTGCGACGCGGAACCTGAATGCTGACCTGGAAAGCCTCAGGGAAGAATTGTTGGAAGCCATCGCCACCACCACTGATTTCAACGCCGAGACCTTCGGCCAACAGATCGACCAAAGCGTGAAACAGGCAGTGGAGAATGCCAAGCCCGAACTCATCAAGGCCGGTATTGGCCTGGCCCTGACCGCCCTCTTACTGGGTGAAGAGCATATCGAAGAACGGGTTGCCGGCCTGGAAGAAACCATTGAGGCCGAAGTCGAAGCCCGCGCCGCCGAAATCGAGGCACACGCCGAGGCCCTGTGCCCCCGCCTGAAAGCCCTCGCCGCCAAGGAAGAAGCCCTGGTCGCCGAACTGGACGAAGCCCAGCAATTCCGCTTCATCCAGCCCGGTAAATGAGCCCTGCCCATTACCAGCGTCGCCATCGGCTTCAGGGATGAAGCCGCGGCGCTTGGCTCGGGAACAGCTGACTGGCATGATCAGCTGCATACATTCTTGCTGAAATTCCCCACGCGGAGCGAATGGATGGCTGACACTGGCAAGCCTCAAGCGGCCCTGGGTCAACGGGCCCTGCTTCCCGACCTTCAATTCCATGTCTATGCAAACCATGCCTCGATCTCACCGCTAAGCAAGCCTGTCTCAGCCGCGGTGGATGAGGTCATGGCAGCGCAGGCGCGGGAAGGCGTGGGCTTTTTTCCAATGGAGGTCGAGCGCCGGGAACGGCTCCGGGAGCAGCTGGGTACGCTGATCGGCGCCGACGGGCAAAGCGAAATCGGCCTGGTGGCCAATACCACCGCGGGAGTGGTGGCCATTGCCAATTCCCTGCCCTGGCGACCACGAGAGCGGGTATTGGTGCTGGCCGGGGAATTTCCCACCAATGTCACTCCCTGGCAGCAGGCGGCCAAGCGCCATGATCTGGAACTCGTGTGGATGTACGCGGAGGATTTTCGCCACGACCGAGCAACGGCCCTGGCGGAATTCGAACGCCATCTCGCCGACGGCATTCGAATGGTGGCGGTCAGTGCCGTCCAGTTCACCACCGGCCAGCTCATGCCGCTGGCGACCATGGGCGCGCTCTGCAAGCGCCACGGCAGCGAGTTTTTCGTGGACGCCATCCAGGCGGTGGGCGTGGTACCGATGGATGTGACAACCATGGGCATCGATTACCTGGCCTGCGGCAGTCACAAATGGCTGATGGCCCCGGAGGGGGTGGGTTTTGTCTATGTTTCAAGGGACAAGGCCGAACAACTGGAGCCCCATCTTGCCGGCTGGATCAGCCACGAGAACGCTTTCGAGTTTCTCACGGGCGGCCCCGAGACCCTGCGCTATGACCGTCCCTTTCAGCACGGCGCACGGATGCTGGAATCAGGGACCTTCAATTCCATCGGCTGCGCCGGGCTGTCGGCCAGTGTGACGCTGATTCAATCCATCGGCGTGGAGAACATTCATGCCCATGTGCAGGTCTGGCTGGATGCCCTGGAACCGGCACTGACCGAGCGCGGCTTTGAAAGCGCCCGCATGGCGGAGGCGGAGAACCGCTCCGGCATTCTAAGCGTGCGACCGCCCGACCACCGTCCCGCCGCCGACTGGGCCGCCGCCCTGGCCGACCAGGGAATTTCCGTCGCCAGCCCGGCCGGCTGGCTCCGCTTCGCCCCCCACTGGCCCAACGCACTCGATGAAGTCGAGAAGGTGAAGTCAGCAGTAGATGCCATCCTCAATTCGCGGCCATAGTCACCAGCACTTGCCGCCAGTCGGCGATACAGGGCGCCGAAGTGGCAGGTTGGATTCACCAGTTGTCGATGCCTGGCTCGGACTCGGGCCAGCTTGCCTTGTAGCCGAACGGCAACTCCAGAGTCTCACCGGCGCCCAGTTCCCGGTCCCAGGAAACTATCCCAGGCCGATCATCCACGTCTTGCCGATCGGGGCGCTCTGACTCGTCCAGCAAAGAGACTTCGATGCGTTCATCCCGGGCCACCGGCATGCGATCAAGCACGGTGATCGGAATTGCCCGGTCGTGGCCGCTGGTGATGGTGATGCGATGGAGGCGCTCGACCTCGTTGCGCCGGCGGAAGGTACCGCTGCTACCCCGGATATCCCGCACCAGCTTGTGCTCCACGGTAGTCCGCTGATCGACGCCAAAGCCCGCGCGGAACTCGTTGCCTGGCACCAGGGCGGAAAATTCGGTCTGGGCCACCATGACGCCATCACGATAGAGATGGGCATTGCCCATCGGCAGCGGTACCTCGCCCTCAAACTCGCCGGTGGCGAACAGCCATGCATGAGAGGCCCGGGAAGGCACGGTCCTCAAAGAAAGTGACACCGGCAGTTCGGCCCGACCCAAAGTGAAACGGTGGTGTTCTTCGTCCCCTGGCACGCTGACGCGTCCGGGCAGACGATACTCCGCCGAGAACTCACTCCCGACAAGATCCGCAGCAGTGACTCGCGAACCGGTGACGGGAACACGACGCAGGCTGTAATCCTGATGCACCTCGGCCGCCTGGGGTTGATGGAAGTCGATATACCAGGATGAAAGCTCGGGTATCTGGTCTCCCAGTGCCGGTTCGCTGGTTGAGACGAACAGTGTGACGTCTTCCCAGTCTTCCCCGCTGCTCTGATGAATCTGGGCACGATGAACAATTTCCACTTCTTCACTGCCGGTATCGAGATGAACCTCGTAATCCGCATGCCAGCCGGCTCGGTAAACCACATATTCCAGCTGCAGTTCGGCTCGCCCGGGCCCCTCGGCCTGCCAGCTCATCGTCAGGGAACGGGACTCGGTCTGTTCCCCGCCCAGGTCATCCAGACTGTCACGCAACACCTCGATTTCCTCATCCAGGCGCCGCGCTTCCCGGCGGGCAGTGAGACGTTCACCGATCACACTTTCGGCCGTCTCGCCCAAGGTCCCCGTGATTGACGCCAGTTGGTTCCAGTCGGTTGCTGACGCCCTGTCCTCTCCGGTCGCCTGCTCCAACAGACGCAATTGGAGCGCCAGCACATCCAGGCGTACCTCCACTTCTTCCCGCTCAGCCTCAAGCATCTCAATACGGGCGCGTAGCTCACGGATGGCTGCCCTTTCGCTTTCCGTACCACGCTGTCGCTGGGTGGATAGCTGACCAATGGCCAGTGATGCAGGCTTGATGGGCGTGATTCGCAAGGCGTTGACGTCCAGAGAGGCAGGCAGACCATCCAGCCGCAAGGTGCCACTCTCCCCGTCCACGTCAAATTCGACAATCCGGCTGACTTCCGCCTTCATGGGGTAGACGGTGACCGAATCAACCCGATGATTGACGGTATCGGCCAGACCCTCGCCTATCGGCGAGAAGAAGGTGGCCAGGCCAAGCAGTATGGCGAGCGCGACACGCTGGAACATGGGAACCCCCTTTGCTGAGCGCTACAGGAAGGATCAGTCTAATCAAAATCGGCGCAATTGGGCGAATACCGAGCCGTCACTCCCGAATCGACATGCTTGCACACTACAAGAGCAGGGAGGATATCCAATGACCATCATTGCTCCGGCAGTGACTGCCATGACGGAGAGGTTAATGGTTCATTCATCGCCATGGAGTAGCGATCCGCGAGCACCATGAGATGTGCCTGGCTCGCTCAGCTGCTTCTCCATGCGATAGTCGTCCATGACATAGCCCCCACCGATGTCGAACATAACCGGACCTGTATTGCGAAAGCCCATGCTTTCATACCAGCGGATGGAATCCAGATTATCGCGGTTGACGGTCAGCCAGAGCATGTCCAGATCACGCTCCCGGCAAACCTCTTCGGTGAATGCCAGTAAGCGCCGGCCCAGACCCTGGCCACGGTAGCGGCCGTCGACGTAGATCTTGCTGATCTTCAACCGTTGTTCGGCGGGCTCTGCAATCAGCGCCAGATAGCCGGCAGCCTGCCCGTCCCGGCGGAGCAGGTAATATTCCTGACCCTCATTCAATTGCCGGGCAATGGCGGCCTCACTTTGAAAGTTGGACAGCATGTAATCCACCTGAGCCCGACCAATGATGGGCGCGTAGTGATCCACCCAGATTTCCCGAGCCAGGCGGGCCACTGCAGCAATCTGGGTTTCAGTGCTGACTTTGACGATCTCGACCATCGACGATTCTCACATTGTCCCGAGGGATCGACTATCCTGCCACAGTTCCACAGATCCGGCAGTCAGTCTTCCTGCACACGGAAGATCAAGACCTGACCGTCGCTGGTGCTGATAATTAGCTCATCCCGATGCCAGGCCGGCGAAGACAGGAACCCTCCCAGATGCAGGATGTATTCCATGTAGCCGTAAAGCGCCTGGTGCAGCTCCCCGGAACCCAGGCGTTCGTTATCGAACTGCCCGCTGTCCGGGTCCAGCGTGCCAAAATGGTTTTCCCGGGCGGCATCGCTTTGATACCGCCAGCGTTGTTCACCTGTCGCGGCGTCCAGTACTAACAGATCACCGTTCATGACCGCCGTGACCAAATGGCGCCCGAGGACCAGGGGTGAACTGTAGCTCCAGGCACCGACCTCCCGACGCCAGACCTCGGTCCCATCCACCCGGTCCAGGGCGATCACTAAACCCGGCACCGAGCTACCCAGGTAGATACGTTCATCATCCACGGAAGGCGTGGCCACCACCCAGGAGCGTTGCATCATGGCGTAACGCCACAGCACCTCTCCGGTTGCCAAAGACAGGGCATACAGGTAGCCGTCACGGCTGCCCACGTAAACCCGGTCACCGTCCACCACTGGCGAGGACTGGACGCCCAGCCACTGCTGATGAACGCTATCCCGCTCGGTGGCGTAGGTCCAGCGAACCTCCCCGCTTTCCGCATCCAGGGCATGCACCATGCCGTACCAGTCGCCAATCACCAGGGTATGGCCATCCGGATGCTTGCGGCCAAGGGCCGGGGAGGAATGGACCATGCCAGCGGTCCGGTAGCGCCAGAGCAGCTCGCCGGTATCGGCATCCAGGGTGTACAGATGGCCGTCGCTGCTACCCACATGGACGCGGCCGTCGGCCACTAGGGGTGAGGACAGGTAGAAATCCCAGGGGTCGCGAATCGGGGCATCGCTGTGCCGAATTCCCATGTAGTGGATGGCGCTGAAGCGCTTCTCACCGCCGGTCCGAAAAGACCAGGCCTCAGTTCCGTCGACGCGATGGATGGCCTGGAACAAACCATCGAGATTAAGGATATAGACGAAGTCCCCGAAAACGGCCGGCGTGGCACTGATGGCTCCGCCCGAGGGGCGAATCCATTGCAATTGGCGATCCGCAAGCCCGAAGGCATAGAGGTTGCCGTTCTCACCAGCCACGAAGAGCTGATCCCCGACGGCCACCGGCGAACTGGCAATGGTGGTGGGCAGGCGGAATTGCCAGTCCAGCGCCAGGCTTGTGACAGCCACATCCTGGCGGACATGACCGCTGCGCTCGGGATCACCCTTGAACAATGGCCAGTCAGCGGCGTCGCCGGGCACGGTATGGAATAGAATCAAGAAAATCAGTGTCAGACGGACACTCGAAAATGACATGGTTCGGACTCCTGAGAATGAAGTCCGGCCAGTCTGCCGATCGCGTCCGGGCCCGTCCTGAAGCCGGCCCAAAGCTTCTTAAAGCCTAATTAATCCTATTACTTTCAATTGCTTGGCAACGTCAAACCAAGACTGGTCAGCACAGCCTGAAAGCGGGGCTCGGCATGCAGGGCGCGATAATGCGGATCCACGGCCAGCCAGAGCAGCGCTTCCTGGGAGTCCTCGCGCGCCGCCTCCAGATGATCCAGGGCCTGGCTATACTCCCCGGCCACCAGGGCATAGCGTGCCCAGGACAGGGGCGGTCGGTAATGACCCAGCTCCGCAGTTTCACGCTCATCCAGCAAGCGAGCATGGACCCCGGCCAGTCCGGCTTCGGCAAAGTCGGCCTCAAAGCGGGCCAGCCGTTCGTTCTCGATACCGGCCAGGGTCATCAGGGCCTTAAGGTGCTCCATGGCCACGAACTCGTCACCTCGCTGGAAGGCAATATGCTGGGCCGAGACATGATAGGCGGCCGAGCGGGGCTCGGTCAGGGTAATACGCTGGATTTCCTTCCAGGCCAGCTCGGTCTCGCCCTGCATGAGGTAGTTCCAGGCCACCATAGGCACCGCGTAAAACAAGGGCTGGTGGCGACGCAGGGTCGTGACCTCCGTCATCGCTTCCTCAAATCGACCGAAGGCCAACAAGTAGTTGGCGTAGGCTAATCGTCCCTCGGCATGATTGGGCTGGACGCTCAACAAGTCCAGAAAGGCCGCTTCCGCAGCCGTGTAATCCTGCCCATGCATGAACTGCAGATTGGCATAGAGTAACAAGGCTTGGTGATGGAAGGGTGCAATACTCAGGGCACGAGCCAACAAGGCTTCCAGTTCACTGTAATGGGGCGCCACGGGCAGATCCAAATACCGAAGCTGCCGCAGCTTGGCCTCGACCAAACCGAGGTAGGCGTCCACCTGATCCGGCTCGGCTTCGATCACGCGCCGGAACAGGCCGACCGCCCGGCGCCAGTCCTCCGGCTTCTCACTGGCGAGCAACTGCCGGGCCTCGGACCCGGGCCCGTTCTCTTCCGCCAGTGCAACCACTGGCTCCGACTTCCCGGTCAGCCACCAGAAAACCAGCGCGGTCGAGACCAGCAGCCCCGCCGTCATCACTGCCACCAGCCAGAGCCCACGATGTCGAGGTCCATCTTCCCGGGCCACCGTGGCGATCCACTGGTAACCGACGCCCGGCACGGTACGGATGAAGCGTGGATTGCGAGCCGTGTCATCCAGGGACCGCCGAAGCTGGCTGACCGCCACGGACAGGCTCTCTTCCCCGACGATGCGGGGCCCCCAGACAGCCTCGAGCAGTCTGTCTTTAGTCAGAACCGCAGACGCATGGTCGCAGAAATACTCGAGCAGGACCGAAAGACGATGCTCCAACTCCCGCCGTTCGCCCCTGCCCAACAGCAGATTGCGCTCCGGCAGGAACCGCCACTGCCCGATTCGAATGACCTTGCCCGCCTGCCCCATCCGGTGACTCGCTGCCGATGCTTACCCAGAAAATCAAACTCCGATTATCCCTCGCCGCGCCTGGAATGGCGAGTGAGCGGCAGAACCGGACTGAGAGCCCGCTGTCATCATGCCGGGTGTTGCCGGCATTGACTCAGGCCTTGTGCGGTGAATACGCAGTTACGACCTTCCGCCTTGGCGGAATACAGACATTTGTCGGCACGGGTCAGAAGGTGATCTTCGGCGGTATCTTCTTCATCCAAATCCGTCACTCCGATACTCACCGTGACAGCGAAGGGACCATCCGCGCCGGCAAACACCATCGCAGCCACGGAGATGCGAAGCCGCTCGGCCAGGCGGGTGGCGGCATGTAGATCGGTTTCCGGGAGCAGGATGGCGAACTCCTCACCGCCCATGCGGGCCAGGCAATCGCTGCTGCGAAGCGCCTGCGTGCAGACGTCCACGAAACGCTTGAGCACCTCGTCACCTGCCGCATGGCCGTGCCCGTCATTGATCTGCTTGAATCGGTCCAAGTCGAGCATGAGCATGCTCAGTGGATGGCGGTAGCGCCTGGCACGCTCATACTCTTCCCGCAATACGTCCATGAACACGCGCCGGTTGGCTGCCCCGGTAAGCGGATCGGTCTGAGAGAGGCGACGGAGCTCTTCAGTCATCCGCTCCCGATCGGTGACATCGCGATAGAACCAGATGCGCCCCCAATAGACACCGGCCGGTCCATGGAGCCCCCGGGAATAGCGCTCCAGGACGCGTCCATCCTTCATGTCGATTCGCATTCCCTGCTCTTCCTCTTCCAGGCTGGCGTACAAGGCCTTGACTCGCTCGATGAAGTCTTCGGGATCCACCAGCTGGTCTGTGACTGCCTTCAAGGCGGCCTCGCCATCGCGGGCCTCCATCACCGCTTCGGGAATGGACCAGAGCTCCAGGAAGCGGCGATTCCACGTTCTCATGGTATTGTCGGCATCCACCACCAGGATCCCGTCCGGCGATTCATCCAGGTAGGCACTCAACACGGTGGACTGATAACGGGTTTCCAGTTCCAGGTGGAGAGTGTCACTGATTTCGTGGGCCGTCCCCAACAGGCGGGTGATACGTCCGGTATCATCCATGAGCGGCACCAGCGCGGTGTGCCAGTAGGTCCGCCCGGCAGGGAGATCAAGCACTTCCCGGTAATCCGTGGCGGCCCGCCCCTCGACACACCGTCGATAATTGCCTTTCACATTCGCCGCCATTTCCGGTGACAGCAAATCATCCACACTACATCCCGCCACGTCATCGTGTTTCATGCCAGTGAGTTGCTCGTGGCGGGCATTGATGGCGGCCAGTCGGAACGCATCATGTGAATCCACATCGATCAGAAACGCCGCCACCCCAAGATAATCCAGCATCTTGCGGAGTTCGGCCGGGTCACGGTTGCTACTGATATCGTCCATCACATGGTACCGGGCATTCCTATCGATACTGACGCAGGTACTTCTTCTCGAACAGGGACTTGGACCAGTGCCACAGGCGGCTTCTGGGAAGCACCCAGTTGCGCTTTTCACTGCGGGCCACCAGCATGCCCTTGTCCATGCTGTCCACAATACACATCAATTCGGCCTTGAAGGTGGCCTCAGGTTCCCGTCCATTCAATTCCGCATGCATGTTCTTCGCTGCCGCCTCCGCCTGCAGGTCAGCCATGTGCGCCTGCTTGGGCATCCAGTCCGGGCCCGGGAAGGATCCGGCATCGCCGGCGACATAGACCCGCTCGGCCCCTTCCACCCGGCAGAAGGCATCCGCCTTGAGCAGGCCACCGTCGGAACGGCCCAGTTCGGTGTTGTCGAACCAGGGGTTGCCGGTCATGCCCGGCATGAAAAGGATGAGGTCGGCCGGAAACTCGCCCCCCTCGGTGGTGACCTTGTCCTCCGTGAACCCCTTGAGCTTGTGCCCCAGATGAGTGTGAATGTCGCGCCGTTCCATCTCCGCAAGCAGCTTGCCCACGGCCTTTGGGCCAAGACGCTTTCCCGGCTGCGGTGCCGGCGAGAAGAAGGTCAGTTCGAAACGGTCCCGCCGCCCCTGCTTTCGCAGCAGACTGTCGATACCGAAAAGAAACTCGAACATGGGCCCGCCGCGCATGGCCTGGCCTTCCCTGGGATTGCCGGAGAAACCAAAGGCGATATGCCCTCCGTCCATGTCCTCCACCGCCTGCTTGATGCGCATGGCGGACTCAACCCCCTCGCAGGGGGTGATGGCATGCTCGATACCTGGCAATTTCTTGAGAAAACGCCCGCCGCTGCCGATCAGTATGGCATCGTTTTGCACCTCGCCATTGTCGGTGAGTAGCAGGCGACCACTTGGGTCAAGGCCAGTGGCACTACCCTGGTGATAGTGAATACGGTGGCGCCGGAAAAACCCCTCCAGCGGCCGAATGATATCCTCGGGCTGCCGCTGACCCGTGGGCAGCCAGATCAGACTGGGCAGGAAGACAAACTCCGGTCGCGGCGCCACCAGGGTGATTTCCGCCTCTCGATCCAGCCTGCGCAGGTGGCGGGCCGTGGTGAGAGAGGCAAACCCGCTGCCTACTACCGTGATCTTGTGGCTCATTGTTTCGAATCCTTCAGGGGTATCTTGACGGTGAAAGCACCGCGCAGGTCTCCAACCTCGTAGCCCCATGCTGCATCATGAGGGTAGCGATCATCCAGCACGTCCCTGACCGGCTCGGGAATCTGTTCGTCCGTGCCATGGCAGAGTAGACAGTTGCCCTGGACACCGATTCCACGCATATAGCGAAAATAGCGCTGATCACCTTCGGAAACCACTTCCGAATGATTGAGCTCGGGCACTGCCTTGCCGTCGGCACGTTGCCGTTCAAATTCATCCAGCACCTCACGCTCCCAGGCATCAGGCGTGCCCAAAAGCGGGTTGCGGACGCGTGTTCCCACCCGGCTCACCTGCCAGCCCTTCTCCAGGGAAAGCCGGGTCTTGATCGCCGGCGCATCGTCACGGCAGACCGAAATGGCCGCCACCGGACCATCTTCCTGCATGGCCTCCTGCAGGCGCCCGGCAAGTGTCTCGAACAATTCCACCGTCACGGCATGGGCATCGGCTTCCAAGCGGACTCGATCTTCGTCCTCCAGCCCTGCCTGGGCTAGCTGGGTGACTGCCAGCAAGGACACTCCGGAAACAACAAGGCTGATCCAGCGCATGGTAGCTACTCCTCCCGCTTGCCTTGGCGAATAACCGGGCAAGACTCTTTCGTCAGTGGAAAACACTATTATTTTAGGTTATTCTAATATTTATTCCAGTCAGGTCAAGTAAACAGGTGTAATTTTGTTGCAGTCAGGGAAAAAGGGAATCTGGCCCTTCCCCGATGCCAATTCACTCGGGCAAGACGCCATTGCAGGCCTGGTCATCGCTGCCATGCTGATCCCCCAGGGCATGGCCTACGCCCTGCTGGCCGGATTGCCGGCCCAGGTTGGCCTATATGCCTCTTTGCTGCCGACTGCGGCCTATGCCCTGTTCGGCAGCAGCCGCTACCTTGCCGTTGGCCCGGTGGCCGTGGTCTCCCTGATGGTGGCCACGGCCACCGCCTTGCTCTCCCAGCGCCACGGCCTTGACCCCGTGCCGGTTGCCGCCAGCCTGGCCCTGGCCTCGGGCGCCATTCTCATGCTCATGGGCCTGCTGCGGCTGGGCTTTATCACCCATTTCCTGTCCCGACCCGTGCTGCTGGGCTTCATGGGGGGTGTCGCGGTTCTGATCGGTCTCAGCCAGCTGCCCCATGCGCTGGGTATCCCCGTCGAGGTCCGGGAGCCGTTTGCCCTTGTCGGCGAACTGGCGGGTAACTGGCAGTCATTCAGCCTTCCCACTTTGCTCCTGGCCATCGGCACAGTTCTTCTGATTCGCCTGTTTTCCGGCCCACTGGCCCGGCTGCTGCAGCCACGGCTGCCCACCGCCGGCCTGATCGTCTCCCGCCTGGGCGCGCTGGCTGCGGTCGTTCTCGGGATCACGCTGGCATTGCACACCGGGCTGGGGGAGAGGACGGCCCTGGTTGGGGAGATTCCCCGGGGCCTTCCGAGCTTCGCCCTGCCCCCCATCGAATTGGCGTGGCTGATGGAACTGCTGGGCATGGCCTTTCTTATCTCACTGATTGGGCTCATGGAGAGTGTTTCGGTGGGTCGGGCCTTGGCAGCCCGTGACGGAGAGGACATCCAGCCCAACAGGGAATTACTCGGGCTGGGTGCGTCCAATCTGGTGGCAGGCCTGAGTGCGGCCTACCCGGTGACCGGTGGGCTGGCACGCACTCTGGTCGCCAGAGATGCCGGCGCGAAAAGCCCGCTGGCCGGTGTATTCGCAGCCGGCGGTGTGCTGCTTGCCCTACTGTTCGCCACCCCGGCACTGGCGATGCTGCCGCGCGCCATCCTGGCAGGGATCATTCTGCTGGCAGTGCTGCCGCTGCTGGATTTTGCAAGCATTCGCGATACCTGGCGCCATAATCGGCCGGACGCCACCGTGGCGCTTATCAGTTTCGCCAGTGTGCTGATTCTGGGGGTCGAGCTGGGTCTGCTCACCGGCCTGGCGGTATCCCTCGCCTTGCTGCTCTGGCGCATCAGTCAGCCCCATGTAGCGGAAGTCGGCCGCGTCCCGGGCACTGAACATTTCCGGAACATCCGTCGACACCAGGTGGAAACCCGGCCGGGCCTGAGCATGATCCGCGTGGATGAAAGCCTGCAGTTTCCCAATAGCCGATTTCTGCGGGACACCCTGCTTGAGCATCTGGACACGCATCCGGAAACAAGAGATCTGGTACTGGTCTGTAGTGCCATCAACGAAATTGACAGCACCGCACTGGAGACATTGGAGGAACTGGTGAGAAGCCTTGCAGCCCGGGGAATCAGGCTGCATCTGTCTGAAGTCAAAGGCCCGGTACTGGACCGCTTGCGGCGAGCCGGCTTCCCGGCGTTGCTCGCACCGGGAAGAATATTCTTCACCAACCAGGCAGCCTTCGAGGAGATCGGCGCTGACAAGCCGCAGCAGGATCAGTCCGTGGCGCAGTAAAGCTCGTACAGTTTGCCCATCAGCTCCAGCACCTTGTCATCGGCAATCCGGTAATAAATGGTCTGGGATTCGCGCCGGGTCGCCACCAGACCTTCACGCCGAAAGCGGGCCAGATGCTGGGACAGGGCCGACTGGCTGAGAGGTACCTTTTCATTGATCTCCCCCACCGACCGTTCACCCTCTACCAGGGCGCAGAGGACCATCAGTCGATTCGAATTGGCGAGCGCCTTGAGCACCCGGGCGGCCTCGTCGGAGTGCTCCTCCATGTCTTTCATGCTGGGTAGCTGGTGGGCCAACTGGGATCCTTGAGCGGGCATGGGCGTTCACCATTTTGAGCAGGCGAAATAGCTAAATTAGAAGAACAGGATAACCTAATTTCCCGCCCTCTCCCAGACCGCCATTGACCCGCCCAGGCCGCAGGGCTAAAATGGCGCGCTTTCGGGCGATTAGCTCAGTGGGAGAGCACTGCCTTCACACGGCAGGGGTCGCTGGTTCAAGTCCAGCATCGCCCACCATTACGCAAAAAGGCCGGATCCGTTAGGGTCCGGCCTTTTTGTTTGTCCGCCAAACGGCTATATGGGAAGCTCT
>PWMQ01000047.1 GCA_003558125.1 Natronospira sp. | reverse complement strand
CCTCTGTCGGGTTCGAATCAGGGCTTCGAATTACAAGGTCAGCCACCGAATGCATGGTGCTGATACTGCCAATCTGGCGGAGAGGGAGGGATTGCTCGGCCCTTCCCTGGGCCTCGGCCTCCGCTTTCGCTCCGGCGCTTTCACCTGCGGTGAAAGCCCAAATACGTTCCTTACGCATTTGTCGAACCCTCTGTCGGGTTCGAATCAGGGCTTCGTCTGCCCTGGTCAGCCACTGCCTGCCTGGTGGCCTTAGCTTGATCTGGCGGAGAGGGAGGGATTCGAACCCTCGGAGCCCGTTAGGACTCACTCCCTTAGCAGGGGAGCGCTTTCGACCACTCAGCCACCTCTCCGGGGTGTTTCGTCGTGTCGAAACAAGGCGAGCATGATACCGGTTGCGGGTGGGTATCGTAAAGTGCGGGCCGACATCCGGTGTGGATGCGGCCCGTTTTCTGCACTCAATCAACCTCGAAACCTGGGGTCGGTATTCAGCGGTCTTCGCTGTCGGCGCCTTCGCTCTCCTGGCGGATGCGCTCGTAGATCTCTTCACGGTGGACGGCGACGTCCTTGGGGGCGTTGACACCGATGCGTACCTGGTTGCCCTTGACGCCCAGTACAGTGACGGTGACGTTGTCACCAATCATCACGGTTTCACCCACTCGCCGGGTCAGAATCAGCATGTCATTCTCCTGGAATATCCCTGGTGCACTCAATCAATGGTCGTTTGTGCGCGTCCGACGCTCTGGCGCCTTACCCGAGAGTCGGGTCCTGACTCCCTGCGCACTGACGGGCCGGTTTAATGACCGGTCTTGAAGTTAAGTGTAAACGCCTCGGCCAAGCCGGGGCGCTCATGATTAAACAGGATTTGGCGGGATATTGCCAGCGCCCTGGCTTCCGGGCAATACCCGCCGCTTCCCCTCATTTCTACGACCGCAGTCGTGAAAATGCCGTCAATTTGACGGAATAAGCTTGTCAATCAGGCGGAAAGCTGCCCTCGTACCCAGTCCGCCACCGAGGCCAGGGCCTGGTCGAGTTTATCGGGCTCGGTCCCGCCGGCCTGGGCCATGTCCGGCCGGCCGCCGCCTTTTCCGCCTACCTGACCGGCGACGGCATTGACCAGATCCCCTGCCTTGAGACGCCTGGTTTCGGCCTTAGTGACACCGGCGGCCAGACGAACCTTGCCGTCCTCGACCGTGGCCAGGACCACCGCCGCGCTGCCCAGCTTGTTCTTGAGCTGGTCCACCGCGTCCCGCAGGGCCTTGGCGTCGGCGCCATCGAGACGCTCGGCCACGACCTTGATGCCGTCCACGTCGATGGCCTTACTGGTCAGGTCGTTGCCGGTGCCGCTGGCAAGCCTGCCGCGCAGCTGGGTGATTTCCTTCTCCAGCTTCTTCTGCTTGTCCAGCAGCTGGGAAACCCGTTCGGGGGCGTCTTCACGGTCGGCGCGCACCAGGCCGGCGATCCGGGCCAGGCGGGCATCGGCATCACGCATCCACTGGATGGCGCCGAAGCCGGTCACCGCCTCGATGCGACGCACCCCGGCGGCAATGCCGCCCTCGTAGGTGATGCGGAAGGCGCCGATGTCGCCGGTGCGGGCCACGTGAGTGCCCCCGCACAGTTCCATGGAGAAATCCCCGAAGCGCAGGGTCCGCACCTCGCTGGTGTAATGCTCCCCGGCCAGGTGCAGGGCGCCGGCCTTGACCGCCTCGTCGAAGGGCATGTGGCGCACTTCCGCGGCCACATTGGCCAGGATCTGCTCATTGACCCGGTCCTCGATGGCGGTCAGCTGTTCGTCGCTCACCGGCTCCGGGTGGGAGAAATCGAAACGCAGGCGGTCCGGTGCCACCAGCGAGCCCTTCTGGGCGATGTGGTCGCCGAGGACCTCGCGCAGGGCGGCGTTGAGCAGGTGGGTGGCCGAGTGATTGCGGACGATGGCGGCACGACGCCGCTCATCGATGCGGGCCTCGACCTTGTCGCCCACCTTGAGTTTTCCGCTTTTCAGGGTGCCGATATGGGCATGGGCGGCGGCGCCCTGCTTCTGGGTATCTTCGACCCGGAACTGGCCGGCATCGGACTCGATCACGCCGCTATCGCCCATCTGGCCGCCGCCTTCGGCATAGAAGGGGGTGGCGTCGAGCACGACCACGCCGCTCTCCCCGGCGCCGATCCCATTCACGGGGTCGCCGTCCCTGAAGATATGGGTGATGGTGGCGGCATGACCGGTCTGCTCGTAGCCGGTGAACTCGGTTTCCACGTCCAGGTCCGGAGCGGCGGCCTGGCCGCTGCCGAACTGGCTGGCGGCGCGGGCCCGTTCCCGCTGGGCCTTCATGGCCGCCTCGAAACCGGCCTGGTCCACCTTCAGCTCCCGCTCGCGGGCGATGTCGGCGGTCAGATCCACCGGGAAGCCGTAGGTGTCATATAGCTTGAACACGGTCTCGCCCGGAATGGTGTCGCCGTCGAGATCGGCGATGACCTCGTCAAGGAGCTTCATGCCCTGCGCCACGGTCTCGGAGAATCGCTCCTCCTCCCGCCGCAGGGCCCGGACAACCTCATCTGCCTTGCGCTCCAGTTCCGGGAAGGCCTCGCCCATCTCGGCCACCAGGGTGGGCACCAGCTTGTGGAAGAAACTGTCCTGGGCGCCCAGCTTGTAGCCATGGCGCACCGCCCGGCGGATGATGCGGCGCAGGACATAGCCGCGACCCTCGTTGGACGGAATCACCCCGTCCACGATCAGAAAGCTGCAGGCGCGAATGTGATCGGCGATGACCTTGAGCGAGGGGTGGTCCAGGTCTTGGCTGCCGCCCACCGCCTCGGCCGCCGCCCGGATCAGGCGCTGGAACAGGTCGGTGTCGTAATTGCTGTGGACACCCTGAAGCACGGCGGCGATCCGCTCCAGACCCATGCCGGTGTCCACGCAGGGCGCCGGCAGGGGTTTCATGTTGCCATCCGCGTCCCGGTCATACTGCATGAAGACCAGGTTCCAGATCTCCACATAGCGGTCGCCGTCTTCTTCCGGCGTGCCGGGGGGACCGCCGGCCACCTCCGGGCCGTGATCGTAGAAAATCTCGGAACAGGGCCCGCATGGCCCGGTGTCGCCCATGGACCAGAAATTGTCCGCCTCCCCGATGCGGGAGAAACGCTCGGGACTGACCCCGAGCTCCTTCAGCCAGATGTCGGCGGCTTCGTCGTCTTCCTCATAGACGGTGACCCAGAGCCGATCCTCCGCCAACCCCACTTCCTTTGTCAGGAAATCCCAGGCGTACTGGATGGCCTCGCGCTTGAAGTAGTCGCCGAAGCTGAAGTTGCCCAGCATCTCGAAGAAGGTATGGTGCCGGGCGGTGTAGCCCACATTTTCCAGGTCGTTGTGCTTGCCGCCGGCACGCACACAGCGCTGGGAAGTGGTGGCCCGGCTGTAATCACGCTTCTCCCGGCCCAGAAACACATCCTTGAACTGCACCATGCCCGCGTTGGTGAACAGCAGGGTGGGGTCGTTCTGCGGCACCAGCGGACTGGAAGGAACGATGGCATGGCCCCGCTCCCGGAAATAGTCCAGAAAGCGCTGACGCAATTCATTGGTGCTCAAGGTCTTCGATTTGTCGGTCATGGGCTGGGACATGGTCTCTCGACGTTGTTCAGGAGAAATCGGCGCAAACGATTATTATGCCTTGAGCCGGGGGTGGCTTGCGACCGGGTACGGAAAGATGGCCTCGCGCAAAGGCCGCCAAGGACGCGAAGAAAACATATTCTCGCGCGATCATTCTTTTCTCTTGGCGTCCTTGGCGCCCTTTGCGCGAGGCCATCTGTTCGAGGCAATTGATCCCAGTTCATTCCAGCCCGAGTTCAGCCGGGTCGACGTCGAGGGCGGTGCGGACGTGGTCGGCGGCGAAGCCGCGCTGGGCGAGGAAGCGGGCCTGGCGGGCCTTTTCTTCCAGCGCGGCGGGGCGTTCCTCGCCGAAACGGCGCTGGCGGACACTGGCGGCCAGGCGACTGAAATCGCAGTCGGCCTCGGCCAGGCCACGATCGATCAGGGCGCCATCCACGCCCCGCTGCATGAGTTCGGCGCGAATCTTGAGGGGTCCCGAGCCGCGGTCAATGCGGCTGCGGACAAAGTGCTCCACGAAACGGGATTCGTCCAGATAACCCAGCTCTTCCAGACGGGCAAGGACCGCTTCTCGGGTCTCGCTGCCATATCCCTTGCGGCTCAGGCGCTGGGCCAGTTCCTGGCGGGCATATTCCCGGCGTGAGAGGAGACGGACAGCGAAGGCCGTGGCCTTGTCGACACTATCCTGGCTGTCGTTGGGCTCGGCCATGAGAATCGGCAAACCGTGAGGGAATGACGAAAGGATGGGCCGGCTGCAATCAGCCGGCCCACTCGCTTATCAGGCTTCCGCCTGCTTTTCCTGTTCCTGGTCCTGCGACTCTTCCGCCTGTTTCTTCTGCGGCAGCAGCTTCTCGCGCAGGACCGTCTCGATCTCCTCGGCAATCTCAGGATTGTCCCGGAGGAACTGGCGGGCGTTGTCCTTGCCCTGCCCGATGCGATCGCCCTTGTAGCTGTACCAGGCACCGGCCTTGTCCACCAGGCCATGGGCCACGCCCAGATCGATGATCTCGCCGTGCCGGGAAATGCCCTGGCCGTAGAGGATTTCGAACTCGGCCTGCTTGAAGGGCGGGGCCACCTTGTTCTTGACCACCTTCACCCGGGTGTCGTTGCCGAGCACTTCGTCGCCCTTCTTGATGGCGCCAATGCGGCGAATGTCGAGGCGCACGGAAGAGTAGAACTTGAGGGCATTACCGCCGGTGGTCGTCTCGGGACTGCCGAACATGACGCCGATCTTCATGCGAATCTGGTTAATGAAGACCACCAGGGTGCCGGAGCGCTTGATGTTGGCGGTGAGCTTGCGCAGCGCCTGGGACATGAGGCGAGCCTGGAGCCCCACATGGGAGTCGCCCATCTCGCCTTCGATTTCGGCCTTGGGCGTGAGCGCGGCCACCGAGTCAACGATCACCACGTCCACCGCACCGGAGCGCACCAGCATGTCGGCGATTTCCAGGGCCTGTTCACCGGTGTCCGGCTGGGAAACCAGCAGATCGTCCAGGTTCACGCCCAGCTTTTCGGCGTATTCCGGGTCGAGGGCGTGCTCGGCATCGACAAATGCCGCCGTGCCGCCCTTGCGCTGGCATTCGGCGATAACGTGCAGGGTGAGGGTCGTCTTGCCCGATGATTCCGGACCGTAGATCTCGGCAATCCGGCCGCGCGGCAGGCCGCCCACGCCCAGGGCCACGTCCAGGCCCAGGGAGCCGGTGGATACAGCCGGAATATCCCGCATGTGGGCGCCATCGCCCATGCGCATCACGGAGCCCTTGCCGAATTGCTTCTCGATCTGGCCAAGGGCGGCGGCCAGCGCCTTTTTCCTGTTCTCGTCCATCAAAACCCCCATGAGCTTTTCCGCTGTCGGCCCCCGTTACACGGTCGGGGCCAGGGTGAGAGGTGATTCGGGGCAGCATTATCCCATTGCCCGGGCCGGCCCTGAAAGATCAAATCGCGCCCGTTCGGCGGATCATCCTGTCAGTACCGGCCGACAACCCCTGTCGGTCGGGCGAAGTGTACATCCATACAGTAGTCTTTGCCAGTCCCGGATCAATGGGAAGCGCGAATGAATTAATCAGAGGTTCCCTAATCAGAAGTGGCCAGGTCCCACTCCCGCACGACTTCGTACTCGGAATGCCGGCCTCCCAGCTCGGAGCGGACCAGCACGAAGCGGGTGACGGCCCAGCGGACGGGTTCGATTGAGGGTAATTCGGTGACCTGAGTGACCCCCCGGCCAATGGTGACGTGAGGACGCCAGGGCCGGCTGCGGAACTCAAAGCCCTCGCCGCCCAATTCGGTATTGAGATCGGCAAGCAGACCCAGCAGCGGGTCCGGCACATCCTGGCAGGCAAGCCATAGCACGCGAGTCTCGCTCCAGTGCCCGGCGTGATCCACCACCAGTTCGATATCCCGCTTGCGAACGCGGCCGGCGGCCCGTTCCGCCCGGCGCCAGTCATCGATATCCAGACTGCCGAGAAAACGCAAAGTAATGTGGAAATTTTCGGCCGGCACCGATTTGCCATCCACGGCGGCAGCCTGGACGCCTTCGGCCTGCCGGAACAGCGCCTGACGGGTCAATTCATCCGGCCAGAGCGCAAAAAACAGTCGTTCGGAACTCAATGGATCAACTCCCTTCTTCGAGCTGCGGGATGGATTCGATCAAGCCACGCAGCCCTTCGGCAACACTGGCCCGGCGAATGGCCTCACGGTCGCCGCTGAAATAATGTGTCCAGGCCTGACTGTCATTGCGGTCCGCAAGACCGAAGCAGACCATGCCCACGGGTTTCTCATCACTGCCCCCATCCGGGCCGGCAACACCGCTCACGGCCAGGGCAAGTTCAGTGCCGGCCGCGCGGCGGGCACCGCGGGCCATGGCCGTGACCACCGCTTCGGACACCGCACCATGGCTTTCCAGCAATGTCGCCGAAACGCCCAGCATGTCCTGTTTGGCACTGTTCGAGTAGCTCACCCAGCCCCGTTCGAACCAGGCAGAACTGCCCGCCACATCAGTGAGACACTTGGCCAGCCAACCGCCGGTACAGGACTCAGCCAGGACAAGCCGCCAACCACAGGCAAGCAGACGCTGACCCAGGTTGTCCGCCAGGGTCCGCAGTTGCTGATCATCCGGAGCTTTGTACTGACTCATGGCGTTGGATAGTAACGGAAAGCGGCGCCGCTGGCGAAACTCTGCCAACTTTCGGGACCAAGCTTGCGACTCGGCCGCCTTCACAATACGATGCCCGGCCCGAAGCACGCCTTCGGAACCCGTGATTTCTTCCAGTCTTTCGGACCGCAGGACCAGGGCATGAGCGAAGACCGATTCGCCGGACATACCCCCATGATGCGCCAGTACCTGCAGGTAAAGGCGGACTATCCGGACATCCTGCTGTTCTACCGCATGGGCGATTTCTACGAGCTGTTCTTCGACGATGCGCGCCGCGCCGCCGAGCTGCTCGACATCACCCTGACCAAGCGCGGCGAATCCAAGGGCCAGCCCATCCCCATGGCCGGTGTGCCCTACCACTCGGCGGAGAGTTACCTGGCCCGCCTGGTCAGGCTCGGTGAATCGATCGCGATCTGCGAGCAGGTCGGTGACCCGGCCAAGAGCAAGGGCCCGGTGGAACGCAAGGTGGTGCGCATCATCACGCCGGGCACCGTCACCGACGAAGCCTTGCTGGAAGAAAGACGGGATAATCTCCTTTGCGCCTTGCATCAGGAAGAGGACAACTGGGGGCTGGCGGCCCTGGACCTGAGCAGCGGGCGATTCACCCTCCAGGAAGGCCAGGGCCGGGAGGGCTTGCTGGCCGAGCTGGAGCGGCTCAATCCAGCGGAACTGCTGCTGGATGAAGACCAGCGCGGCGATGCCGCCATCGGACGACGTCAGGGGATCAAGGCCCGCCCGCCCTGGCATTTCGATGCCGGTAACGGTCGCCAACTCCTGTGTGAGCAGTTGGCGGTGCGGGATCTGTCCGGATTCGACTGCGAGGACCGCCCCCTGGCGGTGGCGGCCGCCGGGGCGCTGATGATCTATGTGCGCGAGACCCAGCGCACTGCCCTGCCCCATATCCGAGGACTGAAGCTGGAGCGCCGGGACGAGAGCGTGATCATGGACGCCGCCACCCGGCGCAATCTGGAAATCGATCGCAGTCTCGGCGGCCGTGACCAGCACACCCTGGCCGGCGTCTTCGACCGCAGTGCCACCCCCATGGGCAGCCGTCTGCTACGCCGGTGGCTGCACCGCCCCCTGCGCGATCACGCTACCCTGCGCGGGCGCTATCAGGCCATCGACACCCTGCTGACCGGACAGCATCATCCGGGCCTGGCGGAGACCCTGCGCGGCATCGGTGACGTGGAAAGAATCCTGGCCCGGGTTGCGCTCTGCTCGGCCCGGCCCCGTGATCTATCCCGCCTGCGCGACAGTCTTGCCCGAGTCCCGGCCCTGCGTGAAGAACTTGCCAGACTGGACTCGCCCCTGCTCAAGCAACTGGCCGAGGACCTGGGCGACCCCATGCCCGTGGTCCGACTGCTGGAACTGGCCATCATCGACAACCCGCCGGTGGTCATCCGCGATGGCGGGGTCATCGCCGAGGGCTTCGACGAAGAGCTCGACGAGCTAAGGCGACTGTCGGGCAATGCCGACGGCTATCTTCAGGAACTGGAATCCCGGGAACGGCAACGCACCGGCATCAGCACCCTCAAGGTGGGCTACAACCGGGTCCATGGTTACTACATCGAGGTCAGCCGCGCCCAGTCCGATTCAGTCCCCACCGAATACCAGCGTCGCCAGACCCTCAAGGCCGCCGAGCGCTACATCACCCCGGAGCTGAAGTCCTTCGAGGACAAGGTACTCAGTGCCCGTGAGCGGGCCCTGGCCCGGGAAAAGGCCCTCTACGAACAGCTATTGCGGGATCTGCTGGATGAATTGGCGGACATGCAATCCACCGCCGCTGCCCTGGCTGAACTGGATGTGCTGACCTGTCTGGCGGAGCGGGCGGAAACCCTGAATCTGGTCATGCCCGAACTCAGCGACTCGCCGCGACTGGAGATTCGCAATGGCCGTCATCCGGTGGTGGAACAGGTAATCGAGGATGCCTTCGTCCCCAATGATCTCAATCTCGATGATGACCGCCGCCTGCTGGTCATCACCGGGCCCAACATGGGTGGCAAGTCCACCTATATGCGTCAGGTGGCGCTGATCACCATCCTTGCCCATGTGGGCAGCTTTGTCCCTGCGGACAAGGCCATGCTGGGGCCGGTCGACCGGATCTTTACCCGTATCGGTGCCTCCGACGACCTGGCCGGGGGCCAGTCCACCTTCATGGTGGAAATGAGCGAAACCGCCAATATCCTCAACAATGCCAGCGAACAGAGTCTGGTGCTGATGGACGAAATCGGGCGCGGCACCAGCACCTATGACGGGGTTTCCCTGGCGCGGGCAACGGCGGAATACATCGCCCGCGAGATCGGCGCCAGAACCCTGTTCGCCACCCACTACTTCGAACTCACGGAGCTGCCCGAGCAGCTGCCGGCCTGCGCCAATGTGCACCTGGACGCCACCGAACACGGCGACAAGCTGGTCTTCCTCCACCAGGTGCGCGAAGGCCCTGCCAACCAGAGCTATGGCCTGCAGGTGGCTGCCCTGGCCGGCGTGCCCGGCTCGGTCATCGAAGCTGCCCGCCGGCACCTGACGAAACTGGAGCAGGGCCAGGTCGCGGCCGGGCAGCCGCAGCTGGGGCTGTTTCAAGCGCCACCCAAAGGCAAACCGGAGAAGCAGGAAGCCCGGCACAATGAAGCCCCGGTCAACGAAACGGCCGAGCAGCTTCATGAGCAATTAAAGGCCATCAACCCGGATGAGCTGACACCGAAGCAGGCCCTGGACCGACTCTACGAGCTGCAAAAACTATTGGATGAATAAAAGACTGAGCAGCAGCAGGCCCGCCACCGTCCAGCTGAGGTTTCGGCGCACGGCCTGATACCAGCCGGCATAAGCCAGGCGCGCCGAGATGCGGTACTCATACAGCCACCACAGGACAAAACCGGCGATCAACAACATCAGCCCTGGACTGCTGGGCAGAAGCAGACTCAACCAGGCGAGCAAGGCCGGCAGTACCGCGGCAAGAAAATCACCTTTTCCCAGCCCTCTACCACCCGCCAAGCCCATGCCCCAATGGGTGGCACCGAGAAAGCTGAGAATGACGGCGCCATAGGCCAGTTGCCACTGAATGAAGAAACCCTCGCCCAAACCCACTGGCAACGTGATGCCTGCGGCCAACAGCAGCAGGCCCAGGGCCCCGGCGAGGAACGGCAACAGGCCGGCATAGGCCAATATCTCAACCCATCGCCTGGCATGGTTTACCTCCCCATAGGGCTGACCCTCATCGCGCTTGAGATAATCTTCAATGCCCCCGATGAACTGCCCCTCCACGAAGACCTGGGGCAGGGTCGTCTGCCCGGTCAGGGTCTTGAGATACTGGAAGCGTTCCCGCATGGCCGCATCAGCCATGCCCATGCGAATCTCGCGATAAGGTTCACCCCGTTGCTCGGCCGCCCGCTGCAACAGACCGGTCTCTGTCAGATTGGAGCAGAAGGCAACCACTCTGGCGCTCCTCGCTGCCTCCCGAATTGCTGACTCATGCTCTGCCTGATCATGCTCCGACATGCTGGATACTCCCGGTGGGCTGCATTGCATCAATCATCATGGGGTGAATGATAAAAGCGAGACTCGCGCAGAAAGTGAACAATCTGATCAGCCACCTGGCGGGACATGATCATGCTGGTATGGCTGACATCGAGCTGGATACGATCCCGGGCGCCATGGATATGGGTTTCACGCACGGCCACGGTGCCGTCATGGGGCTCGGGCAGATCACTCAGGGCAGTCCCCACGCCGATGCCCCGAGTGCCGGCGATAATGCCCAGCTCATTGTCCCAGGGCCATTCCGCTTCGTCTTCATGGAGCAGACCTTCCTGGCCACTGCGACCGAGGATCACTTCGCCCAGTCGGATCGATGCGGTGGCCCGGGCGGCCTGGCTGCCACGCACCGGGGAACCCATGAAGACAACCTTGCCATTGACCACCGGGCCGAAACGCTGGAACAGTCTCAGGGTCAGCAGACCGCCCAGGCTGTGGGCCACCAGGTGCACCCGAACATTGTCCACTTCCTCCAACCAGTCCCGCAGGCTTTCGGCGTTCTCGTCCAGACTACCCGCGAGGGTCCGATAGGAGAATCGCTCGGTCTCGTAACCGGCCTGGCTGACCCTTCGGCGCAGGAAATACAGTTCCATGCCTGTCATCCACAGGCCATGTATGAACACCACGGTTTCCGCCGGCCCCGGGCCGTCCTGCCTTGCCATTGATCGATCCTTGAAAGCTCAATTTGAGTTATGAAAGCTCTGACATACAGAGTGCCACAGGCGTGGGGGGATGGGGATGGTGTGTTCCTTGGTTCGGTGGGCTTCGATCACGGCAGCCCCCTTCGATGAGGGCAGTCCCTTTCGATGCTGGTGACGGGGGGTTCCGGTCTTGGCCGGTGGCTTCGATGGGATTAGGCCCTTTCGATGCCGGTGACAGAGACGCGTCCCGGCCTTGGGGCCGACAGGGCTTTCCAAGGACTCCGTGAATCCGTCCCTGGGGGCTCTGGGTTCGCCATCCTGGCTCACACAGCCTTGGAAAGCCCTGTCGGCCCCAAGGCCTACCTTTGGTGGGGGTCACCTGGGCCGTGCTTGCTGATGGCGTATTCTGATATCTGAGTAGATTGGCTTCGATTTGGCCGCTGAAATCGCGGATAAATCCGCTCCCACAGCGGCTTCGGCATAAGCTATAGGCACCGTGGGAGCGAATTTATTCGCGATCAAAAGCCTCCGGATGGCACCAAGGCATAAGCCTGAACCAAACCCTCCGTTAGCACGGCCCAGGTGGCCACCACCAAGAGTAGGCTTTGGTACTGGTGGGCTTGATCAGGGCTGTGTGAGGCGGGATGCCGAACCCAGAGCGTACAGGGATGTATCCAGGGCGTCCCTGATCAAGCCCAGCAGTACCAAAGCCGGAACGCACTCTGCCACCGACAACAAAAGGCACTCCCCCATCGAAGTCACCCGCAAGAACCACCGGGTATCGGACAAATGATGCTATCCCACCCGCATGGGCAGCACCTGCAGCAGGGCCCGGCGGTTGGTCCAGGAGCTGAGGGCATTGAGGGCGCGGTCAAAGGGAAGCCATTGCCAGCTGACATGCTCATCCGGGCGGAGCTGGATCGGTACACGGCCAGGCGCCTGCCAGCAGAAAACAGTTTCGTGATTCGTTTCAGTGCCAGGTGGAAAGCGGTCGCGCCAGGCCGGGTGGATCTCGAACTCGGCCGTCAGGCCGCAGTCCACCGGCGCCGGATCAGGATCCAGGCCGGTCTCTTCGCGCAGTTCACGGGCCGCCGCGGCATGAGCCGACTCACCCCATTCAAGACTGCCCGTCACTGATTGAAAGAAGGCCGCCGGCTTACGCCGCTCAAGCACTAGGACCTCGGCATCCGGGGTATAAACCAGCACCAGCACTGACTTCGGACGCTTGAAGGCACTCACCGGGAGAGTCCCTAGACTCGCCGCATGACCCGATCCATCAGGGACGTGGGCAGAATCCGGCGCAGAAAGGCCAGGGTATAAGCCGGGGTGGTGACATAGTACCGGGGCTTGGGACGCGGCGACTCGATGGCCTTGACCAGTCGGCGCAGGACGGCGGCCGGCGTGGAGGTGCCGGGCATCTTGTGATCCGGGTCCGCCGCCCGGCGTTCCATGCGGTCATATTGCTCGGCATGCACCGAGCCGCGCAGATTGATGAAGCGCTTGGCATTGGCCAGCGCACTGGCACGGAAGCGGGATTCCACCGGGCCGGGGTTGATGGTCACCACCCGAATGCCGCTGTCCGCCAGTTCCATGCGCAGGGTGTCGGTAAAGCCTTCCAGGGCGAACTTGCTGGCGTTGTAGCTTCCCAGCCAGGGCGCAGCCACCAGGCCGAGCATGGAACTGAGCATCACGATGCGGCCCTGACCATGCTCACGCATCATCGGTATCACCCGATTGGTCAATTCCATGGTGCCGAAGACATTCGCTTCGAACTGGGCGCGCATGGCGGCACGGGAAAGGTCTTCCACCGCACCGGGCAAAGCAAAGGCCCCGTTGTTCACCAGGGCATCGATCCGACCATCGGTGGCCTCCATGACCTGGTCCACGGCAACGGTGATCGACAGGGAATCGTTCAGATCCAGTTGCAGGGCCTCGAATCCGGCCCGCTCCAACCGATGGACGTCCAGGGTCCGCCGAGCGGTGGCAAACACTCGCCAACCACGATCCCTCAGCAGCTGCGCGGCCGCTTCGCCGATCCCGCTGGAACAGCCGGTGATCAGAGCGGTGCGCTGAGACTGCCCGTCTTCACGACGAACCATGGCCTGGCTTTTCTGCATGCCTGTCATCCCCCGGCATATTGTTGTTGACTGTGACAGGCGCATATTAACGCGTTCGGGCCTCGGAATCCGACCCCAAGGACCCGATTCCCGGACATTGGCGGCGGCAGAGGCTATAATCCCGCGCTGGCGGGGCCGGATACCGCGACCGCATCGAGGGCGCCCGTGGGCTTGGAATCGAAATATCTGACCCCAGATTTTTGCCTGGCACGTCCGCCACCCCTGTCCGTCATCGTTAGAGGTAAAGAGCATGCCGATCTACGAATATCGCTGTCAGGCCTGTGGCCATGAACTGGAAGCCCTGCAGAAGATGAGCGAGGGCCCCCTCACCCGCTGCCCGGAATGTGAGCAGGACAGTCTCAATCGCCTGGTTTCCGCCGCCGCTTTCCGCCTCTCCGGTTCCGGCTGGTACGAGACCGACTTCAAGAAGGGCAACAAGCGGAATATTGCCGGTGATAGCGAAAAGAGCGGCGGCAAGGAAAAGAAAGCGGATAAATCCTCCAGCCCGGATAAGTCCTCCAGCCAGGGCAAGGCGGCTCAACCCGCATGACGTCAGGGCCGGACAATCAGCCCGGCCTGATCACCCGCCTGCGGCGTTACTTTGTCGCCGGCATCCTGGTCCTGGTGCCGGTGGGCGTGACCATTTTTGCCCTGCGCTTTCTGGTCAACCTGCTGGACCGCTCCCTGACGCTGCTGCCGGAAGCCATCCAGCCCGAACAATTGCTCGGTTTCGCCATCCCCGGGCTGGGCATTGTCCTCAGCCTGGTGGTGCTGATCCTCACCGGCATGCTCGCGGCCAATTTCTTCGGCCGTAAACTGGTGGAAATCGGGGAGCGCATTCTGGACCGCATCCCGGTGGTCCGCTCCATCTACTACGGCAGCAAGCAGATTGCCGAGACCATGTTCTCGGGCCAAAGCGACGCCTTCCGCAAACCGGTCCTGATCCCCTACCCCCACGAGCGATCCTGGGCTCTGGCCTTTGTCACCAACAACGACCTGGGTGAGATCCAGTATCGGACCGGGATCGATGTGGTCGGCGTCTATGTGCCCACCACCCCCAACCCCACCTCCGGCTTCAATCTCATGATCCCCCGCGAGGATGTCATCGAGTTGGACATGACCGTGGACGAGGCCCTGCGCATGATCATCTCCCTGGGCGTGGTGGTGCCCGTCTGGGACCCGAACGGCCACACCGTGGCCAAGGCGGTCGAAGCGGAGGCAAAAAAGCTGCCGGGGAAGGACTGAAAGACGGCCTCGCGCAAAGCGCGCCAAGGACGCAAAGAAAGAACATTGCGTCTCTGCGCGAGATCAGCCTTTCCTTAGCGCGCTTTGCGCGAGGCAATTTGCTTGGGGGCTCCCCCGCAACTTGCGGTAAACCCGCGCAAATCGTAAGATTCCCGCCTTTCGGGCCCCTCCGGCGCCCTGGGCGCCCCGTTTCCCGACAGACCGAATCCATCTCACCCACACGAGAAAGCGGGAGCAACGCTGATGCGTTCCCATTATTGCGGAAAAGTTGATGAATCCCTCCTGGATAAGGAAGTTACCGTATGCGGCTGGGTCAATCGCCGGCGCGACCACGGGGGCGTGATCTTTGTTGACTTGCGCGACCGGGAAGGTCTGCTGCAGGTGGTGTTCGACCCCGACCGGGCAGAGGTCTTCGAGACCGCCGAGCGCCTGCGCAGCGAATTCGTGATCCGCGTGCGCGGCCGGGTGCGCCGTCGCCCCGAAGGGACCACCAATGACAAGCTGCCCACCGGCCAGGTGGAAGTGCTGGGTCTGGAACTGGAGGTCCTGAACAAGGCCGAAACCCCGCCCTTCCATCAGGACGAGCACGATGTGGGTGAAGACCTGCGCCTCAAGTACCGCTACGTGGACATGCGTCGCGAGCACATGCAGCGCAAGCTCAAGCTGCGCGCCCAGGTCACCTCGGCCATGCGCCGTCACCTGGACGAGCAGGGCTTTCTTGATGTGGAAACCCCCATGCTGACCCGCGCCACCCCGGAAGGTGCACGCGACTATGTGGTGCCCAGCCGCACCCATCCGGGCCAGTTCTTTGCCCTGCCCCAGTCGCCGCAGCTGTTCAAGCAGTTGCTGATGATGTCCGGCGTGGACCGCTACTATCAGATCGTGCGCTGCTTCCGTGACGAGGACCTGCGCGCCGACCGCCAGCCGGAGTTCACCCAGCTCGACATGGAGATGAGCTTCATGTCCGAAGAGCAGATCATGGAGCTGGTGGAAGGCCTGATCCGCTCCCTGTTCAAGGATGTGATGGGCGTGGAGCTGGAGAACCCCTTCCCGCGCATGCCTTATGCCGAAGCCATGCGCCGCTTCGGCTCCGACAAGCCCGACCTGCGGATTCCGCTGGAACTGGTGGACGTCGCCGATCTGGTGGCCGATGCCGAGTTCAAGGTGTTCTCGGGCCCGGCCGCCGACAAGAACGGTCGCGTGGCCGCCCTGCGCCTGCCCAAGGGGGGCGAGCTGACCCGCAAGGAAATCGACGGCTACACCGAGTTCGTGGGTCGTTATGGCGCCAAGGGTCTGGCCTACATCAAGGTCAATGACCCCAGCCAGGGCCGCGAGGGTCTGCAGTCGCCCATTCTCAAGTTCCTCTCCGACGAGGCCGTCGCCGGCATTCTGGAACGCACGGCTGCCGAAGCCGGCGACCTGATCTTCTTCGGCGCCGACAAGGCCACCGTGGTCAATGACGCCCTGGGCGCCCTGCGCGTGAAGCTGGGCAAGGACCGTGGCCTGGTGGCCGACGGCTGGCGGCCGTTGTGGGTGGTGGACTTCCCCATGTTCGAATACGACGAGGGCGACAAGCGCTGGTATTCCCTGCACCACCACTTCACCGCACCGCGGGTGGAAAACGCCGAGGCACTGAAGAGCGCCAAGCCGGAAGAGCTGATCTCCCGCGCCTACGACATGGTGCTCAACGGCTCGGAAATCGGTGGCGGCTCCGTCCGTATCCACGACACCGAAATGCAATCGGCGGTCTTCGATTATCTGGGGATCAGCGAGGAAGAAGCGGAAGAAAAGTTCGGCTTCCTGCTCGAGGCCCTCAAGTACGGCTGCCCGCCCCATGGCGGCATCGCCTTCGGCCTGGATCGTCTGGTCATGCTCATGGCCGGTGCCGACAGCATCCGCGAAGTGATCGCCTTCCCCAAGACCCAGACCGCCGCCTGCCTGCTCACCGACGCCCCCGGCACGGTGGACAACAAGCAGCTGCGTGACCTGGGCATTCGCCTGCGCAAGACCGTCCAGGATGGCGAGGCGAAGGAATAAGGGCGGCCTCGCGCGAAGACGCAAAGAAAAGAGGATATTTTTCGCGCAGAGACGCGGAGACGCAGAGAAAGGTTTTTTGGGTAGGGGGTGTGGTGGAGCCGTGAGAGGCTTCGGCCTAGACGGTGCCACCGGGTGACAGCAATCGAGGCTAAAGCCTCTCCTACAACAAAATGAATTGCTTTTCCTTTGCGCCTTCGCGTCTTTGCGCGAGGCTAGCCTTTAGCTTTGCGCCCTTGGCGTGCTTGGCGCGAGGCAATGCTTCCGCTTTTTCATCCCCAGAAGAACCACACCGCCCCGAAGTTGTAGACCACATGCAGCAGGATGGGTGTGCCCAGGGTATCGTGGCGTTCCCGGAAGTAGCCAAAGACCAGTGAGGGGAAGAACACCAGGGCCGCCCACAGCGGCGGCTGGTGAATCAGGTGCAGTGCCGCGAAACAGAGACTGGTGATTACATTGGCCAGGCTCAGAATCCCCCAGGTCTTGCGGCTCAGAGACGCCAGCCAGTCCTGCAACATGCCCCGAAAGACGATCTCCTCCAGCACCGGATAGACCAGCACCGGCATCAGAAACAGCCAGGGTTCACTCAGGGGCCACAGCCAGTCATCGGTAGGAACCAGCAGGAAAAGCATGACGGTCCAGGCCATCGGCCCGGCCGCAAGGGCCAGGCCGAGGACCGGGTCCGTCCACTGGATGCCGCCGAAGCGAAATCGATAGACCGGCTGCCAGCGCAGCCTGTTCAGCCAGCGGCGACTCAATGGACCGCCGCTTCTTTCGGTGCCTGCTCCTGAGCGGAGAAGCTGAACGCCTCGCCATCCACATCCACCCAGATGGTGTCATCGGGCCCGAACTCGCCAGCAAGAATCCGCTCGGCCAGCGGGTTCTCGATGCGCTGCTGAATGGCCCGCTTCAGTGGGCGGGCACCATAGACCGGATCAAAGCCGGCCTCGCCGAGACGATCCAGGGCCGCCTCGCTGATCTCCAGCTGCATGTCGCGCTCAGCCAGCCGTGCCCGCAGTTGGGCCAACTGGATGTTGGCAATGTCACGGATCTGTTCACGACCCAGGGCGTGGAAGACCACCACATCGTCGATGCGGTTGATGAATTCGGGCCGGAAATGCTGACCGACCACCTCCATCACCGCTGACTTCATCTCCTGGTAATCGCTGTCCTGGGTGAAGCCCTGGATTTCCTGTGATCCCAGATTGGAGGTCATCACCACCACGGTGTTGCGGAAATCCACGGTACGACCCTGGCCATCGGTCAGACGACCATCGTCCAGCACCTGCAGCAGGATGTTGAAGACATCCGGGTGGGCCTTTTCCACCTCGTCCAGCAGGATCACCGAATAGGGTCGGCGGCGGACCTTCTCGGTCAGTTGCCCGCCTTCGTCATAGCCTACATAGCCGGGGGGTGCGCCCACCAGACGGGCCACGGAATGCTTTTCCATGTATTCCGACATGTCGATGCGAACCATGGCCTCTTCGGTGTCGAACAGAAAGTTCGCCAGGGACTTGCACAGTTCGGTCTTGCCCACCCCGGTGGGACCCAAAAAGAGGAAGGAGCCATTGGGCCGATGGGGGTCGGAGATACCGGCCCGGGAACGGCGAATGGCGTTGGACACCACCTTCAATGCCTCGTCCTGGCCCACCACCCGCTCGCGCAGGGCGTCTTCCATCTTCAGCAACTTCTCCTTTTCCGACTCCAGCATCTTGGCCACCGGAATGCCCGTCCAGCGGGAAACCACTTCGGCCACTTCCTCGTCGGTCACGCGGTTGCGCAGGAGTTTTGTTTCAGCACTCTGTTCACTGTCACTGGATTCCGCAAGCTTCTTTTCCAGTTCGGGAATCTGACCGTACTGAATTTCCGACATCCTCCCCAGATCGCCGGCTCGGCGGGCTGCCTCCAGTTCGGTGCGAGCCCGGTCCAGCTCCTCCTTGATGTGCGTGGCGCCCTGAACCGTGGCTTTTTCGGCTTGCCAGATCTCATCAAGATCGGCGTACTGACGTTCCAGCTCCCCGATCTCCTCATTGAGATTGTCCAGCCGACGCCGGGAGGCTTCGTCCTTTTCCTTCTTTAGGGCCTCGCGCTCAATCTTGAGCTGGATAAGCCGTCGGTCCAGACGATCCATTTCCTCCGGCTTGGAGTCGATCTCCATGCGGATGCGGCTGGCGGCCTCGTCGATCAGGTCGATGGCCTTGTCCGGCAGTTGCCGATCGGTGATATAGCGATGGGACAGGGCAGCGGCGGCGACAATGGCCGGGTCGGTAATCTCCACCCCGTGGTGGACCTCGTAACGCTCCTTGAGGCCACGGAGAATGGCCACGGTATCCTGCTCGCTGGGTTCATCCACCAGCACCTTCTGGAAACGACGTTCCAGGGCGGCGTCCTTCTCGATGTACTTGCGATACTCATCCAGGGTGGTGGCACCCACGCAGTGCAACTCGCCGCGGGCCAGGGCCGGCTTGAGCATGTTGCCGGCGTCCATAGAGCCCTCGGCCTTGCCGGCGCCCACCATGGTGTGGATCTCGTCGATGAACAGGATCACCCGGCCCTCTTCCTGGGCCAGTTCCTTGAGCACGGCCTTGAGCCGTTCCTCGAAATCGCCGCGGTACTTGGCCCCGGCCAGGAGGGCCCCCATGTCCAGGGACAGGACGCGCTTGTCCTTGAGACCTTCGGGGACCTCACCGTTGACGATGCGCTGGGCCAGGCCCTCGACAATAGCGGTCTTGCCCACGCCGGGCTCACCGATCAGCACCGGATTGTTCTTGGTGCGCCGCTGCAGCACCTGCACGGTGCGGCGGATTTCCTCGTCACGACCGATCACCGGGTCGAGCTTGCCCTGCTCGGCCCGCTCGGTGATGTCGATGGTGTATTTCTCCAGGGCCTGGCGCTGGTCCTCGGCATTCGGATCGTCCACGTTCTGGCCACCACGCACCTCTTCAATGGCCTTGTCGATGGCCCCTTTGACCGCGCCACAGTCGCGCAGAATGGCCCCGAGATCCCCCTTCTCATCCACCGCGGCGAGCAGGAACAGCTCGCTGGAGATGTAGCTGTCACCCCGCTTCTGGGCCAGCTTGTCGCACTGGTTCAACAGGCGCATGAAATTCTGGGAAGGGTGCACCTCGGCCTCGGCGCCGGACACCGTGGGCAGACGATCAAGGGCCTCGCCCAGGCTGGAGCGCAGGCGATTGATTTCCACACCTGCCTTGTCCAGCAGCGGACGCAGGCCGCCACCGTCCTGATCCAGCATGGCCAGCATGAGATGCACCGGCTCCATGAACTGGTGGTCCCGGCCGAGGGCCAGGGACTGGGCATCCGACAACGCCATCTGGAATTTGCTCGTCAATTTGTCCATTCGCATGGGTCTTGCTCCCAAAGATTACTCAACTGCCTTCTACATTGGTGGCATTTGCCGCGTATTCAAGCAGCTTGCCCACAGAAGCGACCGCAGTTGTGCGCGAATGGCGGCGGATCAGGCCTCGGGTTCGATCCAGATAAGACTGGCCATGCGACCGCAGGGGGCCTGGCGGCGGTGGGAGAAAAAGCGCGCCGGATCACTCCAGGTGCAGAGACCGTCACCGCCGACGCTGGCGACTCCGAGTGCCTCCAGACGCCGCCGGGCGAGCGCGGGCAGATCCGCCCGCCAGTGCTCGGGGCCATCGGCCTGAAAGGCAGCTTCGGCCTCCGGGTCCCTGGCGACAAAGGCTTCACGAACCTCTTCACCGACCTGAAAGGCGGCGGGCCCGATCGCCGGCCCCAGCCAGGCATGGAGCGCACTGGCCGGCCCGGGCATGGCGGCCACCGTCGCCTCGATCACCCCCTCGGCCAGCCCCCGCCAGCCGGCATGGGCCAGCCCCACCCATCGCCCTGCTTCATGGGCCAGAAACACCGGCAGACAATCCGCGGTCAGGATGGCGCAGACCCGGCCGGGCCGGTCGGTCCAGGCCGCATCTGCCGGGGCCTCGGGGGCGGCGCCCGACAGGTAGAGGACATGGCGGCCATGGACCTGATCCAGCCATTGCGGCTCGGCGG
>PWMQ01000013.1 GCA_003558125.1 Natronospira sp. | reverse complement strand
CGTGTTACTCACCCGTCCGCCACTCGTCAGCCAGGAGCAAGCTCCTGCTGTTACCGTTCGACTTGCATGTGTTAGGCATGCCGCCAGCGTTCAATCTGAGCCAGGATCAAACTCTTCAGTTTAAAGCTAATGCTTTAATACGAGAGCGACCTGCTTTACCCAGAATTTCTGGTTAAGCTTTATTGGTCGTTCACGTTATTGGGTGGTGTTTCCACTCCGAACGCGAACGCCCACACAAGCTGCCTGTTCTGATTGTTAAAGAGCGCCTCTTGCGTTTCGCCCGAGGCAGACCGAGCATTTTACACTGATTGCCGTCCCTGTCAACACTCGGTCTTCATTTTTTTGTCACACTCGGCGGAGCCGGTGAAACTCGCTTCCTGCGAGAAGGCGGGCATTGTACTCGGCGAAAACCACCTGTCAAGCCCTGCCTGATTCCTCGTCTGAGCGGGGTTTGAAGCCGCTGTTTCGGCGTCGCCCCCCGTTGAGGAAGCGGGCATTATAGAGACATGCAGACGGGGGTCAAGGGGCTGGGGGCAGTTTTTTTCGCCCCCCCCCAAGCGCCACCCTTTCTCTAGTCGACCCGGACCCGCCGGAAGCGGCGTTTACCGACCTGTACCACCTGCTCGGAGCCGGACAGGAGCTGGTGGTCACGATCGGTGATCTTCTCACCCTCGACCTTCACCGCGCCCTGCTTGATCATTCGCATCGCCTCGGATGTGGACGGAGTGAGCCCACTGGCCTTGAGCGCCAGAGGCAAGCCAAGGGATCCATCGGGAGCGGTCAACTCCACAGTGTCCATATCATCGGGCACTTGCCCCTTGCGAAAGCGATCGACGAAGGCCCGGTGGGCCTGCCCTGCCGCCTGGTCCCCGTGAAAGCGGGCCACCAGTTCATCTGCAAGGCGGAATTTTATGTCCCGAGGGTTGGCACCGTCGACGACCTCCTGACGATAAGCGGCCAGGGTCTCCGGCGGCTTGAGGCTGAGCAGTTCGAACCAGCGCCACATGAGCTGATCGGAAATGGACATGATCTTTCCATACATCTCGCCCGGAGCCTCCGTGATGCCCACGTAGTTGCCCAGGGACTTGGACATCTTCTGCACGCCATCGGTGCCCTCAAGCAGAGGCACGGTCAGCACCAGCTGCGGTTTCTGGCCATAAGCCTCCTGCAACTGACGACCGACCAGCAGGTTGAACTTCTGATCAGTCCCGCCGAGCTCTACATCAGCCTCCAGCGCCACCGAGTCATAACCCTGGACCAGGGGATACAGGAACTCATGGATCGCAATGGGCTGCTTGCCGGTATAGCGCTTATGAAAGTCATCCCGCTCCAGCATGCGGGCCACGGTGTGATGGGACGCCAACTTGACCATGCCGGCGGCACCCAGTTGATCCATCCAGCGGGAATTGAACTCGACCCGGGTGCGCTCGGGATCCAGGATTTTGAAAATCTGCTCCTGATAGGTGCGGGCGTTATCCACCACCTGCTCCGGTGTCATGGGCGGTCGCGTGGCGTTCTTGCCACTGGGGTCGCCGATCATCCCGGTGAAGTCGCCGATCAGGAAGATAACCTCGTGACCCAGTTCCTGAAACACGCGCATCTTGTTAATAAGTACCGTGTGCCCCAGATGCAGATCGGGCGCAGTGGGATCAAAGCCCGCCTTGATCCGCAACGGCCGCCCGGCGGCAAGTCGCTCTTTCAGCTCGGCCTCGGGAATGATTTCGTCCGCACCCTGGCGGATTCGCGCAAGGGCCTGGTCAAGCTCAGCCATCTTCTCTCCAATCTTCAGTCAGTTGAGAGGCATTTTTTCAAAAAAACTGCAGAAATACCCGCTACTCTTATGATATAACACGTGAAAAGTTGCCTACGCCGAGCGTGCGCCCAGCCGGCACAGCAAATAATGATACCGGGCGTCCAGACGGTGATTGACGGGGAGCCCGCTCACCGATAAGTTTCCGCGCTTTGCCTCAGGCCAGAAACAGAGTCATGAAGACACGATCAGGTATCAGACACGATTATAAGCCACTGGGCAGCCGCCGTTCCCGCCCCAACCTTTTGCGGCATCTCCTGCGACGCTGGGAATCCCCTCGCGACTGGCACCCCTCCCAACGCCAGCTGCTCGGCGGCGGACTGCTGCTGGGCCTGGTGGTATTGATCACTTCCGTCAGCGCCTTCTCCGGCGCCGACAAGCCGGAGCCTCGTCCCGAGAATGGCAGCCGCAGCGTACCCCTGCATCTGCCCAACGGCCCTCTGGCCCAATCGCTGATCGAGGATGCAGGCCTGAACGGGGAAGACGCTCGTCACCGTATCCTGGAGGTCAAGGGCGGTGACTCCCTGGCCCGGGTCTTCCAGCGGGCCGGCCTGGACCGGACCGATCTGCATTTTATCGTATCCCTGGGTGGCGAAACCGAAAAGCTGACGCGCCTGCGCCCGGGAGACCAGGTGGAAATTGTGGATGATGGCAGCGGCAATGTGCTGCGCCTCTCCCACCGCATCGACAGCGACCGAATACTGGAAGTCTCCCGCGGTGACAACGGTTTTGAAAAAGAGGTCACGGAACTGCCGGTGCAGCGGCGGGTTACCTTTGCCAGTGGCGTCATTGAACGCTCACTTTACCAGGATGCCCGGGCGGCGGGCCTGTCGACCAACCTGATCATGAACCTGGCCGGCATCTTCCAGTGGGATATCGACTTCGTGCTTGATACCCGGCGAGGCGATGAGTTTGTCGTGATTTACGAAGAACTCTACCGCGATGGCGAGAAAATCCGTGACGGCCAGATCCTGGCGGCGGAGATCGTCAACCGGGGCAATCGATTGCAGGCCGTGCGCTACACCAAGCCTTCCGGCGAAAGCGACTACTACAATCCCGAGGGCGATAGCATGCGCCGCACCTTCCTGCGCGCGCCACTCGACTACGTCCGGATCAGCTCCCACTTCAACCCCAACCGACGGCACCCTGTTCTGAATCGGATTCGGGCCCACCGCGGCGTGGACTATGCCGCCCCCACCGGCACCCCCATTCGGGCAGCCGGTGATGGCCGCATCACCCTTCGGGGACGCCACGGGGGCTACGGCAACACAGTCCAGATCCAGCATGGGGAACGTTATTCGACTCTCTACGCCCATATGTCGCGCTTTGCCAATGGCCACCGTGTCGGCAGCCGGGTCCGGCAGGGGGAAGTGATCGGCTACGTTGGCCAGACCGGACTTGCCACCGGCCCCCACCTGCACTACGAGTTTCTCGTCGATGGTGTGCACCGCAATCCGGTGACGGTGGACTTCCCGGCCGCCGATCCGGTACCGGAAGAATATCGTGAACACTTCTTCACCACGACTGCGCCGCTGGTGGCCCATCTAGATTTGATGCGACCCGGCGAACGCCTCGCAGAACTCACTGACTGAGATCCCGGCATGGCGGCGACACACTTCATCGGGCTGATGAGCGGTACCAGTCTTGATGGGGTGGATGCCGCCCTGTTGGGCAGCGAGGAAGGACACCATGAGCTGCTGGCCGGCGTCACCCGGCCATTCCCTCCGCAGCTGGCCAAGCTGCTCTCCTCCCTGTGTCGCCAGCCAGAGATTGCCCCGGACGTCCTGGCCGAAGCCGAGACTGCCTTTTGTCAGCAACTGGCGGAAGCCACCGAGGCCCTGCTTCAGGTGGCCGGGTTGGATAAAGACGCGGTAACCGCCGTCGGCAGCCACGGCCAGACCATCAGGCACCTGCCCGACAAAGGGTGGTCCTGGCAGATCGGCTCGCCCGCCCGCCTGGCCTGCCTGACCGGCCTGCCCGTGGTGGCGGATTTTCGCAGTGCCGATCTGGCACGCGGCGGACAGGGCGCGCCGCTCGCCCCCGCCTTCCATCAAGCCTTCTTTTCCAGCCCCGAAGAAACTCGGCTGGTGCTCAATCTGGGCGGTATCGCCAATGTCTCCCTGCTACGACCGGACCAGGCCCCGATCGGCTGGGACACCGGCCCCGCCAATACCCTGCTGGATGCCTGGCACCGCAAGCATCACCCCGGCGCCGGCTGGGACCCGGACGGCCAGTGGGCCGCCAGCGGCGAGACCCGGGCTGAACTGCTGCAACGCTTGCTGGATGACGATTACTTTCGCCAGGCGCCGCCCAAGAGCACCGGACCGGAACACTTCAATCTGAACTGGCTGGCCAAGCATGGCGGCCGCTCCGTGAGCGCCATCCCGGCGGCCGACGTGCAGGCGACCCTGCTGGAACTGACTGTTCAGCCCATCGCCGCCATCGCCCGAGCCCACCATGTTGACCGGGTCATTGCCTGCGGGGGAGGAACCCACAACCGCACCCTGATGACGCGCCTGGCACATCATCTGGAGAACATTCCGCTGGAAAGCAGCAAGACCCAAGGCCTTGATCCGGATCATGTGGAAAGCGCCGGCTTCGCCTGGCTGGCGCAACAGCGCTGGAATGGACTGTCCGTTCACCTGTCGGCGGTCACAGGCGCGGATGGCGACGGCACCCTGGGCGGCCTCTGGCTACCCTGAAAACACCTTCATCAGATTGTCATAGCAATAATCTAGGCTGACGCACTCATCGCATCAGGGCCGTCCTCATGAGTGACGTCGACTTAAAATCCCAGGATTTATATATCAACCGCGAACTCAGCCTGCTTGAGTTCAATCACAGAGTATTGAACCAGGCCCGCGATCCCGACACCCCCTTGCTGGAACGTCTGAAGTTCCTGTGCATTGCCACCACGAATCTTGACGAATTCTTCGAGATCCGTGTGGCTGGGCTCAAGCAGAAACTCGAAGCAGGCTCGGTGGAGACAGGGCCGGACGGCCTACCACCCAAGGAAACGCTGCGCGCCATCAGCCAGCGGGCCAGACAACTGGTGGCGGATCAGTATTACTGTTTCAACCGGGAGCTGCTGCCTGCCCTGCAAAAGGCCGGCATTCGTATTCTGAAGCGTGACCAATGGAACAACGGGCAGCAAGCCTGGCTGAAGCGATTCTTCCGGGACGAAGTGCAACCTTTGCTCAGCCCCATGGGTCTTGACCCTGCGCACCCCTTCCCGCGCATTCTCAACAAAAGCCTCAACTTCGTACTCGCTCTGGAGGGCAAGGATGCCTTCGGGCGTAACCGTGCCATGGCGGTGCTTCAGGCACCACGTTCCCTGCCCCGGGTCATTCAGCTTCCGCGTCAGCAGGCCGGAAACAAACCACACACCTTCGTGTTTCTGTCATCGATCATTCATGCCTTTGCCGATGACCTTTTCCCCGGCATGCAGGTCAGCGGCTGCTACCAGTTCCGCGTGACACGAAACAGTGATCTGTTCGTCGATGAGGAAGAGGTGGATGATTTGCTGCGCGCCCTGGAGGGGGAACTGCCCCACCGGCGTTATGGCGACGAAGTTCGGCTGGAGGTCGCCGATGACTGTCCGGATGACATGGCTGAAGATCTGCTCGTCCAGTTCGGCCTCACTCAGGACGATCTGTATCGGGTCGATGGCCCGGTCAATCTGAACCGTCTCATGGCGGTCTATGAACGGGTTGACGGCACCGGCCTGAAATACCCCAGTTTCGTCCCTGGCTTACCAAGGAGGCTGGCTCACAACAGCGATATTTTCGAAGTTCTTCGCAAGCAGGAATTGCTGCTCCACCACCCCTTCGAATCCTTCCTGCCGGTGATCGATTTCGTGCGCCAGGCCTCTGCAGACCCGCAGGTGGTGGCCGTCAAGCAGACCCTTTACCGCACCGGACCGGAATCGGCGATCGTGAATGCCCTGGTGGAAGCGGCAAAAAGCGGCAAGGAAGTGACGGTGGTGATCGAACTGCGGGCGCGCTTCGATGAGGCCGACAACATCAACCTGGCCAACCGTCTGCAGGAAGCCGGCGCCCATGTGCTTTACGGCGTAGTGGGGTACAAGACCCACGCCAAAATGATTCTCGTGGTTCGGCGGGAGGGGCGTCGCCTGCGTCGCTACGTTCATCTCGGCACCGGAAACTATCATCCCCGCACCGCGCGGCTGTACACCGACTACGGCCTGCTCTCTGCGGATCGCACCCTGGCCGAGGACGTGCACAAGGTCTTCATGCAGCTCACCAGCCTGGGCAAGGTAAGCAAACTGAAGAAGATCATTCACAGCCCCTTCACTCTGCACAAGGGGCTGATGGAGCGCATCGACCGGGAGATTGAACATGCCAGCTCCGGCAAGGCGGCCCAGCTGATCATCAAGGTCAATTCCCTGGTGGAACCCGCCTTGATTCGCCGGCTGTACGAAGCCTCGGCCGCCGGCGTGCAGATTGACTGCATCGTGCGCGGCATGTGCAGCCTGCGACCGGGCGTGAAGGGCGTCTCCGATCACATCCGGGTACGCTCGATCGTCGGTCGCTTCCTCGAACACACCCGGGTGTTCTGGTTCCTGAATGGTGGCGATGATGAGGTCTTCTGCGCCAGTGCCGACCTGATGGAGCGCAATCTGTTTCGACGGGTGGAGGCCTGCTTTCCGGTACAGGAAAAGACCGCTCACCGACGCCTGAGCCGGGACCTGAAAAGCTATCTCAAGGACAACTCCCAAGCTTGGGCGCTGCAGAGCGACGGGCAATATCGCCTGCTGACGCCTGGGCGGACTAAGCCACACACTGCTCAGGCGGCGTTGCTTGACGATCTGGCCGAGCGCAGTTGATTGCGGAAAGCCGTGACCTAGGCCGAATTTACTTAACTGCGAAGGTCAAAACGGAGACCAGCGGCCTGCTCGAAATCCACTTCTTCTGCCAGGTCGTCCGCCAACAAGGGGTGTCGCTCCAGCCAGCCGTCCGGCAATGTCAGAGTCCAGGCAGTCGGGCGGTCGGCAGCGAAACGGAGTGTGGGCACCCCGTCCCGCGCCCGGTGCAACACAATCGCCACTCGAAGCAGGCAGGCCAGATGCAGCCCGAAGGGCCGATGCCGATGAGCCAGCTCATCCAGCACCCGACGGGATAACTTCTTGCGCTGCAATCGGGCGAGCACGGAGAGCATGGACTGGTCATCGCGGGAGAAGCCCGCCATGTCGGCGTGTCCCAGGATATAGGCACCATGCCGGTGGTGCTGGCTGTGGGAAACGGCCATGCCGATCTCGTGCAGGCAGGCCGCCCAGCGGAGAAACTCGCGAGTTTCCGGCCGCTGATCCAGCCCCCAGGGCACCGCGACGGCATCCCAGGCCTCCACGGCCGTGCGGGCCACGGCGCGTCCATGAGCACGGTCCATGCGATAGCGCCCCATCATGGCGGTCACGGTGCGATCACGTACATCCCGGTGACGCACCCGCCCGGCCATATCTTCCAGCAAACCCTCCCTCAGGGCCCCGGGGGCGATCTCCATACGCTGGATGTCGAGGGCTTCGAAGACGGCTCTCAGAATGGCCGTGCCCCCCGGCAGAATGGGCACCCGGTCCGGGCGCAGCTCGGGGTAATCGTCCGCCTTGGGGCGCCCCCTCGACACCAGGTCGTCACAGAGGGCGCTGAGACTGTCGAGGGTGATCCCGGACTCGCTCCAGCCCCGGGCTTCGGCGATGGCGGCGATGGAACGGATAGTGCCCGAGGCACCCAGGGCCTGGCCCCAGCCGGCCCGCCGATAGGCCGGTGCAACGCCACTGATCTCGCCGCGCGCAATCCGAAGGGCCCGCTTCATGTTCGACCGACTCACCTCGCCACCATCAAAGCAGCGCTCGGTCAGGGAAACCGAGCCCATGCCCAGAGATTCCAGCAGTTTGGGGCGAGCCCCCTGGCCAAGAATGACTTCCGTGCTACCACCACCTATATCCAGCACCAGGCGCGCCTCGTCACCTTCGGTCACAACCGGCGTTGCCCCGGCGTAGATCAGTCGCGCTTCCTCGAAGCCGGAAATGATCTCGATGGGATGCCCGAGGGCAGCCTCGGCGGCCTCAAGAAAGTCCCGACTGTCACCGGCGCGTCGCAGGGCATCGGTACCAACGGCCCGGACCTGAGTGGAATCCATGCCCTTGAGGCGCTCGCCGAAGCGGGACAGGCAGGCCAGTGCCCGGGTACGTGCCTCCGGCGCAAGGTCACCGTCCTCGCTCAAGCCGCTGCGCAGACGCACGGTTTCCTTGATGCGGTCAATCACGTGCAGATCCCGACCACTCAGGCGGGCTACGATGAGATGGAAGCTGTTCGAGCCCAGATCAATGGCCGCCAGCAGTCGTTCACCACGCGCCAATGACCACAACTCCCTGACCTGTTCCACCCCTGCCCCCATGCTCTGCCCTCCGGTTCAAGCCAGGCATAAAGAAAGGGGGCGCCACCGGCACCCCCCTCGAGTCAATTCAGACATTGTTCCCGAACCACGGCCTCATACCGCGAAAGAGGAGCCACAACCACAGGTCGTGGAGGCGTTGGGGTTTCGGATAACGAACTGAGCTCCTTCCAGACCCTCGGTATAGTCGATCTCGGCGCCCATGAGATATTGGACGCTCATGGGGTCCACCAGCAGCGTGACACCATCATTTCTGATCTCTGTGTCACCTTCCGTGATTTCTTCATCGAAGGTAAACCCGTACTGGAAACCGGAGCACCCGCCACCGCTGACGAAAACCCGCAGCTTAAGCTGGTCGTTGCCCTCTTCGCTGATCAGCTCACGGACTTTCCGGGCGGCCGCGTCGGTGAAAATCAATGCCTCGGGGATCTGGCCACCATTATCGGACTCGGGCACGTAGGTTTGGGTACTCATGGCTGTCTTGACCTCCAGGTCTCGGGATTGCTCGGGCCATTATACGTCATTGACTGCCAGACACCTTGCCGTCCCGGGACTGGGTCCCCGGCTCAAAGCGGCCCTGGCCCTCACGGCCACGCTGTTCTGCACCACCCGCCGACTGTGCACCGCGATCGCGATCAGCTGGCCGGCTCTGATTCGGCTGATTGCCGCCCTTCTCGAGTAACAGGGGCTTCTCCGCAGGCTTGTGCACCATCTTGCCGTTGACGCTGGCACCCACCGCCATTTCGACCAGATTGTAGTAGACGTCGCCGTTCACTTTCGCATGGGCCTCCAGCTCAAGCCGCTCACGGGAATAGACATCCCCGGTGACGGTCCCGTCCAGCACAATATGGGGCACCTTTACATCACCTTCGATGACGCCGTGCTGACTGACGCTGATGACGCAATTGTCACCGTCGGCCAGTACATTGCCCCTGACGGTGCCATCAACATGCATGCCACCCTTGAATTTGACGTCCCCGGTGATCTCAGTGTTGCGGCCCACCAGGGTCTCGATCTTGGCGCTCCGGGCGCCCTTGCTCTTGTTTCCGCTGCCCCACATGCTCGGGTGTGCCTCCGATCCGGTTAGGGAGTCCCGACCTCAAGCGGCGAGGACTCCGTCATCAGTCTGACCAGTCTAGCGCTCCAGCTCCGGCCACTCAAAACTTTCCTCGATCTGGCTGCGATTGCGCCCTCGCGGGCTGACGGTCACTGAAACCTGTTCCGGCTCAAAGCCCTCCGGGAGACGCAGGCGACCGTCAAATCCCTGAAAGTAGCGGAAGGAAAAGGCCAGATTGTCGTGATCCCCCAGCTCCGAAACATCCAGGCTGAGCGACTCGTCATCCTGCCTTCCCTCCACCGCCAGCCTGATCTCACCCTCCACCCGACGGTCATGGGTCATGGCCTGGATGAGCATCAGTGTAAAGCGGTACTCGCCGTCTTCCCGTCCTGGTGAAATACTGAACTCCTGGATCTGGAGACCACTCTGCCCGTCCTCGGGTGAAACGATCCCGCGGTAGAAGGCCAGCTCTTCCTCCAGGCCCTGAATCTCGTCCTGCAGTGACAAGAGGTCCTGTCTCAGGTTCTCCCGGGCGGCCTGATTCACTTCCTGAGCCCGCTCCAGGACCGCGAGGCGATCGCGCAAACGAGTCTCAAGTTGTGCCGCCTGTTCCAACTGAGACTGCATGGCCTCCCTTTCGGCTCGCGCTTCCGTCTGAAAATACCCCCCATCGGTCAAGCCACGCTGGTAGGCATAGATGACCGCCGTGATTGCCAGCAGCAGAAGAATGGCGATGGTGATTCGATAACGCCAGGGCCGGTAGGCTTTGACCACGAGACTATGGGTTGTCATGCCTTGCTTGACCTCGGATGGGAAGGGTAATACCTGCCAACCTTTGCTATCTTACGGAGACTGGCGGTTGCCGAAAAGCATAGAATTCGCTTGTCCGGGGAAGTTGTAAATGCTGACACTGAAAGCCTTTCACATAATCTTCATGGTGACCTGGTTCGCCGGCCTCTTCTATCTGCCTCGGCTATACATCTATCACCGGGCGGCCGAGGATCCCGTTTCCCGGGATCGATTTCAGATCATGGAACACCGGCTCTGGGTCATCATGACCATCGGCGCGGCACTGACACTGGCCAGTGGCCTGTGGCTCATCGCCATGGCCTGGTGGCCCATGCCGGGCTGGCTGCACGCCAAGCTGGCTCTGGTGGCGGCACTGTTCGCCTATCACTTCTACTGCCTGCGGCTAAACCGCCTGTTCCGGGTCGACCGCATGCCCCACTCGGATCGCTTCCTGCGCATCTTCAACGAGCTACCGGCATTGGCCCTGGTGGCCATTGTCCTGCTGGCGGTACTCAAGCCCTTCTAGCTGGCCTCTAGCCAGCAGTCTGGGACTGGATGTAGTTTTCCAGGCCCATCTTGTCGATCAGGCCCAGTTCGGTCTCGAGAAAATCCACATGCTCTTCCTCGTCCCGCAGGATGCTCACAAAGAGATCCCGGGAGACGTAATCGCCAACGGATTCAGCATGGGTGATGGCGGCCTTGAGGTCCGTGTGCCCCGAAAGCTCCAGCTTCAGATCACATTCCAGCACTTCCTTGACGTCCTCACCCACCATAAGCTTATCCAGATCCTGGAGATTGGGCAGGCCCTCAAGGAACAGAATCCTCTCGATCAGGGCATCGGCGTGCTTCATCTCATCGATGGATTCCTCGTATTCCTTTTTTCCGAGCCGTTCCATGCCCCAGCTCTGCAGCATGCGGGCGTGGAGGAAATACTGGTTGATCGCGGTCAGCTCATTTTTGAGGATACGGTTGAGGTGCTGGATGATGCTGCTGTGGCCTTTCATTGCCTTCTCCCGCTGAGAATGGGTTCATCCGTGGGAACGTCTGACCTCGGGAGTCTATAGCAGTTCGACGCGGGGGCGGAAGTGGCAACAGAAACGGAAGAGCAATTAACCGGTCTCAGGGACGATTCCGGGATCGATATCAGGCGGCAACGGCTTCCAGAAGGCTGTGCTTGCCCAATTGGCGCAGGCGGCTGACGAGCTGCTCACGCACGGCCTCTTCACAGGTACCGCAGGCGGTGGCCACGCCGAGACGGTCCATCAGGCACGGCAGACTGTGGGCGCCCTCATCGATGGCGGCCAGAATGGCCCGGTCAGAGACCGCGTTACAGACACACACGTACATGGCGCACCTCCTGCAATTAACAATCACAGCTTAAATGCAAATGAGAATGATTGTCAATAACGAGCAAACAACAACTCGCCGGCCCTCGGGAACGGGAAAAGAGGCGCCTCCATGCACCCCTGGCTCCCCTCCCCCAATCCACAGGGATTTCAGAATTCGAGGCGCATCCCGGCCCATGCCGTGCGGGGCAGACCGACCCGGGCACCCGCCGGACTGCGGGCGGAGACATAGGTCTCGTCGAACAGGTTTTCCACGCTGGCAAAGGCACGGACACTGCTGTTGAGGGCATACTCACCGGAGACATCAAACAGCCAGCGGGCATCGACAGTCTGATTGGCCGGAATGCTGCCGGACCCGGCCACGGAGCGGGTCTCGTCCACATAGTTCGCCGCGAAGCGGAACTGCCAGTCATTGGCAACGGCGCGCAGGGCGAGGTTCAGTTGGTGGGCGGGGATATGGGGCAACTCGTCCCCTCGGCTGACATCGCCCCATTCACTGAAATCGCTCTCGAAGCTGCTCTTGAGCTCGGTGTTGGTGTAGGTATAGGCCACTTCCAGAGGCAGGGAAATGCCGAGATCCATGACATCAGCCAGGTCATAGCGGAGCATGGCCTCCAGACCAAAGACATCAACTTCCCCGGCCTGAAACACATCACCCACCTCGCAACCACCACCGCTGGCTGCTGTGCAGGTACCCACCAGGTTGTCAAAGGCGGTCAGAAAACCGATCAGCTCCAATTGGACGCCGTTGCGCACGAATCGAATGCCGGCCTCGTAATTGGTGGACTTCTCTTCGTCCACGTCCGGTGAGGCACCGGTGGGCGCGAAGCCGCGATGGATACCAAAGAAGGCGTTGAGCTCCGGGTTGAGCTGGTAGATGGCCCCAAATCCGGGAATGAATACGCTGAACTCGCCCTCGCGCTCGCCGGTGATCACGCCCCGGTCCGGGTCCTCACCGGCCTGAAAATCGGTCCGTTCAATGGTGATATCTTCGTAGCGCAGCCCCGGAATCAGGGTCCAGTTGCCGCGCCGCAGGCGATTCTGTACGTGGACCGCCAGGGCATCCGCCTGGGTGACCCGGTTGGTGGTACTGCCGGGGACGCCGTGTACCGCACCGGGCTCACTGCCGGGCAGGACCCGGGTCATGGCGAAGTTCTCCATGCGGTATACATCTTCCCATTGCAAGCGGTCTTCCTCATCCTGGTGATAGCGCAGACCGGCCTCCAGTTGATGGGACCATCCGGCCGCGTCAAACCAGGTCTGATAGACGGTCTGGACACCGCGGCTGTAGTACTCACGATTGTTGGCACGCACCTTGCCGCGGGCATCCCCCCCCTCACCACGAATCCAGGCCAGTTCGGCCGAGTGTTCAGTCGGATTGGCCAGAACGGCACTGATGCCGACAAAGTCAGGGTTCCCCTGCCCATCCCAGACATCATGGAGCTTGTACCAGTTCCGACTGAAGTCGTTGTTGTAAACGGTGGTGGTCAGATTGGCATCACCCAATTCGATGTGGTGGCGCAGGGAAAGCTGTTCATGTTCGGTGTTGATCTGGTCCAGCTGGGAGCCGGCATAGCGTCGGAATGGATGGCGGCCGAAATCGTCCTGGGTCAAGCCCAGATAGGTCTCATTGGCCTCGCGAGTGCTGCGGGCAAACTTCAACTCCAGGCTATGATGGCGGTCCCCATTGCGAGGCTCCCAGCGGAGCTTGCCGACCACGTCCCGCAGGTCGAAGCCGGTGTCCGGCTCGGCCATGTTCGGCCCCCTGCGCTGAGCCCGGTCCAGACGACGGAAACCATCACTGCCGGCATCCACTGCCTCGAGCATGAAACCCAGATTGTCGCCACTGTCACCGATCATGGCCTGATGCCGTCGGCCACCGTCGCTGCCGAGCATGAACTGGGCCCGGGCAGTGCGGCTTTCGGGCACGGGCGTGGAGACCATATTGAGAGAACCCCCGGTGGTATAGGGGCCATGCTGAATACCGCCGGCGCCCTTGAGCACCTCGATACGTTCCATGCGCATGGCGGTGGGGACATGGTAGGCAGCGGGGGCGGCGTAAGGCGCCGGGGCGATGAGCACACCGTCTTCCATCATGGTAATCCGACGGGCCCGCTCGGAACGTGAACCGCGGATGGAAATATTGGGAAACAGGCCGAACCCTTCCTCTTCCTGGATATAGACACCGGGCATGCTGCGCAGCATGCGGTGGGGGTCACCGTAACCGGCCGCCTCGATCTCGTCACGAGAGACCAGGTGGGCGGAACCAGGGATCTCGCGAATGTCATTGCGCGTGCCGGTGATACTCACCGGTGCCAATTCGCGAAGATCAAAATCCATTTCCAGCGCCTCGGTAAAGTCATCGCTCCCTGCCTGGGCAGCCAGTGGGACCAGGGCGAGACTGACGGCCAGGGCCAGCGGGCGGGAGGCAGCTTGGATCGGCATTTCGAGGCTCCTTAAGGTGCAACGGGGTTTGCGAGACGGCTATCCGGGCGACGGGGCGGGAACAATCCGGCGCCGCCGCGTGGATTGGTAATATAAATGCGAACCATTATCATTTGCAATAGCAAAACGAGGAAATTCCCCCGCGATTGCGTCAGATTCCGCTCAGGCCGGGGGTTCGGTGGGGCACCAGGCGCCTTCGGCCGTGGCGCGGGGAAAAGCAACGATGTGCTCGGTATCCAGGCGGATCCCGATCTGCTCGCCGATGCGATGGTCATGGTGACTGGGCACCAGGGCCAGCACCCGGTTGCCGGAGTCCAGGCGCAAGGTGTAGAGAATCTCCGCACCCCGGAAGACCTTGTATCTGACCTCCGCGGTCATTTCGCTGTCATCGTCATGGATGACGTCGTCAGGGCGTAGCAGCACATCCACATCCGTGCCCGGCTCCACATCGGTGATCAGACGGCCCTCAAGCCGGCCCAGCTCGATATTCACCTTCCCCGGCGCCGACACATGACCGGGAATCAACACTCCCTGGCCAACGAAATCCGCGACAAAACGATTCGCAGGCCGGTGGTAGAGGTTGTAAGGGCGGTCCCATTGCTGGAGGGTTCCCTGGTTCATCACTCCCACTTCATCGGCAACGGCAAAGGCCTCATGCTGATCGTGGGTCACCATCAAGGCCGTGGCGCCAAACTCCTTGAGCACCGCCCGGACCTCGATACCCAGACGTTCACGCAGCTCCACATCCAGATTGGAGAAGGGTTCGTCCAGGAGAATCAGCCGGGGCCGGGCGACCAGTGCCCGGGCTAGTGCGACCCGTTGCTGCTGACCGCCGGACAGCTCATGGGGCTGAGCCCGCACCGCCTCCGCCAGCCCCACCGCGGCAAGCATCTCTTCCGCCCGGGCCCGGCGCTCCCGACGGCGCCCCTCACGGAGGCCAAATGCCACATTGTCACGGGCGTCGAGATGGGGAAAGAGGGCGTAGTCCTGGAACACAATGCGGATATCCCGGGCTTCCGGTGGCACCGTCCTGCCGGCTTTGCTGAATACCCGATTGTCTATCCGGACCTCCCCGGCATCCACCGGCTCGAATCCAGCGATCGCCCTCAGCACCGTGGTCTTGCCGCAGCCGCTCGGCCCCAGCAGGCAGCCGATCTGACCCCGGGTCAGATGCAGGGTGAGGCCCTTGAGAACTTCCGTGCGGCCGTAGGCAAGGTGTAGTTGTTCCAGCTCAAGCAGCATGGGCAGACTCCAGATTCGCCGGGCGCCGTTTCTCACTCGCTGATTGCCCGCCCCCGTCATCCAGCCGGCGAGTCAGCAGGATGACCGGCACCAGCCCCACCAGGACCAGGGTCAAGGCCGGCAAAGCCGCGCGTTCCCACTGCCCCTCCGCGGTCATTTCATAGATGCGCAGGGCCAGGGTCTCCCAACCGAAGGGGCGAAGCATCAGGGTAATCGGCATTTCCTTCATGACATCCACAAAAACCAGAATGGCACCGGTAATCAGACCACCCCGAACCAGAGGGAAGTGCACCCGGGCAATGACCCCCAGCGGCCCCAGCCCCATGCCCCGGGCGGCATCATCCAGCGTGGAGGAAACCCGCAGCAGATTGGCATTCACCGGATTATAGGCGACCGCGAGGAAGCGACCGATGTAGGCAGCCACCAGACCGAGCAGGGTGCCCTGCAGGGCGATGATGATCCGATCCTCGCCCAGCAGCCAGTCAGCGCCCCCCTGCAGCACACCACTCAGCCAGACCAGCGGCAGCATCAGGCCCACCGCCAGAACCGGGCCGGGCACAGCGTAACCCACCGTTGCCACCCGTGCCCCGAGACCCGCCAGCAGACCCGGCGAGCGGCGCACGGCGTAGGCCAGCACCAGAGCGATCATGATAGCGAGCGCTGCGGCCATGGCCGACAGGCTGAGGGACCGTCCTGCCAGACCAAGATAGCGGGCATCGAGCCCATCGAAATGGGCCACGCTCCAGAACAGCAACTGCAGGGCCGGAATCAGAAAGGCAACGGTCAGGACCAGCATGCAAAAGGCCACCGCCGCCAGGGCCTTGCCACCCCGGAGGCGAAAGCGACGGGCCTGACCGGCACCGGTGGCGGTGTATCGGGTCCGCTGCCGGGACAACTGTTCCAGCACCAGAATCACCAGCACCACCACCACCAGCAGCGAGGACAACTGCATGGCCGCCTCAATGGACTGCAAGTCGTACCAGGCCTTGTAGATGGCCGTGGTAAAGGTTTCATAGTTGAATGCGGCCACGGTGCCAAAATCGGCCAGGGTCTCCATCATCGCCAGCATCACGCCGCCAATGATCCAGGGCCGCGCCATGGGCAAGGCAACCCGAAAGAAGCCGGCAGCGGGACGCAGTCCAAGGGAACGGGCCACTTCCAGGGCCCTTGCCCCCTGGGTGGCAAAGGCATTGCGGGCGATCAGGTAGACATAGGGATAAAGCACCAGCGTCAGGGCCAGGATCACACCCAATCTGGAACGGATGGGCGGCAGCCCGGCGTCCTCGCCCCACACGGCGCGCATCCAGCTCTGCACCGGCCCGGCATATTCGAGCTGGCCGATGAGCACGAAGGCCATCACATAGGCAGGGACCGCCATGGGCAACAGCAGGGCCCAGGAGAAAAAACGCTGCCCCGGAAAATCACAGGCCGCCACCAGCCAGGCCAGCGCCGTGCCGATCAAGGCAGTGCCCACCGCCACGCCGGCCACCAGCCACAAGGTGTTGACGATGACTTCCGGCAGCACATGGCTGCGCAGGTGAGTCCAGACCTCGGTTTCCGCGGCGAACAGGCTGGCACTGACAATCAGCAGAGGCAGCAACACCGGCAGGGCAATCAGCCAGGCGACCAGCGGTCCCGCGGACAGGCGCGGGCGCTTCAGCCACCTTGAACCGCCCGGCCAAGTCATGGATCAGCGGTATCCTGCCCGATCCATCAGCATCACTGCCTGACGCTGGCGCTCGCCGGCATGGCGGACATTGACCGGATTCTGTCGAAACTCGCCCCAGAGGGCGACCTGGGGATCCGGCGGCACCTCGGGATTGGCCGGGTACTCGAAATTCATGCTGCCGAAGAGGCGCTGGGCCTCCTCGCTGCTCAACCACTCCAGCAAGGCCTGGGCGCCTTCGGGGTTGCCGGCATGGCGAGTGACCCCGCCGCCGGAGATATTGACATGGACGCCTGCTCCGTCCTGATCGGCCCAGTGCAGCCGCAATGGCAGATCGGGCTCCCGGGCCTGCAGGCGTCCATAGTAGTAGCTGTTGACCAGGCCCACATCGCACTGGCCGGCGAGAATGGCCTCCATCACCTGGGTGTCACTGGAGAAGGGATCGGTGGCCAGATTGTCCACCCAACTGCGGACGATCTCCTCGCTGCGCTCCTCGCCTTTTTCCTCGATCATGATCGCCACCAGGGACTGGTTGTAGACCTTGCGGGAGGAGCGCAGACAAAGACGCCCTTCCCAGCGCTCATCGGCGAGATCGGCGTAGCTGCCCAATTCACCCTCCTCTACCCGGTCGGGGTGATAGACCATGGTGCGCACCCGCAAGGAGAGACCGAACCACTGGTCTTCGGGATCACGCAAATGTTCGGGGACACGCTCGCGCAGCGCGGGTGAATCCACCGCCTTCAGCAAACCGCGCTCCGCCGCCTGCCAGAGGTTGCCGGCGTCCACGGTCAGCAGCAGATCGGCCCGGGTCCGTCGCCCTTCCCCCTGGATTCGCTGAAGGAGCTGGCCGGCATCACCGGTGGTATAGCGAATGCGGGTACCGGTTTTCTCTTCATAGAGGTCGAACAGGGGCTTGATCAAATGCTCCTGCCGGGCAGAGTAGACAACCACTTCGTCGTTGGCCGCTTCCGCGACGGGCAGCCAGACAAACAATGTGGCAAGCAGCGAAGCGGCCAGACAGGACTTGAACGGCGACATCAACGGACCTCCAGACTGAAGTGGGAGGCGGCTCGGGGAGGAGCCGCAGGGCGCTGGATGAGTATGATAATGAGAATTATTACTAATTAGCAAGCAGAACGACGACAAATAGCGCCTTTACCGGCGCTCGCCACGGGCCTCGTCCAGTTGCGGAACGGGACGGCTGGGCACCCGTCCCTTGGGAAAGGCCAATGGCGCCAACTCTTCCAGGGCACGCTCATAAACGGCGCGCTTGAAATGGACCACACCCTTCAGCGGTTCCCACCACTGCACCCAACGCCAGGCATCAAATTCGGGATGCTGGCTCAATTGCAGGTCGACACGGGACTCCTCCGCCACCAGGCGGAGCAGGAACCAGATCTGTTTCTGTCCAATGCACACAGGTTTCTGCTGCCGACGCACAAAGCGCTTCGGCAGCCGATAACGCAACCACCCCCGGGTGCGGCCGAGTATTTCGACATCCTGTTCGGCGAGACCAACCTCTTCCTCCAGCTCCCGGAACAGCGCCTCGCGGGGGTCTTCGCCCTGCTGGATTCCCCCTTGCGGAAACTGCCAGCCGGTGTGGTTGATCCTGCGCGCCCAGAATACGCGGCCCACGTCGTTGCAAAGAATGATGCCGACGTTGGGCCGGAAACCGTCGCGGTCTATCACGGCATTACTCCAACTTTATATAAGTTGATTCTTTCATAGCCGGCATTGATCGGCAATGGCCGCAGTGGGTGACATAAGGGGGAGGCTCTAGGAGAATGTCGGCTCGTGAGCAAAGACTGGAGCATTCGATGAAGCTGGCCCTGTTTGATCTGGACAACACCCTGCTTGACGGTGACAGCGATTATCTCTGGGGTGAGCACCTGGTGGCGCAAGGCGTGGTGGATGGCGACTGGTATCGCTCGGAGAACCTGCGCTACTACCATGCCTACGAGGCAGGGCAATTGGATATTCGGGAATTTCTGGCTTTCGCCCTGCGGCCGCTGGCGGAGAATCGGCGCGCCCAACTGGAGGCCTGGCGCTCGGACTTCATCGAGTCCCAGATCATGCCGCGAATTGCCACCGAGGCCCTGCGGCTGGTGGATCGCCACCGGGACGCGGGAGAGACGCCGGTCATCGTCACCGCCACCAACCGCTTCGTGACCGAGCCCATTGCCCAGCTTTTCGGCATTGACCACCTGCTGGCCACGGAAGCGGAAATGCGGGATGGAGAGTTCACCGGCGAAGTAGCCGGCACCCCCTGTTTCCGGGAGGGCAAGCTGATCCGCCTGCAGCAATGGCTGGGCGGCAATATCGGGGTACTGGAGTCAGCCCATTTTTACTCTGACTCGCGCAATGACCTGCCCTTGCTGGAAGCCGTGGGGCATCCGGTGGCGGTCAACCCCGATCCGGCCCTGGCCGGTATTGCCCGTGAGCGGGGATGGCCGATGCTCAGCCTGCGGGCGGAGGTTGCCGAGCAAAAACCCGGCGGCTAGGCCGGGACCCGAATGACGCCCTGGAGATAGGGTACCGCCTGGCCGGCAATCTCGACGCGGTCCCCCAGGAGGCGACAGTGCAGCTCACCGCCGCGGCGGGATACCTGGCGGGCTCGCAGCCGCGTGACCTCCAGTCGCTTCGCCCAATAAGGAACCAGAGTGCAATGGGCCGAACCGGTAACCGGATCTTCCGGCACACCCACCCGCGGCCCAAAGAAACGAGAGATAAAGTTGTAATCACCCGTGCCCGGGGCGGTCACGATCACGCCGCGCGCTTCTATGGCCGCCAGCCGGGCCATATCCGGGCGCATTTCGACGACACTGCGAGGCTGACGATAAACGGCCAGAACATCATCCGCACGCAAGACCACTTCCGGCGCCTCACCCAGGGCCTTGGTCAGTGCGGCGCGCAATTCGCCACTACCCACCGCCGGTGGCCGGGCCGGGAAATCCAGGTAGATCAGCCCGCTCCCATCCCGGCTCACGGTCAGGGGACCGGACGCCGAGTCGAAGCGCAGTGACTGAAGGCCGCTGCTGAGCTCATTGAAGATCACCCAGGCCGAGGCCAGGGTGGCGTGACCGCAGAGGTCCACCTCGGTACCCGGGGTAAACCAGCGGATCTGCCAGTGCTCCCCTTCCCCCACCAGAAAGGCGGTTTCGGACAGATTATTCTCCGCGGCAATGGCCTGGAGGATGTCGTCATCCAGCCATCCAGCCAACGGCACAACCGCGGCAGGATTACCGGCGAATACCCGATCGGAGAAGGCATCCACCTGAAAAATGGGCAATTGCATCATGCTGTTTTCCTGTTCCATTGGAGTTGGCGGAGAACACTGTCATGGAGCCGGCCATTGCTGGCGAGGATATGAGAACTGTCCAGACCCAGAGGGCGACCATCCAGACCGGACACCCGGCCACCGGCCTCCTCCACCAACAGGGACAAGGCGGCCACATCAAGAATGTTGACGTCGGACTCGATCACCAGGTCAAGCGCGCCCCGGGCCAGATAATGATAATGGCTGAAATCACCATAACCCCGTGTGCGCTCCACCCGCCCGCTCAGATCACCCAGGCGTGACCAGGCGGCCGGGTCCCGGGCGAGGCTGCGCAAATTGCCGGTGGACAGGTGCGCATCCCGCAAGCCACTGACATGACTGACCTTGATGGGGCGATCATTGAGCCAGGCACCGCCACCGAGACTGGCCCAGGCCGTCTCGCCCATCGCGGGGGCCGAGGAGACACCGACCACGACGCGTCCCCGATGCATGAGGGCAATCTGGGTGGAGAAGAAAGGGGTTCCCCGAATGAAGCTGCGGGTGCCATCCAGGGGGTCCACCAACCACAGCCACTCGGCATCCCGGTCGCCACCGCCGGATTCCTCGCTCCAGACCTGGTGACCCGGGAAGGCTTCACGCAGCACCTTGAGAATGGCGGTTTCGGCGGCAAAATCCACCTCCGTTACCGGTGTGGCATCCTCCTTGAAATGAACCTCCTGGGCACCGTCGCGCATTGCCTCGCGCAGACAACGTTCGGCCGCGTCGGCAGCCTGGCGGGCCGTCTCCAAATAGGCGCTGTAGTCGCTGCTCAAAATCATGCTCCGGCAGATACAAAGGGCACAGAATAGCAAATATGGGCGTCAACAAACGCCCGCCAACCCCCGACGCAGTCCTTGACAGTGACACCGCCGCCAATGACCATTGCGGACCACTTCCCCGGACAGCAGAGGGTCAAAGATGGGCAAGCGGCTGAGCAAGATCTATACGCGAACCGGCGACCACGGTACCACCGGCCTGGGCGATGGCAGTCGAGTGCCCAAGGACCATCCACGGGTGGCGGCTTATGGGACCACGGATGAACTCAACTCCATCATTGGCATGGTGCTGGCCGAGGATCTGCCGGACAGCTTGCGTGAGCCCTTGATTCGCATTCAGCACGATCTGTTCGACCTGGGCGGTGAATTATGCGTCCCTGGCTGGACGGCGATCACCCCGGGCTACACCGAAAGGCTGGAACAAAGCCTGGACGCCCTGAACGCCGATCTGCCGGCACTGGAGGATTTCATCCTGCCCGGCGGCGGTCGCGCCACGGCGGCCTGCCATCTGGCTCGCACGGTCTGTCGGCGAGCCGAACGGGCTGTGTGGACCCTCAAGGGCGAAGAAGACATCAATCCGGAAGTGGCCCGTTACCTCAATCGCCTCTCCGACTGGCTGTTCGTTGCCGCGCGAGTCCTCGCCCGCCACGAGCAGGGCGAGGAAGTCATCTGGCAGAAGGGCTATAGCCAGGGTGCTCAGCAGGACTGACGGCTTAATCGCCAATGGGCTGGTGATTGCGTCATGACTGCGTTCACTCTTATGTCTTGGTGCCGTCCGGAGGCTTTTGATCGCGAATAAATTCGCTCCCACGGTGCCATTAGCGTATGCCGAAGCCCCTGTGGGAGCGGATTTATCTGCGATTTACGGCCGAATCGAAGGCAATCTGCTCAATAACCAGAATACGCCATCAGCCGGCACGGCCCATTCATCGACCACCACTAGTGACTAGGCAAGGCCTACCAGGGTCAGGACGGCCAGCACCGCCAGCCACAGTACCAGTGTTCTTTGCAGCAGGCTCCGGGCGCTACGGACCACAGCCAGCCCAGAATCCTGGGTGCCCGCGGAGATTCGCAGGGCGCCGCAGCCGGTGCAGGAAAGGACGCCCTCGCTGGTCTCGAAAAAGGGCTCGGTGCACTCCTCATAATAGGCCTTCCAGTCGGCAATGGCTTCCTCGAAGGAGCCGGTCAGGGCATAACTCAGGGATAGCAGACGCGCCGGCAGCCAGGCCAGGATTCCTTCCAGCATGATCGCGTACTGAGCGAGTTCGGTGCGGGCATTTTCGCTGTCCCTGGCCTCGCTGCGTCGCAGCAGGTCAGCCACGCGATAGAAGACCGCGCCCGCCGGGCCGAGAATGGCAAACCAGAATATCACCGCGAACAGCCGGTCGTTGGCCCGGACCAGAGCCGCCTCGGTCACCGCTCGATGGACATCATCCTCTGCCGACAGGCCGCTCTCGGATTCCATGATCTCTGCGGCAATGACCCCGGCATCGTGGTCTTCTGCCTGTTCCGGATCATGGGCCTGCAGGTATCGGGCGAGTTGACCGAGGATTTCCCCCGGCCCCAGGCAATACAGCAGAACGATCACGGCCAGGAAAAAGGCCAGAATCTCGGAAAAGCCGGCGAGCAGCCAGATGGCCAGCCAGACCAGGACGGTGGGCAAGAGGCAGATCAGCGACACACCCAAGGGCCCGATCGCGCCGGGCAAACGCCCGATCAAGGTCAGGAATTGGTCCCGATAGTAGGGAAACCAGTGGGCACGGCGAAAATGTTCCAGGTCAGCCGCCCGCAGGGCACGTTCCAGTGCCAGGGCAGCAATTATGGCCAGAAAGTACATGCGTCAGCCCCCTTGTCGCATTGCGGTGTCAATCCGTGGTCCGGATTCGGTGTTCATCATGCCATGCTCCCGGCCCGCGGCACAGCCAAATAAGTCCGAAAACCGCCATCAGGTGCCCATGCCCACAGCGCCATTGCGAAAGCGGAACCAGGAGAAATGGGGCCCCGGATCGGTCTTTCGGCCCGGGGCGATGTGATTGTGGCCCACCATTCGCTCCGGCGTGATTGCCGGATAGGTCAGCAGCAAGCTGGCGGCGCAACAACTGAGACGACGATACTGGGCGTCGGTAAACGGCAAATCGTCGGTCCCCTCCAGCTCAATCCCGATGGCAATGTCATTGCAGGCCCGTCGGCCCTGGAAGCGGGAGCGTCCCGCATGCCAGGCACGGCGATGAAAAGGCACGTATTGCACGAGACTGCCGTCACGGCGGATAAACAAATGACTGGAGACCCGCAAGCCCTCGATTGCCTTGAAGAAGGGGTGACCGTCGGCCGGCAGGCGATTGAGGAAGAGCTTATCCACCCAGGGGCCACCGAACTCGCCCGGCGGCAGGCTGATGGCATGAATAACCAGCAGCGACGGCTCACAATCCGGTGGGCGGTGATCGGCGTTGGGCGAGGGATGGCGGGCGGCACCCTCCATCCAGCCATTGTGAATCTGCGGCAAGCGGTTCAACTGGGACAGGCTCCTGGGATAAGGTGGACCAAGCGCCACCGACTATAGCAAAGGAGGCCCCATGCACCCGAGCGTGGAAGAGATGATTCGAGAGCTGATCGCCTGCCCTTCCATGAGCAGCGTCAGTCCCGCATTCGATACCGGCAACCGCGAGGTATCGGAAAAGCTGGCGGAATGGCTGGAGGATCTGGGTTTCGAAGTGCGCCTGATGCCGGTGGAGGGAGAGGACAAATTCAATGTCATTGGCACGCTGGGGCGGGGCAACGGCGGGCTGGTCCTGTCCGGGCACACCGATACCGTTCCCTTTGACCAAGATCGCTGGAACAGCGACCCCTTCACGCTGACCGAGCGGGACGGCAAGCTGTACGGCCTGGGCACCTGCGACATGAAGGCCTTCCTGGCCCTAGCCATCGAAGTGGCCAGCCGCTATCGAGCGGAAGATCTGGCAGAGCCCATCATCATACTGGGTACCGCCGACGAGGAGTCCTCCATGGCCGGCGGCAAGGCTCTGGTGGCGGATCACAGTCTGCGGGCCCGCTGCGCCATCATCGGTGAGCCGACCAGGCTGACCCCCGTGCATCTGCACAAGGGGATTTTCATGGAGGGCGTTCGCCTCAAGGGGCGCTCGGGCCACTCCAGCGATCCCAAGCTGGGCAATAACGCCATTGATGGGCTGCACCGGGCGATTGCGGAGTTGATGGCCTTTCGCGAGGAGATGGCCCGCCAGTATCACAACGCGGCCTTCCATGTGTCCTCGCCGACCCTGAACCTGGGCCATGTCCACGGCGGCGATAATCCCAACCGTATCTGCCCGGAGGCAGAAGTTCACTTCGATCTGCGAACCCTGCCCGAGCAGGACCTGGATGCGACCCGTGAGGCGCTTCGCGAACGGATCAGGGAAAGTCTGGCGGACAGCGGTCTCGGGATTGAGTTTCTACCCCTATTCGAGGGCGTGGGCGGCCTGAATACGCCGGAGGACGCGGCCATTGTCCAGGCGGTCACCGAACTCACAGGCCGGGAACCCGAGGCGGTGGCCTTCTCCACCGAAGGACCCTTCCTGCAGGAGCTGGGCATCGATACCGTCATCATCGGCCCCGGTGACATCGCCCAGGCCCATCAGCCCGACGAATACCTGGCCATCGACACCCTCCAGCCCACCCTGGACCTGATCGATGGGCTGATCAGGCGTTTTTGTCTCAAGTCGGGTTAGGCGCACGGTATTCAAGGCTGTCTGGGCGCAATCGGGGCGGTTTCTTGGCGCTATTTCTTGCCAAGGGTTTCGTGGGCTTCGGTTGGGGTAATCCCCTTCGACGCCGGTGACGGGTTACGTTCCGGCCTAGGTGGCGACAGGCCTACCTTTGTTGGGGGTCACCTGGGCCGTGCATGCTGATGGCATATTCTGATATCGAGCCGATGGTCGTCGATTCGGCCCGTTTAATCGCGGCAGGACTGCCGCGATTTAGGTCCTCCGAATGGCAACAAGACATAAGACTGAACCAAACCCTCCGCTAGCACTGCCCAGGTGACCGCCACCAAAGGTAGGCTTCGGTCCTGGTGGGCTTGCTCAGGGCTGTGAGCGACAGGACGTCGCGTGCAGAGCCCCCAGGGATGGGTCTACGTCCCTGAGCAAGGCCACCAGGACCGAAGCCGGGACGCAACCCGTCACCGCATCGAAAGGGCTTACCTCAACCGAAGCCCATTGCGTTGCAAGGAGCAGTAAACCAGAATACGCAACATTTGGTTTACACAATAAGGGCTTTCAACGATGACGGACAACGCTTCCCTGGTGGCGCGGGACCTGGCCGCGCTCTGGCACCCCTGCACCCAGATGAAGGACCACGAATGGCTGCCACTGGTCCCGGTGAAACGGGGCAAGGGGGTGTGGCTGGAGGATTTTGACGGCAACCGCTACATCGATGCCATCAGCTCCTGGTGGGTCAATCTCTTCGGGCATGCCAATCCGCGAATCAATGCCGCCCTCCGCGACCAGATGGAATCGCTGGAACATGTGATTCTCGCCGGCTTTAGCCATGAACCGGCCGTAGAGCTGGCGGAGAAGCTGGTGGAGGTGACCCCAGCCGGGCTCAGCCGCTGCTTCTACGCCGACAATGGCTCGGCAGCAGTCGAGGTAGCAGTGAAGATGAGCTACCACTACTGGCGCAACCTGCGCCGACCTGAGAAAAAGCGCTTCATTACGCTTGCCAACAGCTACCATGGCGAAACCCTGGGCGCCCTGGCAGTGGGCAATGTGGCCCTTTACAAGGAAACCTACGGTCCACTGCTGATGGAGACCCTGGCCGCACCAACGCCCGACTGTTTCGAGCGCGAAGAGGGCGAATCCTGGGAAGCCTATTCCCGCCGACAGTTCGAGCCCATGCGGAAGCTGATTGCCCGTCACCACCAAGAGGTTAGTGCGGTCATTCTTGAGCCCCTGGTGCAATGTGCCGGTGGGATGCGCATGTATCATCCGGTCTATCTGGAGCTGCTCCGGGAGGCCTGCGATGAATACGATATCCACCTGATTGCCGATGAGATTGCAGTAGGCTTCGGGCGCACCGGCACCTTGTTCGCCTGCGAGCAGGCCAATATCACTCCGGATTTCATGTGCCTGTCGAAGGGCCTCACCGCCGGTTATCTGCCCCTTTCGGCGGTCATGACCACCGAGAAGATCTATCAGGCCTTCTACGATGAATACGACAATCTGACCGCCTTCCTCCACTCGCACAGCTATACCGGCAATCCCCTGGCTTGCCGTGTTGCGCTTGAGACCTTGAAGATCTTCGAAGATGATCAGATTATCGTGCGTAATCGGGAGCTGGCTGAGCACGCAGCGCGGGCGTTTGCACCACTTGCCGATCACCCCCATGTGCGGGAGGTGCGTCAGCATGGCATGATTCTGGCGGCGGAGATGATGAAGGATCCTAAGCGTAGGGAGCCCTTCCCCTGGCATGAAAGGCGCGGGCTGAAGGTTTACCAGCACGGCCTGGCCAACGAGGTTTTGATGCGGCCCCTGGGCCATGTCTTTTACTTCATGCCGCCCTATGTGATCACCGAGTCGCAGATCGACCATGTGGCGAAAATGGCCCTGGAGGGCATTGACCTGGCTACCCGTGACTGAATGAGAATGCTGCCATGCGCATACCCAGAGTACTTCTTGACGCTCAGTTGGCGGTCGGCCAGGAGCTTAGCCTGACGCGTGACACGGCCCATCATCTGCGTCGTGTCCTGCGCCTGAAAGACGGACATCCCGTGCAGGTCTTTGACGGTCGGGGGCATGAGCACGAGGGTGAGTTGTTGGGGGAAGACCGGGTTCTGATCGGCGAGTCCATTGAGCGCGAGGTGGAATCACCACTGGCACTCACTCTGGTGCAGGGCATCAGCCGCGGCAACCGGATGGATTACAGCCTGCAAAAGGCGGTTGAGCTTGGGGTCAGCGCCATCCATCCGATTTTCTGTGAAAGAAGTGTGGTGCGGCTGGATGAGAAAAGGCTGGCAAAGCGGATGGCCCATTGGCAGGGGGTGATCGTTTCCGCCTGCGAACAGTGCGGACGCAACCGGCTGCCGGAGCTCGGCACGCCGAGCACGCTGATGGATAGTCCACCCAATCCCGACGGCCTGGGTCTGTTCCTGGACTCCAATGGCAGCGAAACCCTGTCATCTCTGGAAAGGCACGACAGTATGACACTGGTCGTTGGACCCGAGGGGGGCTTGAGTGATTTGGAGCTTACGGTACTCAGGGAAGCGGGCTATCGGGGTATTCGCATGGGGCCTCGAATTCTCCGGACAGAAACCGCCGGCGTAGCGGCACTGGCCGCCCTGCAAGCGTTGCACGGGGATTTCTGAGACACACGCTTCCCGCTCCGGGCTCAGGCGCCCAGTCTAACCTTCGTCGCCAATTGCCTCGGCACGCTCGGGGAGGTACTCCCGAATACGCTCTTCCAGGCTTTCCAGGTCCGGAACCAGAGGCCGCTCATTGGCCATTCGTACCTGGGTGATCACCGGCGCACGCTCCGGCAGGTCGGGCTGCCCACCCGCGCTCAATACCCCCTCGGTCACCCTCACGAGGTAAGGGTAACCCTGGGTCATGATCGCCAGGATGGGCGGGTTGAGCCAGCCCTTGAGGGCGTGAAAATAGGTGATTCGGGTTCGGCTGCTGCTTTCGGGAATCCCCCGGCCGCAGGCGGCTTCGAAACAGATCAGGGGAACTTCCTGGCGCTCCCAGCGAACCATGCCCATAAACCATTCCGGCGCATTATCCGGCCGGCCACGGGGCGGGCTATAGCCCATCACCTCACTCACTGCCGTGCGCGGCACGATCAGTTTGCCACCACTGATGGGCACCAGGAGACTATAAACATCTTCAATCCGCTCAGTCATGAGAGCTCATCCATCCAAATGCATGGCCGCCGGGCTGTGGGCCGAGATTAGTCATTACCCCAACGCGTTCTCTGGGGATCAAAATCACTGACCAGCGAGCGAATATTCTCCATCAGCTCGGTTTCCTGATAGGGCTTGCCCAGATAACGGTCCACACCAATCTCAAAGGCCCGGTTGCGGTGTTTGTCGCCGGTACGGGAGGTGATCATGATGATAGGCACCGACTTGAGCTCTTCATCATTACGCATATGGGTCGCCAGCTCATAACCATCCATGCGCGGCATCTCGATGTCCAGCAGCATGACGTCGGGCTTTCGATCCTGCAGCTCGGCCAGCGCGTCCACACCATCCTTGGCAGTCATCACATTCAGTCCGTAACGCTTGAGCAGGCGCTCGGTGACGCGACGCACGGTGATGGAATCGTCCACCACCATCACGGTCGGCGGCTCATCCCGGGTCGGTTCAGGCTGGGCATCGGCCATGTCGGTGGTCACCGCCCGGACACCGCCGCGGACCATGCCACCGACATCAAGGATGAGCACGATGCTGCCATCACCCATGATGGTGGCACCGGAGATGCCGCGAACGTTGGCGATCTGCGGACCGACGGATTTCACCACCACCTCGCGGCTGCCCCGCATGCCTTCGGTGACAAGCGCCGAGGCATGATCACCCACGCGCACCAGAAGCACAGGAAGTGATGCGACGTTATCCGTCAGGTTTGGCTGGCCAAAGCCAAGCATGCCGCTCAAATGCTGTAGCTCGTAATCACGTCCACCATAACGGAAACTCGGATTCTCCTGGCCCAGTTTTTCTTGAACCTCATCCCGTGGAATACGCACGATACCCTCGATGGACGGCAACGGAATGGCAAACACTTCATCCGCCACTTCCACCATCAAGGCCTGGGTAATGGCGAGGGTGTAGGGCAATCGAATCGTGAAACGGGAGCCCACGCCCTCACTGGACGTCATGTGAAGGCTACCGCCGAGCTGTTTGATCTCGCTATGGACTACATCCATTCCCACGCCCCGACCGGCTGACTGAGTCACGGTGTCGGCGGTGGAAAAGCCGGGGTCCAGGATAAACTGGATAACATCGGACTCCGGCAAGTCACTGCCCGGACGGAGCATGCCCATGTCTTCAGCACGCTTGCGAATCTTCTCAACGTTCAGGCCGCGACCATCATCCATGATTTCAATCACCACCTCCGAACCTTCCCGGTGTAGCTCGATGGCGATCAGACCTTCCTTGGGCTTGCCTTCCTGATCCCGCGCTTCAGGCTTTTCCAGGCCATGAATGACTGCGTTACGCAACATGTGTTCCAGGGGCGCAATAATCCGCTCCAGCACCTGGCGATCCATCTCGCCCTCGCCGCCGATCAGGCGCAATTCCACTTCCTTGCCTTCCTCCGCGGCGGTCTGGCGCACCAGACGGCGGAGACGCTGCGCATGACGCGAGAAGGGCAGCATGCGGGTACGCATGAGCCCATCCTGGAGATCGGTATTCACCCGGGACTGCTGAACCAACAGGGTTTCCGCCTCACGGGCATGGTTGGACAGCAAGCCCTGGAGGCTGACCAGGTCACTCACGGATTCCTGCAGCGCTCGAGACAACTGCTGGAGGGCTGAATAACGGTCCAACTCCAGGGGATCGAATTCCGGGTTGGTCTCGCCTTCCTCCATCTCCCACTGATATCGGACCTGTGCCTCGATCTCGATTTCCAGATTACGGAACTGCTGACGCAGGCGATCCACCGTCTGGTCCAACTCCTTGAGGTGGAAGTCCATATTGGAGAGCTGCTGCTCCACCCGAGAACGGTAGATGCTGACCTCGCCTGCATTGTTGAGCAGGTTCTCCAGGAGATCAGCCCGCACACGCACCACCTCCTGCTGGACCCGAGGAGCGGCACGACGCTCTCCATGCTCCTCGACCGCATCCAGACCACTGGGAGCGGGCTTGGCCTCACGGCCTGGCGCTGTTTCCGTCGGGGCCGGCAGCTCCGGCTCCGGCGCTTTCGCTTCTTCGTCTGGCTCTGGGTGGCTGTCCACCTCGGTTTCAAAACTGGGCCCAGGCTCAGACTCAAAGTCCAGCTCGACATCGTCGTCGCTTGGCTGATCAAGATGGTCATCCGGGGCCTCGGTTACCGTGTCTTCGTCGTCAAAGACTTGTCCGCCCCGTGCATCGAGCCGCTGCAGTTCCTGCACCAGGTCGCTCCCGTCAACGATCACGGAGCCTTCGGCAACCTGTTCCACCATCCGGTGAACACGGTCAACGCAACGTTGAATCAAAGCCGTGAACTCGGTGCTCACTGGCAGCTTGCCATCCACCGCCTTGGTCAGAACCGTTTCCATTTCATGGCTGAGGTCCCCCATGGGGGTCAAGCCCGACATCCGGGCGCCACCCTTGAGGGTATGGAGATGACGCTGCAGAGCGGCGACCAGGGCGGTGTCATCATGGTCGGACTGCCAGTTATTGAGAGCCTCGTCCATGGCCTCCTGCAACTCGCGGGCCTCTTCCATGAAAACATCGGCGAGCTCTTCATCGTAATCGGGCAGGTCTTCAAGCGCGATCTCGCTGGCCCGGCGCGGCTCGGTTGCTGAAGCGGATGGCGCGGCTTCACTCGGCTCTTCAGCCGCCGGGGCAGACTCCTCCTCCGCAGGCATCAGCTCGCGGACTCGCGCCAGCAAATCAGAATCGGGTTCGGCAGTGCCTGCCGAAGTAGCCAAGCCCTCGATCATCTCGCGAACGGCCGCAATGGCGTCCTTCAAGACATCAGCGAAATTCTCGCCCGGTGTCAGGCCCTGTTCCTGCATCGCCAGCGCTGCTTTCTCCAGCGGTTGCATCACCGCCGGTATCTCACTCACATCAGCCGTGTGGGAGCTCCCGTTCAGGGTGTGCAAAGCGCGCAGCAGGTCACTGCTGATTTCACCTTCCTGCAAGACCTCCTCGGTTGCGGTATCCAGGGTGGCAAGGTGACGCTCGGCCTCCTTGCGGAAAATGTCATAGAGCACCGGATCCATGGCCGGTTCATCGTCGAGACCATCGACTGGCTCGTCCTCGCCTTCTGTCGCCAGTGAATCCGGACTGGCCTCATCCGTGGCCTCTTCCAGGCTAATACCATCGAGGGACGGCCAATCGTCATCACCGTCCTGTTCGCCTTCATGCCGCTGGGTCTCGTCGCTAACATGCGGCTCGAGCTCGGCCTCGGCCTCTTTTTCGACTTCCGGCTCGGCCGGGGTCTGCTCCGGCATCTCTGGAGCCCCCGGCAGTTCGGTGCCTTCGTCCCCGGCAGTGGACTCGGCCTCGCCGTCACTGCCGAGGCTACCGGCATGCAGGTCAGGCGCTGCTTGCGGAGCTGGCTCTTCGCCGCGGCTCCAGGCATCAGCGGTTTCCATCAGCCCAATCGCATCCACTTGGGGCTCACCTTCTCCCTTGAGCTGAGCCACCAACTCGGGGATGGCTTCGATAGCCTCGCCGACGTGATCAATCAGGGCCGGTTTGGCATCAATCGTGCGATCAATGACGCGATTGAGAAGGTTCTCGAAGGACCAGGCAAACTCGCCGATAAATTCCGCACCCACCATCCGCCCGGAACCCTTGAGCGTGTGGAAGGAGCGTCGAACAGTGGTCAGGGCTTCCTGGTCGCCCGGATTCTCGCGCCAGCGTGGATAGTTCTCCCGCAGGGAAGCGAGCTCTTCTTCCGCCTCTTCCAGGAAGATATCCACGATTTCCTCTGAGATATCTTCCGGAGCCGGTATCTTCTTGCGCGCCTCAACGGGCGCGGCGGGTGCCGGCGTCTCTGCTGGAGTGGGCGCTGTTTCAGCGGCAGGCTCCGGGTCGGGTTCACTGACCTCGGCCGACTCGGCGGGAGCGCCATCCGAAGCGTCGGCGGATGGCGCATCGGCACCATCACCCGGCTCTGCATCAAACTCGATTTCAAGCCCATCGGTCGCCGACGTATCGGCGTCGGCACTGACTGCCTCGTCGGCTTCTGGTGCCAAGGTGTCTTCAGTTTCAGTAGGCGGTTCGATCGAGGGCTCTTTCGCCTCTCCCGGCAAGGCACCAGGCCGGTAGCCAATCTCCGATATGCAGTGCTCCGCATTGTCCAGCATGGACTCTGGGTACCCTCGGCCCTGCTGGATGGTTTCCAGATAAAACTCTGTGCTGACAATGGCATCCGCCAGCCGGTCCAGCGTCTCTGGCGCCGGTGGCTGATCACTGCCAACCACACGGTCACGGATGAAAAGGGCGGCAGCCTGGAGAATCTCCCCGGCCCGATTCAGTTCCAGCAGGCCGAGGCCCGCCCGGATCTGCTGGACCAGATCGGGAATGGCCTCCAGCTTTTCCTTTTCCGCCGGGGATTTGACAAAATCCTGCACCCGCTCCTTGACCTTGGCCAGATTGACGATGCACTCGCGAATAACAGCGCCGGACACCTCACCATAGGCACCATCGTCTTCATCGTCGGCACCCGAGACACCGCTCATCTGCCGGTCCAGGCTTTCCTCGACCTGAAGCAATGCACTCGCGGTCTGCATCAGGCCGTCATCGTCCACCGCCTGAGCCGCAATCATGCGTGAAAGACTGTCCTGCTCCTGGCTGACACGATCCTTCAGCTTATCCAGGCCGAGCATGCCAAGGGTGTCCGAAACCTTGCGCAGCAAGTCCGACAGGGGCTCCAGTTCGTCAGTCTCGGCACGCCCCATGCGGACATGGATATCCAGAGTGTCCTTGACCCGAGCCAGGTCCTCCTTGACCGCCGCCGACACCGTCTGCATGAGCTGCGCATTAGGCCCGGAAAGGGCGGCCTCGACGGATTTGACCCGCTCTTCGTCTGGCAGAAACTCATCCAGGCGGAAGCTCTCTCGTATGCCACTGACACGATCACCACCTGCGGTGGAGCGGGCAATGTAGTAGAGCAGGTTGTTGATAAGCTCTTCAGGTGGGTCCGCCTGAATGGCGATCTCACCCTCATTGGCCAGGCGTTTGATTTCCCGATCAACCCGCCCCATCAACTGCTTGAAGCTGACATCCGCCTCAAGCCCGCCGTGGGCCAAGGCCTCAAGCGCCCCACCGACGACCCACCACAGCTGGAAAACCGGCGGCGACTCGGATGCCTCCTCGAGCTTCTCGGCAATTTTTGACAGGGCTTTCAGATACTTTCCGGCAGTGGGGTCGCGATACCAGCCCAACAGGGCTTTCTGGAACTTGCCTCGTAGCTTGACCGCCACCTGCTGACTGTCGCCAACCGCCGCACCTGGCCGGGCAACCTCCTCGGTAACACGGCGGCCACCAATATCCCGGGCAAAGACTGCACTTTCACTCAACAGAGGCCGGCCACGAGCCGAACGCATGTCGTTGATCAGAGACAGCAGGGCGAGGGGCACATCGGGCTGACCCGCCACGATACGCTCAAGGTAATCCGGAAGCTGAAGGAGGCCGCGGCTGAGCACTTCCAGCGCCGCATCGCGGTCGTTGACCGCTTCGTCGGCGACTGCCCGCCCCAAGGCCTCCATTTCCTCGGCCAGCATGGCAGCACCGAACACCTCCACCATTCGCAAGGTGCCGTGGGCCTGACGCAAAGCACGCAGGCAGTCATCGAGACCCTTGGCCTCCTCATCCTCCACATAGGCCTCAAGCCCATGGCGCGCCTGGGTGAAGGTAGTATCGAGCTCGCTCTTAATCCACAGAAGCGAGTCGGATGCGGCCTGTGTCATGGCTCCGGTCCCGGTCACTGTTTGCACCGACAATCACCCCCGCGGGGGAGATGACTGAAATTTTCGATCAGGCTGCGGCAAATCGCATACCTGACCACTCCCTGGCCGGTCTCTGCCGGCTAATGATCCACACAGCGCGGGCAATCAATCCACGCGCTCAGTATCCCGCTGACGTTTCTGCTCGCTGTCACCAGCCTCATCATCTTCCGGCCAGTCGATTTCATCGACAAATTCGTCCAGCCCGCCTTCCTGCTCATCAACGCTGTCTTCGATATCGCCGGACTCCAGACTGGAAAGATCATCACTGTCTTCCGGCATATCTTCAAGGGAAGCCATCTCCCCGTCTTCAAGGGCTTCCGATTCGCCCTGGTCAACGTCTTCGGAAGACATGACCATGGTTTGCTCCTCCTGCTTGCCCGGGAGCTTGAAGCCGGAAACGGATTTACGCAGCTCGGTAGCCAATGCGGCCAGCTTGCCAATATTGTCGGCAGTGGCAGTGGTGCCTTCGTGCGTCTGAGAGGTAATCTCCTGAATCACCTGCATGGTGCGAGAGACGTCACTGGCAGCCTGCGCTTGCTGACGGGCGGCACCGGAAATACTCTGAATGAGTGTCGCAATATGGTTGGACACTTTCTCAATCTCATCCAGGGCCTCACCCGCATTTTCCGCCAGGCGCGCCCCGCTCACCACACCCGATGTGGAGTGCTCCATTGAGATCACGGCTTCGTTGGTATCGGTCTGAATGGTCTTCACCAGGGCTTCAATCTGCCGGGTGGCATTACCGGACCGTTCCGCGAGTCGCTGCACTTCGTCAGCCACCACCGCGAAGCCGCGACCGGCCTCACCGGCAGCAGATGCCTGAATGGCCGCGTTGAGGGCGAGAATATTGGTCTGCTCGGCAATATCGTTAATCAGCTCCACGATATCGCCAATTTCCTGGGAACTCTCACCAAGTCGCTTGATTCGCTTGGAGGTCTCCTGAATGTTTTCCCGAATATTGTTCATGCCGTCGATGGTGCGACGCACTGCATCGCCGCCCTTATGGGCAATCTCCACCGACTGCTGCGCCACTCGGGTGGAACGCTCGGCATTCTCCGAGACCTGCTCAATGGACTCGGCCATTTCCTGAATCTGACGGCTGGCGGATGTAATTTCCGAACTCTGATGCTCGGATGCCTCGGCCAGATGAGACGCGGTCGCTCGCGTCTGCTGGGCCGTGGCATCCACACGCACCGCGGTATCGTTAATGGTTACCACCAGCTCCCGGAGGGCGTCCACCGCGTAATTAATGGAGTCGGCGATGGCACCGGTGATGTCCTCGGTCACCGAGACCTGCACGGTCAGATCGCCATCAGCCAGACTGCCCAGCTCGTCCAGCAGACGCAGAATGGCCTCCTGGTTCCGCTCGTTCTGCTCTTGCTGCAGCGCCGCCGCCTTACGGGTGTCGGAGGTCAGCACATAGACATAGATGAGCACCGCCAGAATCAGCAGGGCCAAACCACCAAAAATGTAACCATAGGTGGCCGAAAACATGCGATCGTCGATGGAACGGCGGTAAGTACTTTCAACAGAGCGGATACCCGCCAGCAGGCTGTCACTGATCTCCGCCAGAGCACTATTGGCCCGATGGACGGACAAAAGCTCTGCCCGTTGGCCCTCGATCCGGCTGACTTCATCATTGATACGCCCGTAGTAGACGCTGATATCGGTCAGGATGGACTGAGCCTCGCTATCAGCCACTGCCTCCACACCCAGGCTGTCATCGCCATCCTGAAAGCCCCGGACCAGACGCCCGAAGAAGGCATTGTCATCACCAATTCGACGCTGCGCCACACCCGGATCACCACTACCGGTCACCAGAGACACGCTCCACTGATGAATACGCGGCGCCAGCTGAGCCATCCGTCCCTGATGGAATACCTGGCTGGCTCCCGCATTAATTTCCAGCAGGCGATCGCCCAGCGCTTCAATACTGTTCTGTAGCGGCCCAATATTCTCATCAATGATTTCCAGGGACTGATGACTACGACGAATCATGTCCCCCTGGTCCAGAAGCAGCTGAGCCGCGCCACGGCCGGTATCAGACCAGCGATCCTCGACAATGCTCAACTCCTGACGGACCTGCCTTGGCGGGGCCGGAAGCAAGGTATCGGGGTTACCCCGCCGCATCCTGTCCAGGTTTCGGTCAAAGCGCTCACGGTCAGTGTAGAGTCGCTGAATGGCTTCCCGATTACCATCGACCGCAAGCTGAGCGTTCTTGGAAACACTCTGGGAAATGACTGCGGCTTCCGCTGCATACCCCAGAAACTCCTCATCATGAGCCGCCCTCTGGGTCACGAAGAAGAAATTCACGATCGCCGCCGCGAGCAGAGCGAGCACCACCACGATCAGGACGTAGAGGAGCTTGTTGGAAGTGGTACCGGAGGACTTAGCCATGAGTCTTCACCTGGTGTCGTTCATCGTTCTCGATTCCGGTCATGTGCTTGCACCGGTCAATCGCCATTTTCACTGAGCGGCCTGGAGGAAAAGCTGACTTTCCACCAGGTCCCGGAAACTGAGTACCGTCCAGTACTCCTCACCACGGCGGAATGCACCGCGGACAAAGGGGCGAAACTCGGCCCCCAGTTCATCATTCGCTTCGTCCACGGCCTCGTCCGACTGGAAACGGCGAAAGCCACGCACTTCACTGACCAGAAGGCCAGCGGGAATTTCCGGATGCTTCACGGCAATCACGCGACTTCGGCGATCCAGCGGGGTGCTTTCACCACCGCCAAGCTGGCGGAGATCCACCACGGACAACAATTGACCACGAACATTGGCCAGACCAAGCAACCAGGCCCGGGCACCGGGTACTCGGGCCAGATCGGGCATGGGCAGCACTTCCCTGACCTCCTCCCGGGGCACCAGGATGTTGTGCTCGCCCATACGCATGCCAACCCCCACCCATTCGTCCCCGGTCTCCAGGGTCGCTTCCTGCTGGCGCCCCGCTGCTGCCTGGCGGCAACGACGGTCCAGCTCCTGCAGCAGGCGGAAGGGCTGGTCGACCAGATCCGAAAGGGTGGTGATGTCGGCCATGACGAATTACTTCTCCAATGCTTCCTTGACCTTGCCGATGAGCTGATCTTCCTTCACCGGCTTGACCAGATAGGCGATGGCACCCTGACGCATGCCCCAGATCTTGTCAGTCTCCTGATCCTTGGTGGTGATGATGATCACCGGGATATCGCGGGTATTGTCGTTCTTTGCCAGCTGACGAGTGGCCTGAAAACCACTCATGCCGGGCATCACCACGTCCATGATGATCACATCCGGCTTTTCGCTGCGGGCCTTTTCGAGACCTTCCTCACCGGATTCAGCGGCAATCACCTCGTAGCCCGCCTTCTCCAACTGGGACTTGAAAACATGCACCTCGGTGGGGGAGTCATCAACAATCAAGACCGTCGCCATTACCTTGTTCCTCCAGAATTATGTCGCTTTAGGGTTTTAGTCGTCGTCGCTTGCCGAAAACAACGATCAGGCCGTGCGTCGCACGTGATTCTCGATCGCCCCCAGTAATTCGTCTCGCGTGAACGGTTTTGTCAGATACTCTTCAGACCCGACGATGCGACCGCGAGCACGGTCGAACAAGCCGTCCTTGCTGGACAGCATGATGACCGGCGTATTGCGGAAGCTGTTATTGCGCTTGATCAGCGCGCAGGTCTGATAGCCGTCGAGACGCGGCATCATGATGTCCACGAAGATGATGTCGGGTTCGGATTCGGCGATGACCGAAAGCGCCTCGAAACCGTCCACGGCGGTCAACACCTCGCAGCCGGCCTTCTTCAGCAGGGTCTCAGCCGTGCGGCGAATGGTTTTACTGTCATCGATGACCAGGACCTTGAGTCCACTCAGATCGCCGTCATTCGCCACCGGAACCTCCATCGTATTGCGAAACTTGTCATGGTCTGCTGGCGGGCGGACCATTCCGGCGTTGCCCGAACCGGCGGCAGCCATTGTCCGATCCATCACACGATCCCCCTCGGACGACTACCGTGCCTTGACACTCTACGCCATTTCCACGCCAAAAGCCGCCCTTGCACCCATGGATTGCCCCGATGCGGACCAGAATACCGTCCCTTACCGGGTAATATTATCGCGTTCTATCATAATATTAGCGGACAATCCACGAAATTTCCTTGAACTGGTTCACGGAACACTGGGAATTTGCCGGATTTCCGTCCACCCTGGCCTCGAAAACCCGAGCCAGGCGGTACACTGAACGGCCAAGCCCAGCCGCCTTGAGTCATAACACAGGACAGCGCAATGACGAACCGCAGACCCAATGTGGGCGTGGTCATGGATCCGATCGAATCCATCACCCCGCACAAGGACACCACCCTGGCAATGATGCTGGAGATCCAGAACCGGGACTGGGCCCTGTCCTATCTGACCCTGGAAGATATATTTCTGCAGGATGGCCGCGCCATGGGCCGCTGGCGCCCCCTGACCGTCCGGGACCAGGATCAGGATTATTTCGATCTGGGCGAGCCCCAGGGAGGACCACTGTCATCCCTGGACTGTCTGCTGATGCGCAAGGACCCGCCCTTCGACATGGAGTATATCTACGCCACCTATATTCTCGAGCGGGCCGCGGACGAGGGCCTGCGGGTGGTGAACCGCCCCGCCAGTCTGCGTGATGTGAGCGAGAAGGTTTATACCGCCTGGTTCCCGGAATGCTGCCCACCCACCGTGATTGCGCGGGACGGTGACCGACTGCGGGGCTTTATCCGGGATCAGGGACACGCGGTGCTCAAACCCCTGGACGGCATGGGCGGACGGGATATTTTCGTGGTCCGCGATGGCGACCCCAACACCAGCGTCATTCTCGAGCATCTGACCGCCAGCGGCGCCCGCTTTGCCCTGGCCCAGCGGTATCTGCCGGAAATCCGCGATGGCGACCGTCGCATACTGCTGGTCAATGGCAAAGCCACCGGCCCGGCACTGGCGCGGCTGCCCCGCGCCGGCGAATCCCGGGGCAACATCGCCGCCGGCGGCACGGTTCAGGGATCGGAGCTGCGTGAACGAGATCACTGGCTGATCGAGCGAATCGGCCCGGTGATGCGAGACAAGGGCCTGATGTTCGTGGGCCTGGACGTGATTGGCGACTATGTCACCGAAATCAATGTCACCAGTCCCACCTGCGTACGCGAACTGGACCACATCTACGGCAGCAATATCAGCGCTCAACTGATGGACGAACTGGCGGAGCTGGAAGGATGGTGAGGCTGGCCGCGACCGTCCTGGTGGCGGGCCTGCTGAGTGCCTGCCAGCCAGACGAGGAAGCAGAGCGCCAGCAGGCGCATTTCCATGCCATGGGCACCCGGATTGATCTCACCCTGATCGAGGGCCCCCTGTCCACCGAGTCGGCGACCCGGCTGATCGAATCCCATTTTGAGGTCCACGAGCAGCGCTGGGACGGCTGGGGTGGCGGCGAGCTTGGGCGCCTAAATCAGCGTCTGGCCAATGACGGCCAGGCCAATGTGCCCGCTTCCCTGCGCGATGGCATCGAGCAGGCGCTGCTGCTGGGTCAACAAAGCGAGGGCCTGTTTCACCCCGGCATCGGGGCATTGGTGGAAACCTGGAGCTTTCACCGTCAGCCTCGCAAAGCGGGACCGCCACCGAGCGAGGAATCACTGCATGGCCTGCTTGAGTCACTGCCCCCAGTGAGCGCCCTGCAACTCGATTCTGGCCTGCTCCGGGGCCCCGGGCAGGGATTCCGCCTGGACCTGGGCGGTTTCGCCAAGGGGCTCAGCCTGGATCGACTGCACGAAAACCTGGATGCCGCCGGGCTCGAGCACGGCATCATCAATGCCGGTGGTGACCTTCTTGCCCTGGGCCGTGCTGGTGGCGACAGCGTTGACGCCCGCGCCTGGCGGATCGGCATTCTGGATCCGCGCGGGGACGGCGTGCTGGCCGGCGTGACGGTGACCGACGGAGAATGCGTGATGACATCGGGCGACTATGAGCGAACCTTCGAACATGATGGTGAGGCCTATCACCACATCCTCGATCCGCGGACTGGCCACCCCGCCGACGCCAGCGCCTCGGTCACCGTGATCAGCACCGAATGCGCCCGGGCAGACGCGGCGGCCACCGCCCTGTTTGTCGCCGGCCCCGGTGCTTGGCCCGAGCTGGCGGCGCAAATGGAGGTGGACACCGTGATGCTGGTCACGCCCGATGGCCAGGTAGAGTTGTCACCGGCCATGGAGGCACGGATCGAATTCGATCAACGCCAACCCGACGTAACTGTCAAAGCGCTTCCCTGATGCCACGACCGTCCCTGCTCGACTGTCTTGTGATCCTCATACTGGCGGCCAGCCTGGGGCTGCTGTTGGCGATGAGCCTGGATGGGCGTAGCGGTGATACCGCTCTGGTGATGGCGGAAGATACAATCGTGAAGCGGATCAATCTCTCCCGAGCCGGCGAATACACGGTGAGCGGCCCCCTGGGGGAGAGCCTTCTGGAAGTGAGCAACGGTCGCATTCGCTTTGCCGATGCCCCCTGCCCAGACCGGATCTGCCTGCGTCGGGGATGGCTGAGCCAACATGGCGACAGCGCGACCTGCATCCCCAATCGCGTTCACATCCGCCTGGAAGCGGAAGAAAACGGCTATGACAGCATCAACTTCTGAACAGGATCGCCTGGTGGTCGGCCTGGCGGCGCTTGCCGTGATCATCCATGTGCTGGAGACAGCCATTCCCAGCCCGGTGCCGGGGCTCAGGCCCGGCCTGGCCAATGTCATCACCCTGGTGGTGCTGTTCCGCTATGGTCTGGCCATGGCCGCTTGGGTCAGTTTATTGCGGGTGGTCGGTGGCAGCCTGCTGATCGGCACCTTTCTGGCGCCGGCCTTCCTGCTCAGCCTGGTGGGGGCCCTGGCGGTGCTGCTCAGCCTGGCGGTCGTGCGCCCCTTGCTGCGCCTGGGCCTGAGCCCCATTGGCAGCGGGGCACTGGCATCGGTGGCCCATGTCGGGGGACAATTGCTTATCGTGCGCCTGCTGCTGATCCCACATGATGGCCTCTGGCTTCTGGCACCCTGGCTCATGATTGCCGCGCTGCCGTTGGGAATCTTTACCGGCATGATAGCGTCTGAGACATTGAAACAGCTGGAAACAACCCCGAAGGGCGGGAGGACCGCGTCCCATGCGACAGATTGAGGTGGTGAAACTGCGCCCCGGGTCCCGTGATCGCCTGATCACGACGGTCTTTCTGGCTGCCCTGTTGCACGGCATGGTCATCCTGGGGGTAAGTTTCTCCGCCGACCAGCCGGGTGAACTGCGGGCCAACACCCTGGAGGTCACCCTGGTCGCGACCCCGGACGAGCGCCCCCCGGAAGAGGCGGATTATCTGGCCCAGGCCGACCAGCGCGGGGCGGGGAACGTGGAGGAACGCGTCCGTCCGGAATCCGCCCAATCCACCCTGGACCAGATTCCCAACCCAGGACTGGAAGAGGGCTGGGCCGAGGAAACCGAGGTGGATGTCACCGATGGCAGTGAATCCCCCGACAGCCTGGACAGTCTTGAGCCGGAACCGGAAAGCAACCCGCTGCTGACCACCGAGAGCAGTCCGGAACGGGTTGCCAGTGCCAACACCACGCCGCGGGATACCCGCCAGCCACTGCAGTTGGCCCGCCTGCTCACCGATGGCGCTGAGCAGGCCGACCCCATTAGCGACGATGATCGCCAACCCCTGGCCCACAGTGACGACCCACGCGAGAAGTTCATTCAGGTCAACACCCGGGAGCACGCCTATGCCGAGTATCTGGAAGGCTGGCGCCGCCGGGTGGAATCGGTGGGCAATGAACACTACCCGGTGGAAGCACGGCGCGACGGCCTGACCGGCGCCCTCACCCTGGAAGTGGCCATCGCCGCCGATGGTACCCTCCGTGAAGTCCGGCCACTGGAAAGCTCTGGCCATCCCACCCTGGACCGGGCCGCCGCCCGCATTGTCCGGACAGCTTCCCCCTTCGCCGCTTTTCCCGAGGCGATTCGCGAAGAGGCCGATGTGATTCGTTTCGCTTTCCGCTGGGAATTCGGGACCGACCGCACCATCCGCACCGGTGTGCGGCTACCTGCCGGCAGCTGACCCCTTTCACCCCGACCACGGGCGACTGGTAGAATGGGAATCCATTTGCGCGCCAAGAAACCACGCCCATGGCCAATCCTGATTATCTAAACGGACACTTTCTGATCGCCATGCCGGCCCTGGGCGATCCCAACTTTCATCACACCGTGACGCTGATCTGTGAGCACGGCCCCGAAGGCGCGTTGGGGATTATCATCAATCGCCCCCTGGAAGACATCCATCTGGGCGACGTGCTCGAGCAACTGGAACTGGGAGAGGCTCAAACCGGCATCGGCAACCAGCCCCTGTTCCAGGGTGGGCCGGTGGAGCAGGAAAGAGGCTTTGTGGTGCACCAGCCCCTGGGGGACTGGGAGGCCAGCCTCGATCTCGGCAACGACCTGGGGGTGACCAGCTCAAGAGACATCCTGGCCGCCATTGCCGACGGCAAAGGCCCCGAGAAGAGCTTCGTCGCCCTGGGCTATGCCGGCTGGGGCGCGGGCCAGCTGGAACAGGAAATCAGCGAAAATGCCTGGCTGAGCAGCCCGGCCGAGGCACGCATCCTGTTCGATGTGCCACCGGCCCAGCGCTGGCGGGAATCGGCCCGCGCCATGGGTGTGGACTTGAGCCGCCTGAGCGATCAGTCGGGTCACGCGTGAACCAGCCCAAGGTGCAAGGCACACTGCTGGGTTTCGATTACGGATTGCGCCGGATCGGCGTCGCCGTGGGTCAGACCGTGACCCAGACGGCCAACCCGCTAACCATCCTTCCAGCCGACAACGGTAAGGCGGACTGGGAGCAGATCGCTGATCTGATCCGCGAATGGCGACCGGCGGCCCTGGTGGTTGGCATACCGGCGCATGCCGATGGCAGTGACAACGAGCTCAGTCCGAGAGCACGGCGGTTTGCCCGACAACTGCAGGGACGTTTCGGCAAACCCGTTTACAGTGTGGACGAACACCTGAGTTCACATGCGGCCGCCAGTACTGGCGAACGCCGCCCCGGGGAGGCCATTGACGACCTGGCCGCCGCTCGAATTCTGGAAGACTGGCTCAAGCAATGAAGACCAATGACTGAACGGGGAGACCACACGGGGATGACACAACATCTGCTGGCCATTGACGACCTTGAACCAGGGCAACTGCGAACCCTGCTGGATCTGGCCCGCTCCCATGCCGACGCCGATCCCCAGACCGAATCTCGGACTCAGCTATCGGGGGTGACCGTCGCCCAGCTATTCTACGAGCCCAGCACCCGCACCCGCTGTTCGTTTGAAATCGCCGCCCGCCGACTGGGTGCGGATGTCCTCAACCTGGACATCAACCACACCTCCACGGTCAAAGGTGAAACCGTCGTCGACACCGTTCGCACGCTGGCCGCCATGGGGGTAAGGCTGTTTGTCATTCGCCATGGCGATGCCCGGGTGGTTCAGGCCGCGGCCGATGTCCTGCCGCCGAATTGCCATCTACTCAATGCCGGCGCCGGCACCCGTCAGCATCCCACCCAGGCTTTGCTGGACATGCTCACCCTGATGCGAGCCGGTTTTGATTTCGCCCGCCTCGACATCAGCATCGTCGGCGACCTGCGCCATTCCCGGGTTGCGGCGTCCGCGGTGGAGGCCCTGCGCATGCTGGGTGCGGCAAGCATTAGAATGGGGGGTCCCGAGGGTTTCCTGCCCGACAACGCCCCGGCCGGGGTCAGCCTGCATCAGGACCTGAAAGAGACGATTCAGGGGGCAGCGGTAATCATGGCTCTGCGTATTCAGCGGGAACGCATCGCAGCGGATGTCCTGACCGATCCACAACTGGCCCATCCGACGGCTTACCATGAACAATGGGGTTTGAATGAGGCGCGCGTGGCGCAATGGGCCCCGTCGGCCCGTGTCCTGCACCCCGGCCCCATGAACCGGGGCGTGGAAATTGACGACGAACTGGCTGACGGCCCCCGCTCACTGATACTCGATCAGGTCCAGAACGGCGTGGCCGCCCGCATGGCCGCCCTGACCTGGCTATTTCACGGAGACAGCATCCTATGAGCAAGCATCCCGCCCACCGGGGCAGTATATTCGTGGAAGAGGCCGAAGTGCTGGCGCAGGTCGCCCATGCCGCAGAGCAATACGTGATTCGCTTTCGAGCCCCGGAAACCGCCCGCCGGGCCGAACCCGGCAGTTTCGTCCATATCCGCTGCGATAGCTCGCTGCCCATGCGCCGCCCCCTGTCCATCATGCGGGTCTCGGCCGAGGAAGGCTGGGTAGAATGTCTTTACAAGGTGGTGGGCAAGGGAACGGCGCTGCTGGCGCGACAGCGGGCCGGTGACCAGATCGGCGTCATGGGCCCCATCGGCAAGACCTTCCAGCCAAGTGCCGGTCGCCGCCGACCGCTGCTCATCGGAGGCGGTGTGGGCATTCCGCCCATGGTGTTCCTGGCCGATCGCCTCAGGCAGCAGGCGGATGTCAAGCCCCTGGCCACCCTCGGCTCGGAAGTCCCCTTCCCCTTCAAGGCCCGGCCATCGACCCACATGGTTCCCGGCATCCCGGAGGGCGTGATCGCCACCATGCCGCTGCTGGAAGACTGGGGCATCCCCTGCCGCCTGGCCAGTGGCCAGGGTTACCCCGGCTGCTTCGAAGGCTTTGTCACCGAGCTGGCCGATCACTGGCTGCAATCCCTGGATGCCGATGCCCACGCCCAAGTGGAGATCCACGCCTGCGGCCCAACCCCCATGCTGGCAGCCACCGCCCGCCTGGCACAGAAGCATGGGCTGCCTTGCCAGGTGGCGCTGGAGGAGTACATGGCTTGCGCGGTGGGTGGCTGTGCGGGCTGCGTGGTGCGGGTGGAGACCGATCAGGGCCCGGCCATGAAACGGGTCTGCGTGGACGGCCCGGTGTTCGATGCCAACGCCGTCTTCCCCCCGGAAAAACCCGCCGACAAGGCCGGCCTCTTCCACTGAACCACCCGACCGCGTATCCCGGACGGATACATACAGCCTGGGAGCCTCGCCACCGCTTCGGACCACCACCGAGGCTCCCCTACCCAAAGTTGATTTTGGCTTCGAGGTTGGCGCGGGAATCGGCATTGCGCAGGGCCTCGTCGAGTTCAATCTTGCCGTCACGGTAGAGTTGGCTGAGGGCCTCGTCAAAAGTCTGCATGCCGGGTTCGTTGGAATCCTCCATGGCCTCGGAGATCTTCTCGATCTGGCCCTTGAGGATCAGCTCTGAAATGTAGGCGGTATTGATCATCACCTCGCAAGCCGCGACCCGCTTGCCATCCACGCCCAGCAGCAGGCGCTGAGAAATCACGGCACGCAAATTCAGCGCGAGATCCATAAAGACCTGGGAGTGCAGTTCCTTGGGAAAGAGATTGACGATGCGATCCAGGGTTTGATGGGCATTATTGGAGTGCAGAGTGGAGATGGCCAGATGCCCGGTACCGGCAAGCTGAATGGATGCCTCCATGGTTTCCCGGTCACGGATCTCACCAATCTGAATCACATCCGGCGCCTCACGCAGGGCACTGCGCAAGGCCTTGGCATAGGACAGGGTATCCTGGTTGAGCTCCCGCTGATTGATAATCGACTTGCGGTGCTTATGGGTGTACTCGATGGGGTCTTCGATGGTGAGAATGTGATCACTGGCATTCTCGTTACGATGGTTGATCATCGCCGCCAGGGTCGTGGACTTGCCTGAACCGGTTGAGCCGCACATGAGCACCAGCCCCCGGGAGGTCATTGCCACGTCCTTGAGTACTTCCGGCAGGCCCAGATTATCAAGCTCCGGCACATTGGAGGGGATATAGCGAAGCACCATGGCAAGTTGCCCCCGCTGGCGAAAGGCATTGCCGCGAAAGCGACCAATACCTTTCTCGGACAGGGCAAAATCCACTTCCATGTCCACCTCAAGCACCCGTCGGTCACGTTCACTCAAGACACTGGTGACGACTTCCTCCACCACCTCGGGCGTCAGTACCGTCTTGCCGACCGAAGCCATCTTGCCTTCAAGACGCATTTTCACCGGCGCGTTGGCGGTGATATAAAGGTCGGAGGCCTTCTTGTCCGCCATGAGCTTGAGATAGGGCTGGATATTCATGCCTGGCTGCTTCCTCTATCCATCAAATAATGGCTGATGAATGCCAATCAACGACGATGCCCGCTGGGGTCTTCGTCCTCCATGATGTGCAGTTTCTCCGTCCCTTTCTCCAGATCCCGGGGCTGGCGATCACTCTCCAGCTTGATCTTGAGACGAAGCTCATTGGCTGAATCGGCATTACGGATGGCATCTTCATAACCGATACGCCCCGCTTCAAAGAGCTCGAACAATGCCTGGTCGAAGGTCTGCATGCCCAACTCTCGGGAGCGGCCCATGACTTCCTTGATCTCCCCCACTTCGCCTTTCTGGATCATGTCAGCAATCAATGGCGTATTGATCAAGATCTCCACCGCCACCGACATGCCCTCGCCATCGGAATTTCGGACCAGTCTTTGCGAAATGATTGCCTTGAGGTTGAGAGCCAGGTCCATCAGCAACTGCTCCCGGCGCTCCTCGGGAAACAGGTTGATGATTCGGTCAAGTGCCTGGTTGGCATTGTTGGCGTGCAGCGTGGACAGGCAGAGGTGCCCGGTCTCGGCAAACTGAACGGCATAATCCATTGTCTCCCGATCACGGATCTCCCCAATCAGAATCACATCCGGCGCCTGGCGCAAGGTGTTCTTCAGGGCCGCATACCAGTCCTCGGTATCCACACCCACCTCCCGCTGGGTTATCACGCACCCCTGATGCGGGTGAACGAACTCCACCGGGTCCTCGATGGTGATGATATGGCCTCGACTTTTCTGGTTGCGCTTCCCCAGCATGCCCGCGAGGGTAGTGGACTTACCCGAGCCGGTGGCCCCCACCACAATCACGAGTCCACGCTTGGTCATGGCAATTTCTTCCAGAATCTCCGGCAGTTGGAGATCTTCCAGGCGGGGAATTTCGGTCTTGATGGTCCGCAGCACGGCACCGGTTCGGCCCTGTTGAACGAAGGCACTGACACGGAAACGGCCAATGCCGCGCGGGTTGATGGCGAAATTGGCCTCCTTGGTGGCATCAAATGCCTTGGCCTGCTTATCGTTCATGATTGCCCGAACCAGCAAGGCACTCTGGTCGGCCCCCAAGGGCCGGTCGGTAAGCTGGGTCATTTCGCCATCCACCTTGATGGCCGGCGGAAAACCCGCCGTAACAAAAAGGTCGGACCCGCCTCGCTGGACCATTGCCCTAAGCAGGTCCTGCATGTAGCGTGTTGCCTGTTCTCTATCCATTTCCGTCGTCCTCCGACGCCGTCCGCGACACCCATTTCGGGCCGATCGCGGCTACCAAGACTGATCTTCCAATATTCACTGACGTTGCCAGCGGTATCCCGTAGATCGAGCAACTCTGGCCAGCAAGGCGCAGCGCACCCTAGGGAACCTCTGATTAATTCATTCGCACCCGCAGTTGGCGCTGAGAGCGTCTGATTCAAGGCGCAGCGCGCAGCACAGTAGCCTCTGTGCTACGGGCAAGCAATGCAACGCAGAAGCAGGCGCTCTCAGCGTCAACCCCTTGTGGGCCAACGGGATTTCCCCTCTCGACTTCGTTACTCCTCGCTCATGTAGCACAGAGGCTACACTACGCTCGTCGCGCCTCGCGAGAGAAAAAATCCCGTTGGCTGCGGGCGCGAATGAATTAATCAGAGGTTCCCTAGTTGAATCCTTCCTTGTTGGCCGCCTTGAGGCGAGCCTGCTGCTTGTCAATCACACCACGGCGGACCAGGTCCTGGAGATTCTGGTCCAGCGTCTGCATGCCCGAGCCCTGGCCGGTCTGAATGGCGGAATACATCTGGGCCACCTTGCCCTCCCGGATCAGATTTCGAATGGCGGGTGTACCGATCATGATTTCATGGGCCGCCACCCGACCGCCGCCAATTTTCTTCAGCAGGGTCTGGGAAATGACAGCGCGCAGGGACTCGGACAGCATGGCCCGAACCATATCCTTCTCGGCGGCCGGGAAAACGTCGATGATCCGGTCAATGGTCTTGGCGGCGGAACTGGTGTGGAGGGTACCGAAGACCAGGTGGCCGGTCTCGGCCGCGGTCAGGGCCAGACGAATGGTTTCCAGGTCGCGCATCTCACCCACCAGAATCACGTCGGGGTCTTCCCGGAGCGCGGAGCGCAGGGCCTCGTTGAAGCCCAGGGTGTCCCGATGGACCTCGCGCTGGTTGATCAGGCATTTCTTGCTTTCATGCACGAACTCGATGGGGTCCTCCACCGTGAGGATATGCCCCATATGATTCTCGTTGATGTAGTTGATGATCGCGGCCAGCGTGGTGGATTTACCCGAACCGGTGGGACCGGTCACAAGAACGATGCCACGGGGCGTCTCGGCAATGTCCGAGAAAATCTTGGGAGCATTGAGGTCCTCAAGCGTCAGGATCTTGGAAGGAATGGTCCGAAAGACCGCCCCGGCCCCCCGCTTCTGATTGAAGGCATTGACGCGAAAGCGGGCCAGATCCGGGATTTCGAAGGAAAAGTCACACTCGAGGAACTCTTCGAAATCCTTGCGCTGCTTGTCATTCATGATGTCATAGACCATGGCGTGGACTTCCTTGTGCTCCATGGCCGGCATGTTTATCCGACGCACATCGCCATGAACTCGAATCATGGGCGGCACCCCGGAGGAGAGGTGCAGGTCGGAAGCATCATTCTTGACCGCGAAAGTCAGCAATTGGGCGATATCAACCGCCATGGGCAAACTCCTCTACTGCGTGGGCAATAACTGGCCATATCCGGCCCGGCGCTGTTAGTGCCCCCTTGAGTGGGCGTATCATATTCGGCCTGGTCCGCTGTGCGGGGAAGCCCGCAGTGAGCAAGATAGCGCTGAATGCGGGATCACCGCAAACCCGGAGCACCGATGGCATTGGAACAACAACAGAATTCCCTGGCCCAGGCTTTTCAGCGGGTTCATGAACGCTGCCGAATTGCGGCTGAGCGCCACCAGCGAAATCCCGAGGATATCCGCCTGCTGGCGGTGAGCAAGGCCAAGCCGGCGGCCCTGATTCGGGAAGCGGCAGCCCTGGGGCAACGGGAGTTTGGCGAGAACTACCTGCAGGAGGCGGTGGAGAAGATCGATTCCCTCTCGGACCTGCCCGATCTGATCTGGCATTTCATCGGCCCCCTCCAGTCCAACAAGACCCGTTCGGTGGCAGAACGGTTTGACTGGGTCCACAGCGTCGATCGGCTGAAGATTGCCCGCCGCCTGTCCGGGCAGCGCCCCGAATCCCTGCCTGATCTCAATGTCTGCATCCAGGTCAATATCAGTGAAGAGCCCCAGAAGGCCGGGGTCGCGCCTTCGGACGTGCCAGAGCTGGCGGATCAGGTGGCGGCACTGCCCCGGCTGCGGCTACGGGGACTGATGTGCCTGCCGGCCCCCAGCGACAGTGAAGACTCACAGCGACGCCCCTTCCGCGCCCTCAAGGCTCTGGCCGACCAGCTGCAGGCCCAGGGCCACGAACTGGACACCCTGTCCATGGGGATGTCGGCGGACCTGGAGGCGGCCATCGCCGAGGGCAGCACCCTGCTGCGAGTGGGGTCGGCCCTGTTCGGCGCGCGTGAGTGAGCTATCATGTGACGCCATAAACTACCGGCTAGCAAGGAGAAATAATGTCTGAGAGCACCATTGCCTTCATCGGCGGCGGCAATATGGCCCACAGTCTGGTGGGCGGTCTCATCGCCGGCGGCCGCTCGCCCCAGCACCTCTGGGTCGCCGATCCCTTTGTGGATCAGCTGGATACCCATCGTCACCGCCACGGGATCAACGTCACCCAGGAGAACACCGAAGCCGCCGCCCACGCCGATGTCATCGTGATGGCGGTCAAGCCCCAGATCCTCCGCGAGGCCGCCGCCCAGATCGCCAGTATCGTTCAGGAACGCCAGCCACTGGTGCTCTCCATCGCTGCCGGACTGCGTGAACCGGATATCAGCCGCTGGCTCGGGGGTAATGTGCCGGTGGTAAGGGCAATGCCCAATACCCCCTCCCTGCTCCGCTGCGGCGCCACCGCTCTCTACGCCAATCCCTCGGTAAGCGCGGCACAAAAGACCCTGGCCGAAGAGATCATGGCCGCGGTCGGAATGGCGCTATGGGTGGACGAGGAAGCCCATATGGACGCGGTCACCGCTACCTCCGGCAGCGGCCCGGCCTATTTCTTCCTGGTCATGGAGGCCATGGAGAACGCTGCCCGTTCCCTGGACCTGCCCCCGGAACTGGCCCGCCGCCTGGTCCTGCAGACCGCGCTTGGCGCCGCCCGCATGGCCAATGAAGGCGATGATGACCCGGCGACCCTGCGCGAAAAGGTGACCTCGCCCGGAGGGACCACCGCTGCGGCCCTGGAAGTGCTACGCGAGCAAGGCCTGGAGGAGTGCTTCAGAAAGGCCCTGACTGCCGCCCGGGACCGATCCCAAACCCTGTCCGACGAATTCGGCCGAGACTGAGGAGACGACACCCATGGGCAGCCTTGCCACGCCCCTGTCATTTCTCGTCAACACCCTGTTCAGCCTCTACACCCTGGCTGTCATTCTGCGTTTCCTGCTGCAACGCCAGGGCGCGGATTACTACAATCCCCTGAGCCAGTTGGTGATTCGAGCCACCGACCCGGTGCTCCGCCCCCTCTATCGCCTCATCCCGGTCTGGCGGCGCTTTGATCTTGCGGCGATTGTACTGATGCTGATCCTGCAGACCATCAATGTCACCCTGCTGGCACTGATCCAACCGGTGGCCTTCCCGGGGCCCCTGGCTCTGCCACTGCTGGCTGTGGTGAAACTGGTCATCCTCTTCATCACCCTGTTCATCTTCACCATTCTGGTGCAGGTCGTGGTGAGCTGGTTGAGCCCCGGCAATCCCAACCCGGTATTGGGGGCGCTCTGGTCACTGAACCGCCCCATCCTGCAGCCCCTGCGGCGCATGATGCCCAATCTCGGGGGCATAGATATCTCACCCATGCTGGCCATGATCGGGCTGTTCTTTCTCTATCTGCTGGTACAGCAACTCTTCCTGCCGGCCTGGTTGGTGCGCATGTAGGCGGAGCAAGCCTGACAGGCCCTGCTAAACTGATATCAGGGCTCTCAAGCTGGATACCGCTGAGGTGATTACCATGCGCACACTGATACTCACACTGACAGCCGTGCTGGCCATGCATGCCTGGCAGCCGGCCACGGCCGAAGTGGAACAATCCCGTGAAGTGAACGGGCACATAATCTACTTCAATGTGCTTCCCACCAGTGCACTGCCGGAAGCGATGGCGCGGACCTATGGCATCACCCGAAGTGACCGTCGCGTACTATTGAATGTGGCAGTCCATCGCACGGATGAGGACACGCCCCGACCGGTGGAAGCGGACATCGATGCCCAGGCGGTGAATCTCAGTGCCCAGTTGCGTCGATTCCGTATGCAGGAAATCCGGGAAAGCGGCGATGAAATGGGTGAGGCAATCTATTACATCGGCGATATCCGAATCTCCGAGGGTGAGACCCTCAATTTCACGGTGACTGTCGCCCCCCGGGATTCGGAAATCAGCGAGACCATCGAATTCCAGCGCACTTTCTAGGGCGGCCTGCGGCTGACCGCGAGGAAAGACTGTGCTAACTTGCGAAAGCAGTGTCGGCTTGCGGCCGCACGCTAGTTGATTTGCGAAAAACCCCCATTCGTCAAGGAGCCCTTAATGGCAACGCGAAAGAAGAAAACTGCCGCCAAGGCGGCCCAGAAACCACCGACAAAGGCGCAGCTTGTTTCCAAGATCGCTGATGACACCGGCCTCACTCGCAAGGATGTTCAGGCCGTGTTCGATTCCCTGAACAGTGAGATCAAGCGCAACATCGGCCGCCGTGGCCCCGGCTACTTCAATCTGCCGGGCCTGATGAAGATCAAGACGGTCAAGAAGCCCGCCACCAAGTCGCGCAAGGGTGTGAATCCCTTTACCGGCGAGGAAATCACCATCAAGGCCAAGCCTGCCCGCAAGGCCGTGAAGGTGACTGCACTCAAGGGTCTGAAAGAAATGATCTGATCGGTGCCCTTTGGCGCTGACCACGAAAACCCGCCTCATTGAGGCGGGTTTTTTTGTGCACCGGGTTTGTATATCGGGTTGCCTCCGATTTGTTGAGGCCCCTTCGAGGGCGGTGACGGGGGGCGTTCCGGTCCCTTTGCCGGTGGCCTTGCTCAGGACTGTGTGAGCCAGGATGGCGAACCCAGAGCCCCCAGGGATGGGTTCACGGCGTTCCTGAGCAAGGCCACCAGAACCTAAGCCGGCACACCCCCGTCACCGCCCTCGAAGGGGCCTCAACAAATCGAAGGCAACCACGCCCCCAACACCAGAAGCCAACCCCCCAATCCAACCCCACTATTCCAGAAAATCCAACAGAGTCCGGTGCAAGGGGGTCAGATGGCCGTGAAAGAAATGCCCGACCTCGGGAAAGGACTCGACCTGAGGTGGCGACTGGTAGGCGTCCGCCCAGGCAAAGACCGCTTCCGGGTCGACAATCTCATCGGCCTCCCCCTGGACCAGCAACCAGGGACAGTCGGGGCGAGACGGGCGGGAATCACCAAAGCGGGCAACCGGAGGCGCGATACTGATCAGCTTGTCCGGCCGGGCCCGAGCCGCCGCCTGGATGGATACCTGGGCACCAAAGGAAAAACCCCCAAGCCACAAGGGCAGATCCGGATACCGCTCCCGCAACCAGGCCACCGCCGCCAGGGCATCAGCGGTCTCGCCGACGGCATTGTCGAATTCCCCCTCACTCTTGCCCACACCACGAAAATTGAATCTCAGCGTGGCCGCACCAGCGTCCACCATCGCCCTGGCCAGGGTATGGGCAACCTTGTTGCGCATCGTGCCCTGATGCAGGGGATGCGGGTGACAGGCCACCCCGATGGCTCGCGGTTGCTTGGCGGGCAACTGAAACAAGGCCTCAAGCGCACCCACGGGGCCCGCTACGGTGATGGGTTCCGGCTGGTTGGAGGCTTTTGCCACCTTGGCGACTCCCTGACAGTATGAAGGGCCGCGAATTCTATCTCAGGGGAGCTTAGCGATGAAAATGGAAATTGACGGCATTGAAGACAACGCCCCCATACCGGAAACCTTCGCCTTCGGAATTCCTGATGAAAAAGACCCCATGACATTCGGCCCCAACCGGAATCCGGCCATTCGCTGGTCCGACCTGCCCGCAGGCACCCGCTCGCTGGTGATCCTGGTGGTGGACCCGGATGTGCCCAGCGAAGCGGATGACGTCAACCAGGAAGGTCGCACGGTGTCTGCGGATCTGCCTCGCGTGCCCTTCTACCACTGGGTCATGGTGGATATTGACCCGACGCTGGGGGAAATCGGCGAGGGCAGCTGCTCACAGGAAGTGACCCCGAAGGGCAAGTCCAATCCCCCAGGCCCGGCTGGCAGCCGCCAGGGGCTCAATGATTTCACCGGCTTTCTCGCCGGCGATCCGGACATGGGCGGCAGCTATTTCGGCTACGACGGCCCCTGCCCACCCTGGAACGATGAAATCCCCCACCGCTATCGCTTCCGCCTGATTGCCACCTCCCTGGAAACAATTCCGGTGGACGGGGATTTTCGAGGGCCGGAAGTGGAAGAAGCAATCAAGGGACATGTGCTGGGCGAGGCCAGCATTACCGGTCGCTACAGCCTGAACCCGTCGGTCCCCGCCTGAATAGAGTCGAAGCGGGCCGGCCGGAAATGAAGCTTCCGGCCGGCCTTATTCCTCGGGCAGCTCACTGGCCGGGACCGTGAACTCCACGATCTCCGTGCGGCGCTCGCCATCCTGCTCTGCGGGACTCACCTGACCGCTGAAATCTCGCGCCTGAACCCGCTGCAGGGCTTGCTCTTCGTAGACACCGGCCGGACGGGCGCCGACAACTTCGGCGTCTTCGATACTGCCATCGGGGTAGACCGTGAATTCCACCTGAACGAAGCCGGTGACCTGGCGCTCGGGAAGCTCAACCGTCTCCTCGGGCCGCTCCACCTCCCGCGGCCCCTCACGAACGAACTCACGCCGCGCTTCCCGCTCCCGGTCTTCCTGACCCGGGGTCTCGAACATCGTGGTCAGTCCGATCCGGTCAATCAGTTCCACCGTGTTCTCTTCCTGCTCGTCGCGGTCATAGAACCAGCGCACACCCACGGCTGCCATGGTCAACACCAGGACCGTGGCGATGACCGCACTGATCAACATTCTTACCCAAAGCATTCCTGTCATTCTCCCATCCCGTGGCGGGATGCTGATTGTCTAGGCTTTCGACCAGCGCGGCCGAAGATGATTCCCCATGGTAGAGGGCACTCTAGTCGTGCCGGACGATATCACCTTCCTTCATGACGAAGCGCACCTCCAGCATGCGACTGATATCTTCCAGGGGATTCCCGACTACCGCAACCAGATCCGCCAGCTTGCCCGCCTCCACGGTGCCGAGCTGATCGTCTATCCCCATCATGCGCGCCGTTTCCCGGGTGGCCGATTGGATGGCTGCCATTTCCGGCATGCCAGCCTCAACCATGTAAATGAACTCGCGGGCATTGTCTCCATGCGGTGAAACACCGCTGTCGGTGCCGAAGGCGATCTTTACCCCGCCTTCCCAGGCGCGGGCGAAGGTTTCCTGAATCAACGGCCCGATTTCCGCCGCCTTTTCGCGCACCTGGGGCGGGAAATAATCGGGTTTCTCCGCCATGTCGGCGACAAAGCGGCCCGCGGAAATCGTGGGCACGTACCAGGTGTCATGACGGCGCATCAGGCGGATGATACGCCGATCCATATAGGTGCCATGCTCAATGGAGCGGACGCCTGCGCGGATGGCACGCTTCATGCCCTCGCCACCGTGGGCATGGGCGGCGACATGAAAGCCATAGTCCTTGGCAGTGGTGACCAGGGCCTCCAGCTCCTCCTCGCTGAACTGGGGGTTCTCACCCGAATCCGCCAGGCTGAGTACGCCGCCGGTAGCGGTAATCTTGACCAGGTCGGCACCCTCCTTGTAGCGGTGTCGCACACCGGCTGCCGCTTCGGCACGGCCATTGATCACCCCCTCACGCGGACCTGGATCGCCCTCAAGCGCCTGCGACCAGCCACTGGTGGGGTCGGCATGGCCACCGGTGGTCGCCAGGGACTTGCCCGCCGCAAGGATCCTGGGTCCCGCGACGTGGCCGGCACGGATGGCATCCCGCAGCGAGGTGGACAGACCATGGCTATCACCGAGTTCCCGCACAGTGGTGAAACCGGCCTTGAGGGTTTTCTCGGCAAAAGATGTCATGCGGAAGGCCATGTCGGCCGGGTCTTCGGTGAACTGCCGGATATAGGCGTCCGGAGACATTTCCATCGACAGATGAGTATGGGCATCCATCAGCCCGGGCATGAGCGTGTGCTCATGCAGGCGGACCACCCGGTCCTGCTCAGGATCACCATGATAGCCGTCGCGAATGTCTTCTATCTGCTGCCGGCGAACCACCACGGTCACCTGCTCGCGGGCCTGGTCACTGGCACCGTCAATCAGCTTGGCGGCCTGGATATACAGAGTCTCGCCCGAGACCGGCTGGCTCATGAGCAATAACAAGGCCAGTGCGGCAAACAGTGTGCGCATGGAATTCTCCTGCCAATGAATAATGAGGGAAGATGCCGGGCGACCGGAACAGGCCGCCCGGCGGGTGATCACCAGATCCAGCGGCCACCGGGCCAGCGACGATAGAGATACTCATCAAACCCGAATACCCGACCGGCCGCCGTCGCAGCGAGAACGAAGAAGATAATTGCCCAGATGGCGTCGTAATTGGCCGCCGACCAGAAATCGATGCCTTTGGCGAAGTGGAAACTCAAAAGCAGCACAACGCCACCGGCCGCGGCAAGACGGGAGGCAACGCCAAAGATCAGGGCCAGACCCATGAACAATTCCCCATAGGCCACCATGAAGGAGAACAGACCGGGCGCGGCCATGACCACGTTTTCCAGAAACCAGGCATAGGCACCGGAAGCCCCCTCACGGGAATCATCGCCCGGGAATCCGGCGATGCTGGCCTGAACAAAGCCTTCCGCCGAAAAGTCCCCGGTGACCTTCCGCCAGCCGGGAATGATGAACATGATGCCGGTGGCGACGCGCAATACTGCCAGGGGCCAGGCTTGCAGCCGGACTCGGGCATGTTCCTTGAGAATATCCAGAATGGGCATGGTACTTGTCTCTCTTTGCAGTTTGTGACCCGGGAAAGTGTAGCGCTTCGGGCGAGAACTGCCATGGACTGTGCCCAAGCGCCCAAAATTCCGGCCCGGATGCAAAAAGCCGAGGCAGTTGCGGCATTCGACGACCGAATCTGGTACATTTAGCGCCTTTCGGGCGTCCCCGGTCCGGCTCGTGGCCGAGCACGTGGTGACGCCACGCTCCGGATTGAAACCCAAACACTTGAGGGCCGACGCCGCGGCCCCGGACTGCACGCCGAGAAGCTGGAGACGGAAACGATGCGCAAAGCACTGGTGACCCTGGCCCTTGCGGCCCTGATGACCACCTTCAATGCCCACGCGGAGGGCGACAAGGACGCCGGTCGCGTCCTCTCCGACACCTGTGTCGGCTGCCACGGTGTGGCGGGCTATGCCAATGCCTACCCCACCTACAAGGTGCCCAAGATCGCCGGGCAACACGCCGCCTACGTGGTCACCTCCCTTGAGGCCTATCGTGACGGCGAGCGCCAGCACCCGACCATGGTCGGTCAGGCCGGCGGCCTGAGCGATGCGGAAATCCGCGACATTGCCGCCTTCCTGGCGTCGGAAGAGCGGGAAGAGGCGCGCGCCTATGCCCGTGCCCGAGCGGTGGGCAACCCGGTCCGGGGTGGCGAGGTCGCCGAGGACCGCGGCTGCCAGGCCTGCCACGGCGCCGACGGCAACAGCCCGGAAGGCCTGATGCCGCCAAGCCCGGTCCTGGCCGGACAATATGCGGACTACCTCTACCAGTCTCTGCGCCAGTACAAGGACGGCACCCGCGACAATGCCGTCATGACTGGCCAGGTCCAGAACCTGAGTGATCGCGATATGCGGGATCTGGCCGCCTTCTACGCCAGCCAGGAAGGCAAGCTTAAGGTCATGGATCAGTACCGCCGATAAACAGGCGATTTCTACCGGTCATCTGGAAACAGCCCGCTTCGGCGGGCTGTTTCTTGTTGCATATATGCGATTCCCGTATAATTCCGGCCAGATTTGCAAGTCAACTTGCAGCGAAAAAGGTAAACCCGTTGAAAAACGGGGGCGCAAAATCACCGGTCTAAGGGGCGCAGGCCCTACGATGGCGGGATTGCCGAAAGCAAGTGCTTCTTTGCCCGGACCCCCCCTCCCTTGGCAAAGAAAGGACTCCCCCCGACCGCCATCGGGTCTGCGCTCCTTTTTTTTAACCCTGGAATGGCCCCCTGTTGGTGGGTTGAGCGTCCTTTAGGACGCCTGCTTCTGCGTGACTTCGGCCATCCATGG
>PWMQ01000035.1 GCA_003558125.1 Natronospira sp. | reverse complement strand
GAGACCATTGTCCGGCGCCTGAAAACCATCGATGACGAGACTCGTGAATTCATGAGTTTTGTGCAGGAGTCGGCTCAAGAGACCGAATCTTTAGGCGAAGCCAATACGGCGAGTCGGGAGTTCAACGCCCGTGCCATGCGCGACATAGCCGATTACATTGATCGGCGGATGGAACAGCTCCAGCGCGAGCGAGTGCGAGCGGAGAAGGTCCTGCAACGCACCAGCAAGCTTGAGGAAAGCGTGCAGATGATCAAGGACATTGCTGCAAAGACCAACCTGGTGGCATTGAATGCGGCCATTGAAGCCGCCCGTGCCGGGAGTGCCGGAAAGGAATTTGCGGTGGTGGCAGATGAAGTTCGGGCACTGGCACTCCGCAGTCAGGAGGCGGCTGGCTTTGTGGAAAGGGAGATACCCAGTATTACATCGGTCATTGAGGATCAGTTCCGGGCACAACTGGACGCCGGGTCGGCTCGACAGGCAGAATAAGAAGAGACAGTTCTCTCTGGTGTTCGCACGGCCCTGGAAAGTATGGGCAGCGAACGGGATCGTCTCATGAGGCATCATGAGTCAGTGCTGAGCAAGCTTCAGGATACCAGCAAGGCACTCAGTGTCCAGACCATGGAAGCCCTGGCCGGGATCCAGTTCCAGGATGTAACCCGTCAGCAACTGGAACAGGTCAGTGATGCCTTGTCTGCCATTGAGTCTCACGCAAAGAAGGTTAGCGCAGTACTATCAGGTGATGATACCGCTGCCTTTGCTGAGTCGGCTGTTTTCGATCTCGACAAGCTGGCAGAGGGTTATGTCATGGCCTCGCAGCGGGAGACGCATAACCGGCACAGGGGCAGCGGCTCTCCCGGAGAGTTCCCGGGTCAGGGTGGCAGTAGGGCGGTGGAGATGTTCTAGAATCAGGAGCAGAATAGGGGGATAAGCTGCGGGAGCCGGCTGTTATTCAAAGGCGTTGAGGTGATGTTCATGAGACGCCTGTTTTGCCTGATCGTTCTGTACCTGCTGATTGGCGGCGCCCCCGTAGTGGCTGCAGATTGGTCCCTGGCAGCCTATTGGGCGAAGAACAGCCCGGATCGCATGATCGATATCCTGCGCGGCCTAAACCCCGAGATGCGCAGTTCCTACCTAAATGCCATGGCGCTCAACTACCGTTTTCACCAGGGCCGGCGTATCCACTGGGAAGTGGAGGCCCAGCTGGTTCGTCATCACGGCATGCAGGATCACTGGGAAAGCAATGCGGTTCTGGTGGCCCGCTGGATGGATTTTCCCTGGGATCGCTGGCTGGATACCCGCTTCGCCTTCGGTCAGGGGTTTTCCTATGCCTGGGAAGTTCCGCCCCTTGAGCCCCGTTCGGACCCGGAAGACGGGGAATCGGCCCAGCTGCTCAATTATCTGCTGATGGAATTGGAATTTGCCCCGCCGGCACCCGACAGCCAGTGGAGTGGCATGATTCGCCTCCATCATCGCTCGGGGGTGTTCGGTACCTTTAGTGGCGTGGAAGGGGGTTCCAATTTCATTGGTTTGGGGGTGCGGTATCGTTTCTAGGGCATTGTTGCTTGTGGGGTTGGTTGGTGGCTTGAATCTGGGTAGGACCCTTCGATGACGGTGACGGGTGCGTTCCGGCCTAGGTGGCGACAGGCCTTTCCAAGAACGCCGTAGACCCATCCCTGGGGGCTCTGGGTTCGCCATCCTGGCTCACACAGTCTTGGAAAGGCCTGTCGGCTACAAGGCCTACCTTTGGTGGGGGTCACCTGGGCAGTGCTTGCTGAGGGTGAATTCTGATTTCTAAGCAGATTGGCTTCGATTCGGCCGGGGAAATCGCGGATAAATCCGCTCCTACGGTGGCTTCGGCATATGCTATAGGCACCGTAGGAGCGAATTTATTCGCGATCAAAAGCCTCCGGATGGCACTAAGGCACAAGACTAAACCAAACCATCCGCTAGTCACCGACCTCGAAGGGTCCTGCCCAAATCAAAGCCACCAACCCTAAAGCGCCGCAATCTTCTCCCGCTTGGCATCAAGGCGCTCCAGGGCCGCACGCATTTCCTCGGCCTTGCCGCGCTCCTTATCCACCACCTCGGCCGGCGCATTGCTGACGAACTTCTCGTTGGCGAGCTTGCGTTCGGCTTGCTCCAGGCCCTTGCGGATCTTGGCCAGCTCTTTCTCAAGGCGCGCCAGCTCCGCTTCCTTGTCGATCAGGCCGGCCATGGGCACCAGGATCTCCATCTCACCGAGAAGGGCAGTCGCCGATTCCGGCGGATTGCTGTCCGCCTCCAGCACCGTGACTGTCTCCAGCCGGGCCAGATTGCTGAGCAGATGATGGTGATTCTCCAGCCGCGTCCGGTCCCGCTCGCTACTGTTGGCCAGCAACACATCCAGGGGCTTGTTGGGCGAGATGTCCATTTCGCCCCGAATCCGGCGCACACCCAGGATGAAACCCTGCAGCCAGTCCATCTCCGACTCGATGGCCGAGTCCGCATGGCCGGCCGGCGTGGGCCAGGGGGCGTACATGATGGTTTCCCCCTCGGCGCCGGCCAGGGGCGCGACCCGCTGCCAGATCTCTTCGCTGATGAAGGGCATCACCGGGTGCATCGGGCGCAGCAGGGTTTCCAGCACCTGCACCAGGGTGCGGCGAGTGCCGCGGCGGGCGGCATCGCTGCTGTTTTCTGACTGCAGTACCGGCTTGGACAGTTCCAGATACCAGTCGCAGTACTCGTTCCAGGTGAACTCATAGAGTGCCTTGGCCGCCAGGTCCAGACGATACTCGTCCAGGCGGGTGGTGACTTCGTTCACCGTCCGCTCCAGGCGGGACAGAATCCAGCGGTCGGGCAGGCTCAGTTCCACCTCGCCCTCAAGCCCGGTGTCCTCACCCTCGGTGTTCATGACTACATAGCGGGCGGCGTTCCAGAGCTTGTTGCAGAAGTTGCGATAGCCCTCGATGCGGCCCAGATCAAAGCGGATGTCCCGGCCGGTGGTGGCCAGGGCGGCGAAGGTGAAGCGCAGGGCATCGGTGCCGAAGGCGGGAATGCCGTCGGGGAATTCCTTGCGGGTTGCCTTCTCGATGCGCTTTTGCTTCTTGGGCTGCATCAGCCCGGCGGTGCGCTTTTCCACCAGGGCATCCAGCTCGATGCCGTCCACCAGGTCGATGGGGTCAAGCACATTGCCCTTGGACTTGGACATCTTCTGGCCTTCGCTGTCGCGGATCAGGCCGTGGACATAGACCTCGTGGAAGGGTACCTCGTCCATGAACTTGAGCCCCATCATGATCATCCGGGCGACCCAGAAGAAGATGATGTCGAACCCGGTGACCAGCACATTGGTGGGATAGAAGTGCTTGAGCTCCGGAGTCTCGTCTGGCCAGCCCAGGGTGGAGAAGGGCCACAGCGCCGAGGAAAACCAGGTGTCGAGCACGTCCTCGTCCTGCGCCAGCTTGATGCTGTCGTCGAGCTGATACTTCTCGCGGACCTCGTCCTCGTCCCGGCCCACATAGACATTGCCGGCCTCGTCATACCAGGCGGGAATGCGATGGCCCCACCACAGCTGGCGGCTGATGCACCAGTCCTGGATATTGCGCATCCATTCGAAGTAGGTCCGGTCCCAGTTGCTCGGCACGAAGCGAATGCGGCCGTCTTCCACCGCCTTGATCGCAGGCCCGGCCAGGGGCTCGGTGCGCACGAACCACTGGTCGGTCAGCCAGGGCTCGACGATCTCGTTACTGCGGTCACCGCGCGGCACCATCAGCTTGTGGTCGTCGATCTTCTCCAGCAGGCCTTCGGATTCCAGTCGGTCCACCACGGCCTGGCGGGCGGCCTTGCGGTCCAGGCCCTGCAGTTCGGCGGGGATCTCCTTGAGCGTCTCGGTTTCGGCCTGGACGCGGTCGTCATCGGTGGGCGTGGGCTCGCGGGCGGTGTCCGCCGAGATGATGCGGGCATCGGCATCCATGACGTTGATCATGGTCAGCCCATGGCGCTCGCCGATGGCGTAGTCATTGAAGTCATGGGCCGGGGTGATCTTCACGCAGCCTGAGCCGAATTCGGGGTCCACATAATCATCCGCCACGATGGGGATCTCGCGCCCGGTGATGGGCAGGCGGATGGTCTTGCCGATCAGGGATTGATAGCGCTCATCCTCGGGGTGCACGGCCACGGCGGTATCGCCGAGCATGGTCTCGGGTCGGGTGGTGGCCACCGAGACATGGCCGCTGCCGTCACTGAGGGGATAACGGAAGTGCCAGAGGTGGCCGTTTTCCTCTTCCGATTCCACTTCCAGGTCGGACAGGGCGGTGTGCAGGACCGGGTCCCAGTTGACCAGGCGCTTGCCGCGATAGATCAGGCCTTCGTCGAACAGCCGCACGAAGACCTCGCGTACGGCCCTGGACAGGCCCTCGTCCATGGTGAACCGTTCCCGGGACCAGTCCACCGAGGCGCCCATGCGCCGCAGTTGCCCCTGGATGGTGCCGCCGGATTCTTCCTTCCATTCCCAGATGCGCTTGACGAAGGCTTCTCGGCCGAGGTCATGGCGGGTCTTGCCTTCGGCGTTGAGCTGGCGCTCCACCACCATCTGGGTGGCAATGCCGGCGTGGTCGCTGCCGGGCTGCCAGAGGGTGTCCTTGCCCTGCATGCGCTTGAAGCGGATCAGCGCATCCATGATCGTGTCCTGGAAGGCGTGCCCCATGTGCAGGCTGCCGGTCACGTTGGGTGGCGGGATCATGATGCAGTAGGGGGCGCCGCTCAGGCTGGCGGGGGCAAAATAGCCCTTTTCTTCCCATTCCCGGTAACGTGCCTGCTCGATATTGCGAGGGTCGTAGGTCTTTTCCATGGGGCGAGGCCTTGGGTTCGAATCGCGGAAAAACATCGCATTATAACGGGTGTGGGTGGGGGATTGGCAGGGTGGGGGTTCGGTTTGGGGTTCCGATTGGGTTGGTGCTCTTCGATGGGAATGGCTGGCGGCTTCGGTTTAGGTAGTGCCCTTCGATGGCGGTGACGGGTGGCGTTCCGGCTTTGGTCCTGGTGGGCTTGCTCAGGAACGTATATGGTCTCCTCCCCCATTGCAAGGCTCCGTGAACTGGATGACAGGGACAGGATTGCTGCCGTATATCCGGCCTCTGGATGAGGGCGCTTTCGGGCCCTCGGGCCTCAATGAAATTCGCGCGCATCGTCCCAATCGCCGTAGCGGCCTACACGGCCCGCGTCCCTGTCGGGTTTTCGATGCGCCGGTCTGACCTGTTTTGTCATCGCGGCTCACTGAGCCATCGCAATTCCGGGCGGGAACCTCCTCTGAAACCTGTCTTTCGCCAGCCTATGCCGATTTAAGCGGTGACGGCCCGGCTTGGGTCATACGCTGCATCATGTCGTAGCACGGCCCAGCCGATCCGGGCCAGTTTGTTGGCCAAGGCCACCACCGCCTTGTTGCGACCTCGACTGGCCTCCACCCGCCGCACCCAGCGGCTGAGTGCGTCCTCCTTCTTGCCGGCCTGGCGGACCACCGAGCGGGCGCCATGGATGAGCTTGGCCCGCAGGTAGCGGTCACCGCGTTTGCTGATCCCCAGCAACCGCGCCTTACCCCCTGTACTGTGCTGAGCCGGCACGACCCCCAGTGAGGCGGCCACATCCCGGCCCCGCCGGAACGCCCGGCCGTCGCCGACATGGCCCCGAAAGGCGCTGGCCACGATGGGGCCAAAGCCGGGCACTGCCAGCAAGGCCTTGAGGGCCGGGTCCTGGCGGGCCTGTTGGCTGATCAACTGCTCAAAGCGGGCAATCTGCTGATCGAGTTGCTTAAGTTGTTCATACGCGGCCGCCAGCATTTCTCGGTCCAGCACGCCCAGGCCATTGCCGGCGTCCTCCAGCAGCGCTGGAATCTGTCGACGCACGGTCGCTATCCCCTGGGGCAGTACGATCCCGTATTCGGCCAACAGGCCGCGGACCTGGTTACACAAGGCCGTGCGCTGGCGAATCCGCGCTTCTCGGAAGCGATGCACGGCCTG
>PWMQ01000011.1 GCA_003558125.1 Natronospira sp. | reverse complement strand
AGGAGAAGCCACGGCCAGGCCGCCTTATGCCTGATTGATCTTAACCGGCCTTGAATTCCGCGTTTTCATCGCGAATAATCAGGAATAGGTCTCCCGGAGAAATGACTGCTCGTATCATGCTGCACAACGCCACCTTTTATTCTGGCTTTTCCTTTCGCTTCTTCTACGGAAGAGGCGGCCGGTGGCGGTGTGCAAACCCATGATGTGAACTGAAAGACAAATTGCACGCCAGCCAAAGCCGGCCGCGACAGAATCGCGGCCGGCTTTTTTTGTGCCCGGGCATTGTAAGGCGTGCATGGCCATTCAGGCATGACGGAGGTAAGGCGCGATGAACGAGGAAATCAAGGCACTGCGGCAGGTGGTGGATATCATGGACCACGCCCTGCTGGATCTGATCAACCGGCGCATCCGGCTCACCGGCCAGATCGGCGAGATGAAGGCCAGCGCCGGCCTGCCCTGCCGAGACCGGCAACGGGAGGAAAATCTGTACCTGCGCATCTCGCTGGCCAATGACGGGCCCATGAGCGACGAGGCCGCCCGCCATCTCTTCGAGATTCTCACCGCTGAATCCCGCCGGATACAAAATCAGATTCTTAACAAAAGCTGGGACCGAAAAGGAGCGACGGGATGAAGACGGTCATCATCCAGGGCGGCCCGGCTTCTTATAGTGCCCAGGCGGCAAAGGTGTTGCTGGCCGGGGAACTGCGATTCATTCACGCCCGGTCATTTGAGGCGGCCATTGAGCATTACCTGGCCCAAGCCGGTAGTCGCCTGCTGTTCCCCTGGTGGAATTCCACCATCGGCCCCATCGGGCCGGTCCAGCGTCTTTACCGACAACACGAGCTGCGAATGCAGAACAGCCTGAGTTTCCCCATCCACCACTGCCTGATCGGATGGAAGCCCCGGACACCCCGTACCCGCGGCACCGTCCTCTCTCACCCGGCTGCCCTGTCCCAATGCCAGGCATTCCTGCGCCGCAATCCCTGGCTCAAGGCCCAAGCCAGTCATGACACCGCGGACAGTGTCGCTCTGCTGCGCGAGACCCGACCGGTGGCCACCCTGGCCATCGCCTCGGCCCATGCCGCGGCCCACTACGGCATGCCTGTGCTTGAAAGGAACATTCAGGATTCGCCCACCAACCGCACCCGTTTTATTCTGACAACGGCCGCACCCTGACGTCGCTCAAGCCCTGAGGGGGGCCTCCCTTCGATGCCACCCGGCCTTGCCGACCCAGCGCTGAGCGGCTCAGTGATCTCCCCCTTCCGGACGGTCCAGCACGCTGGCAGCCACCAGGTCGCCGGTGACATTCACCGTGGTGCGGCACATGTCGAGGATGCGGTCCACGCCGATGATCAGGGCAATGCCGGCGGCGGGGATGCCCACGCTGCCCAACAGCATGGACAGGATGACAATGCCGATGCCGGGGGTGCCGGGCGAGCCGATGGAGGCACCCACGGCAAGGAAGACCACCAACAGCAGGCCGGCGATGCCGATATCCACGCCGAAGACCTGGGCGAGAAAGAGGGTCGCCACCATCTGGTAGAGGGCGGTGCCGGCCATGTTGATGGTGGTGCCCAGGGGGATGACGAAACGGGTGGTGGAAGCGGAGACGCCCAGTCTGGCCTCGGCGGTCTGCATGGTGAGCGGCATGACCGCCGCCGAGCTCGAGGTGGAGAAGGCCAGCAACTGGGCATCACGGATAGCAGAGAGGAACTTGCCCACGGGGCGGCCGGTACGCAGGCGATAGATGATGAGATACATGATCAAGACCAGGATCAGGCCGATGATGACGGTGACCACGTACAGGCCCATGCCGAGCAAGGCTTCTATCCCAAGTCGAGTGGTGATCTGGGCGAGCAGGCCGAAGACGGCAAAGGGCACCAGCAGCATGGCCCATCGCACCACCACCATGGTGATTTCCTGAATGGAGGCCAGCAGGCTGAGCAGGGGTTGCTGCTGTGCCCGGGGCAGGCTGACCAGGGCCACCCCGATGAGGATGGCGAAGACCACCACCTGCATCATGTTCTGCTCCAGACCGGCCTTCAGCGGGTTGGCGGGGATCATTTCACTCAGACGGGCGGGCAGGTCCTGAATGGCCAGGCCCGGGGCCGGCACGGCCTCGGCGGCTTCCACTGCGGGCTTGAGCTCGGCCTGGATGCTGGCCGCATCCAGATACAGCCCCGGCTGAATGGTGAGCGCCACCACCATGCCGATCAGCACCGCGGCCAATGTGGTGACGACAAAAAAGAGGCCGGCCCGGATGCCGGTGCTGCGCAGGGAAGCCATGCTGTCGGAAGAGGCCATGCCGAGGATGATAGAGGCCACCACCAGGGGGATGACGATCATCTGGATCAAGGCCAGGAAGACGTAGCCCGGCAGGGCCAGCCAGTTGGTAATCAGGGCGGCCAGGCCCGGCTCCACCAGTCCGGCATCCGGCCCCAGCAGCAGCCCGGCAGCGATACCCAGGAACATGGCCAGCATGACCTTGGCCCACAGGTGACTGCGCAACAGGCCCTTGAGCTTGCCGGCGAGGCGATGGACGGGGCTGGGTGAGATACCGCCGATGGTGTAAGCCATGCCATTTCTCCCTAGTGGGCGACGCGGATAGTTCGGTGACGCCTCTGCTTCGGTTTCGATCAGCGGCGTGCCTTTCGATGCCGGTAACGGGGGTCGTTCCGGTCCAGGTCCCGGTGGCCTTGCTCAAGGACGCCGTAAACCCATCCCTGGGGGCTCTGGGTTCGGCATCCTGCCTCACACAGCCTTGAGCAAGGCCACCGGGACCTGGACCTACTCTTTGGGGACGTCACCTGGGCTGTGCCTGCTGAAGGTGGATTCGGGTTTGGGACACATTGGCTTCGAGTCAGCTAAGGCCGCTCTCCTCCCAGCCAGAGCCAAACACTCCGAGAGCACAGCCCAGGTGACCACCAAAAACAGTAGGTCTTGGTGCCGACAGGGCTTTGCAAGGCTGTGAGCGACAGGACGTCGCGTGCAGAGCCCCCAGGGATGGGTTTACGGCGTCCTTGCAAAGGCCTGTCGACACCAAGGCCGGGACCCAACCCGTCACCGGCATCGAAGGGCACTGCCCTGCTCGATACCGATACCGAAGCGTAGAGGCGTCACCGAACTAGCCGCGTGGCCCACTAGGCATAGAAAGCATAGCCAATTGAGAAGATAACGGCTTGATTTGCATCAAGCCAGTGAAAGGCATTGCCCAACAATCAGATCTGAATGACGCGCAGAGAGACCATTTTCGGGGGCGTGCCGTAGCGGCGCTGATCCACCTCTTGGAACCCGAGGGCTTCATGGAACCGCTCCGACACCGGGTTGGGCGGCATCACATCGAACTCGCAACAGACGGTCGTGATCCCCCAGGAGCGGGCGATGCGGAATAGATCCTGGTAGAGGGCCTTGCCCAGACCATGACCCTGGGCGGCGCTGGCCACCACCACCCGGTCGATGTAGAGAAAGCGGGGATAGCGTTGGGCAAACCAGCGATAGTTGCTGCTGTCATAGCCACTGCCTTCCCGGAAGGCCATCAGAAAGGCGGTGGGCCGGCCGGCCGGCTCGGCAATGCGATGCACCGCCGCCTGCTCATGCAGTCGTTTCAGGCGCTCACCATCCAGCGGACTCAGGACTGCCTCCCACTCCCGGTTGAGCGTGAGTACCCAGTCCAAATCCGTGTCACGGGCATCACGGATCTCAGTCATGGTCGGTGGCGGCCTCCAGCCAAGCTGGCAATGCCTCAAGCAGGGCAAGCAGGCCTTTATTCAAGGCCCGGTTGGCGGCTGCCACACCGCCCGCGGGATCATTGCTCTCACTGCTCTCCCGCAGCTCCTGACGCAGACTGCCGAGAACCTCACCGGTCTTCAGATCCACCAGGCGGTATCGTATAGTCAGACGCAGCCCACTGGCCTCATTTTCAAACAACTGCTCGAGGCGAACCAGTTCACTGTCCAGGCGATAGTCGGCATTGACGCGACTGCCGGGCGCCGCCACATGGCGGAACTGGCCGCTGTCTTCGAGGGCCTCGGTAAGGGCCGTGGCAATCAGACGGGCGGGCTTGTCGGCCCAGCGATTGCGGGCGAACTGCCGAAGCTCGTACCCCTGCTGTCGATATTTCATGGCCGCGCTTTCATGCCCCGGCGAGGCGGACGGCGTGGCAATCAGCAGGACAGCATCACGACGCTCTGCTGCTGCCTCAACGCCGCTGCCGTCCCATTCCAGGAGGTGCAGACGCGGCGCCTCACCCCGAGTGGGGCCGATGGTGCAGGCAGAGACCATCATGATCAGGGCCGTTACAGCCACGACCCGAGTGATTCGAAATGCCTTCATCATTATTCCCCTATCGTTCACCCGGACCGGGTTCGACTTCCGGTGGGCCCAATATCAATCGCTGGGGTTCATCTTCCAGTTGATCACCCAGGCGGCGCAGGCTGTCACTGGCCTGGCGCAGGTCATCCAGCATGGCCTCCAGTTCAGGCAGGGTCCGCCGATTGAATGACTCGACGCCCACCCGCCCGGCGGAGGCAGTCCCCTCCATCTCCGCAGCGGTCCGTTCCAATTGTCCGGCCAGGGTATTAAAACTGCCCAGGGCCTCATCCAGACGGTCAATGGTCTCCGGCACCCGTTCGCCAATCCGCTCGCCCTGACGGGCCATGCCGGCAGTACTCGCCATGAGTTCATCCATCTGTTCCGCATTGCGGGCCAGGGCAGCGGTGAGGCTTTCCAGGTTCTGAATGGAGGCGGCCAGGGCATCGGTGTTCTCATCAGTGAGCAAGCGATTCAATTGACGCGCCACGGTTTCCACCGCCTCCATGCCATCATCCACGCTGTCGTCGAGGCGGGCCCAGAAGGACAGGCGTGACTGGATCACGGGATAGGGCTCGCCTTCGGGCTGGGGCGGGGGACCTGCATCGGGGCTGCCACCCTCAAGCTCCAGGCGCAGAAGACCGGTGGCCCCCTGACTTCTCAGCACGGCGGTGGTGTCGGCACGTACCGGTGTATCGGCCGCCAGGTCCAGTGTCACCTTGACCCGTCGTGGATCCGACGGATCCAGGGACAGACTGTGAACGCGACCCACCGGCACCCCCTGCATCAGGACCCGGGAGTTTTCCGCCAGACCCGAAACAGGCTCTGCCATGTAAACGGTGTAGAAAGTCGTCTCGCCCCGACGCAGGTCACCGGCGATCCACAAACTAAGCACGATGGCGGCGACCAGGAAGACCAGCACGAATAATCCGGTCAGGGTGTAATTGCTGTTGGTTTCCATCACTCGTTTCCAGTGTTCCTTGAGGAACCTCTGATCAATTCATTCGCTCGCGGCTGCGCCGGTCGGCAAAATATCGGGAAACCGCTGGGATCTGAGACTGACTCAATGTGTCAATCGGCCCCTGCTCCAGAACACGCCCCTGGCCCAGGTAAACAACGCGATCCGTACTCTGCCAGAGGGCATCCAGGTCATGGGTGACCATCAGCACGGTCAATCCCAGCAGGCGACTCAGTTCCACAATCAAGGCATCAAAAGCGGCCGCATTGACAGGATCCAGTCCGGCCGTGGGCTCATCCAGGATCAAAACCTCCGGGTCCATGATCAGGGCCCGTGCCAGGGCCACTCGCTTTATCATGCCGCCGCTCAGCTCATTGGGATACAGGCAGGCGACTTCCGGTTCCAGGCCGGCCATCTCCAGCTTGATCAGCGCCAGTTCTTCGGCCACTGCCGATGACAGATCCGTATGCTCCCGCAAGGGCAGGGTCAGGTTGTCGATGACATTCAGACCGCCAAACAGGGCGCCACCCTGGAACAACATGCCGATCCGCTGGCGCAGCGCACGCAGTCTGGCTTCGGACGCGCCCACCAGTTCTTCACCGAAGAACCTTATGCTGCCCGCCTGCGGTTGCCGCAGGGCGAGCAGGGTACGCAGCAAGACCGTCTTGCCGGCACCACTGCCGCCCACCAGCCCCAGAATCTCGCCCGAGAAGACATCCAGGTCCAGACCATCATGAACCCGGTGCTGACCAAAGCGATTGACCAGCCCTCTTACCCGGATGACGCTTTCCCCGGCAGCCATCTCTATAGCCCCTGCAAATTGTAGATGATGGAAAACACCGCATTGATGACGATCACGGCGAAGATGGCCTGCACCACGGCCCGGGTGGTGGCCTGCCCCACACCGCCGGCCCCGCGCTTGACCCGCAAGCCCTGGCGACAACCGATCAGGGCGATGACGGCGGCGAAGACCGGCGCCTTGACCAGGCCCAACCAGAAATGGCGGTAGCTCATGCCTTCAGGCAGTCGTTGCAGAAAGGCGGTCACACCCTGTTCATGAACGGCCCAGTTGACCAGCGCACCACCCAGCATGCCGCTCAGGCCGGCCAGCACGGTCAATAACGGCAGGGCGAAAATCAGGGCCAGCAGCTTGGGCAGGATCAGCATATCGAAAGGACTGATGCCAAGCGTTCTGAGGGCATCGATCTCTTCATTGATTTTCATGGTCCCAAGCTCGGCCGCATACGATGATGCGGTGCGCCCCGCCACCAGAATGGCGACAATCAAGGGGCCTAATTCCCGCAGCATGGTGGTGGTGAGCAATTCGGGAAGGAAGACCGTTGCCCCGTAGGTATCCAGGGCGGTACTGAGCTGATAGGCAATGACCAGACCGACGAGGAAACTCAGGACGGCCACGATCGGCACCGCCCGAACGCCGCCCTGCTCCAATTCATTGAGAAAACGGCGGGGACGGGCGGTGGAGGGCCGCAGCAGGCGTCGAGCAAATTCCGCGACCACTTCTCCGAGAAACCCCAGGAATCCGCGAAACTCCCACCAGTGCTCCCAACTGACCCGCCCCACTTCACTGAGGAAGCTTTCACGGGGTTCATGCAGGCGCTCGGGACGACGAACCCTGGCCGCCAGCTCCAATAGACGCCGGTGCTCTTCGCAAAGATGGAGATTGACCTCGCCGCCGGCCGCCTCCACGCGTGACACCAGACGATGCAGCAGCCGGGCACCGGCCACATCCAGGCCTTCCAGGGCTTCCCCCGAAATCTCCAGCCTGCCTCGGGGCAGCGACAACTGCTCAAGCCGGGCTTCAAGCGCCGCCACGCCCGGCAGACGCCACTCTCCCGCGCAGGTCAGGCTTTGCCCTTCAAGCTGGACAGTGGCTGGCGCCCCCATGTCACTCCCTTGTCTGTGGACACGATGAAATGCGGCGGATTGCAGGGCATTCTACCCCATCCGGGCCGCAAGCCCTGTCCCCGGGCACGGCTGCAAAGTGCACCCGGCTCATGTGATACTCGGAAATTCCGGAACAAGGAGATGCCGTCGTGAGAGACCCCGCCCGTGTAATCGTGTGGATGGCGCTGTTCCTGGGCGCCGTAGTCGCCGTCGCCCTGCTACTCTACCGCCCCCTGGAACAGGCCTTCATGGCCAACCCGGTCTTCAATGGCCTGATCCTGTCGGTACTGCTGGTGGGGATTCTGATCAATTTCCGCCAGGTCCTGATCCTGCGCCCCGAGCAGCACTGGATCCGGGATTTTCGCAAGGGCCAGGCCGATGCCCCCGGCGAGAGCCGCCTGCTGGGCTCCATGGCCCGGCTGCTCACCGGCCGCGAGGGTGACAATCTCAGGCTATCCACCCTTTCACTGCGCACCCTGCTGGATGGTGTCCGCGCTCGGCTGGATGAGTCCCGCGACCTCTCCCGCTATTTCATCGGCCTGCTGGTCTTTCTCGGTCTGCTGGGCACCTTCTGGGGCCTGCTCGACACCCTGCGCGCGGTGGGCAATGTCATCGCCGGGCTGTCCATCGAGGACCGCAGTGCCGCGGCCTTCTTCGAGGATCTCAAGGCCGGCCTGGAAGCCCCGCTGGGCGGCATGGGCACGGCCTTTTCCTCCTCCCTGTTCGGTCTCGCCGGCGCGGTGGTGCTGGGCTTTATCGATCTTCAGACCGGCACCGCCCAGAACCGCTTCTACAACGACCTGGAGGAATGGCTCTCCGGCCAGACACGCCTGGCCAGTGGCGCCCTCTCCGGCGGCGGCGAGGAAGGCAATGTGCCCGCCTATATCCAGGCCCTGCTGGAACAGACCGCCGATTCCCTGGAGCAGCTACAGCGCATGATGCAGCGCTCCGAGGAAGACCGCCGCGCTGCCGATGCCCGTCTGACTGAGTTGGCGACGGAATTGGCCCGCCTGACCGAACAAGGCCAGGGCGAGCGCAAGGCTCTGACCGGCCTGTCCCGGACCCAGGCCGAGCTGCGCCCGGTGCTGGAACGCCTGGCCGATGCCGGCGAACGCCAGGCCGGCGAGGATGCCGCCCTCCAGGACGGGCTGCGCGACCTGGCCCGGGCCACCAGCGACCTGCGCGCCTCGGTGGAGCGTGACCGTGAGCAGCTGGTGGGCACCCTGCGCGAGGAAATCCGGCTGCTGGCCAAGACCATCGCCTACCAGCAGAAGGGACAGGAGTAAGCCATGTTTGGCAGCAGCCGCCGGGGGCGGGATCGCTTCGATATCTGGCCGGGATTCGTGGACGTACTGGCCACGATTCTGCTGGTCTTCGTCTTCGTGCTGCTGTTCTTCGTGGTGGCCCAGTTCTACACCAGCGAGGCGCTCTACGACCGCGACCAGACCCTCAGCGCCCTGGAAGAGGAAGTTGCCGAACTGGCCGAGACCCTGTCCATGGAGCGCCGGGAACGGCGCCGCCTGGAAACGCGGGTCTCCGAGCTCGACGAGGCCCTGGCCGCCAGTCTGGCCCGGGGCGAAACCCTGGCCGGCGAACTGGCAGTTAGCGAGGCGGCACGGGCACGGCTGGCCGAGCTATTGGGCGACCGGGAAGCGGCACTGGCCGAAGCCGAGGCCGAGCTGGACGATCAGTCAGCACGCATCGTGGTTCTGGAGCGGGATCTGGATGAGACAGCGGAGGCCCTGGAGGAGGAAGAAGCGATCTCCGCCGAGGCCCAGGCTCAGGTGACCGCGCTCAGGGATGACATCCGCGCCCTGCGCGAGCAGCTCACCGCCCTGTCCGAGGCCCTGGATATCTCCGAGGCCACCATTGCCGTGCAGCGGGCGGAGATCAGTGATCTGGCCGAGCGCCTGAATGTGGCCCTGGCCGAGCGGGTGGAAGAACTGGACCGCTATCGCTCGGAGTTCTTCGGCCGCCTGCGCGAGGCCCTGGCCGATGTGGAGGAAATCGAGATCGTCGGCGATCGCTTTCGTTTCCAATCGGAGCTGTTCTTTGAAAGCGCCTCGGCGGAGATCGGTTCAGAAGGCCGGGAGACACTGGACCACTTGGCCGACACCTTCGAGGAAATCAGCGCACGCATCCCGGACGACATCGACTGGGTGCTGCAGGTGGAAGGCCACACCGACCGACGCCCCATCCGCACCGAGCAGTTCCCCTCCAACTGGGAGCTCTCAACGGCCCGGGCACTCAATATCGTTCACTATCTTTCAGAGCAGGGCCTGCCCGAAGACCGCCTGGCCGCGGCCGGCTTCGGCGAACACCAACCCCTGGACGACGGCGACGGCCCCGAGGCCTGGGCCCGCAACCGCCGCATTGAGTTGCGCTTGACCAACCGTTGAACAATCGATGCGCAACAAGGCACCAATCAGCCTAGGGCATCGCGAGTGAATTCGCTCCTACGGTGCCGGATTCCAGGCCTGGGAATATCTTGCCCTAGGAGCGGATTCATCCGCGATGGGGCCCGTCAGCGGTAGCGACAGCCTCCCACCCGTGGCACCTGGAGCTCCTCGGGGACATTACCGCCGGGGGTGAAACGGGGGATGGCGGAGCCGCCTACGCAGCGGAAATATTCACTTTGGCGCTTGGGTTCGGCATAGGCCGATTGCCGTTCCGGGTCCGTCATGCCGTTATGGGCGCAGCCGGTAATGAACAGCCCCATGGCGATGAGCATGCCGGCCAGGGTTCGGCCTGTGGTGATCTTGACCATGAGCCACCTCTCGATTGCCTCTCCCCCGTTCGACCCGGCAGGGTACCCACTGTTCCCGTCATGGCCGAAGAGCCTGCCGATAGCCCAACCAGGCGATCAGCAGGGACAGGAAAAAGGGCAGCAGGCGCTCCACCGCATTCCCCGGCGCATCGGGAAAGAAGCTGATGAAAATGGTCAGACCGGCACCGACGACAATGGCTGCCAGGCGATAGGCATCGGCCACCGGCCCGCGCCAGAGCAGGACCAACAACAGGGGACCGAAACCGTTACCCAGCACCTGCCAGGCGAACAATACCCGATCGAAAATGCTCTCGGGCACCAGCAGAGCCAGGATGGCCGCGGCGATTCCCACGGTGACTACCACCAGGCGATCCACCAGGACCGAAAAATCGCCACGGCGCATGTCGTGACTGACCGAGCCACTGGCCACCAGCAGCTGGCTATCGGAAGTGGACATGATGGCGGCCAGTACGCCACCTGTGATCAAACCGCCAATCACCGCCGGCAACAAGTCCACGCTGAGTACCAAAAGGACATCCTCGGCGTCAGGCAGTTCGGGCATCAGAACGCGACCGCTCCAGCCCAGTACCACCATGCCGATATAGATCAGGGCCGCCCAGCCCAGGGCCACCCGGCGGGCAAGACGGATCTCGTGGCCGTCGCGCATGGCCATGAAACGATTAACCACATGAGGCTGGCCGGGGTAACCAAGGCCGATGCCAAACAGACCGACAATGAAGACCATGGCCAGAAGCAGACTGGGCTGATCCACCAGGCGGGTCAGGCCGGGTTCGTTCAGGGCCGCCAGCCCTTCCATCAGAGCCACCGGACCACCCACTGCCGCCAGCGCCACATAGGGCAGCACCAGAGCAACCAGGAGCATCATCAGACCCTGAACCGCATCGGTCACGCTGGCGGCCCAGAAGCCGCCCATGACCACATAGGCAATCACAATGGCCGCACCCACGATAATGGCATTGGTGGTGCTGACTTGCGGGACCGCGGTGGCGATGGCGGAGCCTGCACCATCAAATTGAGCGGCAACATAAAAGGTAAAGCAAAAAAGAATCAGCAGACCACCCAGCAGCCTCAACACACGCTGCATGGATGGCCGAGTACCGTGGGCCAGGTATTCCACCAATGTAAGAGCCTGGTTATCGCGACTGCTTTGCTGCAGGCGGGGGGCAACCAGGAACCAGTTGATGGCAAAGCCCGAGACCACGGCCGGAATCAGCCACACCGCCTGAATCCCCCAGGCGTAGGCTGCGCCGCTCATGCCAAGGAGGGTCCAGACCGAAGAAGAACTGGCTGAGGCACTCAGGGACGCAACCACGGGCCCCAGGCGCCGGCCGGCCAGATGGAAGTCGGCACTATCACTGACCCGCTGACGGGCCCAGGCTCCGATGGCCAGCAACAGCAGTAGATAAACCAATAGAGTGGCCAGGACCATCTCCGCTTCTCCCTCCACGTGATCAGGGTGCCAATCTAGCAGCCATTGGGACTGCGGGACCAGTCCCACGCAAAGCGTGACGCATCCCATCTCGGCCAGTAGTATCCAAGCTAGCAGACCGGAGCAACTGGGGCGCAACAAGGCATGCCGATCAGGGAAAGCGGACAGTCCATGTTCCAACAGATGTTCCACCACTCGGTGGCCATCATGCTCCTTATTGACCCGAATACCGGCAGGCTTTGCGATGTCAACGCCTCAGCCGTTGACTATTACGGCTACGACCGTGACAGCTTGCTCAGTTGCAATATATCCGACATCAACATCCTTCCCAAGGCAGACATCCAGCGGGAAATGGAAGCCGCGCTGAAGGAAAAGCGCAATTTCTTTCGGTTCCAGCACCGGCTTGCCGACGGCAGAGTCAGGGATGTAGAGGTCTATAGCTCTCCGGTCAACTTTGGCAACGAAACCCGCCTGGTCTCAATCATCCATGACGTCACTGCCCGCAATGATCATGAGCGGGAGTTGGAGATTCTCATGGATGTTGTGGAGAACCTGCCCGTGGGCATCTACCGCAGCAGCGTCAATGGCAAGGGACGATTCCTCTCTGTCAATAATGAAATGGTCCGCCTGAGTGAAGCCGACAGCGTGGAGCATCTTCTGGCCACACCGGTGTCGGCACTCTATGCGGAAACGGCGGACCGTAAAATCTTTCTTGAACGACTGGAAAGGGCCGATGACTGGTATACCCAGACGGTCAAGGTGCGAACCCTGAAGGGGCGCGTTGGTCATTTTCGCATCTCGGTGCGCAAGCGATACCTCGAATCGGGTGAACTATTCGTTGATGGCGTCATGGAGGATCTCAATCGAGTCAGGGCGGCAGAACAGGACCGGCAGCAATTGTTCGAAATCATTGAAGCGACGCCAGCGATCATTGGAATCAGTGACCCCGATGGCCGCCTCCGTTTTCTCAATACCGCCGGGCGACGTGTGCTTGGCATCGGGCCCGAAGACAGTCTGGAAGGCTTCATGACACGCCAGGCGCACACCGAGGAAAGCCTGAAGACCCTGACCGAGACGGCCATGCCTGCCGCCAAGGCCCAGGGACAGTGGAGTGGTGAACTGTGCTACCGGGATACGAAAGGCAAGGAGCTCCCGGTGCAGACGACCCTGCTGGCTCACCGCAACGAAGAAGGTGAGCTGATTCGCTTTTCCGCCATTTCCCTGGACGTTCGGGTCCAGAAGGAAAAACAGGCCGTCCTGGAACAGATGGCCTACCGGGATTCACTCACTGCCGTCCTTAACCGACGCGGTTTCCAGCGGGCACTGAAAGCTGCTCTGGACGAAGCCCGGAATTCACAGGATCCGCTGGCCGTGTTGATGATCGATCTGGATCATTTCAAGCCCATCAATGATCGCTATGGGCATCCGGTTGGCGACGAGATCCTTCGCAAATTGATGCCCTTTCTGCGCAGCCGGCGCCGTCGTGGTGACCATATCGGCCGCCTTGGCGGGGAAGAGTTCGGAATCGTCCTTCCCGGGTCCAGTCAGGCGGACGCCATCCAGATTGCCGAGGATATCCGTGAACGCGTCGCCGCTGCCCCCATCACCACCAGCGCTGGCGATATCGCCATCACCATCAGTGTCGGCGTTGCCACCTTCGATGATCGTCGGGAAGCCGGCAAATCCCTGATCCGCCGTGCCGACGAGGCACTCTATGACGCCAAGGAAGCCGGCCGCAACTGTGTGCGCTGGCGATAGTGGCCCAGCTTATCGTCCACCGTCTCGGCCGTTGGCCTCGGATTCCAGACGATCAACCTTGGCGTGGAGATCCTCGATCAGGTGCAGCATGCGCTCCCGCTCCTGCCGCGCCTGGTCCTCGCGTTCGGCCTGCTTGGCCTCCTCTTCGGTCCAGTGCAGCTCCTGCATGGAGTTGACGATGATGCCGATGAAGAGGTTCAGGACCGTAAACGAGGACATCAGAATGAAGATGATGAAATAGACCCAGGCATAGGGATAGACATCCATCACCGGCCGGGCGATGTCTTCCGACCAGCCTTCCAGGGTCATGATCTGGAACAGGCTGTACATGCTGGCGCCCACGTGGCCGAACTGGCGGGGAAAGGATTCGCCGAACATCTCGGTGCCCATGACCCCGAAGACATAAAAGACAATCAGCAATAGCAGACCGATCCAGCCGATACCGGGAATGGCCTTGAGCAGGGATTCGGTCACCACCCGCAGGTGGCCAACGGTGGAGAGCAAGCGCAGCACCCGCAGGATGCGGAGTGCTCGAAGAACCGAGAGACCCGCGGAATCGGGGACCAGGGAGATGGCGACGATCAGAAAATCGAATACATTCCAGCCGTCACCCCAGAAACGGGTGCCACGGGCCACCAGCTTGCCGCCCACTTCCAGGACGAAGACCCCCACCACAAAGGCGTTGATCAGCCGCATCCAATCCCCGGCTACCGTCCGAATCTCGGGCGAAGTCTGCAGGCCGAGGATGATGGCGTTGAGGATGATGAGACCAATAACGAAGTTGCGGGGACCGGGACTGTCAATCCAGTCGCCGAGCCGAACGCGCCAGTCGGCCCGTTGCTCTGTCACTGTTGCCATGAACAATCTCTATGTATCGTGAGGCCAGGGAATCGGGCCCGGATTCTACCCCATCAAGGCCCGCCGGACAGCCTCAGGCGGGCGGCACCCGCGCCTCGCCCGCAGTTTCCCGCTCGACCCGGTTACTCCCCAGGCGCTGGGCCCGGTGCAGGGCACTCTCTGCACGAGTCAGGAGACTGCCATTGGGCTCTCCGTTGCGGTACTCGGCGACCCCGGCCGAGGCGCTGCAACGAATGCGCTCACCATCAAGCCGCAGAGGCAGCTGGTCCACGGCATGGCGGATCCGATTGGCAAAGGACACCGCCCCGGCAATGCCGGTCCCCGGCAGAACCGCGATCCAGCATTGGGCCGAATAGGGGCCAATGGCCTCATCCCCTTCCTGCAGGCGTCCAATCACATCCATCTGGCGGATTCGGGCCAGCATGACCTTGCCAAAAGCCTGATTGAGGGCATCGACAGCGGCCTGCCCCCGTTCCAGGTGAATCCGACCCAGGTCATCCAGATCCATGAGGCAGACACTCAGCGGCCCGGATTGACGCCGGGCGCGGGCCCGCTCCCGATCCAGCACCTCAATCAAGCCCTCCCGATCAAGCACCCGCGGCAAGCCTGACTCCTGCTGCGCGGCGCGAGTGGCCAGGCGTCCAGCCGGGCTCCCGAGCGCCAGCAGCAGGCCCAGCACCGCCAGCATCCAGGCGGCCAGGCCGGTCAAAAGGCCGGGCGTGATGAGCCGCTCACCGGCCGCCATTGCCGCGGCCGCCAGGAGAATGAAGGCCATGCCGGCGACTGCCCAGAGTCCCAGGTGGCGGCCATGCACAGCCAGCCAGGGCAAAGCAGCCAAAAGCAAACTGAGCTGACTCTCGGGAGCCGGCACGTACAGGCTGGCGGCAATGATCAGCGTCCCGCTGCCTGCCTGCCAGGCCCATAAGCCCGGATCCGCCCCGCCGCGCAGTGCGGGCAGCTGTCTCAGCAGTGTGAACAGCAGCAGGACGCTGGCCAGGCCAATAATGGCCAGACTCGGCCACAAGGGATCAACGACACTCCCTGTCGTGAAATGCAGCGCCACCAACATGCCCGACCAGGGCAGCCACCCCAGCAGTCCCCGCAGCAGGGGATTGCCAGCATCGCCGCGGGTCGGCACATTGACACCGCTCGGAGGCAGGGACGATCTTCTCACAGTGGACCTCGATATCAGCTTGTTATAGTTTGAGGTATCCACTGAGATTACCGCACCCGAGCGGAACAACAAACTGACAACCAGGGATTGGGTGAAAACGGTTTTTTACATAACGGGAGACCCACGTCGTGTTGCCTGTGATCCAATCCCCTCGCCCGCAAAGCAAGCTGCTTTATAATGCTGACTGACACCGAGGGCCGCTCGCGGGCGGAGCTGATTCGAAGTCTGTATCACAGCCACCGGGGCAGCTATCCCCTGGCGCTGCTGGCAGCCTTGTTGGTCGCCCTGCTCTTTCGGGACCCGTTCAATGGCCTGGCCTACCTTTTTCTCGCCTGGATGGTAGTCGCGGAAGGCGCCCGCGCGGTGGCACATCTTGCCTTCTGGCGGTTCGGCGACGCCAAGCTCTCCCTGCAGCTGAGACTGTGGGAAAACGCGTTTCTGGCGACTGCCTACCTTTCCGCCCTCGGCTGGGGCCTTGCCGGCCTGCTCTTTTTCCCGGCGGAGATGCCGGCACTGACCATTGCACTGGCCCTGATCCTGCTCACCATCAATGCTCTGGTTGCTGCCGCCGGATCCACACATTTTCCTTATGTGGCCGGCTTCCTCATCCTGAGCTGTTCGCCTCTGTTGATTCGCCTGATGCTGGCAGCCGAGCCCCTGCATTTCATACTGGCCGCCCTGATGTTCACCGTGGCGGTACTGTTGCTGGCCAGTAGCTGGCATGGCAGCCGGCACCTGCGCGAGTTGCTTGAGCTGCGTTTCTCCTACGCCAATATGGCCCAGGACCTGGCCGACGAGATTTTCGCAAAACAGGAAACGGAGTCCCGCCTCGACGAACTGGCCCATTACGATCCACTCACCGGTCTGCCAAATCGGAGCATGTTCCGTCAGCAGCTTACACGCCGGATTCGGGAACATGACCGGCGCGGTAGCCGATTCACCGTTCTGTTCCTGGACGTGGATCGCTTCAAGTCCATCAACGACTCCCTGGGCCATGATATTGGTGACAAGATTTTGCGCGAGATAGGCCGCCGACTGGCCTCGATGATGGATGAATCGGAAATGGTTGCCCGCCAGAGCAGTGATGAGTTCCTGCTCTCCCTGCAGTCCCAAAGAAGCAAGACGGTCACCCGCCGGCTGGAGGAAATCATCCGGGTGGTCAACCAGCCCATCCAACTGGAAGATACCGAGCTGCGGGTTAATTGCTCTGTGGGGGTGGCCTTCTTCCCGGATGACGGCCATTCCGCCGAAGCCCTGATTCAACACGCCGACATCGCCATGGCCCGTGCCAAGCAGTCCGGCAACAACAGTTACCAGTTTTTCCAGGCCGATATGCACCGTGAGGCCATGCAGCGGCTGGCCCTGGAAACCGCTCTGCGCAGGGCCATCAATGGCGGTCAATTGCATCTTCACTATCAACCCCAGGTAGACGCCATTTCCGGTCGCATCCTGGGTGTGGAGGCTCTCGCCCGCTGGCAGGACCCTGAACATGGCAATGTCTCGCCGGGCGACTTTATTCCGCTGGCGGAGGAGACCGGCCTGATCGTGCCGTTGGGCAAGTGGGTACTGGAAGAGGCATGCCGCCATGCCCATTTGTGGCAGGCAAGAACCGATGAGGATTTCTATATCTCAGTCAATCTCTCGGTTGGCCAGTTCGATACCGGCCAACTGGTGGAAGACGTGCGAACGACTCTGGAAGAGCACCAGGTTGCGCCTGAACGCCTGGTCCTGGAGATTACCGAGAGTCTGGTGATGAACGACCCCGAGCATCACATTGCCCTGCTAAGAGAGCTCAAGGCACTGGGGCTAAGACTGGCCCTGGATGATTTCGGCACCGGCTACAGTTCCTTGAGCTATCTGCGTCAACTGCCCATCGACATCCTCAAGCTGGACCGGCAGTTCGTACGCAATGTGGCCAGCAGCAAGGAAGAAGCGGCCATTGCCCGCGCCACCATTACCATGGCGGCGGAAATCGGCCTGACCGTGGTGGCGGAAGGGGTGGAAACCCAGGAGCAGCTCCGTTGGCTTCTGCAACAGGATTGCCATCTGGTCCAGGGCTTTTTCTTCAGCAAGCCACTATCAGACGAGGAACTGGAAAAGCTGATCACGCTGCCTCGGTCAGAGCTTGTCAGCCATTGGCCACGTTACTAAGGAACCTCTGATTAATTCTAGAATTAATCAGAGGTTCCCTAAGCAGCACCCCACTACCTTGGATAAAAAAACGCCCCGGTGAGCCACCGGGGCGTTCTCTTTCCCTGCTTACTCTGGGGTCGGCTCGGGCCCATAAGGGCCCTCGCCTGAAGGTTTCTCCAACCCGGCCAAGCCGGGCTCCCCTGGAGTCTAACCTTCCCGGGTCGTAAAACCCGCTCCCCTCCTCAATCGCCAGACATGGAGTACCTCGTTCACAGGGGTCGCCGTGCAAGCCCGCTCAACTTCTCCGACGACACTCCAAGCCTAGTTCAAACCCGCGGGACTGCCACCCCCCAAACGGGGGCCCCCTTGTACTGGTTCGGGTTCCGGAAGGGGAATCTCGAAAACCACCCGCAACTGGCATTCACCGTCCACCTGCCGCAGGTCGTGGAAGAGATCGCCATCCAGCTCACGGGCCCGGGTCCGCATATTATGCAATCCACGACCGGGCCGCAGGGTCCTTGAGTCGCGCAGCTCCTCGGGCAGACCGTTATTCACGATCTCTCCTCGCAGCAGTCTCGGCTCCGCCTCCAGACGCAGGACTACCTTGCTGGGCCTGGCATGGCGCAGGGCATTGGTAAGGGCTTCATCCAGAATTCGGCGCAGGTTGATTCGATAGCGTGGTGTCAGCATGACCTCGGCGGCGGCATCGATGGCCAGTGCCCAGTCCAACCGGACACCGGCCGCATCGCCGCGCTCCTGGGCCTGTTCCCGCCAATCCGCGACCATTTCCTCCAGCGACATCAGATCCTTGTCGTCCAGGGCGTGGATCGTCTCCCGCAAGGCATCCAGGGCCCGCCGGGCCAGCTCGGCCTGGCGATCCGTGGTGGCCGAGTGAATCAGCGCCAGTACACGGCCACCCACATCATCGTGCAGATCACGAATGATGCGACTACGCTCATTGCGGGCACCATCGGCTTCGGCCACCCGAGCCTGGTGCAGGCGGCGAGCGACCGTCAGCAGAGACTGGACCGTCTTGCGATCACGTGAGCTGAACAGGCGGCCACCGCGATCAGCATGGTAGAGGCAGATGCCATCGTCTTCAGTGACACCAGGCACCAGAAGTTCGGCGCCATTGGCGCCGATTCGGGTGTCCGGCACCGGCCAGCCTGTCCGCTCAAGTCGCAGGGGATTGAAAAGGGACGCCAGAATTTCCTGCCAGGCAAATTCGGCGGCCTCATTACTGCGGGCGCGCACGATGGCCTCGGCAAGTGCCGGCAGATGATGCTCCAGGGTGTTGGGACTGCGGCCCGTGAGCACCTGCCAGATCCAGTGCCGCAGGGGCAAATATCCCCAGGCCACCAGAAGGACGGCGATACCCGCGGCTTCCACATAGCCCATGCCAAGAAAGGCCACCAGGGCCAGATCCAGCACGATGACACTCAGCCCGCCGAGGAACCACAGCCAGGCCATGAACCACCAGTAGTCCAGATCGAAGAGGCGGTAGCGGACCACGCCGAGCGCGAACCCCACGTAGAGCGTGACCGCGAATCCGGACAGGAAGACCTGGGAAAAGCCGGGCTTTTGCCCCATCAGGGTGGGGAGGAAATAGACCACGATACCCACACCCATGCTGATGAACACGGACAGGAATATCCACTTCATGGCCGCCCGTGCCACCGGCTTGCCGCTGGCCATCCGCCATTGGTTCACAGCCAGAAAGACGGCGCACAGGTAGAAGAACAGCAGGGGCAGATAGAAGGTGTGCCACGGCAGGTCGAACCACTGCAGGTTCTCATTGACCTGATAGGCGAGCAATAAGACCAGAATTCCGGCCAGCGCCCGCATGCGCGGCAATGGCCGGGGATAAAAGGCCAACAGACTGATGATGCCACCCAACAGCATGGCCAGGCCCAGGTGGTTCACCCGCAGCAGAAGATCAAACTGCCCCGCGGGAAGACCCAGTTCCCGGGTAATCCAGACGGCATGGGCCGCTGTGGCGATAAAAAAGCCCAGCCCGGACAGGAACAGGCAGAAGGGAGCCCACCCCTGACGCCGAAACACCCAGACAGAGGTGCTGATGAGCAGCGCCATCAGTCCGAAAAGGTGGAACAACCAGAACTGAAGCCCCAGGGACGCGACGGGCCGATTGCTACGGGGCTCAAGCTGATGGACCCCATCCTGACTGCGCAGATGAACCTCTCCACCGGCGATAATCCGAGCCAGCTCCCCCTGAAAGGTAAGATATTGATTGTAGGCCTGAAAACTGGGCTGGGTGTGGGGCTCCAAATCGGGATCATAGCCAACCAGGGAGATCCAGCGCTCACCATCGCCGCTGATGGCCAGAATCGAGTCACCGACTTCAAGGACATCGGCCAGTGGCCCGTGGGAATGAACATGGTCGACCATTACCCCCGCATCACGCTGATCGGCCGCGGTGAAGCCGGCACCGAGCCAAGGTTTGCCAAGACTGACCACCAGGGTGAGAGCGACAACAAGCAATGCCCCCAGGGTGACCAGGGACAGGAGGGGTATCGGGGCAATGGAAAAAGGACCCCGAAACGGGTAACTGACACTGCCGCTGAACACGACGACCTCAGTCGCCTTCCGGTCGGCCGGTGCTCACCAGTCCGTAGCCAATGGCCTCCCTGATCGCTTCCGCCCGCCCGGAGACGTGCAGCTTGCGATAGATGGACTTCACATAGCCCGCAGCCGTATTGGCGGTAATATCGAGTGCCTTGCCAATTTCGTGGCGATTGAAGCCCCGGGAAAGCAGTCCCAGAACTTCCATTTCCCGATCCGTCAGGCGGGGCGCGTCCGACTCCGTGCGTCGGGCACCGCCAGCGAGATACCGGAGGATGCGCCGAGACACCCCGGGAGAGAGGGGCGGATCACCGCGGGCAATGCCCTTGAGCTGAGCTACCAGGCGCTCACGAGGCTGATCCTTGAGAAGATAACCCTTGGCACCGGCGCGAATGGCATCGAAGAGATGGCGATCATCATCGTAAATGGTCGTGACGACAGCGAAGGTATCCGGGTGACCGGTCTGGATGTCGATCAGGATATCCACGCCACTACCGTCTGGCAGACTGAGATCCACCAGGGCCAGATTGTAGCCCTTCTCCAGCGCGGCGCGCCCGGCTTCCAGCGTGGCCTCCTCGTCCACCCTGGCCCCCGGAAAGGCCTCCTCGGCAAGCGCCTTTAGCCATTCCCGGGTATCCGGGTTGTCTTCGATTACCAGAATGGATTCCATCGCCTACTTTCCTTATCTTCCGCCTGGAGCCGGGATGCGTCTGCAATATGCTGCCAGGCCAATACCCGGAAATTTCCTCAGGACGATGTGCCTAGTCTAATCGCCTCTGGGCCAATCTGCACGTCCGAAAACAAACGAAGATAGTCACATTGGGGCAACAGCGCCAAAATTAATGGTCAGGGCACTTTCCAACGCCAGGGTCCAATTCTCCCGCCAGAGGGCCGCTGCCCGCCTCAAGGCCCGGATTCCCGGGCAAGCCCGGCACTCAGAACCAGAGTCAGGGCCTGGTCCACACTCATTTCCACTTCTTGCAGATGATCGGCTGGCACAAACTCCAGATCGCCCCCCGGCTGAAACGGTGCCGGAAAATACACCGGCACCCTCGCCGGGCCCTCAGGACTCAATTGCATGGGTTGCCGCTCGGCCACCAGACCAATTCGCCCCCTGCCACCAGCGCCATCCAGGACCAGGACCACGGAGGTAAAGGCAACGGGATGTTCACCGGAAAAGCGCCGGATGACCGCTCTCAAGGCCAGGTAAAGCCGGCCCAGGATCGGCAGGCGGCCAACCCGGTGGGACAGCCAGCGCCCCACCGGCGGCCCAATCCAGCTCCGGGCCAGCAAGCCGGCCATCAGGATCAATAGCAAGCCTGCCAGCAACCCCATTCCGGGCAGATACCAATTGGCTGGCAACAAGGTGGCGAGTACCTGCCCCAGCATCCGCTCCGCCCCCGCCAGGAAACGAAACAACAGATAGCCAATCAGCATTGCCGGAAGCAGGGTCGCCAGACCCAGCAGAAAGAGCGCGCCCACTCGCTGCATCGTGAATTTCCCCTTATCAATCAATCAGCGGTTGCTGATCAGCATACCGGCTGGCTTCCAATGCGGATAGAAATGACTCGATTCCCCAGAGCTATGGCACCGAGGCGAATGAGGATGCAAGTAATCAGGGAAGTTTGGAATGGTGGCCAGGGACGGGCCAGGCGGGACCGAAATGCCGGTGGCATTTCGCAGCCCGACTGGCGACCGCGCAGGGAAGCGCGGGCCGGCCTGGGCGCCAGGGAAGGCTACCGGCACCACGGCACGCTGACAGTCGACTCACCCGCAGTAGCCGCAAGGTCGATACCGCCGACACAATAAAACAATTTGGTTCGATTCCCCGGACAGGGGGCAACAAACCCAATCGGGCTGCACGGAATCGGGGAAGTTTAGAATGGT
>PWMQ01000086.1 GCA_003558125.1 Natronospira sp. | reverse complement strand
TCACCACCATCCGTTCCACCGTCTGGCGGGCCAACTATCCCCGTGAGCTCCTGGCCTATATGACCGGCCGACTGGTGACCTACGCGGCCCTGATCATGGGCGGGGTGGGTATCGTCCTGGGCCTGGCCATGGACCAGAATGAAAATGCCTTCCGGGTGATTCTGCCCACTCTGGCCCTGGTGGGCCTGGCCGGCGCCCTGGGCTACCGCCGCCTGCGGGTCCGCCGCCACCGCAAGCTGCTGCGCGATGAGCTTGCGGCCCGGGAAAAGATGATGAACCCCTTCTCCTCGCTGGGGATTCTTGCCGAGGACGGACGCTTTCGCCATTACATGGGCCTGATGATGGTCTTTGGCAGCGGTAACCTGATGCTCAAGGCACCGCTGATCCTGATCCTTGCCGAGCAACTGAATTACTCGCAGTTTCAGCAGATGATGGTCACCGGCTCTATTCCCCTGCTGGTCATGCCCTTCTGCGTTCCCCTCTGGGCCCGCATGCTGGATTCCCGCCATGTGGTGCATTACCGCGCCCGGCAAAGCTGGGGTTTCGTGGTCGCCTTCGCGGTCCTGTCCCTGGCGGCGATCACCGGCTGGATGCCGCTGATGTGGATCGGCTCAGCCCTTTACGGCGCGGCCATGGCCGGCGGCATCCTGGGCTGGAACGTAGGCCATCACGACTTCGCACCGGTGGCCAAGGCCTCCCAGTACATGGGTGTCCATGTCAGCCTCACCGGCCTGCGCGGTCTCATCGCCCCGCTGGTGGGGGTCGGCCTCTACCAGCTGGCCGTGGTTCTCCTACCCGACTACAGCCGCTGGGTGCTACTCATTCCCCTGGCCTTCGTCCTGGCCGGCGCCATAGGCTTTGTGCATATGTCGCGGGGGATGAAGCGCCAGGAGGCGGCTGGAGGGTGAGGAGTGAGGTGTAAGGGGTGAGGGGTGAGGGGTTAGCCCTATCCCTCAAAAACAGTGGGAGCGGCATTCCTGCCGCGACAGGGGCTTCGATCAACCCCTATCGCGGCTAAAGCCGCTCCCACATCAGATTGGCAGTGCCTATCTTGCTCCTTGCTACTCAGTACTCAGAACTCAGCACTCCGATTCACGGCCTTGCGCCGCAACAGCCCACCCAGGGCCAGCAGCATAAGCAGACCGAACAGCGGATCCATGCGGGCACCGCTACCCAGGGTGCAACCGGAAGAACCGGAGTCGGAACACTCGGCGGAATCACCCGAGGCCGCGACCAGGTCATGCTGATCGTGGTCGTTGACCACCTCGATCTCGAAGTCCTGGCTGCTGCCGCAGTCCATGCCGCTCACTTCAAAGGTGAGAAGATGCCCGTCAGTAGTCCCAACCACTGTCTGTTCATCGACGACCTCGTCCTCTCCCTCGCCATAGCTCAGGATGGCCGTGGCATCACGGTTGAAAGCGTCGAAGGTGACCTCGACGGTAAACCCCGACTCCGTGGCATCAACGACATCCACCACATGGATGACCGGCGGCTCGGTGCCCAGGGTGACACCCAAACCGGTGGCATCCTCGGCGCGAACATCAATGCTGCTGATCTCGGCGGAGGTCACATCGTAGCCATCCGCTTCCACATCCAGCGGCCCATAGCTCAGCAGGGAATCCGCGGCCAGGGTGAAATCGGCCACGCCACTGACATCCGAGGTAAAGGTCCCCTCGGCACCGTGGCCTGCATCCACCGTCACCGACTCACCCGCCAGCATGCCGCTGACCTGCCCAGCAATCTCGCGGGCAACCCCGGTGGCAGTCAATGAACAGGGGTTGGCCTCCTCATCACAACTGGCGGCCGCATGCTCACTCTCCTGAACACCTTCACCACTGAGCTCGAGATCCGACGGCTCGTCACCTTCCGGATGTTCAACCGTCAACTCGAAACTGCCATCGCCGGCCGTCGTGGTGCTGGTGCCCATGGTGTTGCCGTCGTCATCCAGGGCGCGCACATCGACATCGGCGACGGGCTCACCCTCCACGTTCAACACCGTGCCAAAGTAGCTCGTTTCCGCCAGGTCATCACGCTCCATGTCGGCAAGCGCGACCATGCCGATATCATCCGGCTTGGCACCCGCCGATGGCCGCCAGACCCAGCGGACGGCATCCGTGTTGGCCGGCACGGAGACATTGCGACTGACCCAGTCATCCGACAGGTCATCAAATACGGCCAGCGAATTGCTATCGGCATAGACATGCAACTCACCTTCGCTATCGTTTACCGTGGTCCGCACCTGGAATATAAGGCCCGTGGATTCCGAACCCAGATTGGTCAGTTCCAGCCAGGATTCCTCCTGGTCGTAGACCGGACCACTCAGCAAGGCATAGTCTTCCCCATCCGGGGTGTAATCGGCCTGGGCCACCCAGAGGTGGTTACCTCCTGTCTCGAGCTCATTACTGGATTCGCCGCTGGCTTCCGCCAGAGTTGTGGGTTGCTCCCGCCACTGTTGAACATAGGGCATGGAGCGACGCAAGACTTCCGCATTGTTGTCGTCGCTGGTGCCGGTCGGCAGACCGGAACCTTGCTCATCAATTTCCGGATCCGAAAAATGGTCAACTCTCGGACAACCACCGACACACTGGTTCGTGTAGGACATGATCGTCCGGAACTCACCCGAGACAAAATAGCCGGTGGCAAAATACTCGATCAGGTCATTCCTGGTAGTATTTTCGCCGAGGTTGGCCTCATCATGGTGCAGCCCCATGTTATGACCCAGCTCATGAGCAAAGGTCTGACCGCCCAGACAACTGGGATGGCCGGAAGTCATGGAATAACCAAGGTGCCAATTATTGGTGTATCCGGTCAGCAGCCAGGCCACACCACAGACATCGGTATCCGACGTAATGGTGGCAACGAGATCGGCAGAATAAAGATCCTGCAGGCCGGTCGTGTAACTACTGGTACGACTGGCGTTCAGGACATCACTACCCTCCCCGGTTTCCTGATAATCCCAGAAGAATTGCGCCATCAACCGAACCCGACCGTCCACGTCGCTGTTGATCAGCGCAGTATTGTTCATATCCACCGCACTCTGGATGGACAGGCGGATATCCGCTTCATCGGTGTAAAAGCTGCCAATGGCATCCTCGGTGTAGAAAACGATCACATCCACCACCGGCGGATCATCGTCTGCACTGACCGGCGGCAACTCAGTCAGCGGCCGTTCCACTTCCACATCCGGCACATAAGGGGCGCCCTCGGGATGCATGGCCGGACGGGCCTCAGGGTCCAGGCGGTCCAGCCAGTAATAGCCCTTGGCCGAGCTGCTGAGGTGATATTCCTCGCCATTCAGTTGCAGGAAACCCTTGACCCGATTGCCCTGAAAAGTGAGGGTCCCGCCACCGACCGTTCGGTCACCGTCCAGAACATGACCACGCCAGGCGAAGCTCTGCTCACCCCGGTGCTCGACATCAATGGATTTCAGGATAAAGTCATGCCCCGGCAGCAACTCCGCCTGGAGACTGCCGCCGGCGGCAAATCGGGATACATCCAGAGCGACAGGCTGTCGGTCGGAGACCCAGGCGGGCCAATCGGACGCTTCACTGGGACTGGCCAGTTGCTCCACCGCCACGGAGTCCCCAGCCAGAACCTGAACGCTAAGACAAGCAAAGACGACCCCGGCAAGCAGGCTCGTTGGAAACAGTTTCGCGCTTCTCATATTTCGGCTCCGTTGGCCGGCAGACCAGACTCCCCTCCCAATACCGCCGACTCGCTTTAACAATCCATGGCGAAAGCCAATTCCCCTGGCTCACGCCCGATGTGGCAGTGGCCACATCTCACTTAGCCACCTTCTTTTTCCTTGCCCTCTTCATCTTTTTCCGGAACCAGGGGCTGGCCATGAGGCGGTGCATCCTCATGCGCCAACTCCACCAGCAGGTGGCCGCCTTCTCGCTGGCTGGCCAGGCGGAAACGCTGATCGGCGACCTGAAAGCCACCGGCCAGGCGATTGCCCGTCCGACTCAATGTGAACCCGCTGACCCGCTCGTCGCCGGAAATCAGATCACCGCGCCAGACCCGGGGGGGATCGCCCTCCACATGGGTGACGCGATAATCCAGCCGCGTGCCGTCCGGCAGGTGCAGAAAACCACGTACGGTCTCCGCCTCGGTCATGGCCAGGAGACGCTCCCGGTTCACCGACAGGGCATGAACCGCCCGAGCCCGCTCCAGAGACTGGGGCGCCTCGACTTTTTCACCCGCAACGAGCACGCCGTCACGACCATTGTCCTGCCGGGTCTCTCCACAGGCAGACAGCCCCAGGATCGCGGCCAACAACAAAAGCGCCCAGAGGCGCCGAATGGAAATGGAAAAATGAGTATTTTCTACTGGCATTTTGCATAGTCCTCCCTAGGGAATCACCATAGCGGGCCCCGCTGTTCGGTGCGACCCCCCATGGGGGGTGCCCCAAAGCCCCCAAAAAGCAAAACGCCCGCACGAGGCGGGCGTTTTGCAGTGGAATGGTGGCCGCCCACTAGAAGCCCGGGAAGGCTGCACCGAAGGTAACGGCGATAACCAGGACCACCGCGGCCGCGGCCAGCAGCTTCAGGAACAGCGGGAAGGCGAACTTGAACCAGGCCCCGTAGGAGACCCCGGCAATCCCTAATATCCCCATGAGCACGGCATTGGTGGGCACGATCATGTTGGCGAAGCCATCACCAAACTGATAGGCCAAAACCGCCACCTGCCGGCTCACACCCACCAGATCCCCCACCGGCGCCATCAGCGGCATGGTCACGAAGGCCTGGCCGGAGCCGGAGGGAATGAAGAGGTTGAGAATACTCTGAATGACGAGCATGCCCACCGCCGAGAACTGGGGCCAGAGATGACTGAGCGGCTGGGACAGACCATGGACAATGGTATCCAGGATCTGACCATCCTCCATGATCAGGGCAATACAGCGGGCAAAACCCACCAGCAGGGCCGTGGGCACCAATTCCATTGCCCCCTGGATAAAGCGCTCGGCGGCCTGGTCAGCCCCCAGCCGCCCAACCACCATGGAAGCCACGGCGAAGACCAGGAAGGCGGCCCCCATCTCCGACAACCACCAGCCCTGAGTCGCAATGCCCCAGACGGTGAGCGCGATGGTGGCCAGAAACAGCCCCAGAATCAGGCGATGGCGAATGTCCAGGGCAGGATACTCCGTCGGCGGCTCGCCCTGGTCGGGTACTTCCAGCCCCTTGACCAGTGAGCGATTCGGATCAGCCTGGACCTGCATGGCGTAGCGATAGACATGATGCACCCCGATCAACACAAAGGGCACCAGAATCGCGGCCCGGAACCACGCCGCCGAATAGATCGGCACCTCGGCAATGCTCAGGGCAATGACCACGGTGAAGGGATTGAAGATGGCCACCCCGTAGCCGATGCCGTAACCGCAAATGGTCACCGCCACCGCAGTCATGGCGTCCAGTCGCATGGCCCGGCACAGGGCCACCAGAATCAATACAAAGGGTATGTACTCCCCGGCGGTGCCGATACTCCCCGAGGCCAGAGAGAAAAAGAAGATCACCATGAAGATGAGCGTGCCGGGTTTGTCGCCGAAGCGCTCCAGTAATCGCCCGATCAGGGCGTCCACCGTGCCGGTGGCACGGACCACCGCCAGCACCCCGCCGATGATCAGCACGAAGAAAATGATGTCCTGGGCCGCGGCCATGGCCCGGGGCACGGCCACGAACATATCCCAGGGCGTAAGAGTCTCCCTCGCCTCGGCCAACTCGAATGTCCCCGGCACCACCACCTGCAGTTCCTGGCCTTCCTCGGTCACCCGGGTCTCGCGCTCAAAATTCCCCTGGGGCACGACCCAGGTCATGGCCAGCGCGATAACAATCATTACCGACAACAGCGTCAGCGTATGCGGTACTCGCAGACGAAATCCCATGACGAACTCCCAAAATTCGAATCCGGGGCATTGTAGCGGAAGATTGGAGAGGGTGGAGGGGTAGTATGGCTGGTGGTGCCGGCCCCCAAGGCTGAATCGCGGATAAATCCGCTCCTACGGCGGCACCGGCGACTCTTGTGAGCGGAATTCATTCGAGAACCAGGATACCCCCTCGGGCCGTAGGAGCGGATTCATTCGCGATCAACAGCAGACCCGCCGTAGGAGCGGATTCATCCGCGATCAACAGCAGACCCGCCGTAGGAGCGGATTCATCCGCGATCAACAGCAGACCCGCC
>PWMQ01000106.1 GCA_003558125.1 Natronospira sp. | reverse complement strand
CTGACCATCGGCATGGTCCATGAATTCGGGGCCAGGATCCCGGTGACGGAGAAGATGCGGGGCTACCTGGCCTATATCGGCATTCACCTGGCAGCCGACACCACCCACATCACCATCCCTGAGCGGTCATTTGTGCGGAGCGCATACGACCGGAAAAGCCGTGAGATTGAGAGCCGGAAGCAGATGCTTCTCGGGAGAGTGCTGGCTTCAATGAGGCCGAGGCAGGATGCCTCGGATAAGATGGTGCCAGTCCAGCTCGCCTGTTTCCAGGCACACGCTTCAATGAGGCCGAGGCAGGATGCCTCGGATAAGCTGGGTGATGCCTCTGAAACCTATGTCCGGGCACAAGTGCTTCAATGAGGCCGAGGCAGGATGCCTCGGATAAGACCCCTCAGTGCTTCGTCGTTATGATGCACATGCCCATGCTTCAATGAGGCCGAGGCAGGATGCCTCGGATAAGTGCTGCTTCCAAAAGCCTTGCAGCGCCTAGAGTGTGCCGGTTGGTTGCGAGGGGTGCAAGTAGCAGGGCCATGGTGAGCCTCCTTTCCCCCATGTGGTCCCCGTGGGGGTGATGTAACTGCCTGATTGTTAAAGATCTATGTTGATTCGAGCGCTGCCCGAGGGTCTTGTGCCACTGGAGCGTTCGTTTTCGCCGGGCGAGGTGCTTACATCGGCGGCCCTAGACGATTATAGGTTCCTTTTCAACTGTCTCATAAGGTTTGCCGAGACTGACCACTTTGGGTGGAATGCGTTCGGCGGGGCCCATGTCCATGGTGATGACATGGTCTTCCACGTGATTGATGATGCCGTCGAGCAGGGCAACCATCTCCGCATGCGCCTTTTCATTGAGGCGGCACTGGAATATGGATAGTTGCAGCCATTCGCCGTAGCCGTGCATCAGACGGAATACCCGGCGCCATCGTTTCTGGTCCGATATGTCGTAGGCGACGATGTAGAGATGTTCATCCATGCCTGTCACCTTGTCGTGAAGTGGGGGAAATCAGGCAGCTCGCCCAGCAGGAACCTGCCCAGCAGCCTTGCCTGCAGTTCCAGCAGCCGCCGGTAACTGACACGATAGCCGAACAATGGGTGGGTGATTTCCTGCATCATTCGGCGTTCGAAGGTGGCAATGAAGCGCTTTCGTCCGGCTGGCGTCAGGTTGACGGCATCACCGGCACGAATGAAATCGCCGGGCCGGACTTCGCCGTTGTTGATGGCCGTAAGTACAGCCGAGTCGGCGATCAGGGGGCGGAAGGGTTCCATCATGTCCAAGGCCAGGGCCGGGCGGCCATATCGGGGCTCATGGAAGAAGCCCAGGTAGGGGTCGAATCCCACGGCCGAGAGCGTGACGGCCCATTGCCGGCTCAGCAGGGCATAGGCATAGGAGAGCAGGGCATTGACCGGGTCGGCCGGCGGACGGCGATTGCGCCGCCGGAAGTCGAAGCTCATCTGGTCCGGCTCCCGCTTGGCAGATTTGATCAGCATCGGCAGGCCACCGAAATAGGCGGCCCCCGCCGCACCCTCGACGCCCAGCAGGCTGTTCAGATCCCGGCTTCGCCGCGCCTTGTCGGCCAGGCGCCGGAGATCGGTCAAGCGGTCTTTATTGTCCTCGTCACTGCGCCAGTTACGGCGCATCAGGGTCCGGCAGTTCTGTATCTTGGACCGGACCAGTCCCCGGGCGATACGGAGCCGAATCTGGGGATCATCGGCGGCTCTAAACTGGGCGCGGCGAAGTTCGATGTTCTTGTGGCCGGTGCCTTGGCTATGGCCGAGAAACCAGCCCCCGTAACTGTGCCAGGTGACGGGGATTTCGCGCGCCATCAGTTCATGCAGGGTGGGTGTGGTTACCGAGATCCTGCCCATCAGTACCAGTTGGGAGACTTCCCTGATTCGAGCAGTCTTGGTGGGCTGGTCCTTCACCTCGATGCGCAGGATCTCCCCTTCCTTGCGAACAGTACCCGCCGGCGCCTGCACATACAGGGGAAGTGCTTCCTCCCGGTGCACCGCCAGTGGCCGGATGTTGATGTTATCCAGCTTGAGGAAATTGACTTCGTCCGGCAGGCAGATAGGTGCCAGGGAACAGCGGGGGCACTTGGGGCTGTCTTCCAGCGGCGGCGGAATCTGCCCACCCTTGGCCACCAAACGCAGGCCGTTGATGGCCGACAGAGTCTGGCGCCGGAGGTCGTCGTCGAAAGGGATGGTGACCCGTTCCCTGGAACCCGTGAAATACAGAATGCCCTCCGGGCATTCGTAGCCGTGTTCTTCCAGAATCAGACCCTGGACACAGACCTGGATCCGCTCCGGATCCCAGGCACCCTTGGATCGATGCGGGCGCTTGCCCTGCTTGTAATCCACGGGCCGGACGATACCGCCTTCCCCTTCCACCAGGTCCATTTTGGCGATCAGGCCCAGCCGATCCGAGGAGAGGGTGACCGAACGGGCGTGAATGCGGTCGTCGTCCGTTGCTTCGCCGGCCTGGGGCAGGCTGCCGCCGGCCTTGTCCACCCGCCGGTGCTGGTAGCGGCCGCGAACGGTGTCGCTGCTGTCCGCCCACTCACCCTGCACCCATTCCAGATAGGCCAGGCGCGGGCAGTAGCTGTATTCGTTTACCATCCGCGCCGGAATCAGCGGCTCGTCCCCGACTCGCGGCGGGATGGGCAAGGGGAGTTCTTGCTGGTTCAGAAGCACGGCAACCTCCCTGGCCGGCATTCCTTGCCCTTCAGTGTAGTCGGTGGAGGCAGCGTCGGCTGTTCGTTAGCCGGCGGGATGACGGCGTGTACAGTATGTAATACAATTAGTGTGACTAAATGTGTTATGGGGGTGGATAGGATGCTGAATGTGCGTCTGCCGCAAGATCTGGAAGCTCGACTGGAGGCAGAGGCCCGACGCAGCCAACGGTCACGCTCGGCGCTGGTCCGGGACGCCATCGGGGCATATCTGGCCGAGCGAGAGCGCCAGCGTTTCATGGAGGCCATGGGCCGGGCGGCCAGGGCTGTTGGCGATGATGCGTCTTCGGCCCGGGAATCCCGCGAAATGGCCGAGGCATTTCTGGACCTGGAAAACGAGGTCTCCGAGCCGCCTGGAGAGTATGACGCGGGAGACCCGTGGTGGCGGTAAGTCCGCGTCTGGGAGAGGTCTGGGTAGCCCGTCTCAACCCGAATCAAGGACGCGAGATCGGCAAGGTTCGGCCCGTTGTCGTGCTGCAGGCTGACGAGCTGACGGAGGCCGGGTTGCCCACGGTATTGGTGGCGCCGCTCACCACTCAGCGCCATGAGGACGCCAGCTTGCTCCGAATTGAAGTGACACCACGAGACCGTCTTCTGAAAGCCTCCTATGTCTGCGCCGAGCATCTGCGTGCCATCGACCGCAATCGCCTGGGCGAGGGACCGTTGACGCGCCTGACGCCCGTGGAGTTGAGACGGGTTCAGCGGGCGCTGCGGGGTTGCCTGGCCATGGTCTAGGATCCGTCCTTGCATGTTTGGTCCGCCTCCTGCCTGGCGGCAGATGCGTGATGGAACGGCGTAAAGCAGCCGAGCCCGAAATGGCAGCCGAAGCCCAGTGCCAGGGGGCCGTTCACCGGTTCGGGGAAGTTCAGATGAACGAACTGGCCACGGGTGTCCGGCTGGGGTATGCGCTTGCGGCTGTTCCGGAAGCGATGGAAATGCACGGGCCGCCGGGGGTGTTGATCCGGGCCTTCAAACGGGCTTTCCAAGAGGGTGACTTCCGGTTCTGGTATACCCCGTTCCCGGCACTCGCGCCGAATCTGATCTTCCACACCGAAGCGCTTCTTGCGAAACCAGGGATGCAGATAAGGCGTCACCGAGGACCATTCGCGTGCTCGCCCCAGCCAGGAGGAACCGGCAAGCTGGTCGACCGGGCCGAACTGCTCCAGCGTCACCTGCCATTCCTTGCCGTCATCGATCCATAAGCGGGTCAGTTCTCCCAGGGCGCGCAGCGGCGCACCGGACAAGCCGTTTTCCGCGTAGACCAGGATGTGGTCGATCCGCCCGTCCCGGTCCGCATCCTCGGGCAAATAGAAGGCATGACCGTGGCGGTGGTTATGTTCCATGCCATGGCCGGATAACACGGGTGGCACATTATCCTTGCCCAGCAGCCGACCCGCCCGGCTGATGGCCGCGATCCGGCAAAGTTCCCCAATGCGGATCGCGTCCTCTATCCGGGGCTGAGGCTTGCCCCATAGGACCAGGCGGGCGGCCGTAATCCGCTTGTCATCGTCCTGCCGCTGGCGCCGCGCCCGGGGCTGCGGTCGGAAGATGCCATAGGGCCGCTGGTAGGTCATGAAGCGGGCCCCCGGCGGGCTGCTCCAGCCGGCTGCCTGCAGATCGCCGGTCTCGCATTGAAGGGCATGGAGGAACTGCTCCGGCAGGGTGGCAAGCAGTTGCTTTTCCGCCTTCTTGAGCTTGGGCCGATCAAGGCCGTGCTCGGCAATCATTCGTGGCCGCCAGGCCTGGTATTCGGCCGCGGTGGTTGGCGTGATCAGGCGCACCGGTTCCAGTGCCTCGCCGCTTTCCATGTCCACGGACAGCTCCGAGGGCCGGCAATTGATCTCGCCCGGGAAGTCCGTTACGCGAACCGCCTCCACCCAGCTTTCGGCCCGCCCCAGAAAACCCAGGCGCGGTAGCAGGTGATCAAGCAGTTCTGTCTCCGGCGGCTCCAGCTCAAGATCCGGCCAGGCAATGATCAGCGCTGACTTGGGGTCCAGACGGACGAAAGCATCAAAGATCAGGACTGGCTTGTCTTTCTTGCCGTCCCGAACCGGCATGTAGTGGCGGCTGTGGGCGCGAACCGCCTCTGGCAGGGAGTAGACCGGCGGCTGTTCGGCCAGCCGCTCGACCAGTCGGGCCAAGCGGTCGTCGGGGAATGCTTCCTTGTCGCCCTTGCGATGCCAGGTGGCAATCAATGAACGAATGACACGCCAGGGCGATGGCGGCCATTCCACATCGGCCTCGTTTACATGCCGGCCCCAGGGGGTGGCATGGTAGCGGCCGGCCGGGAATGTCAGTTTGATAGCCAGCATGGTTATTTCCTGTAGGTTACCGTGGTCACTCGCGGCTCGTTGAACAGTCCTGCCGAGGCGGCGGCTCCGATCAGCTCCGGCATGGCCGCTTCAATGGCATTGGATTCAGGGATCTCGAATCCATCCGGACGGGTCACGCGCAGCTCCCGGCATTCCAGGTCACAGGCGGTGCGCAGACGCAGCCCCTGGTCGAGAAAGCGGCGAATCTTGAACAGGGACAGGCCGATCAGCAGATTCTCGGCGGCCTCGCCCAGGCCGAAGGCCCGAATCTGTGCCAGATCCAGGTTGAAGTAGGCGGTGATTTTAGGGGCCACGAATTCGTCGCGCGCATAGGGCACATTGCCGAAGCCCTTGCTGCTGTCACCGCTGGGGTTGACGCTGTCCAGCTTGACGCCGCCGCTGGCAGCAACCTTTACATCCTCTGCTTCAATGAAGCCTGACAACGCCCTTGGTAGGCGCAGTCGGCCACCGGCCAGATCCTTCTTCGCCAGGAACACGCCGTGCAGTACCGCATTGGTATCGATCTTCATGAGAGTGGCGGCCAGTTTGCGAATATCTACCCGGCCATCTTCCATATGAGCCAGTTCCTCCTTGAGCATGTTGAAGACTGTCTTGTCCTTGCCTTCCAGAATATAGGGTGAGTTGAGGCGATGGGCTGCCAGGACGGAATTGATCAATGGCTCGCCGTTTTCATCCGTGACCTTGACCAACGGCAAGCCTTTGAGCGGCTCTGCCCAGTCATCGGACGGTTCATCCCAACAGACTGCCTCCAGGCGGTTGGCCACGCTTTGAGCGGACTCCACCAGCAACATTCGAGTGGTACCGTCCGGACCGGTGTACTCGGCGGCACCCAGGTCGGGAAAGCCCGTGGGCTGGAAGCGGGTGCCCTGAATGGGGGCCAGGTCGGCCTCCATGAGAAGGCGTTGACTGTCCTTGAGGGCCTTGAAATCAATGCTCATGATGCTCTCCTTTATGCAATCTCTTCGGTTTGTTCAGTGAGGTGTTGTTGTTTCGGCAACAGTTGCTTGAGTGCCGGGTCGGAAATGGGTGTCATCAGCGCGGCCAGCAATCGAGGGCCATTCACGCCGCTGGTGTCCACGGACTTCGGAAGATTCCCGATTCCCGCGATACGAAGCCGACGCATGGCCATGG
>PWMQ01000055.1 GCA_003558125.1 Natronospira sp. | reverse complement strand
TGGTCTCGATATTGACCACGCGCCCGTTGATCAGCGTGACAATGCGGATAAAGCGCCGCGGCCCGAAGTCGTAGATCCAGTCCTCCGCCGGCATTCCCGCCCGATAAACTCGCCCGTCCCGTTCGGTTCGATAGTGAACACCGGTGATGCGCAGTTCCTTTTCCCTCGGCTTGCCACATTTGGAGACCAGCTCCATCTGGGTAATGCCGGATTCAATCTGTCCGGGGCTGCAGGCCCCATTGCCCGGCCGGAAGCCGTGGCGGCCGGTGCGAACCCGGGTCAGACGGCCATCCTGGAAGCGCAGAAAGCGCATCAGCCGGTGGGGGCCAAGGTTGTACTGCCATTCCTCGCGAGTCGGAACATGGCCGTAGCGGATGGTGTAGACGCTGTGCAGGGGAACCACCACATCCGGCTCGCCACAGAGTTCGCGGACCTCGAACATCCGGTCCCCGCGCTTGACGATCTTGCCGTCACAGCGGAATCCGGCCTCGGCGGTCATCGACAGGCTGGTGAGCAGGCCGATCAGCAGACAGGCAAACAATCGCATTCGATGCCCTCCCGGCATGACATGGCATCATGATGCTGGCTGAATCACATTGGACCCGGGGTCACCGGGGCCGGTTCCGCGCCAGGACAGTACTTGGGAGCAGACCATGTTGAGATTATTGCTGATGGCCATTGGGGTTTATCTCGGGATTCTGGTCCTGATGTGGCTATTTCAGGATCGCCTGCTCTATCTGCCGTCCATGCCGGGGCGGGAGCTGCAGGCCAGCCCGGCGGACCGGGGCTGGGAGTATGAGGACCTGGCGCTGATTGCCGAGGATGGCACCCGTTTGCATGCCTGGTGGGTGCCGGCCCCGGAGGCGCGGGGCAGCCTGATCTTCTTTCATGGCAATGCGGGCAATATCTCCCATCGCCTGCATTCCATCGAGATTTTCCGCAATCTCGGCCTGTCCGTTCTGATACTGGATTACCGCGGTTACGGCCAGAGTGAGGGCCGACCGTCGGAAGCCGGCCTCTATCAGGATGCCCGAGCGGCCTGGGATCATCTGCTGGAGGAGCGGGGCGTGCCGGCGGAGGAGGTGGTGCTGTTCGGGCGCTCCCTGGGTTCAGGGGTAGCCGCCTGGCTGGGGCAGACCGTGACACCGGCCGGGGTGATCCTGGAATCCAGTTTCCGCTCCGTACCTGACATGGCGCAGACGGTCTATCCCTTCCTGCCGGCCCGCTGGCTGGCGCGCATGGACTATCCCACCGAGGACTACGTGCAGAACCTTGAAGCCCCGGTATTGGTAATTCACAGCGAGGATGACGAGATCATTCCCTTCCAGCAGGGCCGCGCCGTTTACCAGGCGGCCAATGAGCCCAAGCAGTTCCTGACCCTGCGGGGCGGCCACAACACCGGCTTTCTCGACAGTCGCGAGGTCTATGTCTCGGGTCTGGATGACTTTCTGAGCAAAGTCCTGGGGGAGGGCGACTAGCGGCCGGTGCCAACCCCGTCATGCCCGATGCCGGGGGATGTCATTGATCCCGGGGCGGGACCGGGCCCAGCTCCGGGATGGCGTCGACGGCAGGAAAATCGCTGATCGGTCGGGGCGGCTGATCGCTGGCCGGGCGGGCCACGGCGGTCAGATGGGCAATGCCGTGGTCACGGGCCGAGGCCAGCACCGGCAGGGAGTCGTCCACGAACAAGGTACGGGCCGGCGCGAAGCCCATCTCCGCCTCCAGGCGTTGCCAGAACAGGGGGGATTCCTTGGCGGCGCCGAACTCATGGGCGGTATGGATTTCAGGCACCAGGCGATCGAGACCGGTGCGGGCCAGTTTGATGGCCAGCACCTGGGGGTGGGCATTGGTGGCGATGGCCACCCGCCGGCCACTGGCGGTAAGATCGTCGAGAAAGTGCTCCACGCCGGGGAGGAGTCGAATCTCCGAGTCACACTGGCGCTTGAGCGCTTCCAGGTCGAAACCGAGAGCCTCGCTCCAGTAATCAAGACAGTACCACTGCAGCTGGCCGTTCACCCGGTTCATGCGTTGCTTGAGGTCGGCCAGGGCGGTGTCGAAATCCAGGCCCTGCTGCTCGGCATGGCGGCGGGGTACCCGCTCCAGCCAGAAACGATTGTCAAAGGCCAGATCCAGCAAGGTGCCGTCCATGTCCAGCAGGACGGTCTCGGTCTCCTCCCAGATGCGGCGTCGCTCAGTCATTGCCGCCCTTGTGGCTGCCCGAGCCCCGGCGGCCGCCGCCACGCCTGCCACCGCTGCGTCCACGGCCACCACGACCACCGGCCTTTTTCCTGCCACCCGGACCACCTGGGCGCCGCTTGATCGGGGCGCGCGGCTTGAGTTCCACCAGGAGCTGATCGTGCTGGGTCTCCTTGGGCAGTTGCTGCTCGATGTAGTCCTCGATTTCCGGCAGCGACATGGCCCAGGTTTCACAGGCAAAGCTGATCGCGTCACCCTCGGCCCCGGCGCGAGCGGTGCGCCCGATGCGGTGGACATAGTCCTCCGCGTCCTGGGGCAGGTCGAAATTGAATACGTGACTGACGTCGGGAATGTGCAGGCCCCGGGCGGCCACGTCGGTGGTGATCAGGATGGGCAGTTCGCCGGTCTCGAACTGCTTGAGCAGGGACAGACGCTTCCGCTGAGGCACATCGCCGGAGAGGACCTGGGCATGGAAATCGTTGCCCTCCAGCCAGGCGCAGAGATCCTCGGCGGTCCGCTTCATGTTCACGAAGACCATGGTGCGGCGCGGGTCCATGCGCCGGAGCAGCCCCACCAGCAGCCTGACCTTTTCGTCGCTGGCGGGCATGTAAACGGTCTGGCGGACCCGGTCGGCGGTGACCTGATCGGCGTCCACCTTCACCGAAGTGGGGTTGTTCATGTGCTCATAGGCCAGCTCCATCACCCGGTAGGAGAGGGTGGCGGAGAACAGCATGTTCAGCCGCTTTTCCGGATGGGGCAGCTTGCGCAGGATGTAGCGAATGTCCTTGATGAAGCCCATGTCGAACATGCGGTCCGCCTCATCCAGGACCGCCACCTGGGCCGCGCGCAGGTCGAAGACCCGCTGCTTGAAATAATCGATCAGCCGCCCCGGGGTGCCGATCAGCACATCCACCCCATCCTCGAGCTGCTTGCGCTGCTGCTCATAGCCGGCGCCGCCATACACCAGCCCCAGGCGCAGGCCGGTATGTCGGCCCAGGGCCTCGGCGTCCTTGTGGATCTGGACTGCCAGCTCCCGGGTGGGTGCCAGCACCAGGGCACGGGGCTGGTTGGCCCGGCGCTCGGCCGGGGCCGGATTGCTCAGCAGATGATTGAACAGGGCCAGCAGGAAGGCGGCGGTCTTGCCGGTGCCGGTCTGGGCCTGACCGGCCACGTCCCGGCCCGCCAGGGCCAGCGGCAGGGTTTCCGCCTGGATGGGGGTGCAGCGGTCGAAACCGGCCTCTTCTATGGCTTTTTTCAGGGGCTCTGCCAACTTCAGGCTGTCGAAACGGGTCTCGCTGAGGTGGGTTTGCATGCTTGTCATGTCCAGCTGTGGAAAAATGGCGCACGGCGAATGCAGCCGCGGGCTTGAAATCTGTGCCCGAATGGGCTCCAATAGGGCCTAATGATCTGCGAAAGCTCGCATCCCGCGAGGATTTCAGCACACCCAGTATCTTGCGGAAGCCTCGAGCGGCTGTAATCGGGCGTCATTATTGTGCCTTATGTTGCTGGCCGCGTCACACCAGGCGCCGAGAATAGTCAAATTCGATGCCGGCTGGCGTTTCCGCCCATAATTCGACAGGATTTCATATCGTCTGCCGGTTTTTCTTCGGCATCGCACACAGGCGGTTCCCTTTTTTGTTTTCTCTGGCTTGATTGGAGGCCCATATCGTGAGTAACGAGATTGTTTATACTTCGGATGACAAATTCCAGGATGATGTGCTGGAATCGGATGTTCCCGTGCTGGTGGACTACTGGGCCGAATGGTGCGGTCCCTGCAAGATGATCGCGCCGGTTCTGGACGAGCTCGCCGGTGAGTACAGCGGCAAGCTCAAGATCGTCAAGCTGAACATTGACGAGAACCCGAAGACTCCGCCGAAATACGGTATCCGGGGTATCCCCACGCTGATGCTGTTCAAGAACGGCAGCGTGGAAGCCCAGAAAGTGGGTGCCATGTCCAAGTCTCAACTGACCGCATTCATCGACACCAACCTGTAATCACGGGGCCGGCCGCGTACCGGGCCACCGGCTTACCGCGGCCGGCCCTGCCAACCAAAGAAGCACAATGAACCTGACCGAACTCAAGAAGAAACCTGCCAAGGCGCTGCTCGATATCGCCCAGGAAATGGGCATTGAAGGCATGGCGCGTAGCCGCAAGCAGGATGTGATCTTTTCCATCCTCAAAGCGCACGCCAAAAACGGGGAAGAGATCTACGGCGATGGGGTGCTGGAGATTCTGCAGGATGGATTTGGTTTCCTGCGCTCCGCTGACAGCTCCTACATGGCCGGGCCCGATGATATCTACGTCTCCCCGAGCCAGATCCGCCGCTTCAATCTGCGCACCGGCGACACCATTGCCGGGCGAATCCGTCCGCCCAAGGAGAGCGAACGCTATTTCGCCCTCCTCAAGGTGCAGCAGATCAATTTCGACAAGCCCGAAGCGGCCAAGAACAAGGTCCTGTTCGAGAACCTGACGCCCCTGTTTCCCAAGGAGCGTCTGGTCATGGAGCAGGGCAACGGCAGTACCGAGGACATTACCGCACGGATCATCGACATGGCCTCGCCCATCGGCAAGGGCCAACGTGGCCTGATCGTTTCCCCGCCCAAGGCGGGTAAGACGATGATCCTGCAGAACATCGCCCAGTCGATCACCAACAACAATCCCGACTCCCAGTTGATTGTGCTGCTGATCGACGAACGCCCGGAAGAAGTCACCGAGATGAGTCGCTCGGTCCGGGGTGAAGTGGTGTCCTCCACCTTCGACGAGCCGGCCAGCCGTCATGTGCAGGTGGCCGAAATGGTAATTGAAAAGGCCAAGCGCCTGGTGGAGCACAAGAAGGACGTGGTGATCCTGCTGGACTCCATCACTCGTCTGGCCCGGGCCTACAACACCGTGGTGCCTTCCTCCGGCAAGGTGCTCACCGGTGGTGTGGACGCCAACGCCCTGCAGCGGCCCAAGCGCTTCTTCGGGGCCGCCCGTAACATTGAAGAAGGCGGCAGCCTGACCATCATTGCCACGGCCCTGGTGGAAACCGGTTCACGCATGGATGACGTGATCTACGAAGAGTTCAAGGGCACCGGCAACATGGAACTGCACCTGGACCGTCGAATTGCCGAGAAGCGGATCTTCCCGGCCATCGACTTCAACCGTTCCGGCACCCGTCGCGAGGAGTTGCTGGTTTCCCAGGATGAGCTGCAGCACATGTGGATTCTGCGCAAGCTCCTGCATCCCATGGATGAAATCCAGGCAATCGAGTTCCTGATCGACAAGATGAAGAATACGAAGCAAAACCAGGAATTCTTCATGATGATGAAGAAATGAATAGGAACCTCCTTACGGAGATTCCCGGAGGGGCCTTTTGGCCCCTTCTTTTTATTTCAGCTTCGAGCTACGAGCTACGAGCGGCGAGCCGGGGCGTGCTTATTGAGAGATGGCTGCCGATGAATTTCCGCCGTGGCATGCATGAACCGGGGAGTGAAACCTGAGTCTAGAGTTGTATCATTGGAAGCTCGCAGCTCGCAGCTCGCAGCTCGCAGCTCGCAGCCGGATTCGGAGCCCCGCACCATGAAGCAGTCGTTGCTCGTTTTGATGTTTCTGGCCTTCCTCCTACCCACCCACGCCCTTGCCTGTCGTGGGGATGTGGTGACGGTGATGGATTACATGGCGGGGGACTGGATGGTGGCGGATCAGCAGGGCAATGTGCTGGGTTATAGCGAAATCCGGGAAGGGGCCGGGGGTTGTGCCATTCGGGAGCGGTGGCAGGGGCAGGACGGCCTGGAAGGGGAAGCCATGTTCACCGCCCGTGACGGGGGTGAGCGGTGGCGCATGGTCTGGTCCGACAGTGACGGCCTGATGCTGGAGCTGGATGGCCAGCGTCAGAATGGCAATATGGTCTTCACTGGTGCCCAGGAAAGCGACCAGGGGCAGATCCTCCACCGCATCGTCTATGAGCTTCTGTTTGAAATCGGCGAGATTCACCAACGCTGGGAATACTCCACCGATGGAGGCAGGCGGTGGCAGGTGTTTTTTGCCGGGTGGTATTTGCCGGACGATTAGGAGCAAGGAGCAAGGAGCAAGGAGCAAGGAGCAAGGAGCAAGGAGCAAGGAGCAAGGAGCAAGGAGCAAGGAGCAAGGA
>PWMQ01000081.1 GCA_003558125.1 Natronospira sp. | reverse complement strand
TCAAAATCCGCCATGCCTGTCTTGTCCTCCTCGAACGAGTCGCACCTGCAAGGGTCGGATAAAAAAGGGAAAGCCGGGGCCGGCGCTTTCCGGCGCTCAATGTAGCATAGTGTCTGGAATCCACCGGACCCGGCTGAAAGACGCGCCAGCGCGTGCTAAGTTACGCTGTCCATTTCCGCTCTCACCGGAGGGCCGATGCCATGAAAAACCCTTTGCTCGAGCCCTTCGACCTGCCGCCATTCGCCAGGCTGGATGCGGCCCATTTCGAGCCTGCCCTGGATCAGGTGCTGGCGGATTATCGGCGAACGGTAGATGAGGTATCAAGGCAGCCCCGAGAATACGATTGGGACAGTCTGGCACGCCCGCTGGAGTCGATGGAGGACAGGCTCAGCCGGGTCTTTTCACCCATCGCCCATCTCAATAATGTCGCCAACGATGAAGCGGTGCGGAAGGCCTTCGGCCGCTGCCTGGAGAAGATCAGTGCCTGGGAAGCGGAGAAAGGCCAGAACCGGGGACTTTACGAGGCCTGGCGGTCCCTGCGCCGACCCGAGCTATGGGAATCGCTGGACACCGCCCAACGCAAGACGGTGGATGATCAGCTTAGGGATTTCCACCTGTCGGGTGTGGACCTGGAAGAGCCTGCCCGCTCCAGATTCCGAGCCATTCAGGAGCGGCTGTCCCGCCTGCAGAATCGCTTCGAAGAAAACCTGCTGGACGCAACCCAGGCCTGGTCCCTGCACGTCCCTCCCCACGAGGAAGGGCGGCTGACGGGAATTCCGGCGGCGGATCGGGCGCGGGCGGCAGCCCGTGGGGAAGAGATGGGCAAGGCGGGCTGGCTTTTCAGTCTGGAATTTCCGGATTATCTGGCAGTGATACAGCACGCCGACGATCGTGAACTTCGCCGGGAGATGCACCACGCCAATGCCACCCGGGCGTCAGATAGGGGGCCCCAGGCCGGACGCTTCGACAATGGACCGGTGATGGAAGAGATCATGGCCCTGCGCCAGGAGGCCGCATCACTGCTGGGTTATCGAAATTTCGCCGAGGTCTCCCTGGCAAGCAAGATGGCGGACTCACCCCAGCAGGTGGCGGACTTCCTCGCCGATCTGACGGCCCGGGTGAAACCGGCTGCGATGGCGGAGTTCAAGGCCCTCTCCGACTTTGCCCGGGAGACCCTGGGGATAGAGACGCTGGCTCCCTGGGATCTGCTCTGGGCGAGCGAAAAGCGGCGGGAGGCCAAGCATGGCCTGTCGGACGAGAGGATCAAACCCTATCTGCCCCTGGAACAGGTGCTTGAGGGCATGTTCCGGATCGCCGGGGAGCTATACGGCCTGAACGTGGAGACAGTCAGCGAGTTCGAGCGCTGGCATGAAGATGTCCGTCTCTACGCCCTTCGTGATTGCGCCAGCGGTGAAGCCATTGGCCGCCTTTACGTTGATCTCTATGCCCGGCCTGGCAAGCGCGGCGGCGCATGGATGGATGAATGCGTCAGCCGCCGACGGACAGAGACCGGGCTGCAAACGCCGGTTGCCTATCTGACCTGCAATTTCGGCAAGCCGGCAGCCGGCCAGCCGAGTCTGCTCAAGCATGACGATGTCATCACGCTGTTTCATGAGTTTGGCCACTGCCTCCAGCACCTGCTGACGGAGGTGGATGTGAGCGAGGTCGCCGGTATCCATGGTGTGGAATGGGATGCGGTCGAATTGCCGAGCCAGTTCCAGGAACACTACGCCTGGCCGGGCACTGGCCTGGATCGGGTTGCCGCTCACTTCGAGAGCGGCGAGGCCATGCCGGCCTCTCTTCAACAGGCCATGCTGGAAGCCCGCAACTTCCAGACCGGCATGAAACTGTTGCGCCAGTGCGAGTTCGCCAGTTTTGACCTGCGCCTGCATCGGGAATACCCCGAGGAGAGCGAACTGAGCATCGTCGAAACACTGAATGATGTCCGCGAGCAGATTTCGGTGGTGCCGGTTGCCGATTATGATCGCTTTGCGCACAGCTTCGCCCATATCTTCGGTGGCGGTTACGCAGCAGGCTATTACAGCTACCTCTGGGCAGAGGTATTGTCCTCGGATGCCTTCTCGGCCTTCGAGGAAGCGGGTCTGTTCGACCGCGATACCGGTGAGCGTTTCCGACGCACCATACTGGGACTTGGCGGCAGCTTGCCTGCCTCGGAGGTTTTCAGACGCTTTCGGGGCCGGGATCCGGATATGGCGGCCTTTCTTCGACATCACGGCATTGTGGAGGCGGCATGAAGTGCTCTCTTTTACGCAACGGCTGTTTTGCCTTGCTATTGCTCTTGCCTTTGACGGCGGTTGCCGAGCCGGCCTGGGTCATCGACCGTCTCTTTCTCAGCCTTTATCCGGAGCCTGACAGCACGAGCGAAAGACTCGACTTGCTGCAAAGCGGTGATGAACTGGAACGCCTGGGATCCGTGGAAGATGGTTTTGCCCAGGTCGAAACGCCGGATGGGACCATTGGCTGGGTCAATCAGGAGTTTCTCGTGGACAGTCCGCCGGCCCGGGTTCGGATCGATGAGGTGGAAGCGGAAAGGAACGAATTGGCAGAGAGATTGGCGAACCGGGATAGAGAAATTGCATCTCTCGAGCGCGAACGCGATAAGCTGGAGAACGAACTGGCCGACGTCCAGCAATTGGCGGACAGTAAGCCGGAGCTTGAGGCGGACGCAGTGCTGACGGCGGAAGAGATGGAAGGAAGTCGCTCTGCTCCTGGGCAAGCGGAGGGTGAAGCAAGGGAAGCTGAAATCACGGCGGCTACCACGGAATCAGAGCCTGTGGTGCCGGCTTATCAACAACCGCGCTTCATGGGCCTGTTGCTCGCTTTCATGCTGGTGGGGGGCTTGATTGGAGGCCTGATCGGTTGGCTGCTTCGAGAACGCCGGATTCGTGAACGCTTGGGAGGTCTGAGTCTGTGAGTAATTCAGTGGTGTCCTGGAACGTCAATTCCATCCGTGTGCGCGAGGAACAGGTCGCGAACTGGATAAAGGATCATCGGCCCGCGGTTGTAGGACTGCAGGAAACCAAGCTGCCGGATGATCGGTTTCCGGCAGCCACGTACGAGAGCCTCGGCTACCACTGCCTGAGCAATGGTCAGCGGACATACAACGGCGTGGCGTTCATCAGCCGTGAGCCGGCCACCGAAGTGGTTACTGATATCCCCGGCTATCAGGATCCGCAGCGACGTGTCCTTGCCGCCAGCTTCGGAGACCTGCGGGTCATCAATCTGTATGTACCCAATGGGCAGGCGGTAGGAAGCGAGAAGTATGAGTACAAACTGGAATGGTTGGACCACCTGACCCGCTGGCTTGAGGATGAGGCGTCACGCCATGATCGACTGGTGGTGATGGGTGATTTCAACATCGCCCCTGAAGATGAAGACGTGCATGATCCGGAAGCCTGGCGCGGCAAGATCCTGTTCTCGGAACCTGAGCATGCCGCCTTGAAACGCATTTTGGATATCGGCTTTGATGATAGTTTTCGTCTCTTTGATCAGGCAGCAGAGCAGTTCTCCTGGTGGGACTTCCGAACCCGTGCCTTCCGTCGCAATCGTGGCCTGAGAATCGATCTGGTGTTAACGAGCAGCAAGATGCGCGATCGGGTGGAAGCCAGCTGGATCGACGTAGAACCCCGCCGCGCGGAGCGCCCATCGGACCATGCACCGGTGGGCATTGACCTGAAGGAAGGCTGAACACCGGAGCCGCAACAGGATAGGCTTAGCCGATCGGCTTGCGGGAGCGCCAGGGCCCATTGGCCCATGGCGCTCCTGCAACGTGATCAATCCTCCATCCGGTGGAATGGGGTATCCCAATCCAAGGCCGTCGGTCGATTCTCCGGGCTGGTTGATGGGTTGTCACCAAAATAGGCCGTATCGCCTTCCACCCTGAAAATATCGTACTCATTATCAGGGGCCCCAAGGCCGTCCGGATCATCTGTGAGTTCGATGTCCAGTTCTCGTGCCGTGACGCCGCTATCAGTGGTGATCTCGTCCCCTGCCGAGATTTCCCAGGCGAGGTATCCGGAGAATACCGGGGTATTGGCGCAACTCGTGTCAGCTTCGTCGAAAATTTCGAAGTATCCTTCGGCGATATTGCCATCAACGTGGCGTTCCAGGATCTGATTCTCGCCATCAATAAAGACGCAGCCGCTGGTCCAGGCGCCCTGCAATGGCTCAAGCCCTGCATCACCGTCTCCGTTGTCACCCCCATCCCCGTTGCCATTCCCGTTGCCGTCACCATTGCCATTGTCCGTCTGACCACTTGAATCATCATCGCTGCTTGAGCTGTCCAGGCAACCAGTGCCCAAGAAAACGAACAAGAGGAGGAATAACAGGATATAGGGCGTGCGCTTATTCATGCGTATCTCCTTGTTGGAAGGGGGCGAAAGACACTCGGTCTATCTGGGTAATACGTCTCTATCATCCCACGTGGTCGCTCGGAATCTACCCCCCGTTTGGGGTACTGCCGGGCAAATTGGGCTGACTGAACCCAGGCTGCTTGCCTGGTCCTTATTCGACGGTCACGGATTTTGCAAGATTACGCGGCTTGTCCACATCCGTGCCCTTGTGGACCGCGACATGGTAGGCCAGTAGTTGCAGGGGAATGGTGAAGATGGCCGGGGCGGTGAGGGGGCCGCCGGCGCGGGGCAGGGCAATGACATGGGTACGCTCATCGGCGGTGAAACCGCTCTCGGCGTCCGAGAAGACAATCAATTCGCCACCGCGGGCACGCACTTCTTCCAGATTGGAGCGAATCTTCTCCAGCAGGGCATCGCTTGGGGCGACGGCAATGATGGGCATGTCCTCGTCCACCAGGGCCAGGGGACCATGCTTCAGCTCGCCGGCAGCATAGGCCTCGGCGTGGATATAGGAGATTTCCTTGAGTTTGAGGGCCCCCTCCATGGCCACCGGGTAGTGGCTGCCGCGACCAAGGAAGAGGGCGTGGTGGCGATGAACCAGATGCTCGGCCAGGGCCTCGATGGGTTTATCCAGGGCCATGGTCGCCTCAATGGCGGCCGGCAAAGCACGCAGTTCCGCCACGGCCTTGGCCTCGGCATCCTCGCTGAGCCGTCCATGGGCCTTGGCCAGGGCGAGGGCAAACAGGGCCAGGGCGGTGAGCTGGGTGGTGAAGGCCTTGGTGGAAGCAACACCGATCTCGGGCCCGGCTCGGGTCATCAGCACGAGGTCGGATTCCCGTACCAGTGAGCTCTCGGGCACGTTGCAGATGGCAAGTCGGGCCAGATAGCCCTTTTCCGCGGCCAGACGCAGGGCCGCCAGGGTATCGGCAGTCTCACCGGACTGGGAAATGCTGACAAAGACATGCTTGTCGGGTACGACCGGATCGCGATAACGATATTCGCTGGCGATCTCCACACTGCAGGGTATGCGGGCCAATTGTTCGATTTGGTAACGGGCGATCAGGCCGGCATGGTAACTGGTACCGCAGGCGATGATGTGCACGCCTTCAGCCTCGGCCAATTGCTGCTCAGCATCTGGCCCGAAGGCGGCGGCCAGGAGTCGATCGTGGGTGACACGCTCTTCCAGGGTTTCGGCCACGGCATTGGGCTGCTCATGGATCTCCTTGAGCATGTAATGGCGGTACTCACCGCGCTCCACGGCATCGGCGGAAAGCTGACTCTCCACCTCGGCGCGGTTTACCGGCTGGCCATGGCGATCAAAGATGCGAACACTGTCGCGGCGCAGCTCGGCGACATCGCCTTCCTCCAGGAAAATGAAGCGCCGGGTCACGGGCAGGAGGGCGGCGATATCGGAAGCCACGAAGTGCTCACCAATACCGATGCCGATCACCACCGGGCAGCCCTGGCGGGCGGCAACAATGCGCTCCGGCTCGCGGCGATCCATCACCGCCAGGGCATAAGCGCCCTCCAGTTCACGCACGGCATTCTGGACACTGACCAGGAGATTGCCGTCATCGGCCATGTGCTGGTGGATACGATGTGCCACGACCTCGGTGTCGGTATCCGAGGCAAAGCGGTAACCCATTTCCTTTAGACGAGCCCGGAGGGGATCGTGGTTTTCGATAATGCCGTTGTGAACCAGTGCCAGCTGGTCGCCGGAGAATTGGGGATGGGCGTTCCGTTCGGCGGGTGCACCATGGGTCGCCCAGCGGGTATGGGCAATGCCCATTCGTCCATGGATGGGGCGTTTTTCCAGACTGGCGGTCAAGGCCTCGACCTTGCCCACCTCACGGGCACGACGCAGCTCACACGCTTCATCCAGTGCCACCAGTCCGGCGGAATCGTAACCGCGATATTCAAGCCGACGCAGCCCCTCCAGCAGGATGGGGACCACATCACGTTCGGCAACGGCTCCAACGATTCCGCACATTGT
>PWMQ01000059.1 GCA_003558125.1 Natronospira sp. | reverse complement strand
CTGGCTGTTTGCGGGCTAGGGGCCTGTACCACCATCGTCGTGAACGAATCCACCATGATCCCCAGCTTCGGGCGCGGGCAACTGCTGGGCCAGCTCCCGAATGGGCATGAACTGGTCGAACATGAATTCGAGCGCAGCGATGGCGAACGGGCTTACGGCCTCGCCGTGACCGCCGACGCGGATCTGCCCAGCATTCTGGTCTATGGCGGCAACATGCAATCGGCCGATGGCTCCATTCACCGGGTAGTGGATAATCTGCGCCATCTCGATGCCAATCTTTTCTTCTTCGACCGCCGTGGCCAGGGCCGCAGCACCGTCAGTCCCGGCGTGGAGCAGGGAATGGATGATGCGGTCGAAGTCCTCGATTACGTGCGTGAACAGGTCGCTGGCCCCATCATCCTGCACGGCTTCTCCCTCGGCGGCTTTGAAGCCGCCCACGTCGCCGGCCATCGGGCGGTGGATGCCATGGTCCTTGAGGCCACGGCCACTAATGTGGACGACTTCGCCCGCCAAGCCGTGCCCTGGTTTGCCAAGCCCTTCATCCGGATCCAGGTGGCTGATGAACTGCGCGGCTTCGACAATCGCGACATCCTCGCCGAATACGACGGCCCCCTCCTGCTGATAGCTGGGGGGAACGACCGCCAGACCTCACCGCGCATGATGAAAGACCTCTACGAGGCCAGCCCCTCGGCGCAGAAGCAGTTGGTCTTGGTGAAAAACGCCCATCACAACAATGTCATGCGCCGGGAGCAGGCCCGAGAATCTTACGCGCGTTTCCTGCGCGAGTCTGGGCTGGTCCAGGATTAAGATCGCCGTTCTCATAGGGCATTGAACAACTGCTCGATGAAGGCTTCGATCTCACCTCGTCGGCTATTGTCTGCCGTATGGATGACGTAAAAGGCCAAGCCCGAAATGGCATGATCCACCGCCGGCACCAGCATCCCGGCCTGCAGCTCCCGGGCCACCAATTGATCACTTAGAAGCGCCACGCCCTGCCCCATGACAGCCGCTTCGATAGCGTGGGTTTCCTCGCTGAAATGGATGCCGTCGTCCGACAGTGGCAGGGCGACGTCAGGACGTAGCTGTCGAGCGGAATCCAGCCATCGCGACCAGTCCGGGACTGCCACCCCCTTTTGCTTCCACTGGAAATGTATCAGGGGATACTCCAACAGCACCCGCGCCTGCGCGGTGCCGGCCAGCAAACGGGGATGGCAAAATGGCTGGTAGTGATCCTCAAACAGGTGATGGCATGCGAAATCATCAGGCGGCGAGCGGGTATATCGGATCGCCAGGTCCGCTTCTCCCGAATGCAAATCCGCAACTGTCTCGGAAGCCAGCACCGCCACCCGCCCACCATTCAAGGCCTTGTTGATCTCCCCCAGCCGTGGAATCAGCCAGCGACTGGCAAATGCCGGCGTCGTGGTGATGACCAGTGGTTGTCTGGTGCTCGCGGCACGAACGGCCGCGACCCCGGCGCCAATCTGATCCAGGCCGTCGCGAAGGGCGGGGAAGAGTTTCTGACCCGCCGCAGTCAAACGGATTGGCCGGGGATGACGAATGAACAGTGGCTGCTTGAGCAGCTCTTCCAGGTGCCGGATATGGTGGCTGATGGCGGTTGCCGACACATGGAGCTCGTCGGCGGCAGCCTGAAAACTGCCACGCCGAGCCGCCGCCTCGAAGGCGCGCAGGGCATTGAGGGGCGGGAGGTCTCTCATGGCTGGCCACCAGGATGAGTCTTTCTCATCTATCAGGCAAATTATTTCCGTTTTAAAAGGGCCTTTGCGACTTCTATCCTTATATTACCTCAAGTTAAGACCAGGAGAGCGCAATGTCCAGCACCATCTTGCTCATCACGGCCAGCGCCCGCGGCGAGGGCTCCATTTCAAGAAAAATGGCGGAACACTTCCAACAGGCGTGGCGTTCAAAGGCGCCGACAACCACAGTCATTACGCGGGACATAGGCAGCCATCCGCCCCCCTTTATCAGCGAGGCCTGGATTGGGGCCGCCTTCACACCAGCCGAACAGCGCGACCAACATCAGCGCAAACTGCTGGCATCTTCCGACGAGATGATCGATGAGGTCGACCGGGCCGATCTCATCGTGATTGCCTCGCCGATGTACAACTACGGCATGCCGGCGGCTCTCAAGGCCTGGTTTGATCAGGTAATTCGGGTCAACAAGACCTTCTCCTTCGATCTTGGGCGTGGGGACTGGCCGCTTGAGCCCATCTTCAGGGGCAAGCGCCTGGTGCTGCTCAGTTCCAAGGGCGAATTCGGGTTTCAGCCCGGCGGAAGCCGCCACCACATGAACCACCTGGACACCCATATCGCCACGGTGGCCCATTACCTTGGCGTCAATGACAAACATTTTGTCAGCATCGAATACCAGGAATTCGGGGATGAACGCCATGAGCGTTCCAAACAGTCAGCCCACCAGCAGATCGACGATCTGGTGCAATCATTGACCAAGCTCTCCCGGGATCAAGCTACCTACGAGTCAGCCCCTGCGTAGGCTGCCCGGGGACTCACGTCACCCTGAACTGCTGGATATCCGCCAGGACCTGGGTGGCGGTCACGCGGGCGCCGGCGCCCGGACCGCGGATGATTATGGGGGTATCATCATAGCTGTCGGTGCGGATCTGGAAGATGTTGTCGGTGGGGCCGATGGCGACGAAGGGGTGGTCCGCCGGCAGACAGCGGATGCCCACTTGCGCCCTGCCCTCACCATCCACCGTCGCCACATAGCGGGGTACGCCCTGTTGCTTGCAGGCCGGGTGGGCCTGCCAGTAGGCATCCAGTTCCGGTCCGGCGCGATCGAGGAAATCGGCCAGGGGCCAGTCGGCCAGGGTCTCCGGATAAAGGCTTTCCACCGCCACCTGTTTCGGATCGATGGAATGGCCGGCAGCGCGGGCGGTGATGATGAGTTTGCGGGCCACGTCCAGGCCGGAAAGGTCCAGGCGGGGATCGGGCTCGGTGAGGCCCTGTTGCTGGGCTTCGCTCAGGGCCTCGCTGAAGGGCCGGCCGGTGGCCAGGGCCTGGGTGAGATAGCTCAGGGTGCCGGAGAACAGACCGGAGACTGAAAGAATACGCTCGCCACTGGCACGCAGGCGCTGGATGGTTTCCAGCAGGGGCAGGCCGGCACCGACGGTGGTCGCATGGCGGTAGGCTGACACTTCACTGGCCGCGCGCAGGCGCTGATAGGCCTCCTCCCCGGCGGCCACCGCCCACTTATTGGCAGTCACCACCTCGAGACCGGCCCGCAGCCATTGCGCGTGACGCGCGGCGACTTCCGGGCTGGCGGTGAGATCCACGATGACGCCGCGAGCCGCGTGGTGACGCAGGTGGTAAACCAGCCGATCCAGGCAGGTGGGTCGGCCCGCCGCTTCTAGGCGCTAGTCCAGGCCGTCGAATGCCAAGCCCTGCTCATCCAAAAGCATCTGCCGGGAATTGGCCAAGGCCAAGAGGCGCAGGCGGCCGGGCTGGCGATCGGTCAGGATATTCAACAGTTCACCACCCACGTTGCCGGTGCCGATGATGGCCACCGGAATGCTGCTCTCGGCCTGGGCGTTCACCTCCGCCCGGCGCAGGGCATTGCCTTCAATGATCAACTCGCTCATGTCCCGACTCCTTCCAGGCCGGCGGCCTGGCGCGTGAGCAGACCGGACAGGGCCTGGTCGAGATCGGCAATGAGGTCCCGAGTGGATTCAATCCCCACCGACAGGCGCAGCAGGCCATCACCGATGCCCGCCCGACGGCGGGCATCGGGGTGCATGGCGGCATGGGTCATGGTGGCCGGATGGGCGATCAGGCTTTCCACCCCGCCCAGGGACTCGGCCAGGGTGATACATCGCAGACCGGACAGGAAACGACGCACGGCGGCCTCGCCCCCTTCCAGTTCGAAACTGAGCATGGCCCCGAAACCGGACTGCTGACGACGGGCGATGGCATGCCCCGGATGACTGGTCAGGCCGGGATAGTAGATCTTGCTAACGGCCGGATGGTCGGCGAGAAACTCACAAACCCGGGCGGTGTTTTCCTGGTGCAGGGCCAGGCGGGCATGCAGGGTGCGCAGCCCGCGCAGGGTCAGCCAGGCATCGAAGGCAGCAGCGGTCACCCCGAGACAATTGGCCCACCAGGCAATCTCCTCACCCGCTTGCGGATCGGCGCTGATAATGGCACCGCCGATGACATCGCTGTGCCCGTTGATGTACTTGGTGGTGGAATGCACGACGATGTCCGCGCCCAGTGACAGGGGCTGCTGCAGGGCCGGGGACAAGAAGGTATTGTCCACCACCACCCGGGCCTCCACCTCCCGGGCCCGTTCACAGACCTGGGCGATATCGGTGATGCGCAGCAGGGGATTGCTGGGTGATTCCAGCCAAACCAGCTTGGGCCGCCGGGCCAGGGCCTCACGCGCCGCCGCCGGGTCGTTGAAATCAACGAAGCTGAGCTGAAAGCGACCCTGGCGGGCCCAGGCATCCAGGAGACGAAAGGTACCGCCGTAGCAATCATGGGTGGCCAGGATCAGATCATCCGGCCCGGCCAGCTGCAGCACCGTGGTGATCGCCGCCATGCCGGTGGCGGTCACCGTCGCCGCCGCGCCCCCTTCCAGATCGCGCAGGGCATCGGCGAGCCGGTCGCGGGTGGGATTGCCCGAGCGGCTGTAATCATGAGCACGGGCCTCACCGTAGTCAGCGAAGCTGAAGGTGCTGCTCATGTGGATGGGCGGTATCACCGATCCGTATTGCGTGTCGCAATCCACCCCGGTGCGTGCGGCAATGGTCTGGGCATGCTGATCAGGCAGTGGCATGGGTCTTCTCCTTGAAGCAGGCGTTAAGAATCTTGCTGATGCGAAGGTGTTCGGTCAGGAAGGCGTCATGGCCATAGCGGCTCTGGATCACATCCAGTGCCACCGGGCCGGCCAGGCCCTCGGCCAATGCCCTGATCTGGGTTAGGGGCACGAGCTGATCACTGTCGACCCCGACCACCGTTGCCGGCACCCGAATCCGGCTCGGGTCCACTTGATGCAGATCCAGGGCTTCGGATAAGCCGAGAAACTGATCCGCTTCATAGCGCCGGGCGAACTGATGCCCAACATGGCCAAGATAGGATTCCAGGCTTTGCAGACGATCCACCGCGTCGGTTTCATTGAAACGCTCGGCGAACAACTCGGGGGTGCGATAAGTGCTCATGGCCAGGCCACGGGCCAGTGCAAGTCCCGTGCGTGGCAGCCCCGCCACCTCGGCCAGACGCACAATCTCTCTTTGCAGATGGCGGGCCGCGGTCGCAGCGGGATGGCTGTAGTGGGCGCCACTGATCAGCAGCAGCCTGTCGATGAAGAGTCGATCCCGCTCCGCCAGGGCCAGGCCCACCATGGCCCCGAAGGAGGCACCAATCACCCCATGCAAACGTTGAATGCCGAGATGATCGGCAAGCGCTTCGATGGCTTGGGCCTGATCTTGGGTCAGCAAGGGCGATTGGCGCTGCTGCTCACTGTCAGCCCAGTCCACACTCAGAAGGCGAAACCGCGTCGGGTCCAGTGACCGTCCGATACCGACCTGCCGGGACCACCAGCTTTCCAACTTCCGACCGCTATTGATGCCGCCAAGCACCAGCAGGACCGGCAATCCCGGTCTGCCCAGCAAACGCCAGGGCAGTCGCACCGTCATGCCATGGCCACCGGCATCTACCGTGGTCTCAAGCTCTCCTGACTGGCAGGGGGGAATCGCGGTTTCTTCCAGAAACTCACGATCGAAGGGTGTGCTGAGTGTTGCTGCAAGGGCTGCCACCTTATTCTCCTCCGCTTTGCTTGAACAGAAAGCCTGCGGGGAGCCGATGGCGAAGGACGTGATCTCGGACGGGTAACCGAAGCAGCACGGCTTCGCTCATCTCTCGGTGAGCCTGAATGGCTCCCCGCAGGAATTGGCACCTGGGTGGATGGCTCCACTGGTTGCCCCGGCGTCGTCGGGCCTGTCCCTCAACCGGTCTTGATGAGCATTTGCGGAAAAGCTTAGGGGTGAATTTGAGCTAGTACAAAGAATTAGTTGTTATTTGGGCATCGCGCCAAGGGCGCGGAGAAAACCGGCCTCGCGCAAAGACGCTAAGACACAAAGGTAAAGAAGGGTTGTTTTGCCTGTGCCTGCCAGTAGCCGTAGGAGCGGCTTTAGCCGCGATGATGGCTTCGATTTACCCCCTATCGCGGCTAAAGCCGCTCCTACGGCAGGGTGGAACATTAATGCCTATACGACTGGCAACCATCGCTCAGGAATTGTCGGATCAAGACTGCCCCTCTCCACCATAATCCATCTTTCCTTTGCGTCTTGGCGCCTTTGCGCGAGGCCGGTTTTCTGTGCGCCCTTGGCGCCCTCTGCGCGAGGCCCAAACAGTTTTATTCCCTCAAGGAATAACCATATATCGGATTGGTCCGTGCAAAGCTTGACTCGGGAGCGGCTTGGGGTCATTGTTTGCTCTCGATAGCGCCGATTTGACACCAGCTTGCGGGCGCTCAACAAATTCAGCTAAAGCGGTAGGCAGACCCGCCTCCGCTGGATTTCGGCCCTCCTCAGCGGTGGCCCTTCCCGCAAGCTCGTGCCCGGCGCCGGTTTTTCCGGAGGCTCGCATGCGCACGTCAGCTACGTTGTTCAGAATCTGCTCTTCCCTGCCCGGCCAAGCGGCCCTGGATTGCCGTGCCCGGCGAATGTGTTGTCGATGTCGATGGCTAGCAACAGCGAATTGATCCGACAGCGACACATTCAAGCACTCGGGAACGCGAACTCGAGGCAAGGGGAAGACAATGAAACTGCAACAGATCCGCTATCTTCTGGGCGTGGTGGACAACAACTTCAACATCACCACTGCCGCCGAAAACCTCTATACTTCCCAGCCGGGCATCAGCAAGCAGATCCGTCTGCTGGAAGACGAGCTGGGGGTGCAGCTCTTTGTCCGGCGCGGCAAGCGCATCGAGTCCCTCACCCAGGCCGGGGAGCGGGCGGTGGTGCATGGCCGGCGCATCATGCAGGAGGTGGAGAATATCCGGAACCTGGCCCGGGAACTCAAGGGTGAATCGCGGGGCAGTCTGCGACTGGGCACCACCCACACCCAGGCCCGCCATGTGCTGCCGCCGGTGATCCAGGGCTTTCGCAAGCTGCACCCGGAAGTGATCTTCGACATTCACCAGGGCACCTCGGAACAGATTGCCGGGATGCTGTCATCGGGGGACGTGGATTTTGTGATGGTCACCAGCAGCCGGGAGCGCTTCCCCGACCTGGTCCAGTTGCCCGTGTATCAATGGGACCGGGTCCTGCTGGTGCCCCGGGATCATCCCCTGGCCCGGTATCCGAAAGCGCCCGAGCTGGAGCAACTGGCCCGGCATCCCCTGGTGACTTATGTCTTCAGCGACCGGCCGGAATCCTCCCTGATGCAGGCTTTCAATGCCCAAAACTTGCGGCCCAACATTGCTTTCACTGCCCGGGACGCGGATGTAATCAAGACCTATGTGCGCATGGGTCTGGGCGTGGGCGTGCTGGCCTCCATGGCGGTGGAGGAAGGCAGTGATGATGACCTGGTTGCCCTGGATGCCCGTCATCTCCTGCCGCGCCTGACCACCTGGGTCGGCTTTCGCCGCGACAGCCTGCTACGCCAGTTCCAGCTCGACTTCCTCAGCCGCCTGGCCCCGCATCTCACCCCCGAACGCGTGGAAGCGGCCCGGGAAGCGGAGAACCAGGCCGAGGTGGATGCGCTGTTTGCTGAGGTCAGGATCCCGTTGCATGACAATCCACCAAGGCCGCAGTTGGCCGGCTGCTGAGGTTTTTGAACCTCGCGCAGAGAGCGCCAAGGGCGCGGAGAGAGATTGGTTTTCTCGCAAAGGCGCGGAGACGCTGAGGGTTGTATTGCTGGGTGCCTTTCAGTTGTGGGAGCGGCGTCCGCCGCGATTGGTGCCAAGACAAGGCATCAATCGCGGCGGATAAGTAGTTTGCCCTCGTTCAACGCCTTAGCGAGCAACATCGCCACTTTCTAGATCCAGAACCGCAAACCCAAGCCTTGGACGGTGTCGGTCATCCGAGGATCCCGTGACTTCCTGAAAGCTCCCGCTGATGAACAGCTTCCCATCTATGGGGGATAGAAGCGTTGCAACAAGGTCCGTCTCGGGCTGCCAGTCTGAGATCAGCGTCTTCGAATCAAGATCAAACGCCGCCAATCGTCTGCGCGGAGTGTCTCCTGACTGTTGAAAGGCTCCCGATACAATTAGCCGCGAACCATCAAAAGCAATGCTCGAAACTGCGTCGCTGACGCCTATTTCTCCCATTTCCAATAAGCTGTTCTCCTCAAGGTCTATAATGGCCAGTCTTTCTCGCTCGACCTCGTTAATTGATCGAAATTGCCCGCCGATCAGTAAAGAATCCCCAAACAACCCAAGCACGCTAACGTTGGAAGCGGCATTGAATTCAAAACTCTTGTCCAACTCACCGGAAACCCGGTGAAGCGCAGCCAATCGCAATTTATCTTCTTCATTCACCTCTCTGAACCGCCCTCCTATATATAAGCGATCCCCCTTCTTGGCGATAGCACTGACTTGACTTGAAACATTCGGGGCCCATCCAGAAACCAGTGCGCCGTTATATCGGTTCACAGCCGCAATGTTGTGCCGCGCTTCTCCATCAACTTCTGATAGACGCCCCCCAAAATATAATCTCTCATCATCAACCGCCAAGGCTCTTACAGTGCGCCCGACAATCTCTGGTGGGTCCCAGCTGGGAGACTTTTCTCCCGTCTCTGCATTTAAAGCTGTCAGATAACCCCAGTCCGGCTCGCCGGCTTCAAATGGGAAATCGCCCGAGGCATACAATGTTCCCTCGTCCAGGAGCAGCCGGGACAAGTGAGTGGGTTGATCAGCCCGCCAGTCCTCCAATACCTGGCCGGTCTCCCGGTCAAGGGCCGCCAGATAGCGGCGGTCATGGCCTGTGATTTCCTGCAACCGCCCGCCGAAAAAACCCACATCACCGGAAAATGCCATCGTGCCTGCGGTAAAGTGACCGCTGGCGCCCGGATTCCAGTCGGCATTCAATTCGCCGTCCGTCAGATCAAAGGCGGCAAGCAGTTCACGCTCCACCCCGCCGGCTTGACGAAAGTTCCCTGCGGCGTACAACCACCCCCCATGTACCCCAACGCCCCAGACGGCGCCATCGGCTGAAGTCTCCCAACCTGCCACGACCGCCCCCGTGTTTCGATCAACTGCGGCAAGATTATCTCTGGTCAAACCGCCAACGGACTCAAAGTCACCCCCCAGGTACAATCGCTCTCCGTCCGCGGACACAGCCATCACCAGCCCGTCGACCGCGGGATTGTGGTCCCACAGCCGCTCTCCGGTCTCCGGGTTTAGCGCCATCACGCCATTGGCGGCTTCCCCGCCAAGGGTTTCAAAATAGCCGCCGACATACACAACACCGTCGGCAACATGCACGGTAACCACCACGTTGTCGGGTGTCTCCCCCCAATCCGGAATGAGCTCGCCAGTCTGCGCATCCAGTGCCGCCAGGGCCACGCCCGAATCGCCACCCACGGATGCAAAACTTCCTCCCACATAAACCCGCTCCCCGTCCGTGGCCAGGGTCCAGACCGTGCCTTCCGAGCCGGGGTTCCAGTCCGGATCCACCGCTCCGTCGACAGCGCTCACCAGCGCGAGTCCCTCGCGCTCAAAACTGTCGCCGTCGCGGGAAAGATTGCCAAAAAGCCCGGAGACGAAGACCCGGTCTTCATGCACCGCAATGCCGGTCACCGCCTCGTCCGTGTTGGCACGCCAGCCACGATCAACACGGCCTTGCGCGTCAATTCGTGCCAGGTTTCGCCGGGGCACGCCACCGACGGATTCAAAACGCCCACCTATGTAAAACCCTCCCTCGCCGTCAGCGGCCACCGCGAATACTGAAGGCCCATCGATATAAGGCACGGCACCAGCCAGTCGGCCGGAGTCCATATGTACTGCGGCACCCGGGCCGGTCAACGGACCCAGGCGGGAAAAATCACCGCCCAGATAGATCCGATCCGCATCGACGGCGGCATCAAAGACCCTGCCGGTCACCCTGTCATACTTGGTCGCCGCCAAGGGGACTGGCCTGGCACCGGCCGGATAGGACAGTGTGGCGTCCGACTCAATCACGAAAAACCAGCCGGTATCCGGATCAAAGCCATCATCCGCTCTCAGGACGAGCGAGCCACCGGTTTCATCCGGCATCATGCCACCATCATCGCAGAGGGTGTAGTTGAGCCAATCGCAATCCGAATCGGAGGAATAGAGCAGATTCACCGGCTCCACTGACTCCCAGGAAAGATACATCGCGCCTGCCCGGGAGTGGCTGCTCAGAGCTGGACGTTCGACGCAGCTCACCATGACCGAGTCGACGTCTTCTGACGCCATCACACCGGTCGCGTCGTCCACCTGGCAGAATCGTCCGGCCGGCTGATTTTCCACGGAAACTTCCCAGGATTGCCCCGGCAGCAGACGTGTCGAGAATGCGAATTCCCCGTCCGCCTCAATGCCCAAGACTTCGTCATCATTGAGTGCGAGATGGACAGAATCACCGGCCAGACCCTGCACCTGACCGCCGACCGAAAAGCCGAATTCGCCATCACTGCACGCACTCAAGGCCGGCAATAAAGCGCTATAGAGGAGTATCCGCCGTATCATTGCATTGACCCTCCGCCGCAGGACGTACCCGGTACCGGCCAGAATTCATAGTCACTGCACGGTGACGCGCCATTGCAGGCCCGGAAACGAAGCTGAGAGCTGGTATCCGCCTGGGGAGAGTAGTTCGTTACTCCCTCCGTCCCTTCATGCAACTGGACCCAGTTACTGCCATCATAACTGAAGTCCGCGGTATATCGGTCCGCTTCGGGATCGCCGCTTGCATCCCATTGGAAGATGAACTGTGGGCTGCCTGCCCAACAGCCCAGAAAGTCCACCTCGATGTCGTGCACATGCAAATCAACCACCGGGGGTGGAGTCCCGCCCAGGCAGGCGCTTGGCTTCCCATAATCTGACGGCCCCGGCAGCCCGTCGCCTTCGGGTTGATTGGACCTCACATAAGCATCAGTTGCCGAACCACTGCCATACAAATAGCTCGCATCGTCGGGAAATGGCTGACACTCATGCAGCCCTTCCGGGTTAATGAATCCTCGTTCAGTTATCTGAGGATTGCCATTATTTGCTCGATACAAGCCTTCGAGGACGCGCCCATGTGTATCGATAGGGCGGTTCCCGGGAAGAAGAAATCCGCGATCCAATGAACGATACAATAAATTTGCAGCCATGGCTGATATCCGTGGGGCCGCCCAGGAGCTACCTCCCGGATTATCACCATTCAAGGTTGGAACATCATCCGCGACAAGGTTCAGGCGGTCGCCTCGATCAGCCTGTGGGTCGAGGCAATGGGTTCCACCCGCGCCCCAGGTATGCGCCGCTGAGATGACATTCCCGGGACGGGCCTGGTCGGCAATACGGTCATCGTGACCGATGATTGCCGGCGGCGTTGATGTAGGCAACCCCCGAACAAACCAGAGATTGAATGAGAACATGTTCAGAGTCGGGATCGTTGGACGGGTCAAGATCCGGGCAACCACCTGGACCAAGGGTTACATTTCCTCCGCTCCTGTTGACCACCCCGATCCCGAACTGAGAGCGATTCTCTTCGATCCACCTTAACGCCGCCGAACGATCACTCTCGTAATACTGATCGTCCCGCGCCGCTGTGCTGACATGGACAATACGCGACGCTTCGGTGCGGTCGGCAATAATCGAGGAAACCTGTTGCCCATGATCATGAACACCGACTCCTGGCAAGGGAGGATCCGTGGGTGCCTGCATCACGCAGTTTCTGACATCCCCCTTGTCATAGGATCCGTTTATCTCCCAGTCGCAATGCACCCGCGCCATGGTCTTGCAGTTCTGATCGGCCGGGTAATAACTACTGCAATTCCCCCAGGTATCAGCAAAAACCTGACGAAAATCAGGGTCGTTGGAATCCAGGACGATTCCCCTGGCTTCGATCACGGCAACATTCCAGCCGTCAATTTCGCTGCAGCTACTGTAGCCGTAAGCTACTGATGCCCCCCCCCAAAATCAGGCTTGAAGAAAGGCAAACGGCAGTTCTGAACCATTGATATGACATGGGGACACCCTCCCTGGCTGATAAATTGAGGACTTTCCTGCTGACAGAAAAAAGCCCATCTTCAATAATCAAGATTAGACAGGTAGGGTGGTTTTTCAAGTATTTTCGAGAGCGGTTTCATCAAGAAGATATTTTTACACAGTATCAGTGCCAAATTAGTGCCAAGGTTTGGGATCCGGCATCTGTCAGGGCGGGAATCCCCCTCCCACATGACAATCATCCTCCCCAAATAATGAATCTTCTCTGCGTCTCCGCGCCTCTGCGCGAGATAAAGCACGTGTCTTTTTGAATTCCTCTGCGCCCTTTGCGCCCTCTGCGCGAGGCCGCTTTTGAATTTTTAAACCGACTCATGCAAACCACACTCGCGCTTGAGCCCAAAGAAGCGCGTGGCTTCCTTGCTGCCTGCTTCCTGCAATGAACGGGTCGTGTGCCAATCGCCGATGCTCACATAGCCCTGTTCCCAGAGGGGGTGGTAAGGCAGTTCATGGCGGTTGAGATAGGCGTGCACGTCCCTGTCCGTCCAGTCCAGGATGGGGTGAAACTTGATGCGGCCGTTGCGGTACTGGGCGAGCGGCAGCTTCTCCCGGCTGCTGGCCTGGTCGCGACGGATGCCGGAGAACCAGGTGCCGGCACTCAACTCGCGCAAGGCCCGCTGCATGGGCTCGACCTTGTTCTCCTGGTTGTAGGCCTCGATCCCATCCCTGCCCTGCTCCCAGCGCTTGCCGTGACGCGCTTCCTGCCAGGCGGCGCTGAATCGGGGACGGTAGACATGCAGATTCAGATCCAGGCGCTGGGTGAGCCTGTCCACGAAACGGTAGGTTTCCGGAAAGTGATAGCCGGTGTCGATGAAGATCACCGGGATGTCGGGGCGCTGGCGAGTCACCAGGTGGAGCATGACCGCCGACTGGGCGCCGAAGCTTGAGGCCAATACCTGCCGATGAGGCAGATGGGCCAGGGCCCATGCCACCCGTGCCTCGGCACTGGCCGTCTCCAGATTGTGATTGGCCTGATGCACGAGGGAATACTCAGGTACCAGTGGCGTAATCTTGCTCATGTTCCCTCACCTCCTTGCCGGTGGTGACTGCTGACACAATGCCGATGCGAATCAGAAAATCCCCGAAACCTTCGTTCTCCTCGCTCTCCCGGGCGTAACGCGCGAACAGCATGTCGAGCGTGTTGAGGATGGCGTCCTCATCGGCGTTCTCCCGGTAGATGCGATTGAGGCGGTCGCCGTTGCAGGACGCGCCGAGATGCAGGTTGTAACGGCCTGGCGCCTTGCCGATGAGGCCGATCTCGGCCAGGTAGGGGCGGGCGCAGCCGTTGGGGCAGCCGGTCATGCGAACAGTGATCGGCCGCTGGCCGATGCCGTGCTTGTCCTGCAGGGCCTCGACCTTGTCCAGCAGATCCGGCAGGTAACGCTCCGCTTCGGCCATGGCCAGGGGGCAAGTGGGAAAGGCGACGCAGGCCATGGCCCGCAATCGTGTGGCGGAGACCTTTTCGTGCCGGACCAGGCCGTGCTTTTCCAGCAGCAGGTCGATGTCCAGCTTCTGCTGGACATCAGCACCGGCAATGATGAGGTTCTGGTTGGCCGTGACCCGGAAATGGATATCCGGGTGCTGTTGGGCAAGCTGCCGCAAGCCTTCCATGGCCTCGCCCTTGAGGCGGCCGTTTTCCACGAACAGGGTCAGATGCCAGTGCCCGTCTTCGGCCTCCACCCAACCGTAACGATCGCCGTTGTGATGAAACTGGAAGGGCCGGGTGGGGGCGAGCGCAAAGCGCTGGCGCCAATCCAGCTCCCGCCGGAACCAATCCAGGCCGTGATCCTCGATGGTGTACTTCAGGCGTGAACGCTTGCGGTTCACGCGATTACCGTAGTCGCGCTGGATGCTGATGATGGCTTCGGCCACGGTCACCGCCTGTTCGGGCCGGCAGAAACCGATTACATCCCCAAGACGCGGATGGGTATCGGCCACGTCATGGCTCATGCCCAGGCCACCGCCGACACTGACATTGAAGCCGGCCAGACGGCCCTTCTCGGCAATGGCAATGAAGCCGATGTCATGGGCAAAGACATCCACGTCGTTAACCGGCGGGACCGCCACCGCGATCTTGAACTTGCGTGGCAGATAAGTTGGCCCGTAAAGGGGCTCGTTCTCCCTTTCGCTACCACTGTCCCGGCCCTGCAGCCATATCTCCTGATAAGCCTGGCTTTCGGGCAGCAATTCATTGCTCAGGCGCTCAGCGATGGCCTGGACTTCGGCATGCAATGCGCTTTCCAGGGGATTGGCACTGCACATGACATTGCGGTTCACATCCCCGCAGGCGGCGATGCTGTCGAGAAAGACTTCATCCAGACCACGCACCAGGGGGCGCAGGTCTTCCTTGTAAATGCCATGGAACTGCACCGCCTGGCGGGTGGTGAGGCGGATGGTGCCATTGGCGTAATCCCGGGCGAGGGCATCCAGCTTCAGCCACTGGGCGGGCGTCAACACCCCGCCGGGAATCCGCACCCGCAGCATGTAGGAATACAGCGGCTCGAGTCTGGCCTTGCGGCGTTCGGCCCGCACATCCCGGTCATCCTGCTGATAGATGCCATGGAACTTGATGACCTTGGTATCGCTCTCGGCAATACCTCCCGTGACCTGGTCCTCCAGGCCAATATGGAGGGAGCCGCGCAGGGCCCGGCTTTCGGCCTTGATGGATTCCACTTCGTCGAGCAGCGCTTCACGCTTGTCAGTCATGATCAGTAAACGTCCTTCTGGTAGCGACCTTCACGGCGCAGTTGCTTGAGATAATCGCCGGCGGCGTCCTCGCTCAGGCCGCCCTGCGCCACCAGCACATCGCGAATCGCGGCCTCCACATCCGGGGCCATGCGATTGGCGTCGCCGCAGACATAGATATGGGCGCCGGCTTCCAGCCACTGATGGAACTCGGCGGCCTGCTGGCGGATGCGGTGCTGGACATAGACCTTCTCCGCCTGGTCGCGGGAGAAGGCCAGGGAGAGCTTGTCCAGGGCGCCTGACTTGAGATGGCGCTGCCATTCCAGTTGATAGAGAAAGTCGGTACGCCGATGCTGTTCGCCGAAGAACAGCCAGTTGGAACCGTCATGGCCCAATGCACGACGCTCGGTCACAAAGGCGCGGAAGGGGGCCACACCGGTGCCGGGGCCGATCATGATCACCGGTGCCTGGCCGTCCTCGGGCAGACGGAAGCGGGGGTTTTCCTCCACGAACAGCCTGACCCGATCACCGGCCTCGATGCGGCGGTTGAGATACCAGGAGGCGGTACCTACCCGAAGGCCCTGCTCGGTTTCACCCCCCACGGTGGCCACGGTGAGGTGAATTTCATCCGGGGTGTCGGCGGGGCTGGAGGCAATGGAATACATCCTTGGGGTCAGGCCCCGGAGCAGGCTTACCAGGCGCCGGCCATCCAGCTCGGTCGGCCAGGCCCGCAGTACATCGATCACCTGGTGATCCTTGATCCAGTCACGTAACTGTGTGGCATCGGCCAGCACGGCTTTAAGAGCATCAGCTTGTGCCAGCTCGGCATACTGTTCCAGGAAGGGACGGGACAACTGGGTGAGTTCGCGGTGCCGACCAAGCCAGTCCCGCAGTGACCGGGTCTGGCCCTCATACTCGATAGCTTGCGAGCCGTCCAGCCCCGTGGCGGCCAATACTTCTTCCACCAGGGCCGGGTCGTTGTCGGCCCAGATACCCACCGAGTCACCGGCCTGGTACTGAATGCCGCTGTCTTCGATGGACAACTCGATGTGATGCACGGACTTACCGGACGGGGCCACCGTCAGGGGATGGCTAGCCAGGACCTCCGCTTCGAAGGGCTCCTCCCGGGTCCAGCGGCTGGGAGCTTTGGCCTCGCCCACCAATTGCAGGTGGCTGGGCGCGGCCTCGGCCGGCTCACCGCCGGCCAGTTCACTGAAGCGTTCCAGGGCCTGTTCCCTCCACTGGCGGGCGGCGTTCTCGAAATCCACATCGGCATCCACCCGATCCAGCACGCGCTGGGCGCCGAGATTCTCCAGGGCGGCATCGAAGTCACGGCCGGTCTGGCAGAAATGCTCATAGGAGGAGTCGCCCAGGGCAAAAACGGCGTACTGCAGATCACTCAGCTTAGGCGCCTTGTCCGAGAGCAAGAACTCGTGAAAGTCCTCGGCATCCTCGGGCGGGTCGCCCTCGCCATGGGTGCTGACCACCAGGGTGAGCAACTCCTGCTTGCGGATCTGCTGGGGGCGGACATCGGCCAGGCTGGCCAGCTTCACCGACAGGCCCTTGCCACGGGCATCCTCCGCCAGGGCCTCGGCCACCCGGCGGGCATTGCCGGTTTCCGAGCCGTACCAGATGTTGAGCACCCGACTCGCCCCCGATGCGGCGGCGGCACGGGCCTGCGGGACGGGTACCTCCGCGCCCGGCGCCGCACCGGCAGCCGCCAGGCCGGCCAGATAACCGGAGGCCCAGATCTTCTCCCGCTCATCAAGCTCCCGGGCCAGGGCGTCCAGCTTGCCCTGCAGTTGTGGTGTGTTGGCAGGCACCGCAGCCATGGTTCTCTCCCTCGCTTGAGTACGGGGAACAGACTAGGCAGGCAGTCACATCACTGGAAGGAATGTTTGTTCATACCGATATGACGGAAAGGCAGAAAGGGGGTGGGGCTGGCTTTAGCAATTTACTGATGGCTCTGGTGGCGGGTTTGGGCGTGATGGTTTTTTCACAGAGGGCACAGAGAATCCGCAGAGGGGCACAGAGCTTCCTTAAGCTTGTACTGTTTGCTGAGGGCCAACGACAATAAACCTCCGTGGCCCTCTGCGTGTTCTCTGCGTCCTCTGTGTCCCCAATTCAACGCCCAAGTCCAGCACCAGGCATATTCCCTTTGGTGATTAGCAAGTCAGTAATGGATATTTCCCTGGAATTGATGACGGGCCTAGTCTCACTGGAAAGCGTGAGACACAGAGGAATGCCGTCATGGAGTATCTGCCTATATTCGTGGCCGCCGAAAACCGCCGGGTCCTGGTGGTGGGTGGTGGCCAGGTGGCCAGCCGCAAGATCGGCCTGTTGATTCGCAGCGGGGCCGAGATTCATGTGGTGGCCCCCGAGCTTTGCGAGGCCCTGCGGGCCCTGGCCGAGGAAGGCAGCATCCATTGGCGGGCGCGGGCCTTTCGCGATGAAGACCTGGATGATGCCTGGCTGGTGTATGTGGCCACCGATGATCCCTTCCTGCAGCGGCGGGTCAGCCGCGAGGCCGCGGCCCGGCGGGTACTGGTCAACACCGTGGATGATCGGGACCTGTGCAGCTTCATCATGCCGGCCATTGTCGATCGCTCGCCGGTGATGGTGGCCATCAGCACCGGCGGGACATCGCCCGTGCTGGCTCGGCGTATTCGCGATGGCGTGGAGCGCCTGTTGCCCCAGGCCACCGCGCGTCTGGCCCGCTTCGTCGGCCGGGTGCGGGATCGCATCAGCGAAAGCATCAGTGATTTTGCTCAACGCCGCCATTTTCATGAATGGCTGGTGGACGGGCCGGTGGGTGATGCGTTGCGGGCCGGTCGGGAAGGCGAGGCCCTGTCCCGTTTCGAGCAGGCCTTGAGTGATGGTGAACTGATCAGCGAAGGGATGGTGTATGTGGTGGGTGCCGGCCCCGGTGATCCGGAACTGCTCACCCTCAAGGCCTTGCAGACCCTTCAGAAAGCCGATGTGATCGTCCATGACGGGCTGGTGGATCCAAGAGTGCTGGAGCTGGCGCGCCGGGATGCGGATTTCATTGATGTGACCAAACGTGCCGGATATCACCGCCTGCCACAGGAGCGGATCAACCAACTGCTGGCTGAGTTGGCCGAAGCCGGCAAGGTGGCGGTCCGCTTGAAGGGGGGCGATCCCTTTGTCTTTGGTCGGGGCGGCGAGGAGATCACCCATCTGCGTGAGCGCGGCATTCGCTATGAAGTGGTGCCCGGTATTACCGCCGCGGTGGGTTGCGCGGCCTATGCCGGCCTGACCCTCACCCACCGCGATCATGCCCACTCGGTCTGGCTGGTCACCGCCCACTGCCGTGACTCGGTGGATGAGCTGGACTGGAATGACCTGGCCCATTCCCGCCAGACCCTGGCCTTCTACATGGCCGTGAAACAGGTCGGCCGGGTACAGCAACAGCTCATGGCCCATGGCCGCGACCCCGATACCCCGGTGGCCTTTGTCGAACACGGCTGCCGCCCGGAACAGCGGGTCATCGTCGGTCGCCTTGGCCGAATGGCGGAACTGGCCCGGGAACACGAGCTGCAGTCACCGTCCCTGATCTATGTGGGCGAAGTGGCCGCACTTGCGGCGGAGCTTGGCTGGTACGGACAGGTGCCGCTTGTGGATACCGACAGCGAGGCACTGCGGCGGGTGGCGGTTTGATTTGCCTCGCGCAAAGGCGCTAAGGCGCAAAGAAAGATTATTTTTCTCGCGCAGAGACGCGGAGACGCAGAGAAAACAATGTTTATGTTGTTTGCTGCCTATCAATGGCCGTAGGAGCGGCTTTAGCCGCGATGAGACTTCGGTATGCCCCTGATCGCGGCTAAAGCCGCTCCTACGGCGGGATGGAGCAACCATGTCTATCCAGTTGGCAACCATTGCACCGGATTAGTCGGGGCAGGAATACACATCCCACAACAAAACCTTCCTTTCTCTGCGTCTCCGCGTCTCTGCGCGAGATAGCTTTTCCTTTGCGTCTTTGCGTCTTTGCGCGAGGCCAACCAAGTAAGGAGTTAGACCATGATCTACGATTCAATACTCGACACCATCGGCAATACCCCCATCGTGAAACTCAAGCGCCTGGCGCCGGAGGGGATTGATTTCTATGTGAAGGTGGAAGCCTTCAATCCCATGGCCTCGGTCAAGGACCGACTGGCGATTGCCATTATCGAGGACGCCGAACGCCGGGGAGTGTTGAAGCGGGGTCAGACCGTGGTGGAGGCGACGTCGGGCAATACCGGTATTGCTCTCGCCATGGTCTGTGCCGCCAAGGGCTATCCCTTTGTGGCCACCATGGTGGAGACCTTCTCGGTGGAACGGCGCAAGCTGATGCGGGCCCTGGGGGCCAAGGTAATCCTCACCCCCAAGGAAGAGAAAGGCACGGGCATGGTGCGCAAGGCGGAGGAACTGGCCGAACAACATGGCTGGTTCCTGGCCCGGCAGTTCGAGAACGAGGCCAACCCGGCCTATCACCGCAACACCACCGGCCCGGAGATCCTGCGGGCCTTTGCCGGCCGCCGCCTGGACTACTTCGTCTCCGGCTGGGGGACCGGCGGTACCATCACCGGTGCCGGTGAAGTCCTCAAGGCTGCGCGCCCTGATATCAGGATCATCGCCACCGAACCGGCAGGCGCCTCGCTCATGGGCGGCAAGGACTGGGCGCCACACAAGATCCAGGGCTGGACCCCGGATTTCCTGCCCAAGGTGCTCAATACCGAGATCGCCGATGAACTACTGCCGGTGACCGACGAGGAGGCCATCCGGACCGCACTGGATCTGGCCTCCCAGGAATGCATCTTCGTCGGCATCTCGGCGGGCGGCACGGTGGCCGCGGCCCTCAAGGCCGTGGAAAACGCCCCGCGCAGCACTGCCGTTTTAGCCATGTTGCCGGACACCGGCGAGCGCTATCTCTCCACGCCCCTGTTCGACGACATCCACGACGGCTCCGACGACGAATGGCTGGTGGGCCTGACCCAGGCGCCACGGGTGGCCTAGTGGGCCACTAGCCAAAAAACACATGGACACACCGCTCCCACGGAACCCCGTATGCCGTGGGAGCGGGCTAAAACGCCATGGCCCGCTGTTCCGCAAGCGGCCGACCGGGGCTATCTCTCAAAACGCCCAGCGAACCCCGAGGGAAATGAAATTCTGATCATCTTCCAGACCCTGGTAGTGCGACACACCACCGGAAAAGGACAGGCTTCCCTCAAGGCGCCATTCAAGTCCCACGGCAGTCATGTTGTCATCGGCATCAATGCGATCAAAGTCGAGCCGCTTGAATTGGGCTGTCGCCAGCAGCCTGTCCGAAAATTCATGCTCAATGCGCAGGAACACCGTTGGAAAATCATCCTCCAGGGTGAAGGAAACGGGATTAAGCGTGAATGGATCAGTGGTATCAAAGTCCAGTTCCCAGAACTCATAACCAACACCCGCGATAAGACGATTTCGGTGGTGCTCGATCAGTTCGAAATCCGCAGACAACTCATAACGGCGAATATCATCACCCGCGTCGATCTCCAGCCTGGCGGTGGACCATTCACTCCAGGCCCAGCCCACCCCGGCCCGGGCACCACTGCCAAAGTCGTCATAATCCGCGATACCGCCATGAATCGACCATTGCGCCTGCGCACTGCTCGCACACAGGAGCAACCCGAGCAGCATGCCTGTCATTTGTCCACGCATGAGGGCTCCCTTCTGCCTTGAAACAATCAGAAAAGCGGGAGGCCGCCATGCGGCCTCCCGCCTTGGACCATGTCCGTCATGAACGATCAGAGCGGGCTTGGCCCGCCACCGGTACAATCCGGCGCGAACCCGGAGTCACCGATCAGATTGCTCAAACCATTACCATTCAAACCACGCGCCTTGATTTCCCAATAATTCTCCGAGTTGACCGAGAAGTTGAAACCCGGCGTGGTACTGTCGTGGATCTGATTATAAGAGCCGCCCATCCCTTCTCTTTTGTAGCCTTCCCAGCTTTCCACCGGGGTAGAACCGTTTTCGGACAAGGTCACGGCGTAACTGGCCAGACCATTATGACAACCAGTAAAATCTATGGTCATGGATGGTGTTTCCGGTGCACTGCCGGCGCTGTCATCCAAAGTATAAAGAAGCCGGTCCGGCGTTCCGTTCAGATTGGACAAAACGCCCTGCGTCGCTCGCTGGCTGATCGCGTCCTTGATGGTGACAGGATCAGGACCTATTCCCTCGTCCTGTACCAAGGCGGCCGCACCGGCGACCAAGGGAGCAGCGAAGGAAGTGCCGTTAACGCTCGAGAAAAACTCGGAATCCCCCGAAGCACTGGCCGCCTCGATACTCTCGCCCGGGGCGACGATATCAACGCATGTGCCGAAATTACTGAAACTGCTCAGCGCGTCCTGATCATTGGATGATGCCACCGTGTAGGCCTTGTGAGCCGAGGCAGGCGACTGATTACACGCATCTGTCGCACTATTCCCTGCTGAGGTAACTACAACTGCCCCTTGGTCGGCAATATGGTCGGTTGCGTCATTGATGGTAACGCTATGTGGAAAACCGAGACTGATGTTCACGATATCGCCCGGGTCAACCTGGTCGGCGACCCAGTTGGCGGCCTCCACGTAGTCGGACGGCGAGACAGAACCAAAGCAATCCGCCACCTTCACATTGACAATCTCGGTTTCCTTCGCGGTGCCTTTTGTCCAGCCACTCGACATGGATGAGACGCCGGTCCCATGGTCGGCACAGTCCTGCCCGCTGCCACCAAACGCATCGTATTGGAGTTGCGAAACCCTGTTGTCAAAAGGGTCCTGAAACTCGTCATGACTGGCTCGAACACCGGAATCGATTATAAAGATCCGCCGGTCCGTGCCAGACCAGTTGTAAATATATTCGCCGTCGAGCGGCAGCGTGCGCTGACTCACACGGTCAAGGTGCCATGGGGCATTAGCCTGGACCGCATGAAGGCGGCCGATGCCGGCCTCCTCGACGTACAAAACGTCCTCTCGCTCCGCGATGGCGCGTGCCTTTTCCCTGGACATTATCTCGGCAGACGCCACAGGGGTACCGCCGACAAGATGGGCCCGCGCATCGAGGCCGACGTTTCGAGCGAAGTTTTCTACATGCTCGCGGTATGTTTTCCCGCCTGGCCCCTCGCCGGCAGGCACTGCTTCCTCACGGAGTCGAATGAAATAACCCGCTGAGTCATCGGCATGCGGGAGGAACTGCACATTCTGCCCCCCCCCCATGGGCCTCTCCAGGCAGACCAAAAGCCACGCCGAGCGAAATGAGGAGTGTTGAGGTGAGTGCGGTGAAGTGTCCCTTGTACATTGCACGACCTCCTGTGCTTTCCTATCCTTTACTTACCAATATGGGATTCGAGGCCCGATTGGGCCTCGCAAAGGTAAAAATAGCAAAGATATCCCGGAATTCCAGGCTGAGCCATGGAGGGATCCGGCATGAATATGTCAAATTCAATACTTCTTCCCCGCTTGATTCCTGTTGCCCTCCTCGGGCTTTTTCTAACCTCACTGCCAGGATGCCTGTCCGAGGAATCGGGCCCCCT
>PWMQ01000019.1 GCA_003558125.1 Natronospira sp. | reverse complement strand
GCCTGATTGACGCCCTGCGTCAGGCCCGGCCTGATGCCCGCTATCTGGAACTGGCCCATCGTCTGGATCGGGAGACCAGCGGCTGTCTCATCATTGCCAAGCGCCGCTCCACGCTCCGCCGTCTGCATGCCGCCCTGCGCGCCAATCGGGTGGAGAAGCGCTACCTGGCCCTTGTTCGTGGACAGTGGGCCAAGGCCTGCACCGTGGATGCCCCGTTGGCCCGCAGTCACCGTGACAGCGGTGAGAACCGGGTGTTCGTGAGCGAGAGTGGCAAGCCCTCGCGTACCGATTTCCGACCCCTGCGACACTATCCGGTGGCCGGCCAGCCGGGATGGACACTGGTGGAAGCCCGTCTGCACACCGGACGCACCCATCAGGTCAGAGTGCATGCATCCAGTCGCGGCCACCCCCTGGCCGCAGACGAGCGCTATGCGCCACGGGAGGATCTGCGCGCGGCCCGCACGCTGGGCCTGAAGCGTCTGTTTCTGCACGCCTCGGCCGTCGCCTTTGATCACCCGGATCGCGAAGAGGCCCGGGTTTCGGTGGAGGCACCGCTGGATGAAGACCTGGACAAGGTACTGGAGACACTGGCTTGAGCGAATCCCTGGCAAAGCTGCAGTTGGTCATATTTGACTGGGACGGGACCTTGATGGATTCCACCGGGCATATCGTGGCCTCGGTCCAGGCAGCGGCCCAGGACCTGGGCTGGCCGCCACCCCCGGCGGAGCGGGTCCGGAGTGTCATCGGCCTGAGTCTCGACCAGGCCCTGGCTCGCACCTTGCCGGGGCTTTCGCGGGCCGAGGCCCAGGCATTTCAGACGGCCTACCGGGAACGTTATCTGGCAGAGGACCGGGACGAGGGCGGGCTATATCCTGGCGCCTTGCGCGTGTTGGACCGTCTGCAGGGGCAGGGGATCTGGTCGGCTGTGGCCACCGGCAAGGGGCGGGCCGGACTGGATCGGGTATTGTCGGAACTGGATATTGAAGCCCGGTTCGTTGCCACCCGCTGTGCCGATGAGGCGCGCTCAAAACCCCATCCGCAGATGCTGGAGGATTTGCTGGATGTGACGGGGCTGGAGGCGGATCAGGCCTTGATGGTGGGGGATACCAGTTTCGACCTGGAGATGGCCGCGGCCATCCGCATGCCGGCCGTGGCCGTCACTGGCGGCGCCCATCCCGAGGCCCGGCTGCGGGAATGTCGTCCGCTGGCCATTCTTCCCGGTGTCAGCCATCTGGACGAGTGGCTTGCGGGGCAGGGAGTATTCCCGTCTCGACAGGGCCAGTGAGTTTTCCTCGCAAGCCTCGCCGCAGTCAGATCTCGTATCCCAGTCCACGCAGGCCCCGCGCGACGGCAATCAGGGGCAGGCCGATCAGGGCGGTGGGGTCTTCCGATTCGATGCCATCGAACAGGGAGATGCCGAGACCCTCGCAGCGGAAACTGCCCGCACAATCCAGGGCCGGTTCCCGCTCAAGATAGCGCCGCGCGGTGTCTTCTCCGAATTGCCGAAAATGCACCCGGGTTCGGTCCAGGTGCTCCACACAGCGGTCGGGGAAGCGGCTGTCAATCAGGCACAGACCGGTAAGAAAACGGACCTCGTGGCCGGCTGCGCGGCTGAGCATGGCGACCCCGGTTTCCAGGTCGCCCGGTTTGCCGAGAATCTCGCCGTCCAGGACCGCGGCCTGGTCGGAGCCGATGACCAGGGCTGGTTCATCGCAGGCACTGGCCACGGCCAGCGCCTTTTCCCGGCTCAGGCGACCGACATAGGCCTCCGGGCTTTCCTCCGCGTTGATTGACTCATCAATATCAGCGGGGTGCTGTTTGAAGTCCGGAACCAGCCGACGCAGGAGGTCGGCCCGGTAGGGCGATCGGGACGCGAGGACGATTCGCTCGGGGGTGGATTCGGCCTCTGCCATGATGATTGCTCCGGTCGCGACTTGCTTGGGGGTCTTTTACGCCACGCCAGCCGTCGGGTCAATCCCGTGAGTGCAGGGAAAACAACAAGTTGGCCAAATTTCGCTTTGACAGTGGGGTGGTGTTCCCGTACCATTGCCCGTTTATGTCGAAGCCGTTTTTGGACCCTCTTGATCCGGAGCGCCTGGCTGCGGGGCAGACCGCCGCCGAAGGGCATGTGGCGCTCGACCGGATGCCGCGATTGAACGCCGAGCTGTGCCTCTCCGCGGGCGCCGAGGCGGATGAGGTCTGGTGCCGAATGCGCTTTGACCGTGATGCTCACGGTAGACTGACAGTCAGGGGTGAAGCCCGAGTGACGGTGCCCCTGGAATGCCAGCGCTGCCTGGAGCCGGTGGCAAAGCCCCTGGCGGTGAGCTATGACCTGGTCATCGTTGACAGTGAAGCGGATGTCGATGCCTTGCCCGCGGAAATGGACGCCATCATCCGCGAGCAACGCCTCCTGGATCCGGCTTTGCTGTTGGAAGAGGAATTGATGGTGGCGTTGCCGATTTCGGCCCGCCATGAGCGGATCGAAGACTGTGGCCCGTTGGCCAGGGATGAGATGCTGTTGCCGCCGGATTCCGAAGGGCAATCCAGCGAACCGGCACCGGGGCCAACCCGGCGACCTTTCCAGGTCCTCGCCGCCCTCAAGGGCGGTGGCAAGAAAAAATGAATGGATGTCTTCAGGGGCTGACCCCAGCGGCATCCCATCGAGCAAGCTGGATCACGCCAATGCGTGATTCCTTTGAAACTCAAGCTTAAGAGCAAGTCTGGAGCAGACAATGGCCGTTCAGAAGAATCGCAAGACCCCGTCCAAGCGTGGCATGCGCCGTGCACACGACAGCCTGAAGAACCCGACCCTGTCGGTGGACCCCACCACCGGCGAGACCCATCGCCGCCATCACGTCAGCCCTGACGGCTACTATCGTGGTCGCAAGCTGGTCGCTACGCCGGCGGATGAGATTGATTTCGAAGAGGACGAGGACTGAGCTCGCTGGAGCTACCTCGCGTCCGAGAGGCCGCGGCCGGGTGCCGCGGCTGCTTTTTGACGGCCCCGAGCGGGCCGTGACAATGGCAATCCGCTTCGATCAGTCTCGTTGGAGTTAATGCATGAGTGCTCGCATCACACTGGCACTGGACGGGATGGGAGGTGACCACGGCCCCAGTGTCGTTGTGCCTGCCGCGCTCGCTTTTCTGTCCAGGCGGGATGATGTTTCCCTCATTCTGGTCGGAGATGAGTCCGCCCTGGAGTCTGCCCTCGAAGGGGCCGATACGGACCTGCGCAAGCGCATCCGCATTCACCACGCCAGCCAGGTGGTCAATATGGATGAGTTGCCCAGTCAGGCCCTGCGCGGCAAGAAAGACTCCTCCATGCGGGTTGCCATCAATCTGGTCAAGCAGGGTGAGGCCCAGGCCTGCGTGAGCGCGGGTAACACCGGCGCCCTGATGGCCACCTCCCGCTTTGTGCTCAAGACCCTTCCCGGCATCGATCGCCCCGCCATTATCTGCCCCATCCCGGCCCGCGGTGGTCATACCCACATGCTTGATCTGGGTGCCAGTGCGGATTGCACTGCCGAGCACCTCTTGCAGTTCGCCGTTATGGGCTCGGCCGTGGCCACGGCCGTGCATGACATCGAGCGACCCAAGGTCGGCTTGTTGAATATCGGCGAGGAAGAGATCAAGGGAACCGAAACAGTTCGTGATGCCTCGGCCATGCTCAGCGACAGCAGCCTCAACTACATTGGCTATGTGGAAGGCAACGACATCTTCGGTGGTGGCGTGGACGTGGTGGTCTGCGAGGGCTTTGTCGGAAATGTCTCTCTCAAGACCATGGAAGGCGTGGCAAAAATGATTGGCGCCTACATCAAGGAAGAATTCAACCGCAATGCCTTTACCCGTCTGCTGGCGCTGGTGGCCATGCCGGTGCTGCGGGCCCTGCGTCGACGAACCGATCCACGGCGTTACAATGGTGCCAGTCTGGTGGGCCTTCAGGGTATCGTGATCAAGAGCCATGGCGGCGCTGACATGGTAGCCTTCGAGAACGCCATTCATATTGCGGCGCTTGAAGTGAAGGAAGACGTGCCGGCGCGAATCAGTCGGTTGTTGGAAGATGAAGATAAAGAGAGGCAGGGCGTTTGATGTATTCACGCATAATCGGTACCGGTCGATATCTCCCGGAAAAGGTCCTGAGCAATCGCGATCTTGAAAAGATGGTGGAGACCAGCGACCAGTGGATCCGGGAGCGAACGGGTATCGAGCGGCGGCATATTGCCGCGGATGGTGAGACGACCTGCGATCTCTGTGAACACGCCGCCCGTAATGCCATGGAAGCGGCCGGTGTAACTCCTGACGATATCGACATGATCATCGTGGGGACCACGACACCGGATCAGATCTTCCCCAATGTCGGCTGCCTGCTCCAGGAGCGCCTGGGTAATCGGGGCGTGCCGGCCATCGGCCTGGAAGCCGCCTGCAGCGGTTTCATCTATGGCATGAGCGTTGCCGACAAGTTTATCCGCACCGGTGCGGCCAAGCGGGTTCTGGTGGTCGGGGCCGAGACCTTGTCACGATTCATTGACTGGACCGACCGTTCCACCTGCGTGCTGTTCGGTGATGGTGCCGGTGCGGTGATCCTGGAAGCCTCCGATGAACCGGGAATCATTTCCACCCATATCCACGCCGACGGCAGCTACAAGGATCTGCTGTATTTCCCCTCCGGCGTGTCCAAGGGCTTCAACGATCTCAAGTCCGGCAAGGATTTTGTACAGATGAAGGGCAATGAGGTCTTCCGCGTGGCGGTGACCACCCTGGGCCGCATCGCCCGCGAGACCCTGGAAGCCAACAACATGTCGGGTGACGAGATCGACTGGCTGATTCCCCATCAGGCCAATCTGCGCATCATCGAAGCCACTGCCAAAAAGCTCAAGATGCCCATGGAGCGTGTCATTCTCACCGTTCAGGATCACGGCAACACCTCCTCGGCCTCGGTGCCCATGGCCCTGGATGTGGCGGTCAGGGATGGTCGAATCCAGCGCGGCCAGACTATCCTTCTCGAAGCCTTTGGCGGCGGCTTCACCTGGGGCTCGGCACTCATTCGATATTAAGTGTTGAGTGCTGAGCACTCAGCACTCACAACCTTTCCTGCTCCGGCTCATCCCGCTGCGGCACTTCCGTGGGTACCTCGAAGCTGAGTGTTTCGCCATCGCGCTCGATTTCGATCTCCACGTATTCCCCGACTTCCACGCCCCGGAAGGCGTCAAGAAAATCCATGGGGCTTTCCGGTTCGATATCGCCCACCCGGGTTACCAGATCGCCGGGCTGGATGCCCAGGGTTGCCGCGCTGCCCTCGACCCGGCTGATCAACACCCCGCTGCGTGCGGACAGGTCCATTTCCTCGCGTAGTGCCTCGGTGGCGGCGACGACGGTGATACCGCCGGCACGTACCACATTCTGTTCTTCCTCCGGTGCGCGGAAGTCGAATTCCAGATCGGCTCGCAGAATCTTGCGGGCAACCTGGATTTCCGTTCCCGAGCGCACGGCCAGTGCAAGGCCGTCACTGGGGCGGGTATCCACTTCGATCAGTGCTTCCTGGCCGTCCTTTCGCAACATCAGACGGCCGTAATACGTACCGTTGCGAAGGTCATGGACTTGCAGGGAGATGGCTTCGGCATCCAGGGCCGACAGGGTGCTGGCGAGTAGATCATGGGTCATGGGGCGAGGTGTACTTACCTCATGCAGACCCTGAAGGATGGCCTGGGCTTCCATCACTCCGATGAAAATGGGGACGACCTCGCCACTGTCGGGCTCCCTGAGAAGCGCCACGGGGGCACCACTGCGCTCGTCCAGGCCAACCGTGGCCAACTCCACGGTGACCAGTTCATCGTCTTCATTGGCCAGGGGGTTGCCCAGGGAAATGACCAGGGCAAGCAGAATGGCAGCCAGGGAAAGCAGGGCAGGGCGCATGGCATTGACCTCCGGGACCGAACGCACATGTCCACTATGCAACGTCCTGCCAGCCGGTTAAAGGGGTATCGGTACCAGCGGCACGGCCGCCTGGCAGCCCTGAATCAGGCCACCAGCCGGTTCAGTTCCAGGATGGGCATCATCAGTGCCAACACGATGATCAGCACAATCAGGGCCATGACCATGATCAGCATGGGCTGAAGGAGGGACATCAGGGTCGATGTCAGGGACTCCATCTCCCGCTCCTGATTGGTGGCCGCCCGGTCCAGCATTTCCTCGAGCTCGCCAGAGGTTTCACCGCTACGGATCAGGTGAATGGTCATGGGCGGGAACAGACCACTGGCCGACAGGGAGCGGCCAATGGGGGCCCCCTCCCTGACCCGATTGGTGGCCTCTTCAATGGCCTTGCGCATGGGCAGGTTGCTCACCACTTCGCCGGATATGCGCATTGAGTCCAGCACCGGCACGCCGCTGCCGGCCAGGATGCTCAGGGTTCGGGCAAAGCGGGCCGTATTGAAACCCCGGTTCATCCGGCCGATCAGGGGCAGGGTGAGCAGAAAGCGATGGAAACGCCGCTTGGGTCCCTCACGCTGAAGGGCATGTCGAATGCCGAACCAGGCTGCAACCAGCAGCAGGCCAATCCATATACCGAAGTCCTGCAGAAATTCGCTGGTCGCAATCAGACCCTGGGTCAGGCCCGGGAGGTCCTGTCCGGTATCTTCAAACACTTCTACCACTTGCGGGACCACGTGCACCAGCAGGCCGACGATGATCAGTACTGCCACCACGGTCAGCACGATGGGGTAGACCATGGCCTGGGATATCTTCTGGCGCATGATCTGGCGATTCTCGGTGTATTCGGCCAGGCGCTCCAGCACCCCGTCCAGGTGGCCGGATTGCTCACCCGCGGCCACGGTCGAGCGATAGATCTCGGGGAAGGCGTTGGGAAATTCGGCCAGGCCATCGGCCAGGGTGTGACCTTCCATGACCCGGGAGCGCACAGCCATCAGAATGCTCTTGATGCGCGGTTTTTCCGACTGCTGGGCCACCGCGCTGACGGCCTCTTCAAGGGGGAGGCCGGCTCGAATGAGAGTGGCCAACTGGCGAGTGAGCAGGGCCAGATCCCCGGCGCTGATGCCGCGGCCAAGGGTGGGAATGACGGCACGTTTCTGACCGCCGCGACTGACGGTCTTGCGCCCGGATACCTCCTGCACATCCAGCGGGGTCAGTCGCTGTTCACGAAGCTGTTGCCGGATGTGGCGGGCGGTGTCGCCCTCGATCACGCCCTTTTTCTGCTTGCCCTTGATATCCAGTGCGGTGTATTCAAATGCGCCCATGTTGTCAGTCTTCCCGCGTGACTCGGACCACTTCCTGAATGGTGGTTTCCCCGGCCAGTACCTTGCGTCGCCCGTCTTCGCGAATGCTTGGCGTCAACTGGCGGGCGTAGCGCTCCAGAGCCTGTTCCGAGCTGCCATCATGGATCATGGTGCGCATGTGATCGTCGATGGGGACCAGCTCGTAGATGCCCATCCGCCCCCGATAGCCGCTGTGATTGCAGGCCTCGCAGCCCTTGGGGCGGTAGAGGGTCAGGCGTTCCTGGTCGGGCAGACCGATCATTTCACGTTCCCTTTCCTCGGGCTCGTAGGCTTCCTTGCAGTCGGGACAAAGACGCCTTACCAGCCGCTGGGCGGCCAGGCCCAATAGCGAGGAGGAGAGCAGGAAAGGCTCCACCCCCATGTCACGCAGCCGGGCCACGGCGCCGATGGCGGTATTGGTATGCAGGGTGGAGAGCACCAGGTGACCGGTGAGACTGGCTTGCACCGCAATTTCGGCGGTTTCCAGGTCACGAATCTCACCCACCATGACCACGTCCGGGTCCTGACGCAGGATGGCCCGCAGACCGCGGGCAAAGGTCATATTGACCTTGGTGCTGACCTGGGTCTGGCCGATGCCATCGAGGTAGTATTCGATGGGGTCTTCCACGGTCATGATGTTACGGCTGGTCTCGTTCAGCCGGGTAAGGCTGGCATAAAGCGTTGTGGTCTTGCCCGAGCCGGTCGGGCCGGTGACCAGAATGATGCCGTGGGGCTTGTGGATCAGCTCGTCCATGAGCCGCTGGGCCTTGGGTTCCATGCCCAGGTGGTCCAGGTCCAGTCGTCCGGCCTGCTTGTCGAGCAGTCGAAGCACCACGCGCTCGCCGTGGCCGGAGGGCAGGGTGGAGACACGCACGTCCACGGCACGGCCAGCTACCCGCAGGGAGATGCGGCCATCCTGGGGTACCCGTTTTTCGGCGATGTCGAGTTTGGCCATCACCTTGACCCGGGATACCAGCAGAGGGGCAACGGCTCGCCGTGAGGTCAGTGCTTCCCGCAGAACCCCATCTACACGGAAGCGAACCACCAGACGATTCTCGAAAGGCTCAATATGGATATCCGAGGCCGATTCCTTGACGGCTTCGGTGAGCAGGGCATTGATCAGGCGAATGATGGGTGCGTCATCATCCGCTTCCAGCAGGTCCTCGGGTTCCGGCAGTGATTGGGCAACACTGTTGAGGTCGACATCTTCCTCGATGCCTTCCATCATCTTGTTGGCCGAGCCGGCATCCTCGTAGGCCTGTTGGAGGATATTGTCGAATTCCTCGCGGGAGACCTTGCGGGGCGAAAGCGCAACCCCGGCGTAGCGACGGGCTTCCCGGAGACAGGCCGGTGTCACACCAGGGCGGCAGATCAGTTCGATGCGACCGTCGTCGAGTTTCTCACCCAACAGCACGCCGTGACGGCGGGCGAAGGCGAAGGGAAGCCGGCCCGCAACTTCCTCTTCTTCCGCCCCCTCGACAGGCGCCTCAAACTCCTCGCCTGCTTCCCGGAGGCTGTCTTCCGTCCGCTCGTCGGCGGCAGTTTGGAGGGGGTCAGTCGTCGCCATCATTATCCTCGTCTTCCATGTCCAGACGGGGTCCCCGGCGGCTGCTGCCGTCGTTCTCGTCCTGGTCATGGTGAGGCGTGTAACGGAATTGCTCCAGTGGCTCGAGCTGGGGGCGGCGGGCGCCATGAATCAGTGGCACACGGCTGCGATCACCGGCCTGGACATCACGGATGCGGTTGTACTTGGCTTCCGTGTAAAAGCGCGATTCATCCGGGCCACGCAGGATCACCGGCTTGAGGAACACCATCAGGTTGCGTTTTTCGGAACTGGTGCTGGTGCTCTTGAACAGATTGCCCAGTACAGGAATGGCACCGAGGATGGGCACCCGTTGCTCCTGTTCCCGGAGCTGCTCATCGATCAGGCCGCCGAGGACAATGACCTCACCATCCTCGACGATGACTCGCGTGTTGATGGAGCGCTTGTTGGTAATCAGGTCGGCAGCGCCACTGACCCCGCCGGCAATGCTGGACACTTCCTGCTCGATATCCAGAAAGACCGCATCACCCTCGTTGATACGCGGAGTGATCTTGAGGGAAATGCCCACGTCCTCGCGCTGAATGGTCTGGAAGGGGTTGCCGAAGCCGGTACCGACCCCGCCGCCACGCTGATCCCCCCGATCACCGCCACGGCCCGCGCCGGGGCCGGAGAAACTGCCGGTGATGAAGGGAACCTGCTGGCCCACGGTGATTTCTGCTTCCTCGTTATCCATGGTCAGCAGCGTGGGGGTGGAGAGAATATTGGTCTTGGAATCGCCGGCCAGGGCCCGGAATAGAGCAGCGAAGTCCAGGCCACCAGCCCGGGTCCGGCCGACGCCGAACAGCAGGCCGTCACCAGCCGCTTGCAGGCCCTGCTCGGGCGCACCGGCGGCCACGGCGCCGCCGATGGTGCCGATGTCCGCGCCGGACTGGGGGAAGCGGGTGATGCCGAAGGGGTTGCTGCCACTTTCATCCACCGCCGCCCAGGTCACGCCCAGTTCACCGGTCTTGTCCTCACTGACTTCGACGATGATGGCTTCCACCAGCACCTGGGCGCGGCGGATATCCAGTTTCTCAATGACGGAGTTGATCTCTCGCATCTGCCGCGGCGGGGCGGTGATGACCAGGGAATTGGTGCCTTCATCAGGGACAATGCTGACCCGTTCACCTTCCCGGGCATCATCACCATTCTCGATATGGCTTCGAAGCACCTCGGAGAGTGTGGAGGCATCGGAGTAACGAAGGTATCGGACCTGAGTGTTGCCGCCAGCCTCCAGGGGCGTATCCAGATGAGAGATCAGGGCCCGCATGCGCATGCGTTCACTCTGGCCGCCTCCCAGGAGGACACTGTTGCTGCGCTCATCAGCCACCAGGCTCAGGGGGACGCCGTCTTCGGCCCGGTCGCGGCGGTCCATGGAGGTCAGCACCCGGACCACTTCGCTGGCCGAGGCATGTTCCAGGCGAATGACTTCGATTTCATCGTCCTTGGCCCGGTCGATACGACGAATCAACTGCTGGATGCGTTCCACATTGGCGGTGCGGTCGGCGATCACGATCATGTTGGAGACCGCCACTGCCGCCAGATGGGAGTGTTGGGGAACCAGCGGGCGCAAGATGGGAACCAGTTGGGCGGCCGGCACATGCTCCAGCTGAATGACGCGGGTTTCGATTTCATCACTGAAGTGAACAGTGCTGGCGTCCAGTTCCGAGCCGGGCATCTGTCGGGCGTCGGAGGAGGGGACAATCTTGATCGTGTTGCCGCTTTCCATGGCAGCGAAGCCGTGCACCTGAAGGATGGACAAGAAGGTGTCGTAAACATCATCTGGCGCAATCGGGCGCGACGACGTCACGGTGATGCGCCCCTTGACCCGGGGATCAATGATGAAATTCTTGCCGGTGACATCCGAAATGGTATTTGCCACTTCCCGAATATCGGCTTCCTTGTAGTTCAAGGTGACCTTTTCAGCCATTGCCCAGGCGGGCATCAGCAGCAAGAGTGCCAGAGTCATGGCCAGCATTCGGGCCGGTCGCGTGGTTTTCTTTTCCAGGCTTTGCTTACTCATCGTTCTCTGCTTCCAGTTGTCTGTTGCCAGCCGGGCTGCCCTTGGTGCAGCAATCATTGTCCCAGCGAGATGGTCACGGAGGTTTCTCGTCCGCCCCGACGAATGGTCAGTTCCACGGAACTGGCGTCTTCCAGCTCATTGAGCAGGCGCATCCCCGCCGCGGCGCTGTCCAGGGGGGTGCCGTTGACGGCGGTCACGATATCGCCGGCGCGCAGTCCCATCTGCTGGAACTCGTCGCGCATGCGCCCGGGGAAAACCCGGAATCCCACCATCTCGCCGTCTTCGCGGTGGGGAGTGGGGCGGATGACATCGGTAATTCGTTCGGGGTTCTCGCGAATGCTGTCGCGCAGGCCGGCCACGTCTTCCGGAACGGTGTACTCGTCACCATTGCCCCGGTCTTGCCGGGCCGTCCTGTCCGAGGCCTGAGCGCGCACCAGGCCGTCCTCGCCGTTTTCCCGGGGCAGTCGCAAGGTTTCCAGCTCTCCGCCGCGCTCAAGAATCACGCGGTTGGAATAGATTGCCCGCAGTGTGGCGCCGGAGCCCAGGCTGTCGCCGACCTTGTAGCTCTTGTCCTCATCCCGGCCCGAGGCAATGATGGCGCGGGCCATTTCGGGGATTTCGGTGGCCAGGACCCCCCGCAATTCCAGATTGAGCTGTGTTTCAGGGGCGTTCAGCTCGGCCAGGTCAATTTCTTCGGTGGTGTCCTCTTCCGGGTCCGGTTCGCCGAACACCGACAGGGCCAACAGCTGCTCAAGGTCCGTGTGGTCCTCGGTATCCGGAACCTCGGCAACGGACGGGGCTGGGCCGCCGTTGGCGACCGGGGCATCGTCAAGGGGAATGACTCGCCAGGCGATATCCGCCACGGAATAGGCGATAGCGATCACCAGCCCCAGCGTGAACGCCGTAGGCAAATGACGCGCAAGCCCTTGCAATCGCTCACGATCGAATCCCCCCAACTTTTTCAGACTCCCTGGATCGAGACGCATTCCGCCGTCCGCCTGACGCCTGCCAGCAGGCGTCTGTGAAAAAATGACCGAAACGACAATCATACGGACTTGCGCACCGCCGGCTCAAGCCTTTCCGTCCGTCAATGGCGCCCGGCCACTGATCCCGAGATCACGGCCAGCGGTTGGCGCGATTGTTGTAAAGTGGACTGTCAGGGCATCGGCAGGTTCAAATAGTAATATGAGCGAGGGGAATTTCTTAAGGTGAGTGGTCGCGGCATGTCAGCGCCAATTTGGAGCAGACACCCCCGGGAGCTGCAGATCCGGCTGCTGATCAGCGCCGTTTTGCTCGCTGTTTTTGCCGGCCATGCCTCCGGTCTGACCCCGATCCGGGTCATTTCTCATCTCGAGAACCTGGCCTACGACACCCGCCTGCGCATGACCATGCCCATGTCGGTGGATGAAAATATTGTCATTGTCGGTGTCGATGAGCCAAGTCTGGCCCAGGAGGGCCGCTGGCCCTGGCCCCGGGATCGCATGGCGGCGCTGATGGACCAATTGTTCGAGCGCTACGAGGCCAGAGCCGTGGGTCTGGATGTGGTTTTTGCCGAACCGCAGGATGGGCAGCGGGTTTCTTCCGCCGCTACCCGTGCACACAGCCAGTGGCGCTCTCTCGGAGGCTGGCTTGAGCCCAGCAGACCGGAGGAGCGCGAAGTGACCGCCGATGAAATCCTGGCCAATTCCCTGCGGGGTCGGCCGGTGAGTACGGCGATGTTGCTGCGGGACAGTGAGGAGGGCTATTCGGTGGGGGTGCTGCCGAGCCCGGTGATGCGCTGGGAGTCCCTGCCCCATGGGCTGGAGCCAGTGGAATCCGAAGGCTATACCGCCAATATCTCCCAGGTGGCCGAGGCGGCCACCAGCGGTTTTACCAGTAATCCCCTGGTGGACCCGGATGGCCATTTTCGGCGCATGCCCATGTTCTGGGCCCATGGTGGTCAGATCTACCCGGCCATGACCCTGCAGCTGGCCTGGCTGGTGTCTGGCTACAATGACAATCCCCCGGAAATCGATGCCTATCGCGGGCGATGGCCATTCAAGGCTTACCGGATGCAGGTGGGCAGTTCCAGGGTCCTCATGGACAGGCAGGCCGCCATACACATACCTTTCCGTGGGCCCCGCTTCAGTTTTCCTTACGTCTCCGCTGCGCAGGTCCTCAACGGCGAGGACCTGGATGGTCTGTTGGACGGCAAGGTGGTGCTGGTGGGGGGGTGGTCCTCGCGCCTGACCCAGATGCATGCCACCCCCGTGGATCAGGCCATGCCCAACGTGGAGGTCCAGGCCAATGTGCTATCCGCCCTGCTCGACGGGCGGATGCTGCACAGCCCCATGAATCCCGCCCTCAGCGAGATTCTGCTGCTGCTGTTGCTGGCGGTGCTCCTGACAGCGGCGTTCATGGTCTTTGGGGGCTGGGGGTCGGTCTTATCTGCCGTGGTGGTCCTGGTCAGCTTCAGTGGCTTCAACCTGGCCATGTGGCACTGGGCTTCGGTGGTCCTGCCCTATGCCTCGGTGGCCCTGTTCGTGGTGGTCCTTTACGTGCTGCATCTCCTTTACAGCCAGGTCATTGAGGCCCGCTCCCGAAGCCGCCTGTCCGAGGTGTTTGGCCAGTATGTGCCCAAGGAGTTGGTTCAGGAGCTGAACGAGCGGCCCCAGCGGGTCAGCCTGGCTGGTGAAAGCCGCCATATGACCGTGCTGTTTTCGGACATTCACGGTTTTTCCGGCATTGCGGAGGCCCTCAATCCGCGCCAGTTGACCCATTTGATGAATGAGTTCCTGACCTCGATGACGCGGGTCATCCACCAGCACCGGGGCACGATCGACAAATACATGGGCGATTCGGTAATGGCCTTCTGGGGGGCACCCCTGGATGCCCCGGACCATGCCCGCAAGGCGGTCATGGCCGCCCTGGACATGCAGAAGGAGATGGACCGGCTCAACCAGCGGTTCGGCGAGCGAGGCTGGCCGCAGCTTCGCCTGGGGATAGGCATCAATACCGGTCACATGAGTGTCGGCAACATGGGCTCGGAGTTCCGTATGGCCTACACGGTGATGGGCGATGCCGTGAATCTGGCATCCCGGCTGGAAGAAATGACCCGCCGCTACGGGGTCGGCATCATCGCCAGTGAATTCACCCGCAACGCCGTGCCCGAAGTGCGATTCATGGAATTGGGCCGGGAGTCGGTGCGCGGTCGGGAGAGCGTGGTGACCGTCTATGAGCCTTTGGGCCTGCCGGATCGCTTGACGGAGCTGGATGAGCAGCGCTCCCTCCAGTATGAGCGGGCCCTGGATGCCATGCGTGCCGGGCGGGACTGGGAAGTGGAGATGCTGGTGGAAGGGCTGCTGGTGTCTGACCCGGCCCGACACCGCCTGTATCGCTGGTTGCTGGACCAGCTTGATGGCCGGTCGGCGATGAATGACGGGCGGTATGGAGAATCCGCGGGATAAATGGGTCTATACCCGAAAAGGGGCTGATGGCTGTATCCCCTTGAATTTCCCGGCTTCCGGGCCAACCATTGGGTTGTGAGCGGCGTCGAAGGGTAACGCCGCCCTTACTGCCCGGCATGGGAATGGATTAAAATACAGGGTATGAGAGCGCAGAAAGGACAACAGAATTCCAGCCCGGAGAACCCGGGGGTTGCCGTTCAGGAAGCCAAGCCTGCGGTAAAGCGGCCGCCGCTTTACAAGGTTCTGCTCCTGAACGATGACTTTACCCCCATGGACTTCGTGGTTGAGGTGCTTCAGCGTTTTTTCCGCATGGACCGGAACAAGGCGACGCAGATCATGCTCAACGTGCACACCCAGGGGAAAGGGGTGTGTGGAGTTTTCACTTTCGAGATCGCGGAGACCAAGGTCGCCCAGGTCAATGACTACGCCAAACAGCACCAGCATCCATTGCTGTGCACCATGGAGCAGGCCTGACATGTCGTCAGCCTGTCTTCCGACCGCCAACCGCAACGCCAAGGGCAAAGGTGCGACATGCTGAGCAAGGAACTGGAATTCTGCCTTAACGCCGGCTTCAAGGAAGCTCGCCAGAAGCGGCACGAATTCATGACCGTGGAGCACCTGCTCCTGGCGCTGCTGGATGCCGCGCAGGTCATTGAAATTCTCCAGGCCTGTGGTGCCGACCTGGAGCAGCTCCGCCAGGAGCTGGCCCACTTCATCGACGAAACCACGCCCTTGCTGGAAGAAAGCGAGGGCGATGATGTGCAGCCCACGCTCGGCTTCCAGCGCGTCCTGCAGCGGGCCGTCTTCCATGTGCAATCCTCGGGCAAGAAAGAGGTCACCGCCGCCAATGTGCTGGTGGCCATTTTCGGCGAAAAGGAAAGCCACGCCGTCTATCTGCTTGGCAAGCAGACCATCACCCGCCTGGACGTGGTTAACTTTATCTCCCACGGTATTTCCAAGATTTCCGACGACGACGGTACCGAGAGTCAGAGCGAAGAAGATGTGGCGGTGGACGAGGGCGATACCTCCCCGCTGGACAAATACACCACCAATCTGAATCGTCTGGCTCGGGAAGGCCGGGTCGATCCCCTGATTGGTCGTGCCCAGGAGATCGAGCGCACCATTCAGGTGCTCTGCCGACGTCGAAAGAACAATCCCCTGTTTGTGGGCGAAGCCGGGGTGGGCAAGACCGCCCTGGCCGAGGGCCTGGCCCGGCGTATCGTGGACAAGGAAGTGCCGGAACCGCTGGCCGACAACACCATCTACTCGCTGGACCTGGGTGCCCTGATTGCCGGCACCAAGTATCGGGGTGACTTCGAGAAACGCCTCAAGGGTGTCATCGCTGATCTCAAGCGTCGCCCCGGATCTGTGCTGTTCATTGATGAGATTCACACCATTATCGGCGCTGGTGCGGCGTCCGGCGGTGTCATGGATGCCTCGAATCTCATCAAGCCGGTACTGACCAATGGTGATTTGCGCTGCATTGGCTCCACCACCTATCAGGAATACCGGGGCATTTTCGAGAAGGACCGGGCCCTGTCCCGGCGCTTCCAGAAAATTGATGTGCCCGAACCATCGGTTGACGAGACCGTGGAGATTCTCAAGGGCCTGCGAGGTCGCTTCGAGGAGCACCACGATGTGAAGTATCCGGAGCGCTCCCTGCGGGCGGCGGCGGAGCTATCGGCCCGTTACATCAATGATCGTTTTCTGCCCGACAAGGCCATTGACGTCATCGATGAGGCCGGCGCCAACATGCGCCTGCGCCCCGCGACCCGTCGCCGCAAGACCATTCACGTCTCCGATGTGGAGGATATCGTCTCCCGGATTGCACGGATTCCCCCGAAGACGGTGTCTTCCACCGACAAGGATGTGCTCAAGAACCTGGAGCGCAATCTCAAGCTGGTCATTTACGGTCAGGACCGGGCCATCGAGACCCTCTCTTCGGCCATCAAGATGTCCCGTTCCGGACTGGGGCAGCAGGACAAGCCGATTGGCTCCTTCCTGTTTGCCGGCCCCACGGGCGTGGGCAAGACCGAAGTGACTCGCCAGTTGGCGCAGGTCATGGGTATTGATTTCATCCGTTTCGACATGTCCGAGTACATGGAACGGCACACGGTCAGCCGCCTCATTGGCGCGCCACCCGGCTACGTGGGTTATGACCAGGGCGGCCTGCTGACCGAGGCGGTGACCAAAAAGCCCCATGCCGTCCTGTTGCTGGATGAAATCGAAAAGGCCCATCCAGAGGTCTTCAACATCCTCCTGCAGCTCATGGACCACGGCACACTGACTGATAACAACGGTCGCAAGGCGGATTTCCGCAATGTGGTGCTGGTCATGACCACCAACGCGGGCGCCCAGGAGCGGGCGCGGGCTTCGGTCGGCTTTGTCGCCCAGGATAACAGCAGCGACAGCATGGAGCTGATCCGCCGCATGTTCACCCCGGAGTTCCGCAACCGTCTGGATGCCATTGTCGAGTTCGAGAACCTGGACGAGCGCACCATTGCCCAGGTAGTGGACAAGTTCCTGATCGAGCTGGAAGCCCAGCTGGAAGAGAAGCGGGTGGGGCTGACCGTGGACGAGCCGGCTCGGGCCTGGTTGGCCGAGCGTGGCTACGATCCTCAGATGGGTGCGCGACCCATGGCCCGACTGATTCAGGACAGCATCAAGCGCCCGCTGGCGGAGGAGTTGCTCTTCGGCAGCCTGGTCCAGGGTGGCAGTGTCACGGTGACGGTCAAGGACGGCGAGCTGGATCTGGCGGTGAAGTCCGCGGAAGACGAGGCGGTGCTGGAGAAATAGCCGGCCGGTTTTCAGACTGCCGCACGGAAACGGCCGCTCCCTTGGGGAGCGGCCGTTTTTGGTTTCGGGCTAATTGGGCCCCTGGCTTCGTCCCGGCGCTTCAGCGGCCGCGGTAGACGATCCGGCCCTTGTTGAGATCGTAGGGGGTCAGTTCGACGGTAACCTTGTCGCCGGTGAGGATGCGGATATAGTTCTTGCGCATGCGACCGGAGATGTGGGCGGTTACCACGTGACCGTTTTCCAGCTCGACTCGGAAGGTGGTGTTGGGCAGGGTTTCGACGACCCGGCCTTCCATCGTAATGTGGTCTTCCTTCGCCATTGGACCTCACTCGTTTCGGGAAAACGCGGATTCTGACTGAAAACGCCCCCGAAGTTCAAGTGGGCTGGCGTTTTTTGCTGGCCGATTCCCTTACTTTTTGCGTGTCTGTTGGGTGCTGGGCGTCGATTGGGGGTATCCCCTTCGATGTCGGTGCCAAGCGCATTTCGGTTTTTTGCTCCCGGTGGGTTTTCGGCTTCGAACGGAGTCGTGCCCTTCGATAGCGGTGACGGGGGCGTTTCGGTCCAGGTTCTGGTGGCCTTGCTCAAGGACGTCGTGGACCCATCCCTGGGGACTCTGCACGCGACATCCTGTCGCTCACAGCCTTGAGCAAGGCCACCAGAACCTGGACCTACTCTTGGGTGTGGTCACCTTGGCCGTGCTAGTGGAGAGTTTAGTTCGATGTCTTGGTGCCATCCGCGGGTTTTTATCACGAATAAATTCGCTCCTACGGTGCCAGTAGCTTATGCCGAAGCCGCCGTAGGAGCGGATTTATCCGCGATTCAGGGTGGAAGGTGGCACCACAGCAGCAGGCAGAAGCCAGCGCTCCGTTGGCACGGCCCAGGTGACCCCCACCAAAGGTCGGCCCCAAGGCAGGAACGCCTCCCGTCACCGCCATCAAAGGGAAAGACTCCAATCGAAGCCGACAAAACCCTCAGTGCTCAAGCCGCTGCCAATGGCCGCCGATCAAGAGCTCGGCTGGTCGGAAGTCGGTCTTGTAGGCCATCTTGGGGCTTTCCTGGATCCAGTAGCCCAGGTAGACATGGGGCAGGCCGCGGCGGGCGGTTTCGGTGATTTGCCAGAGGATGGTGTAGGTACCCAGGCTGCGTTTCTTGAGTGCGGTATCGAAAAAGGAATAGACCGCCGACAGGCCATCATCCAGCCAGTCCACCACCGCAACGGCCACCAGGCGGTCGTCGAGACGGAAATGGACCATGGACGTCTCGGCCCAGGCAGAACGGATGAAACCCATGTAGTCATGCTCATCCCCCTCGGCCATGGGACCGCCGGGGTGACGGGCCGATTGATAAGCCTGGTAAAGGTGATAGGCCTCTTCATCAAAGGTTGCCGGAAGAATCTCCACCTGCAGATCTTCATTGGCATCAAGACAGCGACGATGGCGGCGGCGGGGCTGGAAGGCCCGGCTCAGGACTCGAATGGGGACACAGGCCCGGCATTGGCCGCAATGGGGGCGATAGAGAAAATCCCCGCTGCGGCGAAAGCCAATGCGGGAATAGGCACTGTGGTCATGGGCATCGCGCACGCTTTCCGGCGCCACGACCAGGTTTCTGGACAGGCGGTCGGGAAGATAGGGGCAATCCTGCTCTCCGGTGAGCAGGAGGCGCGGGTGGCGGGCGCGGGTCATGCTTGCCAGGTCTCCGGTTTATCCAGCTGCCTGTCGCTATTATCCCCGCTTCGGCAGCAGTCGGGAACATGCAGGCGGTGCCAGGCCTGTTTCGGCAATGTGCTGGCAGTGGCGCGCGCAATGCGAGCAAGAAAGTCCTCGCGGGGCAGATTCCTTGCCCCCATCCGGCGCAGGTGGGGATTGTCTATCTGGCAATCCATCAGCGCCATACCCCAGGCCTGAAACTGGGTATCAAGCCAGGCCATGGCGATCTTGGAGCCATCCCGTTGTCGGCTGAACATGGACTCGCCAAAGAAAGCCCGACCAATCCCCACGCCATATAGACCACCGATCAGCTCATCACCTTGCCAGACTTCAATGGAGTGGGCATGGCCCAGTTGATGAAGGGTCTGATAGGCGTCGCGCATTTCCGCGGTGATCCAGGTGCCTTCCTGATCGGGGCGAAGCCGGGTGTCGGCACAGGCAGCAATGACCTGGTCGAAGGCCTGGTCGAGGCTGATGCGATAGTCGGGGCGGCGCAGGCGTCTGGCCAGACGGCGGCTGATGTGGAGCTCACCCGGCAGCAGCACCATGCGTGGGTCGGGCGACCACCACAGGATGGGACTGCGTTCGTCAAACCAGGGGAAAATCCCGGCGGAATAAGCCTTCAGTAACCATTCCGGCGACAAGCGGCCGCCGGCGGCCAGCAGACCGGGTGGTTCCTCCAGGGCTTCCCCGGGGTTCGGAAAGTGAGGCGCCCGTCGTGGGTCAAGCCAGGGCAGGGCGGTCATGGGGCCCGCTCCGGGGCGTTAGGGCGGTGCTCGCGATGAAAGGGCAGGTGGGCGCGGGCCGCGGCCATGTAGGCCTGATTCTGACGCGCTTCGGCGGCGGCGAAATCCGCCACCGCCCGGCGCAGGGCCGGATCGGGAATCCAGTGCATGGAGCGGGTTTTCACCGGCGGGAAGCCACGCAGCAGCTTGTGTTCGCCCTGGGTGCCGGGGTCGAAGTAATCCAGGCCACGAGCAATGCAGTATTCGATGCCCTGGTGATAACAGGTCTCGAAATGCAGTCCGTCCAGCGCCAGGCGGCTGCCCCAGTGACGTCCGTAGAGCGTCCGGTTGCCGCGCAGACAGAATGCCATCGCCACCAGAGTGCCCATCGAGTCCAGGGCTTCAATCAGCACCACCGACTCGGGCATCTTGCGGGCGAGTGCCGGAAAGAAACTGGCGGGCAGATAAGGCTTTTGCATGCGCTCATGATAGGTGCGGGCGTAGAGTTCGTAAAAGGCATTCCAATCCATGGAAGACAATTGTTCGCCTTCTCGCCAACGGAACTGGATTCCCTGTTCATGCACCTGACGGCGCTCGCGGCGGAGATTCTTGCGCTTCTTCGAGCGCATCTCGCCCAGCCAGTCGTCGAAGTCCCGATAATTGCGGTTGCGCCAGAGGAAGCGGCAGCCATCCCTTTGGACCCAGCCACGCTCAGCGAGCAGGCCGGCGTCCTCGTCGGAGCAGAACAGGGCGTGGGCGGTGGAAAAGCGATTGCCATCGGCCTGTGACTCCATGGCCTCGGCAAGCGCTGCCTGCTCGGACTGCTCAGCCGCCATCAGGCGGGGGCCGATCACGGGTGTAAACGGGATAGCGGCGGTGAGTTTGGGGTAATAGGGCCGACCACTGCGGTGCCAGGCGTCCGCCCAGGCAAAGTCGAAAACGAACTCGCCGAAGCTGTGGGATTTTTCATACAGGGGGAGAATGGCGCGGAGCCCGCCCTGGCCATCCTCGATGACCCGATGGGCCGCTGTCCAGCCGGTTTCGGGGCAGACCGCGCCGCTCGATTCCAGCAGCGACAGGAATTCATGGCGCAAGGCCGGCTGGTCCGCCGGGACCAGCCGGTTCCATGCCACTGCCTGGACTTCATCAATGCCCGCCAGGCGGCGGATCATGACGGCTCAGGCCGCCTTGCCCTTGTTCACCGCCTGCGCTTCCAGGAATTTTTCGGCATCCAGTGCCGCCATGCAGCCGGTGCCGGCCGAGGTCACGGCCTGACGATAGACATGGTCCATGACATCACCGGCGGCAAAGACACCGGGAATACTGGTCTGGGTGGCATTACCGTTAAGGCCGCTATTGACCACCAGGTAGCCGCCTTCCATGTCCAGCTGGCCCTTGAACAGCTCGGTGTTGGGCTGGTGGCCGATGGCGATGAATGCACCCTGAACCTCCAGCTCCTCGGTCTTTTCCGTGTCCTTGGTGTTGCGGATGCGAATGCCGGTCACGCCACTGTCGTCACCCAGAACTTCATCCAGGGTGTGATTCCATTTGAAGCTGACTTTGCCGTCTTTTTCCTTTTGGAAAAGGCGGTCCTGAAGGATCTTTTCGGCCCGCAGCTGATCCCGGCGATGAACCAGGGTCACGTGGCTGGCGATATTGGACAGGTACAGGGCCTCTTCCACGGCCGTATTGCCACCGCCGACGACAGCGACTTTCTGTTCCCGATAGAAGAAACCGTCACAGGTCGCGCAGGCGGACACGCCCTTGCCCATGAAGGCTTCCTCGGATTCCAGACCCAGGTACTTGGCGCGGGCGCCGGTGGCGATGATCAGGGCATCGCAGGTGTATTCGCCCTGGTCTCCCTTGAGACGGAAGGGGCGTTCACCCAGTTGCACCTCATTGATATGGTCGAAGACGATCTCGGTTTCGAAACGCTCCGCATGACGGCGCATGCGGTCCATGAGATCCGGGCCCTGGAGGCCGCTGACGTCCCCGGGCCAGTTGTCCACGTCGGTGGTGGTCATGAGCTGCCCGCCCTGTTCGATGCCGGTGACCAGCACCGGCTCCAGGTTGGCGCGGGCGGCATAGACGGCGGCGGTGTAGCCCGCTGGTCCGGAACCGAGGATCAGCAGACGGCAATGCTTGGCTTCGCTCATGTATAATAGCTCCCGATTTGGCGTTCGGACGGTGCGCTGTGGTGCCCCATCCGACCATGTAAATTCGTCGATGTTACGTTCCGGTCGTGAGGGCCCCCTGGGGCCTGCCGGTGAATCAGACTGTTCGATTCAGGGCCTCCGGGCCTCTCCCCCGCAAACTGCCAGACTACTGTCCGGCCGCCGCTTCGGCGAGTACGGCCAGGGTTTTTCCCAGTGGCGGGCCGGGGGAGACGCGCCGGGACCGACGCGCGAACGACCAGTTTAAATTGAAGTCCCCAGCACCGTAAAGGAGGCAGCATGCGCATTGGTATTCCACGCGAGCTCAAGCCGCTCGAAGGCCGGGTTGGCCTGATTCCCGCCGCCTGTGGCGAGCTCGTCCGTCAGGGACACGAGGTCTTCATTGAATCCTCGGCCGGCGAAAAGAGTGGTTACGGCGATGATCAGTATCGTGAGCTCGGCGTAACGGTGCTGGACACGGCCGACGAGCTGTTCGAGCGGGCGGAGATGATCGTCAAGGTCAAGGAGCCCATCGCCCCGGACCTGGATCGGCTGCGCAAGGACCATCTGCTGTTCTGCTATCTGCACCTGGCTGCCGAGCCGGAATTGACCGAGCGTCTGAAGCAGATTGGCCTGACCGCCGTGGCCTTCGAAACCGTTGAAGACAAGGGCAATCTGCCGCTACTGGCGCCCATGAGCGATATCGCCGGGCGCATCGCCATCCAGGTGGCCACCCATCTGCTGCACCAGCCGGAAGGTGGCAAGGGGATTCTGCTGGGTGGCGTGCCCGCCGCCAAGCGGGGCAAGGTGGTGATCGTCGGCTGCGGCATGGCCGGTGGCAACGCCGCCCAGCTGGCTGCCGGGATCGGCGCCGAGGTGGTGGTCTTTGACAAGGATCCGGCCAAGCTGGCCTGGGCCCGGACG
>PWMQ01000048.1 GCA_003558125.1 Natronospira sp. | reverse complement strand
TTCAGGGCCGTGAGTACGCCTTCTTCAGCGAAGTCGGCATCGTCGACGGAGATGGCCAGGCCATTACCGATCAGCGAGTGGATGCAGGCCAGGGCGTGGCCTTCAGCCCGGATGGTGGCTCCGGCGACTACGCGGTCAGCGCCGCCGCCAACAGCTTCCCCGACTCCGACGTTGAAGGGGAGCTCAGTGAGGAAAACGGTGAATGGACCTTCACGGTGACACCGGAAGGGGCCTTTGCGGGCAGTTATGAGGTCACCGTCACCGACGCTGAAACCGGTAGCAGCAGCAGTTTCCTGGTGAATGTGGACTTGCTGGTGGAGGCCGACTTCGACCTCCTGCTGGAAGCGGACGAGCCCCGTGAGCTGCGGGTGCTGGGCGCCGTGCCGGATTATGCTCTCAGCCTCTCCGTGCAGGACACTGACGGCAATGACAGCACGGTGGCCGAGCTTGATCCCGCCGATGTCACCAGCGTGGACGACGCCGAGGCCGGCAACCCGGCCACCACACTGGCCAGTTCCACGGTGAGCAGCAGCGAGGACTTCCAGGTTGAAGTCCACGACAGTGGCGGCAGCTACGAAACCGTCACCGCCGATGGCTTCAGCACCGCCCCGAGCCGGCATTACGCGGGCTGGGTGTCTTCCGAGTTCGGTGATGACCTGGTCGGTGCCCGCGTGAAGACCGCCGACGAGGTCGGTCCCGAGGGACAGGAGCGGCGTTACCGCACTGAGACCGACGACGACGGTGTCTTCCACCTCATCACGCCGGTGCCGGACGACGGTGAGCATGACCTGGCCGTGGTGACCGATGGCTTTGCCATGGCCAATGTGGCCGGTGCCGATTGCGTGGGGAGTGAGCCTCAGTGTGATGTGGTGCTTTCCGCCGCCGGCGAGATTCGCGGCGAGATCAGCGGTCTGCTGGAAGACGAGACCGTTGCGCTCTACCTCGAGGACAGCGCCAGTGGGGACCAGTTTGGACCCATGGAAGTCACCGCCGATGGCAGCGGCAGCGATGCCTTCGCCCTGCCGGCCGACACCACCCGGGCCTACACCATTCTGCTCAGCGGAACCGGTTACGAGCCCCTGGAAGTGGATGACGGTGGCAGCGACTTCGTCTTCAGCGGTGACCAGGAGGTCATCGAGGGCGTGACCCTCGAGCCTCAGCCCACTACCCCGGAGGTTCTGTCCGTGAGTGTGGTGGACAGCGAGCGCGAGGTGCTGGTGGTGGCGGTGGAGCTGTCACCCGCCGACCGTGCCGGCTCGGTCAGTCTCGACTGGGGCGAGGAGGACGAGGCCCTGGAAGAAACCACTGACGCGGTCAGCTATGACGCCGGTGCCGAGCCGGTCACGGTGGAAGTGGAAATCAGCGGCCTGGATTGCAACAGCAGCTACGACTTCCGCGCCACCGCCGTCAACGACCAGGGCATGAGCCACGCAGGCGAGCTCGGTCAGGGCGAAACCGCCGGCTGTCCCTCCTCGGGCTCCTCCGGCTGCAGCCTCGCCTCGAGCGATGACGGCAAGCCGGACCCCCTGCTGCCGCTGATCGGTTTGCTGGCCCTGCTGGGGATGGTGGTCGTCCGCCGCCGGGTCTAAGACCCGCTCACCCAAAAAGCCGGCCCCCTTGGGGGCCGGCTTTTTGTTGTCTGCGCGCAACGGGCGGAGGTTTCTCCGGGCAAAAACCGGCCAAAACCGTTTGCAATTGTCTCCGATATAGACTTAAATGCTACGTGCGCAAGAAGTTAGACAGCGGGTCCTTCCAGCCCGCTGTCGCATCGGCGCATCACTCTTGCCGAGTTGGGGGGCCGGTGTATTGCCTGGAACGCAACGACACAGTCAGGGGGCGGTGTCCCTAAGGGGGCCTCTGCCGAGCCTGGCAGTGTTGGTGATTAGGACACTATCTAGGGAGTGTGTTATGAAGTTCAAAACGACTCGGTCGGCAGCCGCCGGCCTCGGGGTGGTTTTGGGCGCGGCAATGGGTGCCACCATTGCTTCTCCGCCCACGACCATCCCGGTTTCCGACTTTGAAATACAACAACATACCGTTGGGCCTGATGGGCACCTGATGCCTCAGTTTGGCGAGCGGGATACTGCTCCCAAGCTTGAAGAGCTGAAAAAGGAGCGGCCGCACGAGACCATGCGGTTCATTGTGGCTCTGAATGAGCTGCCTTCCTCACTTTACACGGGCGGCATCGACGGCTTCGAACCCACCAGCCCCATGGTGACCGGCCAGGACCGTCTCCAGACCGGCGTGGACGCGGTTCAGGCTTACGAGTCGTTTCTTCGCAGCCAGCAACAAGGTTTCCTGCAGGAAGCTGCCTCGGTTCTGAATCGAAAGCTGGATCCTGTTCACAACTTCGTACGCACAATCAACGGTCTGGTCGTCGAGGCCACTCCCAGTGAAGCGGCCCGGCTGAATAACGTCCCCGGTGTTCGTTATGTCACCCCGGACCGTGAGCTGACCATTGATACTGATACCGGTCCAGGTCGCATTGGCGCCCCGGACGTCTGGGACAATGACGACCCGATGGTCGCCAACCGTGGTGAGGGTGTGGTCGTTGGTGTCGTTGATACCGGCATCATTGCAGATCATGTCGCCTTCGCTTCCGAAGTGGAAGCCAATGAAGACTTCGGCATCGAAGCCTATACCCACACCAATCCGCTGGGTGAGGGCGTCTATCTGGGTGTCTGTGACCAAGAGCATGACGACTATGATCCTGATTTCCCCTGTAACGCCAAGCTGATTGGTGCTTATGATTACAGCGGAACCAGCGCCGACGACGATAACGGTCACGGCTCCCACGTTGCGGGCACAGCCGCGGGTAACCCGGTGGTAATGAATCTGTTCCCCTGGTACGACCCGGAAGAGATGCTGGTGGCCGCCGAAGATGAAGATGCGCCTTTTGAGGCCTTTGTCAGCGGTGTGGCACAGCGTGCCAACGTTATTTCTTATCGTGTCTGTGCACCGGGCTGCCCGGTTTCCGACTCGGTAGCCGCTTTTGAACAGGCCATTGAGGACGGAGTTGATGTGCTCAACTTCTCGGTCAGTGGCGCCAATGATCCTTACGGCAATGATCCGGTCAGTGAAGCCTGGCTGAGTGCTACCCACGCGGGCATGTTCGTTGCTGCCTCCGCTGGCAATGATGGCCCCGGGGCTGGCACGGTCAGCAAGCTGGCGCCCTGGGTCTCCTCTGTTGGCTCCAATACCCACGGCCGGACTATCCGTGGCGTGGCCGATCTCACTGTAGAAGGTGGTGAGATGGAAATTGGACCCTTCCAGGGTGGTGGTCTGACAGGCAGCTACACTGGAGAAGTTGTTCTGGGCGAGGATTTTGGTACCCAGGATCAGGTAGCCCGCCAGTGTGCGGATACCGATGCAGGCTTCTTTGGTCCGGTGCTGGTCAACCCCTTCGGTCCGGGCGAGTTTGACGGCGAGATTGTCGTCTGCGAACTGGCTGTCGATGACATCTTGGGCATCGTTCTGCTGCCCTTCGCCATTCAGAATGTTGCAGCTTCTGGTGGCGGCGGCGTGATCGTTCATAACGCTGAAGATCTGTTCTTTGTTGATGCAGAGGGCAATGAGACATTCTCTGCAGGTTTCCGCGGTGATGCGCCGGCTGTCAGCGTGACTTACGAAACCGGTGCCGCAATTCGTGAGTGGCTGGAGTCCGGCGAGGATCACCTTGCTTCGATTAGTGCTGCTGCGGTGGAGTTCATCCATGACGAAGCTGCCGCTGGTCAGATGTCCAGCTTCAGCTCACGTGGCCCCTCCTCGTTTGCGCCGGAGTACGCCGATCTCCTGAAGCCGGATATTACTGCCCCGGGCCAGAACATCATGGCTCCGTATTGGGCGGATATCGGTGCAGCGAATGCCGAGAACTACCACGCCATCAGCGGTACTTCCATGTCCAGCCCGCATGTGGCTGGTGCGGCCGCCTTGGTGCGCGGTGCCCACTCGAGCTGGACCCCCATGCAGGTCAAGTCGGCGCTGATGCTCACTGCTGAGGCCCTGCCTGGCTTTACCTGGTACGACCAGGGCGCCGGTGAAGCTCGCGTGGCGGCTGCCGTGGAAGCCGGTCTTGTCATGGACGAGTCCATCGGCAACATGATCGGTGCCGATCCCTTCGCCTTCGGCAACCTGCGGACCCTGAACCTGGCCAGCATGGCCAATCGTTCCTGCCTGGCCAGCTGTAGCTGGGAGCGGACGGTGACCGCGACAAGTGGTGGTAGCTTCACCTTTGAAGGGCAGACGATTCAGGGCGACGTGGACGTAAGCGTTTCCCCGTCCAGCGTGACCCTCGAAGCCGGCCAGTCCGCCATCGTCAAAGTGACCATGAGCGGTCCGGGCCTGATACCTGTTGCTGACGGTTCTACTCCCACCGCCTTTGGCCGTGTGTTGATCACCGATGAGAGTGGTGGTCCGGATATGGCCATGCCGATTGCCGCTGAACCGGACGATTCCCTCACTCGTGCGGAAGTCCAGTTTGGCAGCGGTCTGGATGACCTCTACGGTCTGGCTCATACCCTGAGCGAAGGCACAGTCTGGGCTGGTAGCCGTGAACTGGTCGGCGGTGACGACCAACTTCATGAATACACCTTTGCCGGTCAGCCCACGGGCAATGCCCTGAGCACCAAGGACTACGCCGACGCTGACGATGAAGAGTGGGGCGCTGGTGTTGCTTGGAACCGCGACACCGGTACGCTCTGGCAGGTGAACATTGGTGGCGATGGCTGTATCCACGAGGTGGACCCGGAAGAAGGTGCCACCGGTGTGTCCATTTGCCCCGAGGAGATGGCTGCCTCCGGGGACAACGGCGACGATCCTGATCCCGCACCGCGTGCGGTTGCTTACGACGCAGTGAATCAACTGCTGTTCGTCGGCGAGGACCAGGGTAATATCCACGTCGTTGACCTGGATGGCCAAATCCTCCAGACCGTCGCCACCGGCTATGCCATCACCGGTCTTGCCTACAATCCGGCTAACGGCATGCTCTTCGTGGCGGATGTGGCCGATGCTTCGGCAGACATCTTTGTTCACGATGTCAATGCCGGCTTCGCCTTCGTCACCGATTACGCCATCGCTGATGATCAGGGCAACCGGGTATTTGAAGGCGGCTATCTTGCCGATGTGACCTTCGATTGTGACGGTGTCTTCTGGATGGCCCATTCCGGCAACCAGGCCATTTACGGGATCGACTTGCCTGCTGCTGGAAACGCCTGCCCCGGCAGCATGATCGACCTGTCTGGTCAGGAAGCCACTGGCAGTGAAGGTGATACCGCCGATCTGGGCTACTTCATCGTCGATGGTGTCATTGACGGTACGGTGATCGACATTACCTACACCACCACCGGTGCAGACTGGCTGGATGAGTTCGTGATGGATATCACTTCGCCAGCTGGTACCACCGTACGAGTAGCAGGTGGCGACAGTCCATTTGGCGGTCCAGCCGACGACATCGATTATCTCCTGGATTGGCCTGCCAGTTCTGGCACCGAATCGGCCATTCTGGACATCGATGACTTTGATGGTGAAGACGCCGGTGGCCTTTGGGTGGTGAACATGTTCTCCACCTGGGGTGCCAGCGACGTGGCCGGCTTCATGGAGTCCGGCTCTGGTGTTGAATTTGGTGGCGTAGAGGAAGTCGCCGAATTCATTTCCTTCGATCCCGACCTTGGTGTACCGCGGGGGCACTTTGATGCCACGGTCAACACCAAGGGCAGCGCAGGTGAGTTCTTCATGCGCTGGGGTCACAGTGAGGAGATGAATAACGCCACTGCTCCAATGCAGTTGACGGATAGTGTCTATCCGCAGAGCTTGACTGCCGATATCGGTCCCATCCGCTGCAGCGCGACCGTTTACGCCCAAGGCGTGATGGTTGTCGGCGGCGAGGAGATCGAAACCGAGGTCGTTTCAGCGGATACCGCTGATTGCCCCGTCGGCGAGCCTGCTACTGACACATCCTCTGGCACCGACGTGGGCGCCTGCTCCATGGGCGATGGCCGCCAGGCCTTCGATCCCATGCTGCCCATGCTGGCGTTCCTGGCTCTGTTCGGACTGGTGGTGGTTCGCCGCCGGGTCTGATCAGTCAGCCTGAAAGAAACGGTTTCACCGTTTGCCGCCCCCGGGTCTCTGACTCGGGGGCGGTTTTTTTTTGCCCGGCAATCCCGGAACTCCCCCGGCCATTAGCACTCAAACCCCACGAGTGCTAAGATAAAGGCATCGAAAAAGACGACGATAGGGGAGATGGCGACATGGCCGAGACACAGGCATTGACGGTCCGTAACAGCACGGATTTCGCGCTTGCAGGCCCCTCCGGGAGCCTGGACGCCTATCTCAATGCCGTGGGCAGCATCCCCGTGCTCTCCGAGGCGGAAGAGCACCGCCTGGCTGTGCGCTACCACGACGATGGCGATCTGGACGCCGCACGCCAGCTGGTCATCTCCAACCTCCGCTTCGTCGTCCATGTCGCCCGGGGCTACCAGGGTTACGGCCTGCCCTTCGCCGATCTCATTCAGGAAGGCAATGTGGGCCTGATGAAGGCGGTCAAGCGCTTTGATCCCAATGTGGGCGTCCGCCTGATTTCCTTCGCCGTGCACTGGATTCGGGCCGAAATCCACGAATACGTCATTCGCAACTGGCGCATCGTCAAGGTCGCGACCACCAAGGCTCAGCGCAAGCTCTTTTTCAACCTCCGCAAGGCCAAGAAGCGTCTGGGCTGGTTCAGTCAGGAAGAAGTGGACAACGTCGCCCAGGACCTTGGGGTCAGTAGCAAGGAAGTGCTGGAGATGGAGAATCGTCTGGCCAACCACGACATGGCCTTCGATCCCCTGCCGGGGGCCGGTGACGACGAGGAGGGCAGTTACGCCCCCGCCCAGTACCTGCCCGACAGCGACAGTGACCCGGCCAACGTGGTCGAGGCCAGTGACTGGAGCGAGACCGGCAGTCGGCGTCTGGACCAGGCCCTGTCCCGCCTGGATGAGCGCGCCCGGCACATCCTCAGTGCCCGCTGGATGGATGAAGACAACAAGGTCACCCTTCAGGAACTGGCTCAGCAATACGGCGTCTCCGCCGAACGCATCCGCCAGATCGAAAACGGCGCCATCAAGAAACTCCGCGGCTACATGGCCGCCTGACGGCGGTTGCTAGCAAGCAGCAAGAAAGGCACTCCCAATCTACTGTGGGAGCGGCTTTAGCCGCGATAGGGGGTTTATCGAAGGCACATTCGCGGCTAAAGCCGCTCCCACAGCCGATGTGTCGCTGTACCCTCCCGCTTGCTCCTTGCTCCTTGCTCCTTGCTCCTTGCTCCTTGCTCCTTGCTCCTGACCGCCGTCCGGCGCCTACCCCGGCTCAATCTCCTTCAAGTGGCGAGCCACTGCCAGCCAGCTGCCGGCCCAGCCCAGCAGCGCGCCCACGGTCATCACCTGCAGGCTCTGCAGCGGCCCCAGGCCACTGAGGCTGAAGCCGCTGCCGTAGAGGCCGGCCAGCGAGCGCACCGGCTCGTGCAGCACCCACACGGCCCCCGAGACCAGCAGGATGGCAATCAGGCCACCGATAATGCCGTACCAGAGTCCGGTATAGAGGAAGGGCCGGCGGATGAAGGCATCGGTTGCCCCCACCAGTTTGGTGACCTCGATTTCCTCGCGCCGATTCTGAATCTCCAGGCGGATGGTATTGCCGACCACGATCAGCACCGCAAAGGCCAGCAACAGTGCCACCACCACAATCCCGCGCTCGGCGATCTCCAGCATGGCGTGAAAGCGTTCGATCCATTGGGTGTCCACCTGCACCAGGTCCACGCCGCCGAGCCCCTCCAGCGCCGCCACAAGCTCCCGCAGGGCCGCCGGACTGGCCTCGGCCTCCGTGGGATGAACCACCAGCACCGGCGGCAGGGGGTTGTCCTCAAGAACCGCCAGGGCGTCACCAAAGCCCGAGCGCTCGACGAACTCCTCCATGGCTGCCTCGGCGGTAATATGCTCGACGCGGTCCACACCGTCCCGCGCCTCCAGTTCTTCCCGCAGTCGCGCCGCCTCACTCTCGGGGCTGCCCGGTTCCATGAACACCGAAACCCGGGATACACCTTCCCATTCCCCCGCCAGACCGGCTGTATTGTCCACCAGCACATACATCGCCGCCGGCAGGGCCAGGGCCACACCAATCACCCCTGCCGTCATCAGACTGGCGCCAGGGCGCCTGGACAGCCGTCCCAGGGTAAACACCAGGCTCTGCAGATGGCGCACCGGCCAGCTTCGCAGGCGGGCAAGGAAGCCGGGGGCACCCGGTCTTGCCCCCCGGCGTTCACTCCGAGGGCTGCTGGCAGTGGGCTTTGGTCGGAGTGGTCGTCGGGCAGCCATCAGTCATGCAACTCCGGGGCAATCATTTGGCCCTGTTCCAGGGTCAGCACCCGCCGCCCGGTTTCACGGATCAGGCGATGATCGTGGCTCGCCACCATCACGGTCACGCCCACCTGTTGAAAACGCTCGAACAGACCCAGGATCTCCCGCGACAGGGCCGGGTCCAGGTTACCGGTGGGCTCGTCGGCGACCAGCATGGGCGGGCGGCCCACCACCGCGCGGGCGATGCCCACGCGCTGCTGCTCCCCGCCGGAGAGGGCGATGGGCAGGGCCTTTTCCTTGTGCAGCAGGTCCACCTGATCCAGCGCCGCCTGGACCCGCCGCCGAATCTCCCGATGACCCATGCCGGAGATCACCAGCGGCAGAGCGACATTGTCGAAGACGGTGCGGTCCTGCAGCAGCTTGTGGTCCTGAAAGATCAGGCCCACCTTGCGGCGGTGATAGGGGATGCCCCATTTGCTCACCTTGGCCAGATTTCGGCCCCCGAACAGCACCTGGCCCCGGGTTGGCCGCTCCAGCATGGCGATCAGTTTCAGCAAGGTGCTCTTGCCGGCGCCGGAATGGCCGGTCAGATAAACGAACTCGGCGGGCTCCAGCTCAAAGCTCACCTCGCTCAGGGCCTGATTGCCCCCGGGGTAGCTCTTGCTGACACGATCGAAGCGAATCATGGACTGAACCTCGCCTTTGAGCCCTCAGTACTCGGGACTCAGTACTCAGGACTCGGAACTGATCAGCGCGCGGCTGAAATCTTCGGACCGGAAGACATCCAAGTCCTCGGCGCTTTCACCAATGCCGATGAAGCGAACCGGCACACCCAGTTCCCGGGCCACCGCGAGCAACACCCCGCCCTTGGCCGAGCCGTCCAGCTTGGTCACCGCCAGGCCGGTCAGCGTCACCGCCTGATTGAATTCCCGCGCCTGGGCAATGGCATTCTGCCCGGTACTGCCGTCCAGGACCAGCAACACCTCATGGGGGGCATCCGGCATCACCCGGGTAATTACCCGCTTGACCTTGCGCAGTTCATCCATCAGCCCGGATTGGGTGTGCAGGCGCCCGGCGGTATCAATCAGCAGAACATCCACACCGCGGGAGCTGGCAGACTGCACCGCATCATGGGCCACGGCGGCCGAATCCGCCCCGGTGGCGTGAGCGATTACCGGCACATCATTGCGCTCACCCCAGGTTTGCAGCTGTTCCACCGCCGCCGCGCGGAAGGAATCGCCCGCCGCCAGCATGACCGAGCGCCCTTCGTCACGGTAACGGCGCGCCAGTTTCCCGATGGTCGTGGTCTTGCCGCTGCCGTTGACCCCAACCACCAGAATCACGAAGGGACCGTCACCCTCATGAACCGGCTCCAGTGGCGCATCCACGGGATCCAGAATCGCCCGAATCTCCGCCTCCAATCCGGCCAGCAATTGCTCCCGGTCGGACAACGCCTTGCGATCCAGCCGCTCGTGCAGGCCATCCATGATCTGCTGGGTCGCCGAGACCCCGACATCGGCCATCAGCAGCCGCGTCTCGATCTCTTCCAGCGTCTCCTCATCCGGCGGCCCGGACCCTGGCAACAGCTCGCTGAGGTCGCGGGTAAGCACTGAATCGCCTTTGTTCAGGCGTTCGCGCAGTCTCTGAAAAAAACCTTTCTTCTCGCTCATTGAGGATGGCCGCTTCTGGGTCCGGACAAAGCCGCTATCGTATCAAAAAGCAGCCACGGGTAAGGGCCACGAAAAATCTTTGCCCACCCGTAGGAGCGGATTCATCCACGATAAAGCCTCCTGCCAGGCCCTTTGACCAATCGCGGATGAATCCGCTCCTACGGATCATAACTACCAAAAAAAAGGCGACCCGAAGGCCGCCTTTCCCGTCAGCTTGAAACAGCCAACTCACTCAACCACATCAATCCCCGCACAGGCATCCGGTGCCTGGGGATGGCTGCCGTCCACATCAATGGCGGGCAGACCCATGTCCGCGGCAATGATGTAGGAGAAGGTGTGGTACTGAATGGCAAAGAAAGCACAGATGCTTTCAATGTCATCCGCACCCGGCTGCAGCAGCGAGCCGTGGTTGCCGGCGATGTAGCGAACAATGCCGCTGCCGCCACCTTCCACATTATCGGCGTTGCTGCTGACCTGGGTCAGATCCACGGTGTCGGCCAGATACTGGGTGGCGCTGTTGGGCACCACGGAATCACCGTCCACCTCGATCATGAAGACATTGCTGTCCTGGGCGCCGGCGCCGTAATTGGCCGGGTCACCCGCATCGATCACCGACTGGGCCTGGCGGAAGAAGTTCTCGAACAGCGGCTGCCCGGGCTGCAAGTTGGGGTTCTGCTCCCGCAGGCCGGCACGGATCCGTGGGCCAAAGGTGGGCGAATCCTGCAACAGGTCGGTAATCATGCCACCGGGCATGGCCAGCACCGAAGCACCAACACTATCGTCCAGGCTGGTGAAGCTGGTACCGGCGATGCCACCCAGGGAGTGACCGACGAAGAACTTGCGGTCGGCATCCAGCGGCAGGAATTGCGGCCCGTCGCCCTCGTCAGCCAGATTGGCGATGGTGCCCACGGTCTGGGACAGATGCAGCAGATCGGCCACCGACTGGCGCAGATTGTCGCGACTGCTCAGCGTGCTGGCAATGTTGATGTAGTGGTCGCCGGAGTCGTCGAAGGCACCGCCGGCTTCCAGTACATCAGCGGGGTCGGAGGGCTCGCCATCGACCATGTAGAAGTGCCGTTCCCGAACGCCCATTTCATACAGCGGGCTTTCCGGGCCAACGAAGAGCGGGTTGCTCGGGTCGACAATGCCGTGCAGGGGGTGATCAATGGCCACCATGGCATAGCCCTGGCAGCCGAAGGCATCGGCCAGACCCAGGGTCTGACTGCGGTTGCCGGTAATACCATGCTGGAACATCACCACCGGCCAGCCGTCGGCCGGCACATCATCCGCCGGACATTCGGGCGACATCCGCGCCGCCTCACTGGGCACGGTCACGAACAAGGGCACCCGCAGATCGTCCCGCACCTCCGGCATGGGGTTGAAACGGGTCAGGGCAGCACCGTCCTCGGCGGTCCAATAGCCACTCAGGGGGTTATCCGCGTCGTGGTAGTAGGGCACGGTGGTGAAACCCACCCAGATCTCGGCCAGACCCGCCAGATCCGGATTGGCATCGTCGCTGTCCAGTCCGGTGGGCAGGGCCCCCGCTTCCTGCGGGCTGGCACTATCCGCCACCAGTTCCAGGCTGGAAGTGGCCGACTGAGTCTGGAAGGTCCAGATCACGGCAATCTCCTCGCCCTCATAGCCGAGGCCGAAGGGAATCGGCGCGGTGGCGGCCTGCAGGGCCGGCTGCAGCGCCTGACGGACCTGCTCCAGGGTGGGATCGTCCAATTCCTGATCGGCCAGGGCAGCGTCCCGCACCGTCTCGAACTGTCTGGAAGGCGCCAGCGACTGACCGGTGGTGCTCTCAAGGCCGCTGGTCAGCAGGGCCATGTAGCGGGAAGGCACCGGGTTGCCGTCGCCGTCCACCTGATCACTGCCCAGCGGACGCAGGGGGCGGAAGAACATCCGCATCCGCGCATCATGCTGCACATCAGAGACCACAACCTCGTAATCCTCGCCGGGGACCAGGACCTGCGGGTCCTCCGGATTGGTGACATCGACCATCACCACATTGCCCGGATCGGTCGGAGCCCAGTACTGGATGGAGTTACCGTCAATGGCATCGGTGGTCTTCACATAGGCCGAGGCGGTATTGGAAAAGCCATCCAGCATGTTCATGGCGGCCAGGGGATTGCCGAGATCCGTCTCGTCCGAGACCACAATATTCAGAGTCCCGTCCTCGCTCCCCGCCAGATAGAGATCGTTGCCGAAGGGCAGGACCTGGGCGGTGGCCACGAACTCGGCCTTGAAGCCATCGGACGGATTCTGTTCGGGATCGGTACTCTCGGAATCGGAAACGAAGCAGGCACCCAGGCCAAGGGCCGGGACCAGTGCTGCGACAGGCAAGACACGTTTCAACATTTTTTATTCCTCCAGGGCGAAAACGCCAGGCTGGGCATGGGCCCGTATGGAGCGCCGTAACCCAGTCGCATACCATGACCGGAATTCGGTATGACGGGGCTCCTTCTGATCCCATCGGCTGTTGTTGTCATGAGACGACAGCGGATGGGCCCGTCAGAGAACGGCAAACCGGCCTGTTATTTGACAACACACCGGTAACTATAGGTAGGTGTGCGCTTTCAAACAAGCGTACGACCCCAGTTGGGAGCAGGAAAATGAAACGGCGCAGACAATCCGCCCGTGGAGGCGGCCCCCGCAACCGGCTTCGGCTCATTGGCGGGCGCTGGCGCGGCCGGCGATTGAGTTTCCCGGAAAGCGGCGGTGTGCGTCCCAGTCCGGATCGGGTGCGCGAAACCCTGTTCAATTGGCTGGGCCCCGAGTTAGTCGGGGCTCGAGTCGTGGACCTGTTCGCCGGCACCGGCGCGCTGGGCCTGGAGGCCCTGTCGCGGGGCGCGGCCTCGGTGCTGTTCGTGGAGCGGGATCGTCACCTGGCCGCCACCCTGCGCGGCCACCTGGAAGCGCTGGATGCCCGCGAGGGGGCTGTGATCGAGCGTGATGTGCTGGCCTGGCTGGCCGGCGCGCCCGAACAGCAATTTGACCTGGTCATGCTCGACCCGCCCTACGATGCCGGCCTCCATTGGCCGGTCCTGTGCGCCCTGGCCAGCGGCGGCTGGTTGTCTCCGGAGGCGCAACTCTACATTGAGTACCGGGCCCGGGCCGAGGCCCCGGCGCTGCCGGAAGGCTGGCGCTGGCACCGTCAATCCAGGGCGGGCGAAGTCGGTTTCGGCCTCGCCGTCCCCGACCACGACTGATGCCGGGGCCCAGGACGGCCAATCACGGCCAATCCAGGACGGGCAATCAGGATTTGGCCAGCACCTTCTTGAGCTCGGCTTCCACGGTGGGATGGACAAAGTCCGAGACATCGCCCCCCAGGCTGGCAATCTCCCGCACGAGGCTCGAGGAAACGAAGGTGTACTGCTCGCTGGGGGTCAGAAACACCGTCTCCACCCCATTCTCAAGGTGCCGGTTCATGGCCGCCAACTGAAACTCGAACTCGAAATCCGACACCGCCCGTAGCCCGCGGACAATGGCGGAAATCCCGTGTTCCCGGGCAAATTCCACCGTCAGGCCCTCAAAGGGCTTCATCTCCACATTGTCCAGCTCTTCCAGAGCAAGCTCTGCAAAGCGCACCCGCTCATCAAGAGAAAAGCGGGGCTGCTTGCCGGGACTGGCGGCAATCGCCACCACCACACTGTCGAACAGCCGCGCCGCCCGCCGGACCAGGTCTGCATGGCCATTGGTGATGGGATCGAAGGTGCCGGGGTAAAGGGCCTTCACACTCATTGTTCTTCCTTCAGCCAGACGTCGAGATACCCAACCATTCTAGCAGCTCTCCCCAAACACCCCTCGCAGAGGCGGACCCCGCTACCCCCTCGCACTCAGCACTCAGCACTCAGCACTCTCCTAACCCCTAACCCCTAACCCCTAACCTAAGTTACCCTATCCCACCCCCATACAACTCACCCGAAACGAACCGAAACCACCATGCAAAAGCTCTGCCGCTCCCTCATCCTGCTGATCACCCTGGTCACTGTCATCGCCTGTGCCGGGCCGGCGACTGAACCCGCGACGCCGGCCGAGCCGGCGGGCGAGGGCGGGGCTGTCGCTACCGCCCATCCTCTGGCCACCGAGGCCGGGCGTGAGATATTGGCCGCTGGTGGCAATGCCTTTGATGCTGCCGTGGCGGTCAGTGCCGCGCTGGCCGTGGTCGAGCCCTTTGGCTCCGGCGTGGGCGGCGGCGGTTTCTGGCTGCTGCATGAGGCCGATTCGGATCGCAGCATCATGGTGGATGGCCGCGAAACGGCCCCCGCCGAGTCCACCGCCGACATGTATATCGACGAGGACGGGCAGGTGGACACGGATCTGTCCCGCAACGGTCCCCTGGCTGCCGCCATCCCCGGCCAGCCGGCCGCGCTGGTGCATATCAGTGAGAATTACGGCAATCTCAGCCTGGCCGAGAACCTGGCCCCCGCCATTCGCTACGCCCGTGAAGGCTTCGAGGTCGGCGAGCGCTATGTCCGCGGTGTGCGCTTCAAGAAGGAAGTGCTCGAGCGCTGGCCCGCCGGTGTGGAGGTCTTCCTGGATGAGGGCGAGGTCCCGGAGGAGGGCTGGGTCCTCAAGCAGCCGGACCTGGCCGAGACGCTGGAGCGGCTGGCGGACTATGGCCATGACGGCTTTTACCGTGGTGAACTGGCCGAGCGCATGGTCGAGGGCGTGCGCGAGGCGGGTGGCATCTGGCGGTTGCAGGACCTGGCCGATTACCAGGTAGTGGAACGAGAACCCATCGTCAGCGAGTATCGAGGCAGCCGCATCACCGCCGCGTCGCCGCCCAGTGCCGGCGGCGTGGCCCTGGCCACCACGCTCAACATCCTGGAAGGCTTTGATCTGGAAAACCTGGATGCCGCCACCCGCACGCATCTGATCAGCGAGGCCTTGCGCCGTGCCTATCGGGACCGGGGTGCCTGGCTGGGTGACCCGGATTTCGTGGACATGCCGCTGGATAAGCTGACCCACCCCTGGTACGCCGCCGGTCTGCGGGCAGGTATCCGCAGCGACCAGGCCACGCCCAGCGACGCCCTGCCGGGCGTGGTTGACGACGGCGAGGGCCCGGAGACCACCCATTTCTCCATCATCGACCGGGCCGGCAACCGGGTTGGTGGCACTCTCTCGATCAACTTCTGGTTCGGTTCCGGTTTCATGCCGGAGGGCACGGGTGTGATCCTCAACAATGAAATGGATGACTTCTCCGCCCGGCCCGGCAGCCCGGACGGCTTCGAGCTGGTTTCCTCCGCCGCCAATGCCATCGAGCCCGGCAAGCGCATGCTCTCCAGCATGACGCCCACCTTCATCGAGGACGATCGCGGCGTGGCCGTGCTCGGCAGCCCCGGCGGTTCCCGCATCATCACCACGGTGCTGCACGGCATTCTGGCCTGGAAGGAAGGTCTGGAGCCCGAGGAGATTGTCGAGCAGCGCCGATTTCATCACCAATATCGTCCGGACCACATCAGCTATGAGCCCGGCGCCCTGAGCCGCGACACCATTGACGTCCTGGAATCCAAGGGCCACAAGGTGGAGCCCCGCGGCCGGCCCTGGGGCAATCTGCAGCTGGTCATCTGGGATCGCATGACCGGTGAACTGGAGGCTGCCTCCGACCCGCGCGGGGAGGGCAGTCCGGACGTGTACTGAACTCCGATCTGGGGTATCTTGTCGATTCTTTGGGGGCCGGTTCGAAAGACCCGGCCCCCGTTGTCTGTAGCAGGGGAGGAATCACAACATGAGAAGCAAGCAAAGGGGCCTGATGGACCGCATGGCCGTCATTCTCGGGGCGGTTGCCCTGGTCGCGGTATCCGCCGCCAGCCAGGCACTGGCCGGGCCGGTTGAGGTCCGTCATTTCGTCGGTGAAGAAGACCGCGAAGCCATCCGCGCCGGATGGCACACCGACAAGGCCCTGTATCTGGTTCGGCTGGATGACAAACCGCTGGCCCTCTATCGGGGCGGCAACCCGGAACTGGCCGCGACTTCGCCCGCAGTGCGCGGGCAGGCCGGCATCAATTTGCAGAGCGACGCCAGCCAGTCCTATCTGAGCCATCTGGATCAGCAGCGGGACAGCTTCCTTGATCGTCTGAGCGAAGTGCTTGGCCGGGAAATCGAACCGGTCCATGTTTTCCGACTCGCCAACAACGGCTTCACCGCCCGCATGACGCCGGCGGAAGCCGAGCAATTGGCCCGCGTGCCGGGCGTTCGCCTGGTGGAGCGGGATCACCAGGTGGAGCTGCTCACCGACGCCGGCCCTGGCTGGATCGGTGCCCCGGCAATCTGGGATGGCAGTGCCGTCAGCGGCCATGCCGGCAGTCAGGGCGAAGGCATTGTCTTTGCCATCATCGACACCGGAATTGATCCCTGGAACCCCAGCTTCGCCGCCCAGGCCTCGGACGGTTACAGCCACGAGAACCCCCTCGGCAGCGGGAATTTCCTTGGCAATTGCGCCGGTGATGACCCCGCCGAGTCCATGTGCAATGACAAGCTCATCGGCATGTATGGCTACCCTGAAATCATGGGTGGCAGTCCGGTGGACATCGACGGCCACGGCTCCCATGTGGCCGGTACGGCCGCGGGCAACCCCGTGGATGTGGATTTCATTGGCGACGAGCCCACCTCCATCCAGGGCGTGGCACCTCGTGGCAACATCATCAGCTATAACGCCTGCTGTGAAATCTCCACGCTCACTCAGGCCATGGAAGACGTCGTCGAGGACTTCGACGCCATTCTCCAGGTTTCTCCGGATACCCGAATGGTGATGAATTACTCCATCGGCCTGGATGCCCAGATTTCCCCCTGGGCCCGTTTTGACTCCATGGGGATTCTCTCCATGCGCGAGGCCGGTATCTTCCCGGCCGTGGCCGCCGGTAATTCCGGCCCCGGTGACGCCACCATCGGCGTCCCGGCCCTGGCCCCCTGGGCCGTGGCGGTGGCCAATAGCACCCATGACCGCATCATCCAGGATCCCATGCCTTCCGTGTCCGGCCCCGGCGATGTCCCTGACGAGCTGCAGGATCTCGAAGCCGTTCCCGGTGACGGTCCGCTGGTGACCGGCCTGGACGACAAGGAACTGATCTGGGCCGGCGATGTGGACCCGGGCAATGAACGTGGTTGCGAGGCCTTCGCCCAGGGTGACTTCAGTGGTGCCATCGCGGTGATGGAACGGGGCGACTGCGTATTCTCGGACAAGATCAACCATGCCGCCGACGCCGGTGCGGTCTTTGTTCTGATGATCAACAACGAACCCGGCGAGCTCATCGTCATGGGCATGGAAGAACCCGTGTCCATCCCCTCGATGATGATCTCCGATGTGGATGGTGCCGCCGTTGTCGACTGGATCCAGGATCACGCCGACCCCACCATGAGCGTCAGCGAGCCGGGAATCAGCCATGACCCGGACGAGGCCGATCGCCTCAACCCCAGCAGTTCCCGGGGTCCCGTTGAAGTGGTGCCCGGCCGTCTCGGCCCTGATCTGGCCGCTCCCGGTACCTTCATTCTCGCCCCGGTCGCCGGTGACGAGAACCAGTCGGTTTTCGGCGCCCTGACCGGCACCTCCATGGCCAGTCCTCACGTGGCCGGTGCCGCCGGCCTGCTCATGGCCGTGCGCCCGGACTGGACGGCCGGCGAGGTGAAATCGGCTCTCATGCTCAGCGCTCAGCCCGAGCTGTTGGAATTTGACGGGACCGAGGCTACTCCATTTGGTCGCGGCGCCGGTCGGGTGGATCTGAACCGAGCCGCCAACGTGGGCTTTGTTCTGGACGAGACCGCTGCCAACTTCGATGCGGCCAACCCGGCCCTGGGTGGCAATCCGGGACAGCTCAACCTGGCCAGCTTCTCCACCGCCGGCTGCGATGCCAGTTGCACCCTGACCCGGACCCTGCGCGGGACTGCCGAGGGTGGCAGCTTCGAGGTGATCGTGGAAGAGCCGGACGGCGTCACCATTGATGTGGAGCCGTCCAGCTTCAGCATTGCCGAAGGCGAGACGGTCGAACTCACCGTCACCTTCTCCGACCTTGACCAAGCCGAGTCCACCGAGGGCCGGATTCACTTTGTCAGTGACAACGACGGCCTGGATCTGCAGATGCCGGTGGTGCTCGGTGGATTCCTCGCCCAGGTCTCCGGCTCCGTGCAGGACATCCCCAGTGACCGCCCCACCACCGTGGTCATCTTCCGCGAAGATGCAGACGGTGATCTGGAAGAGGCCGGTGTCCAGCAGTTCATTGGCCCCGGCACCGCCCAGTTCAGCTTCAGCCTCAGCCCGGAACCCTTCTATCCGGCCGTGGCTGCCTTCGCCGATGGCTATGACATCGCCATCAACGACAACAACGGCCAGGGTTTTGATCTCGAGCCAGGCGAAGAGGTCAGCGATGTCAGCCTGTCGCTGGTGCCCATGCCCTTCGAGATCGAAGCGGAGCTGGAGTCCACCACTGCCGGTGGCGGTGTGATCAACTACGAGATCACCACCAATGGTTGGGCGTTCACCTACGAACTCCACGCGGTCGACCACGACAGCGGTGATCGTAGTCTGGTAACCAGTGGCTCGGTCACGGACGTGGCAGCCACGGAGTTGCTGGAGCTGGAAGCCACCGGCCTGCTTTGCAGCCGTGACTACACCCTGGAGCTGACGGTCAGCAACAGCGAGGTGGATGCAGCGCCTGATCAGAACGAGATCAGCCTGACTACCGAGCGTTGTGTGCCCGGTAGCGGTGGCGGTGGCTGCAGCATGAGCGGCGCTGATCGCAGCGATCCCCTGCTGCCCGCCCTGCTGCTCCTGGCCCTGATCGGCCTCGCCGGCCGCCGCCGTTTCGGCTGAGTTCGGCGGCAGCCTGAAGGCAGAAAGCCCCGCCATTGGCGGGGCTTTTTTGTTGCCTCGCGCAGAGATCGCCAAGGGCGCGGAGAGTTGGAGGGCTAGGCGCGGCGGGTATAGACCAGGTCCCAGACCCCGTGCCCCTTGCGCTGGCCACGGCGTTCGAAATGGGTCACCGGGCGGTCATCGGGGCGCGGTACCGTACCGCCGGGGCCGGCGGTGTTTTCCAGAAGAGGGCAGGCATCCAGCACTTCCAGTATGTGGTTCTTATAGTCCTCCCAGTCGGTGGCCAGATGCAATCGTCCACCGGGTGCCAGTCGCCGGGCCGCCATCTCGGCAAAACCTGGCTGGACCAGGCGACGCTTGTGATGGCGTTTCTTGGGCCAGGGGTCGGGGAAGAAAATCAGCAGCCGGTCCAGACTCGCCTCGGCAATCTGCTCGCGCAGCACTTCCACCGCGTCATGGGTCGAGACCCGTACATTGTCGAGACCCTCTTCCTCCAACTGATTCAGCAAGCGGCCCACGCCGGGACGATGCACTTCAATGCCGAGGAAATTTCTGTCCGGGTGCTGGGCGGCCAGGGTGGCCAGCAACTCGCCGTTGCCGAAACCAATCTCCATGGTCACCGGCGCCTGGCGCCGGAACAGTGCGGCCCAATCCACCGGCCGCGGCTCGAAGGCCAGGCCATAGCGCGGAAACAACTCCTCCATCGCCCGCGCCTGCGCCGGCGTCAACCGCCCCTCCCGCCGAACGAAGCTGCGGATGGGGCGGTGGTGGGGCTTGGCAGTTTGGGTGGGGTCTTTTGGCATTGCGGTTTCTCAAATTATTGGCGGGAGATGCAAACCGTAGGAGCGGATTCATCCGCGATCAGGGGCTGAATTTTCCCCCATCGCGAATAAATTCGCTCCTACGGTGGGAGGCTACTGAATCACCCCTTCAATCGGCGAGGACGCCGAGGCAAAGCGCTTCTTCGGAATCCGTCCGGCGAGGAAGGCCTCGCGGCCGGCTTCCACGGCCTTTTTCATGGCCGAGGCCATCAACACCGGATGCCTGGCGCCGGCGATGGCGGTGTTCATAAGCACCCCGTCACAACCCAGCTCCATGGCCACGGCGGCATCCGAGGCGGTGCCCACGCCGGCATCCACCAGGATGGGCACATTGGCATTTTCGACAATGGTGATGATGTTGTAGGGGTTCTGGATGCCCAGGCCGGAACCGATGGGGGCGGCCAGGGGCATCACCGCCACGCAGCCGATCTCCTCCAGGCGCTTGGCGATGATGGGATCGTCATTGGTATAGACCATGACCTCAAAACCCTCGTCCACCAGGGTCTTGGCCGCTTCCAGTGTGGCGGGGATGTCCGGGTAGAGGGTGCGCTCGTCGCCCAGCACCTCCAGTTTCACCAGGCGATGGTCGCCCAAAAGCTCCCGCGCCAAACGGCAGACCCGCACCGCGTCCTCGGCGGTATAGCAGCCGGCGGTGTTGGGCAGGATGGTGTACTGGTCCGGCGGCACCGCATCCAGCAGATTGGGCTCGTCCGCCTTCTGGCCGATATTGGAGCGGCGCAGGGCCACGGTCACGATCTCCGCGCCGCTGGCCTCAATGGCCGCGCGGGTCTCGGCGAAATCCTTGTACTTGCCGGTCCCCACCAGCAGCCGTGATTGATATTCCCGCCCGGCAATCACCAGCGGCTCCAGCGTCGGCGTGGTTTCGTTCTCAGTCATCTCGACTCCGAAATAGTTTCTAGAAGGCAGCGTAGGAGCGAATTTATTCGCGATTGGGGGCTGACTCTGACGCATGTTCGCGGATGAATCCGCTCCTACGACAGCTTTGCACCCTTGTCCTCACAGCACTCAGCACTCAGCACTAAGCACTAAATCATCCCCCACCCACCGCCTGCACGATCTCCACCCGATCGCCATCCTCGACTCGAGTCTCGTCATGCTCACTGCGGGGCACGATCATGCCGTTGCGTTCCACGGCAATGCGGCGGCCTGTGAACTCCAGGGCCTGCAACAGTTCGGAAACCGTCATCTCCCGATCGAACTCCTGGGCCTCGCCGTTGATCTCAACACGCATCATGCTTGTCCTGCGGGGTGAATTGGAGGCGATATTCTAACACCGGGCGGGAATTTCCCGGAGTGGTTGCCTTGAATGGATTGGCCGGGCGACCTGGGTTAGAATCTGGCGACGATGCGGGTGTAGTTCAATGGTAGAACATCAGCTTCCCAAGCTGAGAACGTGGGTTCGATTCCCATCACCCGCTCCATCTTCCCCTCGCCTTCCGTTTGCGCCACCATGTAAGCCCTCAGGAACATGAGGTTCCTCAACACGGGAGGTTTGTCGCATGAAGAAGTGGCTCATCTGGCTGGGTGCGACCGTGGGCGGTCTGCTGGTGCTACTGGTAGTGGCCGCGGTCATCGCCGCCATGGTCATCGACCCCAACGATTACCGCGACGATATTCAGGATGCCGTTCGGGATGCCACCGGACGCGAGCTCCATATCGACGACGAGCTTTCCCTGTCCTTCTTCCCCTGGCTGGGCATCGAAACCGGCCATATCGCCCTTGGCAATGCCGAGGGTTTCGAGGGCGATTTCTTCAGCCTGGATGCCGCCGACATCCGCCTGCGGCTGTTGCCGCTGATCTTCCGGCGGCAGGTCGAAGTGGCCGAAATCCGCGTCGAAGGCCTGCGCCTCAACCTGGCCCTGAACGAGGAGGGGGTCAGCAACTGGGATGACCTGGTCGCCGACGTGGATCCCGAGGCGGTGGAGGAAGAAGCCCCGGAGGCGGCGGAATTCGATCTCGCCGAATTGGAAAGGATTCGCATCGGTGGCCTGCGCCTGATCGATGCTGCCCTGAGCTGGAATGATCAAAGTACCGGCATGCGGGCCAGCATCAGCAACTGGTCTCTCAGCCTGGGCGAGATCCGCCTGGGTGAGCCACTGGCCTTCAGCACCGCCCTGGATTTTGACCTCAATGAACCGGCCCTGAGCGGGCATTTCGAGGGCCAGGCCCGATTGATCGCCGATCTTGCCGGTGACGGCGCCATTCGCATCGAGGCCATGCAAATGGCCCTGGACGCCGAAGGCGAGCCCCTGCCGGTCTCGCCCCTGGCCCTGCGTCTGGACTGGCGCAGCCTGAGCCTGGACCCCGAGGCCCAGCGGCTGGTGATGGAAGACATGAGCGGGCGCATTGCCGACATGCCTTTCGCCGGGGGCCTGCAGATCGAGCAGCTCGACAGCGATCCGCTGATCCGTTTCGAACTCTTTTCCGGGGACTTCCCCGGCAGCGCCCTGATGCCCTTCATTCAGGATGGCCCCGAAGGTCTGGATCTTTCCGGGGTGGAGACCGTCAACTGGCGCTTGGCCGGCGGCCTGGATACCGCCGCCGACCGGCTCACCCTGGATGGTTTCGAATTGCGCCTGGATGAACTGACCGTCGAGGCCGATGGCAGTGTCGATGCCCTGCAGAGCGAAACGCCGGAGGCCGCCCTGAGTCTGAGCGTGTCCGAGTTTTCCCCACGTGCCTTGCTGACTCGCATCGGGCTGGCGGACATGCTGCCCCAGACCCGCGATCCGGATGTGCTGGAGCATTTCGCCCTGCGCGCCGGCATTGAGCATGGCCGCGAGGGCCTGCGTCTGGCCGACCTCAACATCCAGTTGGACGAGACCCTGATCGAAGGTGAACTGGTTCTGCCGGTGCTGGACCCGCCGGCCCTGCGTTTCGCCTTCCAGATCGATGCCATCGACCTGGACCGCTACACCGAGCCGGATGCCGATGAGCCGCCGCCGGAGGAGGGCGAGCCCCTGGACCTGGATGCCATCGAGATTCCCGCCGATGCCATCCGTGGTCATGACATCGAAGGCAGTATTCGGATCGGCGAGCTCGGCATGGCCGGCATC